>NZ_CP021235.1:0-681538 GCF_003585765.1 Pontibacter actiniarum
ATGATCAAAGACTGTTCAACTGTATGGAATAACTGCCTGCAGGTGATCAAGGAGAATATTGGCGAACAGAGTTTTAAGACTTGGTTTGAGCCGATTAAGCCTGTATCCCTGCGCGACAGCGTACTGACCATACAAGTGCCTAGCCAGTTCTTTTACGAGTGGCTGGAGGAGCACTATGTGCAGCTTCTGAAAAAGGTCATTTACCAGGAACTCGGAAGTGAGGGCCGCCTAGAGTACTCTATTATTGTTGACAGGGGCAACGACGGCAACAAACCGCAGACGGTCAACATCCCGACCAAACGCATACCTGCCGCGGTCGTGAACTCCTATAAACCGGAGCAAAGCTTTATCAAGAGCCCGTTCGAGTCGAAGACCATCGACCGCAACTTCCTGAACTCGCAGCTCAACCCGGCTTATACCTTCGAGAACTACATTGAGGGAGACTGTAACCGTTTGGCCCGCTCGGCAGGTTATGCCGTGGCCAATAAACCGGGTACCACCTCCTTTAACCCGCTCATGATCTACGGTGGGGTGGGCCTTGGCAAAACGCACCTGGTGCAGGCCATCGGCAACAACATCAAGAACAGCAACCCGGAGAAGTTTGTCCTCTACGTTTCGTCTGAGAAGTTCGTGAACCAGTTCATCGAGTCTGTAAAGACAAATAATGTACAGGACTTCGCCAACTTTTACCTGCTGGTGGACATCCTGATCATTGATGACGTGCAGTTTCTGAGCGGGAAGGACAAAACCCAGGAGATGTTCTTCCACATTTTTAACCACCTGCACCAGTCCGGCAAGCAAATTGTAATGACCTCTGACTGCCCGCCGCGTGACTTGAAAGGACTGGAAGAACGACTGCTATCCCGCTTTAAGTGGGGCCTGACGGCAGACTTGCAGAGCCCGGACTTCGAAACGCGTATGGCCATCATCCAGAAAAAGATGCAGGGCGACGGCATTGACATTCCGGATAACGTGGTGGAGTACCTGGCATACAGCGTAGATACGAACGTGCGTGAGCTGGAAGGCGTATTGATTTCTTTGATAGCGCAATCATCGCTGAACCGCAAGGAGATTGACCTGGAACTTGCCAAACAAGCCCTGAAACATATAATAGAGGATGTGGAGACGGAGGTGAACCTCGACTTCATCCAGAAAACCGTAGCAGAGTACTTCCAGGTAAGCCTGGACTCGCTGAAAGCCAAAACGCGTAAGAAAGAGATTGTGACGGCGCGCCAGGTGGCCATGTACTTTGCCAAGGAGTTCACCAGCCACTCGCTCAAATCCATTGGCTACCACTTCGGCGGCCGCGACCACAGTACGGTTATCCACTCGGTGCAAACAGTTTCGGACCTGATTGATACAGATAAGAAGTTTAAAGCCAGCATACAGGAGCTCCAGAAGAAGTTTAAGACCAAAGCCGGCTGATCCGGTAAAATAGCTATAAAAAAGAGCGGCGGCCATACTTGCAAGTATGGCCGCCGCTCTTTTTTTGCTGTATGTCTTAATTACAGGGGGCTAGATTCTGTTGCCCATCGTGTCTGTCAGTTCATAGTTGTGTAGCTCAGCCAGGTCGCGGATCTTGTTTTTGATCTTGTCGAGGTCGCGCTTTTTGCGCACCTGCTTCAGGTCCAAGTACACCTGGGAGCCATCCTGCAGGGTGAGGCGCAGCGCCAGCGGCGTGATGTGCACGGCGGCAATATCCGGGATCTGGATCAGGTGTTTGGTGCGGAACACGCCGAACTTCTGCACAATGTACTGCTGCGTTACCTCAATGTAAGACTGCACCCCGAAAACCGATGTGTTTTGCAGAATCACATAAAAGAGGAAAACAATAGCCAGTCCAAAGAAAGCATAGTACAGGTAGTCCTGCGCATAGGCCCGCTCAGCGGAAAAAAGAAGCATAGACGCCCAGGCTAGCCAGAACAGCGTGAGCACGAGCTGCACGGTAAAAGATAGTTTTGCATTTCGCGTTGGGCTTAGCTGCACAATTAACGTCGATCGTGCATTACTACCAGATGCTGCCATTATAAAAGGGTTTCGTGAAACATAGGGGACCAGCATAATGGACCTCCCGCAATATACTCATTTATTCGACAAGTTTGGCCTGTAAAGTTGCGCCTGGCACCCCTGTTCTGGCCGTTGCGGCCAGCGTTTCCGGGGGAGGGCGTTTTTCCTCTGGTGCCAGCGATACTTACCTGCGCCAGCCAGCCGTTTTCACTAGCAAGGTATAAATGAATGGCGTAGGCAGAGGTTTTCAGGGGCTTAAAGTGAAACCTGGCAATGAGAAGGAGGTTGTTTTAGTATGGCATTGCAGCATTATCTGGTTATCTTTACCTGCCACTAAAAATAACTGTATGGGTGTAAAAGCATTGTTGAGCAAGCCGCTGGCGGCTTATGTGCACAGGAAGCACCAAAACTGGATAGAGCATCCGGTAGAGGCACAGAAAGCTGTTTTTGAGCGTATCATTCAGAAGGCGCAGGGCACAAAGTTTGGCCGTGACCACGGCTTTGCAAGTATAAAAACGCACGCCGATTTTGTGAAGGCCGTGCCCGTTCGTGACTATGAGGGGCTGGCGCCGTACTTCGGCCAGGTAAAGGAGGGCGAAAAGGATGTGCTTTGGCCCGGAAAGCCGCTCTACCTGGCGAAAACCTCGGGCACTACCTCCGGAACCAAGTATATCCCCATCACCCAGGACTCTATCTCGAACCACATCAACGGTGCCCGCGATGCCTTGTTGGCCTATGTGCACGAAACTGGAAAGGCTCAGTTTCTGGACGGGAAGATGATCTTTCTGTCCGGCAGCCCGGAACTGGAGGAAGTGGGCGGCATTAAAACCGGCCGCTTGTCAGGTATCGTCAACCACCACGTGCCGGGGTACCTGCGCACAAACCAGCTGCCGAGCTACCAGACCAACTGCATTGACGATTGGGAGGCAAAGCTCGATCAGATTATTGAGGAGACCCTGGACGAGAACATGACCCTGATCTCGGGGATTCCGCCCTGGGTGCAGATGTACTTCGATAAGCTGATCCAGCAAACCGGCAAACCCATCAAAGACATATTCCCGAACTTCCAGCTGTTTGTGTACGGTGGCGTTAACTTTGAGCCGTACCGCAAGAAGCTGTTTGAGTCGGTGGGTAAAAAAGTAGACTCCATTGAGCTGTTTCCAGCCTCCGAGGGCTTCTTTGCCTATCAGGATAAACAAAATGACCCTGGGCTGCTGCTGTTGCTGGATGCGGGCATCTTCTACGAGTTTATACCTTCGGAAGAGTACTTCAACGAAAACCCTACGCGCCTGACAATCGGAGAGGTGGAGCCCGGCGTGAACTATGCGCTGGTGGTGAGCAGCAATGCCGGCCTGTGGAGCTACTCCATCGGCGATACCGTTAAGTTCACCTCTACCAAGCCCTACAAGTTGGTTGTAAGCGGCCGCATCAAGCACTATATCTCCGCTTTTGGCGAGCACGTGATTGGGGAGGAAGTGGAGAAAGCCATGAAACGGGCGATGGTGAGGTTCCCGGAGGTGGAGCTGATAGAGTTTACCGTGGCTCCGTTTGTAAGCCAGGACAACGGCCAGTCGTACCACGAGTGGCTGGTGGAGTTCGCAAAGGAGCCGCTGAACAAGGCTGCGTTTGCAGAGGAGCTGGACAGGCAGCTGCGTACGTTCAACGCTTACTACGATGACCTGATTACAGGGAACATCCTCCAGAAGCTAAAGCTTACAGCACTTCCCAAAGGCACTTTTCAGAGCTACATGAAATCGCAGGGAAAGCTGGGCGGGCAGAACAAAGTGCCAAGGCTAAGCAACGACAGAAAGTTAGCGGATGGGTTAATAGAAGTGAGTAAGTGTTGACAGTTAAGCCCTTAGCTAGCTTTTCGCCTCGCCGGCTGGGCCTTACTTTTCTCCTTGATGAGAAAAGTAAGCAAAAGAATCAAGACGATTTTGAACTCGCTGACCGCTCGGACAAAAAATCATCGTTGTGCACCTGGCAAAAGTTTCTGCTCTGTAGCCATTGTGGATTATGTACAATTTTAGGGGCTAAAGTTGTTATAGGTATGACCATACTTCGTTAGGGAGACGGTTTTTTTGATCGAAGGAAAAATTTTTCCAGTTTTTCTAGGAGGCGCCTCGAGAGTTTCCGGTGACGAGCGATAGTGAGGCAGACCGAGGCACGAGGGCAGGAAAGGAAAGCAGCGCCGAGTAGGAAAACGAGTCCTCGCGGGCTCGGAGCGCAAGTAACTAGCAATGAAAAAGGCCGGAACTGAAGCCGTAGATAAGCTACACCTATGCTAACTTTGATAGGTAGTAACCACGACAGCTCAAGCCAACATATATAATAAGACTATGATTGTAAAAGCATAAAAGCTTTTATCATAAAGGAAACAAAATGAAAAGAATCGCCATACTTGGCTCCACAGGCTCCATCGGCACACAGGCCCTGGAAGTAATCAAGGCCAACCCGGATAACTTTGAGCTGGAGGTGATCACAGCCTACAGTAACTCCGACCTGCTGATACAGCAGGCGCTGGAGTTTAAGCCAAACTCCGTGGTGATTGGTCGCGAAGACCTCTACGAACAGGTGCAGGAGGCGCTGCAGCAGGAAGATATCAAAGTATACACCGGCAGCAAAGCTCTCTGCTCAGTGGTGGAAATGGCTACAATCGACATGGTGCTGACGGCTATGGTCGGCTATGCCGGTTTGCTGCCTACCATCCACGCCATCAAAGCTGGCAAGCAAATTGCCCTGGCTAATAAGGAGACGCTGGTGGTGGCCGGCCAACTGATCACAGACCTGGCCCGGGAGTACGGGGTGAACATATACCCCGTGGATTCGGAGCACAGTGCTATCTTCCAGTGCCTGGCCGGTGAGTTTCACAACCCGATCGAGAAAATTATCCTGACGGCCTCAGGAGGACCGTTCAGGGGCAAAAGCGCCGCTGAGCTGGCCGCAGTAACCAAGGCACAGGCCCTAAAGCACCCCAACTGGGACATGGGCGCCAAAATCACTATTGACTCTGCCTCGCTGATGAACAAAGGGCTGGAGGTAATAGAGGCGAAGTGGCTGTTTGGCCTCAGGAACGAGCAGATCGAGGTGGTTGTGCATCCGCAGTCTATTATCCACTCGCTGGTGCAGTTTGAGGATGGCTCTATCAAAGCACAGCTGGGTTTGCCCGATATGAAGCTGCCGATCCAGTATGCGCTGGGCTACCCGCAGCGCCTCAGGTCAGACTTTCCGCGTTTCAGCTTCCTGGACTACCCGCAGCTGACCTTTGAGCAGCCGGACCTGGAGACGTTTCGCAACCTGCAGCTGGCCTTCGACGCCATGGAGCGTGGCGGGAACCTGCCCTGCATCCTGAATGCGGCTAACGAGGTGGCCGTCAGTGCGTTTATGCGCGATGAGGTGGGCTTCCTGCAGATGTCAGACATCATCGAAAGCTGTATGGCAAAAGTTGCGTATATTGCGAATCCTTCTTACGAGGACTATGTTAGTACCGACGAGGAGGCTCGTAAACGTGCTGCAGAGCTGTTAAACAAGTAAACAATTAGCTGTTACGGTAAGTTGTAGCAGCGTTAAAACCGAAATTTTCTTTTTTAGATGGATATATTGATCATGGTAGGCCAGCTCATCCTGGGCCTTACAATCTTGGTGGGATTACACGAGCTGGGGCACATGCTGGCGGCCAAGTGGTTTGGGATGCGTGTGGAGAAATACGCCATCGGCTTCCCTCCGAAAGTTTTCGGTAAGAAAATAGGCGAGACGGAGTACATGCTGGGGCTGATCCCGCTGGGCGGTTTCGTTAAGATCTCCGGTATGGTGGACGAGTCGATGGACACAGAGGCGCTGAAAGAAGAGCCGAAGCCATGGGAGTTTAGAGCCAAGCCAGCCTGGCAGCGCCTGATCGTGATGATGGGCGGTATTATCGTGAACGTGATCACGGGTATTGTTATCTATATCGCCCTGACCTATAACTACGGCGAAAGCTACCTGCCTGCCTCTGAGGCGAAGTATGGTGTTATCGCCAACGATATTGGCGAGGATATCGGCTTCCAGACCGGCGATAAAATCGTGGCTGTTAACGGCCAGAAGCTGGAGAAGTTCGACGATGTGTACTCTATGGATGCGCTGCTCGGCCGCGATTCTTACTACACCATCGACCGTAACGGGCAACTGATTGACCTGAAAGTGCCAGTGGACCTGATGGACAGGCTGGCGGACCGTGAGGACCGCATGCTCTTCGTGCAGCCGCGCCAGCCGTTTAAGGTAGGCCAGGTAGCCAAGGGAAGCGCCGCCGATAAAGCCGGTTTGCAGGAGGGCGACTTCATTACCATGATAAACGGCAAGAGCGTAATGTTCTTCCACGAGCTGCAGGAGGCACTGCATGCCAATAAGGCCAAGCCTGTGACCATGACCATCGAGCGCGGGGGCAAGCCTATTAAGCTACAGGCGCAGGTAAGCGAGGAAGGCACCATCGGGTTTATGCCGGTGATACTCCTGGAGTCGGCCACGAGGCAGTTTAGCCTGGGCGAGTCCATACCGCTGGGAACGGAGCAGGCCTTTGGCGTGATCACGGCGAACCTGAAGGGCTTCGGCAAGATCTTCCGTGGCGAGGTGTCTGCCTCTAAGTCGTTGAGCGGCCCGATTGGCATTGCGCAAATCTTCGGCGACACGTTTAACTGGTACAAGTTCTGGAGCATCACCGCCATGCTCTCCATGGTGTTGGCCTTTATGAACTTCCTGCCGATCCCGGCATTGGATGGGGGCCACGTTGTGTTTTTGACTTATGAAATGATCAGCGGGCGCAAGCCGTCTGATAACTTTTTGGAAAATGCCCAGAAAGTGGGTATGGTTTTATTGTTAGGTTTAATGGCTTTCGCTATCTTTAACGATGTATTCAAGATAATCTTTTAACCAAAGATTCCTCTCATGAGAGCCATCGTAAGACTAACTTTAACAAACTTACTTTTTCTAGTACTAGTTGCACTAAGCCAAGTTGAGGCCGCCCCGGCCGTAAAGCTTGAAAATATAAACCAGCACGCTATCGCCGCTCAGAGCGATAGCGTGTACCTGGTAAAGCAGGGCGATACATATTACAGCCTTGCACGCCGCTTCCAGATCCCGCTGGACTCCCTGCAACGATGGAATAACAACACGCTGCAGATCGGCCAAACCCTGTATCTCACCAGCCCTAAAAAGAAAAAAGCAGTAGCGGCAGCCACCGCTAAGCCGGCTCCGAAAACGGCGCCAAAGGCCTCCGCCCCGGTGGCAAAGTCCTCGGCTGCCTCTACTCCCAAGCGAGCCGTAGAAAGCTCTTCTGCGGCTCCGGCCCCAGCGCCTAAACCGGCAGCGTACAAAACCAAAAGCCGTGTGCTGGTTATCCCTTTCGACCCGCACCTATACTTCTCTGACTCTGACTATGAGATTGCCCGGCAGTCTAAGATTCCGCGCCAGAACGTGCGCCATGTTTTCCGTGGCCGCCTGAACGCCATGCTGGCACCGGACGGGTATGAAACCATTCACCTGCTGGGCGGCGTGTACCGCGATAGCGTGAGCGAGTTGAGCCGCATCTACGGTTCGCTGCGCTACGACTACCAGGATAACAAGCAGTCACGGTTCAACCACCAGCCGGTGGTAAAAGAGGAGAAGGGCAATGTGCTGAGCTGGGTAAAAGAGCAGAAAGAGAAGCTGGGATCCAGAGGCGAGCCGGCTACACTGCCTGTAGCCCAGGACCCGGACAAGCACTTCGGCGTAACCGTAAAAGACCCGGAGTTCTTTAGCTACTTCAACAACCAGTACGGCATCGACTACTACGTGTTCATCAATCAGTTTGAGGTAAAGACCATTTACGAGAACTGCCTGGACCGCGCCGCCATGAACTACGAGCGTGACTTTACCGTGCACTACAGCATTTACGACAGCAAAGGAGAGCTGGTATCGGGCAACAAGGTTAAGGTACCGTACCACTCCAACATCAACAATGTGCAGCGCATCGTGAGTGACAGCATGCCGAATATGGCCCAGCGTGTGCTGGCTGATTTGCCGAACGGGAAGTAATTTCAGGAACTGGTACTAACTTTGCTTCTGTTCTCCTGTCTAACGATTTCTCCCTGCTGATGAAGTATAAGTTTCTATCGCTTTTGTTGCTGCTCCTGGCTTTTGGCGTGGCTCGCCCCGCCTTTGCACACGATTACCACGCCAGTATTGCTGATGTGCGCTTTAACCCGCGCTCGCAGGCGCTGGAGGTAGCCGTTAAAGTGTTTATGGATGACCTGGAGGATGCCCTCTCGCGCCGCAACAAGACCAAAGTAACCTACAGCAGCACTTCCGAGCAGGTAAAGAAATACCTTGCCGACTACCTGAATGCCAACCTGGTGTTTGAGGTAGAGAAGGGAAAGCCGCTGAAGCAGCGGTTTGTAGGCTCCGAAGAAGATGCCGATGTGGTCTGGATGTATGTGGAAGTACCGGTAAAGCAGGCCACCGTGCCGCAACTGTACGTAACGAACGCGGTGCTTACAGAACTCTTCTCCGACCAGATGAATATTGTGAATATCAATTACAAGGGCGAAACAGAAAGTGTGCTGCTACAGCGCAATGAGACAGTGAAGAAGGTTTCGCTTTAAGAGTTTCATACTTAAAATAGCAAGGGCTGAGCTGCAGTAGTAGTTCAGCCTTTTTTGTGCACTCCAAAAAGCCTCGTAGAGCCTTCAGCTAATTCTGGTGGGGTGATTGAGCGGGTTTTATACTTGTATCCTCGGTGCCGCACTGCTCTGCTGTGGCGTATACATCGGCCACAAACGGGAAGGGATGGTTGAGAGATGGAGCAGCTTTATACTTGTCTGTACCTGCTTGTTTCCTGCTGCCATCCAAAAAGGGTTTTGGTGACGGGGCGCGAAAGTGGTTGCGGCTCGCACATAATATCTTTTCAGGAACGCAAGAATGATATGCAATAATGCAACACTCAGCTATTCAGAATAACCTATTCGCTCACTCATTCACTCATTCAAAATCCTAACCAGAAGCTGCTGAGTCTACTAAGAAGGCTGCCTAGCTACTGTTTCTTCGGCTTCGTAACGATAAACTCTACGCGCCTGTTAATGCGGCGGTCTTCCTCGGTGTGCTCCTCCCGGATAGGCTTCCGGCTGCCATAGCCGATAGCATCAATGCGGGTGTCCTCAATGTTTACCTTGCGCTCAATGTACCGCTTAATGGCATCGGCACGATCTTGGGAGAGGGAGAGGTTAAAGTCCGGGTCGCCGGCGCCGTCTGTGTGGCCGGCAATCTCCAGCCGGTACGTTGGATGGTCGATCATAAAGTAAGCCACCTCATCGAGCACGGCCTCCATTTCGGGCTTAATGGCCGATTGGTTCTGGTCAAACTCAATGTTCTGGAACACCAGCGGAATGCTGTAGTCGATCACCGAGGTCATCACCTGCAGCGAGGCGTCGCCGCGCAGATCCAGTTCCCGCTCAATGGTGAAGAAGTCCGGGCTCTGGATAAGAATCATGTACCTGGTGTCGTCAATCAGATCAAACTCAAACGAACCGTCCGGCCGGATGTACTTGCTCGATATCTCGATGCCGTTTTCCATGTCAATGATAGAGATAACCCCCGAAAGCGGCTTATGGGTGACGGAGTCGGTGAGGGTGCCCTCCACCTTGGTCACCGCGAGCGGGTGCGCCTCCATGGGCAGCGGGAACGAGTACAGGTCCAGGTTCTGGAGGTCGTCTGCCTCTGAGCGGGCGTAGTACAGGTTGCGGGAGGCGCCATCGATGGTAAAGTAGTACTCGCTGCCGCGCCCGTTTACCAGCGGACCGATGTTGCGCGGCTCCTGCCAGTGCCCCTGCACCTCGTATGTTTTGTAGATGTCGAAATCGCCGAAGTTGTTCAGTTGGCCACGGGAGCTAAAGTACAGCACCTGGTACTTGGGGTGCAGGAACGGGCTAACCTCGCTCTCGCGGGTGTTGATAACAGGCCCCATGTTGCGCGCCGGTGCCCACTTGCCGCTGCCGTCTTTGTGGGTGTAGTAGATGTCGGAGAGGCCAAAGCCGCCCAGGCGGTCGGAGGCAAAGTACAGCGTGTCTTCCTGTTTGGAGAGGGTCGGCTGCGAGTCCCAGGCGGGGCTGTTTACGTTGGCGCCCAGGTTCTGGATCTGGCCCCAGCTGCCGTCGCTCTGCCGCGTGGCGACGTAAATATCGCAGTTGCCGTAGCCGTCCGGAGCCTCGCAGCGGGCAAAGTACAGGGTGTTGCCGTCGCGGCTCAGGCAGCCTGAGCCTTCGTTGTAGATGCTGTTGATAGGCTTCCCAAACGACTGCGCCTCCTCCCAGAAACCGTTATTCTGCTTGCTGTAAAACAGATCCTCGTTTGAGCGGTTCTTTAGGTCATCCACGTGGCGCTTCGAAGTATAGATGAACAGCTCGTTCTCATCGCTCAGGGTGGGGCCGTAATCAGCGTAAGGCGAGTTGATGGCGTTGCCCATGTTCAGGTACACGCCTTTGGGCGGCTTAAACGAAACGATGGACTTACGGTACTCCACCAACTCATAGTAGTAGTCGAGCGGCACGTAATAGTCCTTGGTGTTTTGCTCCAGGGAGTCGTAGTAGGACTTGACGCGGCGAACATCCGTGCGGTGGTGCTTCAGCACGAGGCGGTACAGCGCTTTGGCTTTTTCCGTGTTCCCCTGCCGCTCCAGCAGCTGCGCCAGGCGCCACAGAAGGCTCGTGTCGGTGTAAAAGTTCTGTATCCCGAAGCGGTGCACGTAGCCCTCCAGCAGGGGGAGCACCTTATCGTACTGCCGGCGCTTCTCCAGCTTTTGGATAAGTGCGAGCTGCTTCCGGTCGTGATAGTACGGAATTTTGTTTAAATTGGGAAAGTCGAGGTGGAGCTCCGGGTTAGGCTGTACTTTTTTGACCTGGAGTCCCTTTTCAGGCTGGTTAAGCTCTACGTGTTTGTACTGCTGCGCCTGCAACGGCACAAAGTGCAGCAGCGCGAGCAGGAAGGGAGTCAACAGGAACAAGCGTTTCATCAGCGATGCAATTTTGCCCAAAGCCCAAAGATATTATTTTTGTGCTAAATTCTGATAAATGTACCCGCACTTGGCGCTACTTTTTGGGGCATCGGGCCAATTTACGACAATTCAACAGTTCTGCTGCCCTTGGCACAGGACTTGACATAACTATACAAGTATAGGAAGACCGGGGGAAATAAGCGTTTTCCTGTCAAAATGGCATTGATCTACATATGAACCACACACTAGAGCATTTTCTACAAAACCTACTACTGAGCAGTATCTCCGATGATGAAAGCATAGAGCTTATTCCGGTGATTACGGCTGATGCAGAGGACGATATAAAGCAAGAAGACCTTCCGGAAGAGCTGCCGATACTGGCCGTTCGCAATACCGTGCTGTTCCCGGGAGTAGTGCTGCCAATTACCGTGAGCCGCAAAAAGTCTGTCAAGCTGGTGCGCAAGGCACACAGCGGCGGGCAGGTGATCGGCGTGGTGGCACAGAAAAACACAGGCTCGGACGATCCTACGGCAGAAGACCTGTACGACATCGGCACCGTAGCCAAGATCCTGAAGATGCTCGTGCTGCCGGACGGAAACACGACCATCATTATCCAGGGGCAGAGCCGCTTCAAAATTGAGGAGGTAACGCAGGAGGAGCCTTACCTGGCAGCGCGCGTGAGCCTTTGCCAGGAAACGCCGATGGACAAGAGCAAGAAAGAGGTGAAGGCGCTGGTGCAGTCGCTTAAAGACGCGGCCGCCAAAATGCTGAAGCTCAACCCGGAGATTCCGCAGGAGGCACAGGTGGCGCTCGACAATATCGACAGCCCGAGCTTCCTGACGCACTTCCTGTCGAGCAACCTGAACGTGGAGATGGCGCAGAAGCAGGAGCTGCTGGAGGTGAACGACGGCAAGGAGCGCGGTACGTTGCTGCTCGAGCTCATGCTGCGCGAAATCCAGCTGCTGGAGCTGAAGCAGGAGATCCACTCCAAAGTGCATACCGACATTGACCAGCAGCAGCGCGACTACTTCCTGCGGCAGCAGATAAAGGTGCTGCAGGACGAGCTGGGGCAGGAGGGACCGGACCAGGAGATAGAGCGTTTCCGGGAGCGCGCCAAGAAGAAGAAATGGCCGGAGGCGGTGGCGCAGCACTTCAAGAAAGAGATAGATAAACTGGCCCGCCTTAACCCGCAGGCGGCAGAGTACCCGGTGGCTGTCAACTACCTGGAGTTCCTGCTGGACCTGCCCTGGGACGAGCACACCAAGGATAACTTCAACCTGAAGCGCACTAAAAAAATACTGGACGCCGACCACTACGGGCTGGAGAAGGTAAAGGAGCGCATTCTGGAGTACCTGGCGGTGCTCAAACTGAAGAACGACATGAAGGCGCCTATCCTGTGCCTTTACGGGCCTCCGGGCGTGGGTAAAACCTCGCTGGGCCGCTCTATTGCCAAAGCCTTAGGCCGTAACTATGTGCGGATGTCGCTGGGCGGCGTGCGCGATGAGGCCGAGATCCGCGGCCACCGCCGTACCTACGTCGGCGCGATGCCGGGCAAGATCATCAGCCAGATCAAGAAAACAGGTTCCTCAAACCCTGTTATCATACTTGATGAGATCGATAAGCTGGCCTCTGATTTCCGTGGCGACCCGTCTTCGGCTTTGCTGGAGGTGCTGGACCCGGAGCAGAACCACACGTTTATGGATAACTACCTGGATGTGGAGTACGACCTCTCGAAGGTGCTCTTTATAGCCACGGCCAACTCGCTGGAGACCATTCAGCCGGCCCTGCGCGACCGTATGGAGATTATCGAGCTGACGGGCTACACCCTGGAAGAGAAAACCGAGATAGCCAAGCGCCACCTGGTGCCGAAGCAGGTGGAGGAGCACGGCCTGGAGCCGGAGGATGTGAAGGTGCCGAAGCCAACAATCCATAAGGTGATCGAAGACTATACCCGCGAATCGGGCGTTAGAAGTCTGGAGCGCAAGATTGGGCAGCTGATGCGCAACACGGCCAAGCAGAAGGCGATGGACGAGGAGTTCGTTAAAACCATTAAGCCGGATGATGTGGTGAAAATCCTGGGCTCGGAGATTTTCGACAAGGAGATTTACCAGGATATCGATACGGCCGGTGTGGTAACAGGCCTGGCCTGGACCTCGGTGGGTGGCGACATCCTGTTTATCGAAAGCATACTGAGCCGTGGCAAAGGCAAACTGACGCTGTCGGGCCAGTTGGGTGATGTGATGAAGGAGTCGGCCATGACGGCGATTTCTTACCTAAAGGCACACGCCGAGCTGCTGGACATTGACTACCGCCTCTTCGACCAGTACGACCTGCACATCCACTTTCCGGAAGGCGCGGTGCCGAAAGACGGTCCGTCGGCGGGTATTGCCATCTTCACCTCCATTGCCTCTGTGTTTACGCAACGCAAGGTAAGGCCGAGGCTGGCGATGACCGGGGAGATAACGCTACGCGGCAAGGTGCTGCCGGTAGGAGGCATCAAAGAGAAGATTCTGGCGGCGAAGCGTGCCGGTGTGACCGACATCATCCTGTGCCAAAAGAATAAAAAGGACATCAACGAGATTCCGGAGCAGTACATCAAGGGCCTTACCATCCATTACGTAGACCGCGTGGACGATGTCGTGAAGATCGCCCTGCTGAAGGAAAAGGTGAAGTACCCGCTGAAACTGGAGGTGAAGGAAGAGAAAGCTGACGCTGAGAAATAATTTCGAATGATTGACTTTCGAATGATTGAATAAATCTCCTTTGTCATCTTTAAAAGATCTTGTGGGCGTAACTCTAAAGCAGTTGCGGCTTGCCCACGAGAGCCTTCCAGGATGACAGCTAGGGAGAGTAGAAGGAGTACCAAGTCAAAATTCACTCAATCACTCATTCAAAACTAAATGTTCAGTTACTAAAGAGTCAGTTATTCATAATTGAAACGCCCATGAAAACCGCCGCCCTTATACTTAGCATCTTGCTGGGCTTTTCGCTTACGGCGCGGGCGCAGGTGGGAGGGCAGCGTGGTTTTCCGTTCCTGGAGTTGCCTGGCAGTGCCAAGCAGGCGGCCTTGGGCGGCGTAAACGTAACGGCAGGAGCCCATGATGTGAACATGGTAACAGCCAACCCGGCGCTGCTAAGCGAGGAGATGGACGGGCAGGTGAGCCTGAGCTATGTGGGCTACCTGGCCGACATCAAGCAAAGCCATGCGGTGTATGCGTTTAACTCGGAGAAGCTGGGGCGCTGGGCGGCAAGTATAAACTACCTGAATTACGGCGACTTCGTGCAACGCGACGCCTCCGGTATGGAACTGGGTACTTTTAACGTAAACGACTATACCCTGGCCCTTACCCACGCCCGCGAAATGGAGGCCTTTACCATTGGCGCCACGGCGAAAGTGGCCGTGTCAAGTATAGCCGGGAACAAAGCCGTAGGTGTACTGGCCGATGCGGGAGCTGTTTTTAAGCACCCCGAGAAAGACTTTACGGTGGGCCTGGCGTTTAAGAACGTGGGGTACCAGGTAAAGACCTACGACGGGGGCGAGCGGCAGGAGATGCCGTGGGATGCCCAACTGGGGCTGACGTACAAGCCGGAGCACATGCCCGTGCGGCTTTCGCTCACGGCGCACCGCCTCTACCAGTTCGACATCGTGTACCTGGACCCGAACGCACCGGCCAAGCTGGATGAGAACGGAAATGAAGTGAAGGAGGAGAAGAAGCTGGGGGATAAAATAGCCCGGCATTTTGTGGTAGGCACCGAGTTCGTGTTCAGCAAGAACTTTCAGCTTCGGGCGGGCTATAACCACCTCCGCCGCAAAGAGCTCCGCCTGGATAACAAGGCCGGTGGGGCCGGGTTCTCGCTGGGAGCCATGCTGCGTGTGCGGAACTTTGAGCTGAACTACGGCAGTGCCTTTTTTCATCCCTCAGGAGCCACACACTACATCACCATCGCGACCAGTACCCGCGCGTTCCTGAAAAAGAAGAGTAGTTAATAACCAAACGGCCGTGCGGTTGGTACAAAGCTGTAGGCCGGGTTTGATTTATAAACACAAGAAGAAGACATGTTAGATAATATTGCATCGTTAACGCCAGCCCAGATTGTAGCGGAGCTGGATAAATACATCATCGGGCAGAAAGACGCCAAACGCAACGTGGCCATCGCGCTGCGTAACCGCTGGCGCCGCATGAATGCCGACAAGAGCATCCAGAGTGATATTGTGCCGAACAACATCCTGATGATCGGGGCAACGGGTGTGGGTAAGACGGAGATCGCCCGCCGCCTGGCTAAAATCGCCGATGCGCCTTTTACCAAGGTAGAAGCCTCTAAGTTTACAGAGGTAGGCTACGTGGGCCGCGACGTGGAGAGCATGGTGCGCGACCTGGTGGAGCAGTCGGTGAACATGGTGAAGCAGAAGAAAAAGGAGGAGGTGAAGCAGAAAGCCGCCGAAATGGTGGAAGACATCATCCTGGACGCGCTGATCCCACCGATCCAGGGCCGCTCCGGTAGCCCGGTTTCTACCACCACGGACCCGAACTCCATGCCCGACAACGATTACGAGCTGAACGAGCGCACCCGCGAGAAGTTCCGTGAGAAGATCCGCAACGGCGAGCTCGAAGACCGTAAAATCGAAATCCGCGTGTCGCAAAGCGCTATGCCGGGTATGGGCGTAATGGGGCCTGGTATGGATGAGGCGTCGATGATGAACATCCAGGAGATGATCAGCGGCATGATGCCGAAAAAGACCAAGAAGCGTAAAGTAACCATCGGCGAGGCGCGTAAGATTCTGCTGGAAGAGGAGGCGTCTAAGCTGATTGATATGGACGAGGTAAAGGAGGAGGCAATCTTCAAAGCGGAGAACTCCGGCGTTATCTTTATCGATGAGATAGACAAAGTGGCCAGCGCCAGCAACAAAGGCGGTGGCGGCCCGGATGTGAGCCGCGAGGGAGTGCAGCGAGACCTGTTGCCGATCGTGGAAGGTTCCACGGTGAACACCAAGTACGGCATCATCACCACCGATCATATCCTGTTTATCGCAGCCGGTGCGTTCCACGTGGCCAAGCCTTCCGATCTTATTCCGGAGTTGCAGGGCCGCTTCCCGATCCGTGTGGAGCTGGACAGCCTGACCAAGGATGACTTCTACCAAATCCTGAAGTTCCCGAAAAACGCGCTGACCAAACAGTACGAGGCGCTGCTCTCTTCCGAAGACGTGGAGCTGACGTTTAACGACGAGGCCCTGGACGAGATCGCTTCGATTGCCTACGAGGTGAACACGGAGGTGGAGAACATTGGCGCCCGCCGCTTGCACACTGTTATGAGCCGACTGCTCAACGATATCCTGTTCGACGTGCCGGATAAGATCGGTGCCAACGCGCACATCCTGGTAGACCGTGCCATGGTGCAGGAAAAACTGTCGGGCATGGTGAAAAACCGCGACCTAAGCCAGTACATTCTTTAAGAATGATGAATTCTGAATTATGAAAGACTGCTGGCGCGGAAGTTTCTTCCGCGCCAAAGGTATAAAGGCGAGTCTGTGACTCGCTTATAACAAAAAGGCTGGTGTGGCTGCAAAGGCAGGGGCACCAGCCTTTTTTATTGTAGCGAGTTATACTTGGCCCAGGCATCTGTACCTTCTAAGCGCTACAATCCGTATTTTTAGTTTAGGATTTACAACAACTCATCATCCATAATTGTGAACGCAGTGAACATCTACATCATCACCGGAGCCAGCAAAGGCATAGGCAAGGCATTGGCCGAAGAACT
Organism: Pontibacter actiniarum; assembly: GCF_003585765.1. Taxonomy (NCBI): domain Bacteria; kingdom Pseudomonadati; phylum Bacteroidota; class Cytophagia; order Cytophagales; family Hymenobacteraceae; genus Pontibacter; species Pontibacter actiniarum. The sequence continues at coordinate 16,763 of NZ_CP021235.1, forward strand.
GTTGAAAGACGATAGCAACCATGTGGTGGGCGTATCGCGCACCTGCAGCATCAAACACCCGAACTACCGCCACCAGCCCCTCGACTTCTCGGATGTGGAGGCGGTGGAGCATAACCTGCAGAAAATCTTCCTGCCGTATCCGGAGGCGCAGAAGCTGGTGCTGGTAAACAACGCCGGCGTGCTGGGCGACATTGGCTACGTAGGAGAGGACATGCCGAACGAGCGTTTTGAGTTTGTGTTTGATGTGAACGTGATCGTGCCGGCCATGCTGATGAACACGTTTCTGCAAGTATACCAGCAGCAGCCGGCAAAGAAGGTCGTGGTAAACGTCAGCTCCGGTGCGGGAAAGTACCCCGTAGACGGTTGGGCCAGCTACTGCGCCTCAAAAGCCGCCATCGACATGCTGTCGCAGACCGTGCAGTTGGAGCAGGATAACAGGGCGTCTAACGTAAAGGTGTTCTCGCTTTCTCCGGGCGTGGTGGATACCAGCATGCAAGGGCAGATCAGGGAGATAGATGCCAGCCGCTTTAGTACCGTTGAGAAGTTCCGGCAGTACAAGGCTAACAACGAACTGGCCTCTCCCGAAGAGGTGGCCCGTAAGATGGTCCACTTCCTGCACAACTCAGACAACTACAAAGAGGTGATTGTGTCGGTGCGGGATATGCCATAGCGCCTGCACGAGTTGCTACACCTAGAGGCCTCGCCATGATGGTGAGGCTTTTTTATGGCAGGGGTATTTGTTGTTAAAACGCTGATGCACAAAGTTATAACTCAGGTATTTGTTTGATGATAATCTTGCTAAATAAGTATATATATGCTAACTTGATATAGTTAAGTGTTTACTCACTCTGTAAAAGTGGCTTATGAAGCACCCCATCTGCCCCCGCTGTGATAGTCCGGAAGCCGTAAAGAGCGGCATCGTAAATGACCGGCAACGCTACCGCTGCAAAAAGTGCGGTTACTATTTCACGGTAAACAAGCTGGGCAAGCACATCGACAGCTACTATGTAACAAAAGCGCTGCAACTCTACATCGAGGGCATTAGCTATCGCGAGATTGAGCGCATTCTGGGGGTGAGCCACGTGTCGGTTATGAACTGGGTGCGCAAGTATAAAATAAAGGCGCCGGAGCAGACAGCCTACCACCCCACCTATAAAATACTGAACCACGGGGAGCTGGTGGAGTACATCAAAAACGGTGGCAACCTGAAAGGTGCCGGTATGATGATCACAGAACTCGGCGACAAATACATGATGATTAAGTGGAAGCGTTTCCGGGAGTAAGGGGGGAGCCATTAACCACCTTCGAAAGCCGCCTGAGTTAAACGTATCGCTTAACCACGTTGCCCCTCACTAACTCCGACTGGCTTAAATTAAGGAGGCCAGTAACTGCTTTTTGAAGCATAAGCCTGGCGTCTCCACTGTAAAGCAACACCTAAAAGCCCTCCTCCAAAGAACCTCTGCTGAAGCGGGTGAAAAGGAAAAAGTTCTATGATAACAGTCTTGGCTACCTGACCTGATCCCAGTCCTTGGGTGGGGGTAGGGGCCCTCGAAAAGAGCGCCTCGAGAGTTTCCGGTGACGAGCGCGAGCGAGGCAGCCCGAGGCAAGAGGGCAGGAAGCGAAAGCAGCGCGATGCCCTTATCGAGGGGCCATACCCCCAGGACGAGTCCTCGCGGGCATGAGCGCCCCAAAGTATAAAGTGAAACGATAGGTGTGTGGGAGCTGGAGGATGACCGGAGGCTAGAAAGGGGAGCTCGTTTCAAACTGCGGAAAGCAGCTGCAATGGAAGTATAAGCAGGGGCAGTCTAAGGCACAAGCGGACGCTTGCGCCAGTAAAGTTGTTAGCGGAGGCCAAAAAGTATGGCTTTGTAAGCCAGTTGAGTCACAGACGCAACATCATAGTCAGACACGTTTGCAAACTCGCGCCAGCAGGAGTAATAAAGTATAAATAGAGGCAATCAAGTCACAAGCGGACCTTCGTGCCAGCGAGGGGCTGCAAGAGCAGCTGCTACCAAGTGCACTTTGCCACACACTTAACCACCATCCCTTCCCAGGACAAAATCAAGTATACCAAATTAGCAGTAAAGTACATCTGCTAACACTTTTTCTTCACAATTCCATAAAATAGGATAAAGATTCAGGGAACAGCTGTCCTCTAGTATAAACCTTAAAATTCCTGAATATCAATGAAAAAACTGTTACTAAGTGTAGTGGCGGGGCTTGGCCTTTGCTGCTGCGGGGGGAGCGCTATGGCGCAAGGTTCCTCGCTATATGGTTCGGGGTTAAAGGTGCCCCTGAATGAGGACGGCTCGAAGTACTTCCGGGTGATTTTGTGGAACCAGGTGTGGGTGCGCTACAACGAGAATAACACAGGCTCCATCCGGAACGGGGAGCCGACAGACAACACCTTTGATGTCGGCCTGCGCCGCTCGCGTGTGCTGCTCTATTCCCAGATCAGTCCGCGCTTTCTGATTCTCACGCACTTTGGTATCAACAACCAAAACGCCGTGAGCGGCGGCTACCTCGGAACAGACGGTAAAAAGCCGCAGCTCTACATGCACGATGCCTGGGTAGACTACAAGGTGTTCGATAACTACCTGCACCTGGGGGCGGGGCTGCACTACTGGAACGGAATCTCGCGGCTCACGAACGCCAGCACGCTTAACTTCCTGGCCTACGACGCGCCCATCACCAACTGGCCAACCATAGAGGCCATAGACCAGTTTGCGCGCATGCTGGGCGTTTTTGCCAAAGGCAAGCTCGGGAAGCTGGATTACCGGGTAGCGGTGAACAACCCCTTCCTGACCAATACGGCGGGGGCCGTGTCTTCGGCGGCAAACTACAACCCGAACAACAACGAGAAGGTGTACCAGGGTTACTTTAACTTCCAGTTCCTGGAGCAGGAGTCGAACCTGCTGCCCTACATGGTGGGCACGTACCTCGGCACTAAGAAGGTGTTTAACATTGGCGCCGGCTTTATGCACAACAGCGACGGCATGTGGCGCGAAGAGGCGGTGGTGGTGCCGGGAGGCACAGTAAACAGAGTGGTGGAGGAAGACATAGACCTGTTTGGGGTGGATGCCTTCCTGGACATGCCACTGAATGAGGAGAGCGGCACGGCTATCACAGCCTACGCCGTGTACTACAACTATGACTTCGGCCGCAACCATGTGCGCAACATCGGCATCCTGAACCCGGCCACAGAGGGCGGCGGCCTGCGCGGCAACGCCTTCCCGACAGTGGGCACCGGCGACGCGGGCTACGCGGAAGTGGGTTACCTGCTGCCTAAGGGAGCGCTGGGAGAGGAGACGCGGCTGCAGCCGTACGCCGCCTTTAACTACGGCCGCTACGACGGGCTGCGCGACAGCGGCGGCGACATACAGTCTGTGAAAGTGCTGGACGTGGGGGCCAACCTGCTGCTGGAGGCGCACCACGCCAAGATCACGCTCAACTACCGCCACCGCCCGGACTTTACCAACATCAACGACATCAAGTACAGGCCTGAGGTTACGCTGCAGGCCATGATTTACCTCTAACATCACCAACCTAAACAGAATATCTAACCTTGTAACACATGGAAAACAACAAACAAAAGATGCAGGAATACTGGAGGCGCAACGTGCGCATCCTGCTCACGCTGCTCGGGCTCTGGTTCGCGGTGTCGTACGTGTTCGGCATCCTGCTCGTGGAGGAGCTCAACCAGTTCCACCTGGGGGGCTTTAAGCTCGGCTTCTGGTTTGCCCAGCAGGGCTCCATCTACTGCTTTGTCATCATCATCTTCGTGTACGTGATCCTGATGAACAAGCTGGACAGAGAGTTTGACGTGCACGAAGATTAACTTCACTCACTTTAAAAGCAAAACAAAATGAGCATCTTAGCTTGGACATACCTGATCGTGGGCATTACGTTTGCCCTCTACATTGGCATTGCGATCTGGTCGCGTGCCGGATCAACCAAAGAGTTCTATGTGGCCGGGGGCGGTGTTAGCCCGCTGGCCAACGGCATGGCCACCGCCGCCGACTGGATGAGCGCGGCCTCCTTTATCTCCATGGCCGGCCTTATCTCCTTTATGGGGTACGACGGCTCTGTGTACCTGATGGGCTGGACGGGCGGCTACGTGCTGCTGGCCCTGCTGCTGGCGCCCTACCTGCGCAAGTTCGGTAAGTTTACCGTGCCGGATTTCGTTGGCGACCGCTACTACTCCAGAACGGCCCGCCTGGTGGCCGTGGTCTGCGCCATCTTTATCTCCTTTACCTACGTGGCCGGGCAGATGCGCGGCGTGGGCATTGTGTTCTCCCGCTTTCTGGAGGTGCAGATCGAGACCGGTGTGATCATCGGCATGGTGATCGTGCTTTTCTACGCGGTGCTGGGCGGCATGAAGGGCATTACCTACACGCAGGTGGCGCAGTACTGCGTGCTGATTTTCGCCTACATGGTGCCTGCTATCTTTATCTCCATCATGCTGACGGGCAACCCGATTCCGCAGCTCGGCCTGGGAGGCGATGTGGCTGACGGCACGCCCTTGCTGGCGAAGCTGGACGGCATGCTGACAGAGCTGGGCTTTGCGCCCTACACCAGCGGTACCAAGTCTACCATCGATGTGTTCTTTATCACGGCTGCCTTGATGGTGGGCACGGCTGGCCTGCCCCACGTAATCGTGCGCTTCTTTACCGTGCCGAAGGTGAAGGACGCGCGCAAATCCGCAGGGTATGCGCTGGTGTTTATTGCGATACTCTACACAACGGCCCCGGCCATTGGCGCCTTTGGCCGCTACAACATGATCAACAACATCAGCAACCGCCCTATTGCCGAGATGCCGCGCTGGGTGCAGAACTGGCAAAAAACGAAGCTGATCAGCATTGAAGACAGAAACGGAGACGGCCGCATCCAATACGTGAAGAACCCGGATGTAAACGAGCTGACCATAGACAAGGACATCATGGTGCTGGCGAACCCGGAGATCGCGAACCTGCCCAACTGGGTAATCGCGCTGGTGGCGGCCGGCGGCCTGGCGGCGGCTCTCTCTACGGCGGCCGGCCTGTTGCTGGTTATCTCTACCTCCATCTCCCACGACCTGCTCAAGAACTCCTTTATGCCGGATATCTCTGAGAAGAGCGAGCTGATTGCGGCGCGCGTAGCGGCTACACTGGCTGTGGTGGTGGCCGGCTACTTTGGCATCTACCCTCCGGGCTTTGTGGCTGAGGTGGTGGCCTTTGCCTTCGGTCTGGCGGCGGCGTCCTTCTTCCCGGTTATCATTATGGGGATCTTCTCGACGCGCATGAACAAGCAGGGCGCCATCTGGGGCATGGTGATCGGGCTGCTGTTCACCATTTCCTACATCTCGTACTTCAAGTTCATCAACCCCGATGCAAACCTGCCGGAGAACTGGTGGTTCGGTATTTCGCCGGAAGGCATTGGTACGCTTGGCATGGTGCTGAATTTTATTGTATCTTTTGTGATATCAAGAATGACGCCGCCGCCGCCAGCCCACATCCAGGAGCTGGTAGAGGATATCCGTATCCCGCGCGGGGTGGTTGCTGCCGCTGCAGCGCACTAACACCAAGTACAGAGATGACCGTTTCGAGCAAGGTGAGCCGTCCGGGCTGCGTGGTAGTCCGTGTTAAAGATCGCGGCTCCGGACCTCACCTTGTTTGGAATGGTACATAACCTTACCCTATGCGTGACCGAGTAAAAGGCAGGCGACTTTTCTTCATCAGCGTGCTCTTCCTGCTGCTGCTGAACTTCCCGGTGCTCTCCATCTTTAACAAGGGCGGTGTGGTGGCGGGCGTGCCTGTGCTGTACCTGTACCTGATGCTGGGCTGGCTGGGGTGCATTGTGGCGATAGGGCTGTTTGTAGAGCGTAAGCGCATCCGGAAACCAAAGCAGCGGGCATGAACTACTGGCTGGTCATCGGGGTGTCTTTTTTATACCTGGCCTTGCTGTTTGGGCTGGCCTCCTGGGCGGAGCGCCGCTCCGCTGCCGGGAAGAGCTTTGTGGGCAACCCCTATGTATACGCGTTGTCGATGGCCGTTTACTGCACCGCCTGGACCTACTACGGCAGTGTGGGGCGCGCCGCCACCTCGGGGCTGGAGTACCTGGCCATTTACGTGGGCCCTACCCTGATGGCGCCGCTCTGGTGGGTCGTGCTGCGCAAGATCATCCGCATCTGCAAGGTGCAGCGCATCACCACCATCGCCGACTTTATTTCCTCGCGCTACGGCAAGAGCATTACGCTGGGCAGCCTGGTAACGGTTGTGTGTGTGCTGGGGATCATCCCTTACATCTCCATCCAGTTAAAGGCGATTGCCAGCAGCCTGAGCATCCTCACGGGCACCGCCATACAGCAGGAGGCTTTCCCGGACACCTCCTTCTTTATTGCCATCGGCCTGGGGCTGTTCACCATCGTGTACGGCACGCGGCACATAGAGGCCACCGAGCGCCACGAGGGCATGGTGGCGGCGATCGCCTTTGAGTCGGTGCTGAAGCTGGTGGTGTTTATCCTGGCCGGGGTGTTTGTGACGTACGTTGTCTTTAACGGCTTTGATGATGTGATGGCCCGTGCGCAGGCGCTGCCGAACTTCAACCGCCTGATGACTTTCAGCGGCGAGGGGGGCTTCGGGGAGTGGTTCTGGATGATCTTTCTGTCGATGCTGGCCATTCTCTTCCTGCCGCGCCAGTTCCAGGTGGCGGTGGTGGAGAACGTGAACGAGCAGCACCTGAACAAGGCCATGTGGCTGTTCCCGCTGTACCTCTTCGCCATCAACGTTTTTGTGCTGCCTATTGCCCTGGGCGGCGACCTGCTGTTTGCCCCCGGCGCCTTCGATGCCGACATGTTTGTGCTGGCCATCCCGTTGAGCGAAGGCCAGAGCCTCCTGGCGCTGCTGGTGTACCTGGGCGGCTACTCGGCCGCCACCAGCATGGTGATTGTGGCCACCATCGCCCTGAGCGTGATGATGAGCAACAACCTGGTGATGCCGCTGATGATCGGCACGCCATACTTTAAAACAGCCAACCAGGACCGCCTGACGCGCATCCTGCTCTATAGCCGCCGCCTGTGCATTATGGCGGTGCTGTTGCTGGCCTACCTGTACTACAAAGGCGTGGCAGAGTACTACTCGCTGGTGGAGGTCGGGCTGGTGTCGTTTGCGGCCGTGGCCCAGTTTGCCCCGGCCATGATCGGCGGGATCTTCTGGAAGGAAGGCACCAAAGGCGGTGCGCTGGCTGGCATTGTGGTCGGCTCCCTGGTGTGGTTCTATACCTTGGTGGTGCCCTCCATAGTGGGGGTGGGCATGCTGCCGACGAGCGTGATGAGCAACGGGCCGCTGGGCATAGGGTGGCTCAAGCCCTTTGCCCTGTTCGGGCTGGAGGGGATGGGGTACATCTCCCACGCCATGTTCTGGACGATGTTCCTCAACACGGGCCTCTACATTGGCGTATCGCTGCTAAGCCAGCAGACTTCGCAGGAGCGGAACCAGGCGGAGGTTTTCGTGGATATTTTCCGCTACTCCATGGTGTACGAGTCCTCTATTGTGTGGAAGGGCACGGCTTACATCCCCGATATCAAGTCGCTGCTGGTGAGCTTTCTGGGCGAGCAGCGCACCGACAAAGCCCTCAGCTCCTTCCGGCGCAAGTACCCGGCTCCCGAGGATGCCACCGGCAAGGCAGACCCGAAGCTGGTGACCTACGCCGAGAAACTGCTCTCCGGTGTGATCGGCTCCTCGTCGGCGCACATTATGGTGGCCTCGGTGGTGAAGGAGGAGGAGATAAGTATAGACGAGGTGCTGAACATCCTGCGGGAGTCGCAGCAGCTGATTAGCATCAACAATGAGCTCAGAAGGAAATCGATGGAGCTGCGCCGCGCCACGGAGCAGTTGCGCAGCGCCAATGAGCGGCTAAAGCTGCTGGACGAGCTGAAGGACGACTTCCTCTCCACGGTAACGCACGAGCTGCGCACCCCGCTTACCTCCATCCGGGCTCTGTCCGAGATACTGTACGACAACCCGGAGATGGAGCGCAGCGACCAGGAGCACTTTCTGCACACCATCGTGAAGGAGTCGGAGCGGCTGACGCGGCTGATTACGCACGTGCTGGACCTGGAGCGCTTCGAGAGCGGCCGCCAAAAGCTGAACCTGGAGCCGGTGCAGCTGAAGGAGGTAATACAGGAGTCGGTGGAGGCGCTGGCGCAGCTGGTGCAGGAGAAGCAGATAGAGCTGGTGGTGGATGTGCAGCACAGTTTGCCAAGTATAAACGCCGACCGCGATCGCCTGATACAGGTGCTGGTCAACCTTATCTCCAACGCCATCAAGTTCTGCAGCCCGGAAAACGGCCGCATCATCGTCTCCGCCTACTACATCGACGGAAACGTAAAGGTAAACGTGGTGGACAACGGCAAAGGGATAGACGCGGAGAGCCAGAAGCAGGTGTTCGATAAGTTTTACCAGGCCAAGCACCAGAACATCCGCAAGCCCGAGGGCAGCGGCCTGGGCCTGGCCATCAGCAAAAAGATAATAGAGTCGCACCAAGGGCGGCTGTGGGTCGAGAGCGAGCCGGGCAAAGGAGCCAGGTTCTCGTTTACGCTGCCTGTAAGGGTGGCGGCCCCCGCCGCTAAAGTATAAAACTATGCGTAACGTATGAGTAAGGCGAAAGAGAAGATGAAGGTGTTGGTCGTGGATGATGAGCCTAGTATCCTGATGCCGCTGGAGTTCCTGATGCGGAAGAACGGGTATCAGGTGTTTATCGCCCGCAACGGCACAGAGGCCATCGAAAGCGTAAACAAAGAGTTGCCGGAGGTGGTGGTGCTGGACATTATGATGCCCGACGTGGACGGCTACGAAGTATGCCGCCACATCCGGGGGAAAGAGGAAATGAACGGGGCAAAGGTTATTTTCCTGAGCGCCAAAACCAAGGATGCTGACATTAAAAAAGGCTATGCCGTGGGGGCGGACCTCTACATCCCGAAGCCCTTCTCCACGCGCTTCCTGATGGAGAAGATCAAAGACCTGACAGCGAGTTGACGGAAAACTAAAAAACTGGAACTATGGAGACTTTATCCCCAACACCAAACAACTATGCGGAGGCATACGCCCAAAGTATAGCCGACCCGGAGGCCTTCTGGGGTGAGCAGGCAGAGCAGCTGGCGTGGTACGAAAAGCCGCAGCAGGTGCTCACCACGGATGAGAACGGCTTCTACCGCTGGTACAAAGGCGGAAAGCTGAACACGGCCTACCTGGCCCTGGACTACCACGTGGAGAACGGCCGCGGCGATCAAACGGCCCTCATCTACGATTCTCCTGTAACGGGAACCATAAAGAAGTACACCTACGCGGAGCTGCGCGACTTTGTGGCCCGCTTTGCCGGCGCGCTGCAGCAGCTGGGGGTAGGCAAAGGCGATACCGTGGTCATCTACATGCCCGTTATACCGGAGGCGATGGTGGCCATGCTGGCCTGTGCGCGCCTGGGGGCGGTACACTCGGTGGTGTTTGGCGGCTTTGCCCCACACGAGCTCTGCGTGCGGATCGATGATGCCAAGCCTAAGGTGGTCATCTCTGCTTCCTGCGGCATCGAGTTCGACAAAGTGATACCCTACAAGCCGCTGCTGGACAAGGCGCTCAACGACAGCACGCACAAGCCGGAGCACACCATCATTTTCCAGCGGCCGCAGGTACAGGCGGCAATGCAGCAGGGGCGCGACCTGGATTACGTAGAGGTGCTGGAGCAGGCCGCGCCGGCCGACTGCGTGCCGGTGGATGCCACGGACCCGCTGTACATACTCTACACCTCCGGCACCACCGGCAAGCCCAAAGGCATCGTGCGCGACAACGGCGGCCATGCCGTGGCGCTCAAGTACAGCATGAAGGCCGTGTACGACGTAGACCCGGGCGATGTGTTCTGGGCTGCCTCGGATGTGGGCTGGGCGGTAGGCCACTCGTACCTCGTGTACGGCCCGCTGATCCATGGCTGCACCTCCATCCTTTTTGAGGGCAAACCGGTGCGCACACCTGATGCCGGAACCTTCTGGCGCATCATCCAACAACATGAGGTAAAGGTGCTGTTCACGGCTCCCACGGCCTTCCGCGCCATCAAGAAAGAGGACCCGGACGGGCTGCTGAAGAAAAAATACGACACGCCATCTTTAAAATACCTATTTTTAGCTGGAGAGCGCTGCGATGTGTCTACCTACTACTGGGCCAAAAACCTGTTGCAGGTGCCGGTGATAGACCACTGGTGGCAGACGGAGTCGGGGTGGCCGATGGTGGCGAACATGGCTGGGCTGGAGCTGCAGCCGGCCAAACCGGGCTCTGCGGGCAAACCAGTCTGCGGCTACGAGGTGCACATTCTGAACGAGGAGGGGCAGCAGCTGATACCGAACCAGGAGGGCGTTGTGGCCGTGAAGCTGCCTTTGCCCCCGGGCTGCCTGCCTACCCTGTGGGAGGATGATGAGCGCTTCCGGAAATCATACCTGGAGCGTTTCCCCGGCTACTACATGACCGGCGACGGCGGCTACATCGACGAGGAGGGCTACGTGTACATCATGGGGCGCATCGACGATGTGATCAACGTGTCGGGCCACAGGCTCTCTACCGGTGAAATGGAGGAAATGGTCTCCTCGCACCCGGCAGTGGCCGAGTGCGCCGTAATCGGCATCGCCGACGACCTGCGGGGCCAGCGGCCAGTCGGGCTGGTGGTGCTTAAAGACGGGCAAACCATAGGCGAACAGGAGCTGGAGCAGGAACTGGTGGCGCTGCTCCGGGATAAGATCGGGGCGGTGGCCTACTTCAAAACCGTGGTGCTGGTGCAGCGCCTGCCGAAAACGCGCTCCGGAAAGATACTCCGCCGCATCCTGCGCCACATTGCCGACGGCACGCCCTACGCTGTGCCGTCGACCATTGATGACCCGGCTATCCTGACCGAGATACACGACCATCTGAAGGCGCGGCGCATTGGAAACGCATTCATAAACCTTAAAACTAAATCTAACCAAGAACTACACCTTGCCATGACAAATTATCAAGTAAGCACCTACGACGAGTACCAGGACGCCTACAAGCGCAGCACAGAGGACCCCGAAGGGTTCTGGGCCGATGTTGCCGACACCTTTACCTGGCGCAAGAAGTGGGACAAGGTACTGGAGTGGAATTTTGAGGAGCCAAGCGTAAAGTGGTTCCAGGGCGGGAAGATGAACATCACCGAAAACTGCCTGGACCGCCACCTGAAAACGCGCGGCAATAAACTGGCCCTGATCTGGGAGCCCAACGACCCGAAGGAGCGCTTTGTCAGGCTAACATACCGTGAACTGCACGAAAAGGTGTGCCAGTTCGCCAACGTGCTCAAGAAGAACGGGGCGAAGAAGGGCGACCGCATCTGTATCTATATGCCGATGGTGCCGGAGCTGGCGATTGCCGTGCTGGCCTGTGCCCGTATTGGCGCCATCCACTCGGTGGTGTTTGCCGGTTTCTCCGCGTCGGCCATGGCCGACCGCATCAACGACGCGCAGTGCAGCATGGTGCTGACCTCGGACGGCCTGAACCGTGGAGCGAAGCAGATCCCGGTAAAGCGTGTGGTGGATGAGGCCCTGGAGGACTGTACCTCCGTTAAAAAAGTAATTGTAGTGGAGCGCCTGGGCTGGGCCGTGAACATGGTGGAAGGCCGCGATGTGTGGTACCACGATGAAGTGCAGACTGTCGGGAAAGACTGCCCTGCCGAGGAAATGGATGCTGAGGACATGCTGTTTATACTTTACACGTCCGGGTCTACGGGCAAGCCAAAAGGCGTTGTGCACACCTGCGGCGGCTACATGGTGTACGCGCAGTACAGTTTCTGCAACGTGTTCCAGTACCAGGAGAGCGATGTATACTGGTGCACCGCCGACATCGGCTGGATTACCGGCCACACCTACCTGGTGTACGGCCCGCTGCTGGCTGGTGCCACAACGCTGATGTTCGAAGGCGTACCAACTTACCCGGACATGGGCCGTTTCTGGCAGGTGGTGGATAAGTTTGGCGTTACCATCTTCTATACCGCGCCAACAGCCATCCGTGCGCTGATGGGCGGAGACCTGGACAACGTGCTGTCCTATAGCCTGGACTCGCTGCGGGTGCTGGGCTCCGTAGGCGAGCCGATCAACGAAGAGGCCTGGCATTGGTACCACATCCACGTGGGCAAGGAGGATTGCCCGGTGGTAGACACCTGGTGGCAAACCGAAACAGGCGGTATTATGATTTCCACCCTGGCCGATGTCACCCCGATGAAGCCGAGCCACGCCGGCCTGCCTTTGCCGGGTATCCAGCCGATACTGGTGGACAGCGATGGGAACGAGATCACTGAGAACGGTGTGGAGGGCTACCTGTGCGTGAAGTTCCCGTGGCCAAGTATGATCCGGACCACGTACGGCGACCATGAACGCGCCCGCCTGAGCTATTTCTCTACTTACAAAGGCCTGTACTTTACCGGTGACGGTGCCAAGCGTGATGAGAACGGCCTGTACCGTATCATCGGCCGCGTGGATGATGTAATCAACGTATCCGGCCACCGCTTTGGCACAGCCGAGATTGAGGAGGCCATCAACCATAACGAGCACGTGATTGAGTCTGCCGTGGTGGGCTATCCGCACGATGTGAAAGGGCAGGGGATCTACGCGTTTGTGATCCTGAAGGATAAACCTGAGCGCGACGACTGGTTGCGCGCCGAGATCATCGAAACCGTGGTGGAGAAGATCGGGAAGATTGCCAAGCCGGACAAGATTCAGATTGTAAGCGGCCTGCCAAAAACCCGCTCCGGCAAAATCATGCGCCGCATCCTGCGCAAAGTTGCCGAAGGAGACACCTCCAACCTGGGCGACACCTCAACGCTCCTTGATCCGGAGGTAGTAGAGGAAATCAAGAACGGTGCACTGTAACAGTATTTAGTTTAGTTGTTTAAAGCCCTGTAGCTACTGCTACAGGGCTTTTTTTGTTTTTGGTGTTGACGACCATGAAAAGGCTTCAAGATTTTGTAGCATAAGCTGCTGCTTTTCTCCCCAATCTTTACCTAAGAACAGGAGAGGAAGGCTGTAGTTGAGTTGGCGAAAGGTTAAGCCATATGTCTCCGGTTTTTGCAGGAACACCCCCTTCCCCCTGCAAAGGGAGACTTAGCTTTTGTTGTATTGCGATGGCTGCGGCTAAAGGATAATATTTCCAGTCCTTGGGTTGAGCACTCCAAAGCAGAAGGTGAAACAGTAGGTGCTTGGGAGCTGCAGGATGAACGGGAGCTAGAAAAGGGCAGCTTGGCTGAAGTTGCAGGAAGCAGAGGCTACGCAAGTATAGCAGGGGCCGTCGCGGGCCAGAAAAGTTGTGAACAGCGGCAGCAAGTACGGTGTTTCAAACCAGTTGAGTTTACAACTCCACATCATGGTAAGATACGGGTTGGGAACTTGCGCCAGCGGGAAGGCAGCCAGAGAAGTACCTTAACTCCAAACCCCTTGCACCTCATCCATAAAACGCTTAACTTATACTAGCAAAAGCACTGCCCTATGAAACCCGCCAACGCCATACAAGAGCGCGTACTGGAGTTCCTGAAACAGTACCCGCCGTTTAACCTGATAGCACAGGATGAACTCCGGCAACTGGCGGGGCAGGTGCGGGTGCAGTACCTGGAGCCGGAGCAGGTGCTGTTTAAGCAGGGCGACACACCGCATGAGGTGTTTTATGTGGTGCGGCAGGGTTCGGTAAGGCTGGAGCAGGGGCCTGAGGATGAGAGGCGCCTGGTGGATGTATGCGACGAGGGAGATGTGTTTGGGGCCCGTGCCCTGATCGCTAAGAAAGACTATTCCTCCAGGGCCACGGCTGCTGAAGAAGCGCTGGTGTACGGCATTCCGACGGCGCTGTTCGAGCCTATCCTGTACCATAACCCGGAGGTGGCTTTATACTTTGCCGCCGGTTTTGCCGCCGGGTCGCCGGTGCAGCAGGGCAGTATGCAGGAGACCAACAAAGCCCGCCGCGGGCTGAGCACCTACACCCCGCAGCAGCCGCTGCACCTGGAGGATGTGCTGACGCTGGACACCGACCGCAACAAAGTAACCTGCACCGGCCAGACCTCCATTCGGCTGGCGGCCCAGATCATGAGCGATAAAGACTCCAGCTTTATACTTGTTGTGGATGAGCAGGAGCGCCCTGTCGGCATCCTGACCGACACGGACCTGCGAAGGCGCGTAGTGGCGGGCCACCTGAGCATCGACGATGCCGTGACGGAGGTAATGTCGGCACCGGTAGTGACCATACACCCCAACCCGCACATGGCGGAGGCTCTGCTGCTAATGATGCGCCACCGTATAAAGCACCTTTGCGTGACAGCAGACGGCTCCGGTGAATCACCTGTGGAGGGAGTTCTGACAGAGCACCACCTGCTGCTTGCCCAGGGCAACAACCCGGCAGTGCTGGTGCAGGAAATCCGGGAGACGCAAAGCATCGGCAACTTGCCAGCCATCCGCAACCAGGCCGAGGAGCTGCTGCAGAAGTACCTGGAGCAGGAGGTGAGCATCGCTTTCATCGCCAACATTATAACAGAGATAAACGATGCGCTGGTGGTACGGGCACTGCGGCACGCCGAAAGTGTACTTGGCGAACCGCCTTTGCGCTACTGCTGGCTCTCCATCGGCAGCGAGGGGCGCGAGGAGCAGCTGTTGCGTACCGACCAGGACAACGCCCTGGTGTTTGAGGATGCCCATGCGGCACAGGAGAAGGAGGCGCAGGCGTACTTTCTGGAGCTGGCCGCGCAGGTAAACCAGGTGCTGGAGTCCTGCGGCTTTGAGAGGTGCCCGGCTAACATGATGGCAAGTAACCCTTTGTGGTGCCAGCCGCTGCACACCTGGGTGCACTACTTCTACAAATGGATACACCAGCCTACCGAGGAGGCGCTCCTGAACGCCAGTATCTTCTTCGACTACCGCCCAGTTTACGGGGACTTTAGCCTGGCAGAGAAGCTGACAAACTATGTTTACGAGCACATACAGCAGGAGCGGATATTCTTGCCTTACCTGGCCAAGCATGCTCTGCAGAGCCCGCCTCCGCTCAGCTTTTTCCGGAGCTTTATTGTGGAGCGGGGAGGGGAGCACAAAGACCAGTTCGATATAAAGCTGCGCGCCATGGCCCCGCTTGTAGATGCCGCCCGTGTGCTGACGCTGGATAACCGCGTGGCCGGCGAAAACAATACCTTTAAGCGCTTTGCCAGGCTGGCAGCACTGGAGCCACAAAACGCCGGCCTTTACCAGGAGGCCGCCATGGCCTACGAGATTATGATGCGCCACCGGGCCCTTAGCGGTTTGCGCAACCACAACTCCGGGCGCTACATCAACCCGGAGCAGCTCAACAAGCTGGAGCGGCAAACGCTGCGCAATACCTTTAAGCCCATTAGCGATGTGCAGGAGTTGCTGCAGGTGCGCTTCCAGTTAAATTACCTGGGCTGATGCGCGGCTGGCTGAAAGAACTGCTGTCGGGTAAGCCGCAGGCAAGCCCTGATGATCCTCCCTTCTGGAAAGACTACATCCAGCGCATACATAACCAGGGCGCTGCAGATACCTCCCTGAGCGAGGCGGACTTTGTCGTTTTTGATACCGAGACAACGGGTTTGGATGTAAAGGCGGACAAGGTGCTGTCGGTGGGGGCTGTGAGGGTGTGTAAGGGGCAGGTGCTGGTACAGGATAGCTTTGAGTTTGTGGTGCGGCAGGAGGTGGCAGCAGGAAACAAAAGCGCAGAAGTGCACGGCCTGCTGCGGCAGGAGGTAGGGCAGGGGGTGCCGGAGCCGGAGGTGCTGATGCTTTTCCTTTCCTTCGTGGGCAGCGCCCCTTTGGTTGGCCATCATGTGGCTTTTGATGTTGAGATGATCAACGGCATGATCCGGCGCTGTGGCATCAACGGCAAGCTGCACAACCCCACCGTAGACACCGCCGAACTGGCCAAACGGCTGGAGCGCCGCCAGCACTCCCCCGACAGCTACCGGCGCTCCGACTACACATTAGACTCGCTCATCCGCAAGTATAACCTGCCCACCGAATCCCGCCACACCGCCTCCGGCGACGCCTTTATCACGGCCATACTGCTGCTGAAGCTGCTAGCGCAGGCAAAGCAGCGTGGGATTAGCAAGGTGGGGGAGCTGGTGCGGTAGGTGGCAGGTTGCCTGGCTCGGCTTATTTGTAGATTTGGCAGATAAGCCGAATAGCTATTCCGTTTATCTGTTATATTTGGAGTATAGCAGGAATAGGGTTCCTGTTAGCAATTAGTTGGCGATGATTGTAACTACTAATTTAACCACAACGCAAAAACAATAGCATGAGGAAGTTCAGAGCGATTATGGGCGCTTTTGTTTTTGGTACTATTTGTATTGGTTGTGAGGGAAAAGGAGAAGGTACTTCTTCGGAGAAAACAGTAGGTGGAACTGAGGCTATTGAGCAAAGCATCCAGACTTGTGTTAGTGATATAGGAGTAGAACTTGTTCCAGATGATATTGAGGCACCTGATGCTCTTGTTGTTTCTTTTACCAGCACAGATGAAACAGTAAATCAGATGCTGGAGCAAGGCAACACTGTTACGCTAATAGTATGGAAGGACACTTCAACTGTCATCGAAGATTCCGCAGTGTATACATCAAGAATAGCCAAAATCAGGAAAGTAAAGGACAGTGAGTTTCAGATATTCTATCCTGGTATGGGATTCACAGACTTAGGCACAAATGAGCTATCGGTGATTTCAAATGAAGAACTGAGGATAAACCCCCAAATAACAATCAAAACAAGGGCAGGAAGAGAATGGACTTTCCGCTCCTGCCAATAAAGAAGCTTAACTAGAAGAAAACAACCTTCGCCAATAAAGTATAGCAGTACTGCTTCGGCTACGCCTCGCAATCTGCTATACCAAGTCCGTTAGCAGAAAGAAATATTAAAAGAATGGATTTCAATATTATTGAATATTTAAAGAGAGGTACTCCAAAGCAACAAGAAGCATATAATGTGCTTACTCAATATTCAATAATGGAGTATCTGCAACCTTATTCTCCCATATTGGCAGGGACAATTCCTATAGATATTGACATAGAAAACAGTGATTTGGACATTATTTGTTACTGGGAACATGTTGATCAATTCAAGGTTAATTTGCTCAAATATTTCTCCAGTTATAAAGACTTTCAGTTAGTTGATAAAATGGTTCAAGATCAACGTACCGTAATTGCTAATTTTATAGTTGAAAGCTTTGATATTGAAATATTTGGGCAGAATACACCTTCGCAAGAGCAGTATGCTTACAGACACATGGTAGTAGAGTACTATCTTCTACTGTCCAAGGGAAATCAGTTCAGGCAAACCATTAGGGAACTTAAGGAGCAGGGATATAAAACAGAACCAGCTTTTGCTCATGCTCTAGGATGGAAGGGAGATCCATATCTTGAACTTTTAAAATATGAAGAAAAATTACAAACCCATCTGCCAACAATAGCTAAAAAGCTTTAAACCGCTTTTTAGCCAAACGTTAGCTGCAACCCAGGCGAAAATCTTCAATAGAATCAAAAGCTGAAAATAATTTTAAGATTGATTTCTATTGCATACTTTTACTTATAGCGATAGGCTATTTTATTAAAACAAGCACCATTGGACTACCACGGTTTTCAATAATCCCTCTCTAATTGATTTTTATTTTGTTGATAGTAAATACCATATCGGAAATATCTTCACCCACCTCATTAATTCTGGAATTAGTGAAATATAGGTGTCCTTCATAAATACTAAAGGTGTCTGCCCATTTCACTTTTTCTCCTTGAACCAAGGTTTTCAGTTTTCCTTCCGGAGTAAGGTAGTCAATCCTATTATGTTCCAAATCCGCCAGATATAGATTTTGATGTTTGTCGAAAATCATCCCATCCGGAGCCCCCGTTTCGGCTTCTATTTTTACATTGGCTTCTATTTCGGCTTCCGTTCCGTTAAGCAAGACAGCCGTAGAAACAGAATACAATGTATAACCGGTTAAACTATGAAAGAACAAACGGTTGCTTTTGGGATTTAATGCAATGCCGTCAGAATGTACCGGTTTACCACCCCATTTTTTCCCATCGAAAGTTAAATAATCGGTTTCGGCTCTGGTTGAAAAGTGGTTGTCAAGAACGCGTCTGCTTTTTCTCGTAGAAAGATCATAGATAACCAAGGCACCCTCATTGGAATCGGTAAAGTAGATGGCGTTATTTTTTAAATCTACACGCAAATCATTGATGTAAGAGTTTGGCTTGTAGCTCCCTTCAGAAAGAATCAAAATGTCTTCCAAACTGTTATTCTTGAGATTGAAAACATAAACCCTTGGAGCATCTACTGTACCTTCCCAAATAGGATTCCGGGTATCCAGCACATAAAGTTTTTTGGCAAATGCCACAACAGACTGAACGCCTATAAAAACGGAATCGGAAACCGCCTGTTCAATATTCCAACTGTTCCAGTTCTTGTTGGGGTAAGGCTGCAAATTCCCTTCTTTGGAAATTTCAACCACTGAATTTTCCACCGTATTCCGCCACCTGGGAAAATTGACGAAAATCCTGCCCTTATCACTAACCGATACACCAGTGACCTGTTGACCCTTAAACTCTGCAACATTCGTTACTTCTGTCTGCTTGGATTTAGGCGAATGGAAGCAGGAATATATGCCAAAGAATAAAAACGGTAATAATATTAAATGAAAAAGCAGTTTTTTGATTAAGGTTCTAATCATAACATACTGTTTTAAAATCTCACATTAAAGTTATTTAGTGTATGCGCCTGAAGAATACGTCAGTTCATAACTGTGCGTGTAGATTTCAAAAACAATTCCGAATGGGTCTTCTACATAACACATTTTGTAAGGTTTGTCATCTGGATAATACTCCCTGACAGGCATTCTTTGCTTACCCCCGTACAACAGAATTTTTTCTATCAGTTCCTCTATATTTGGGTCTTGTATGCAAAAATGAAAGAGTCCGGTATTGAATGGGTTAAATTCAGGAGCTTCTTTAATTCCGTTGGGAAAAGAAAACAGTTCAATTCCTATTCCGTCTGAGGTTGCGAGGTGTGCAATTTCAAATTGTTCCCAACCGTTGCCAAATACATCAATACACATCTGCCCGATGGCGGTGTCTGTTTCTTTTTTGACAATGGATGGTTCCATTATAACATACCAGCCCATCACTTCAGAATAGAATTTTACAGCCTCGTGCAAATCAGGAACGGTAATCCCGATATGGGAAAATGTTTTAGGATACGGTCTCAAATTCATAACAATCTATTTTAGTCCTGCAAAAAAAGTGCATATTAGCTAATTAAACGAGAACTAACCAAAAAGTAATATAGTTACCAAAAAGAGTATTTTGTTGATAATAAGTAATTTATGGATGAAATAAAAAATAGAATTATATGTCCGCTCGACTTTGCGATGAAACTTATTGGTACTAAATGGAAACCTTTGGTGTTATTCCATTTGCTGGAAGGTCCTGTGCGGTCAGGTGTATTGCAAAAGCACCTTCCGGATATTTCCAACAAAATGTTTACCCAAACTATAAGGGAATTGGAAAAAGACAATTTAGTTGAAAGAATTGTATATCCAGTCGTTCCCCCCAAGGTGGAATACAAGTTAACCAAGAAAGGATATTCACTGGAAAATATATTAAAAAGTCTGGATGCGTGGGGGCTTGAAATGATGAAGACATAAAGAAAGAGTTCTTGGATAAAGGCATACTTAACGTATAGGCCGAAAAAGTAAAAAACGAATGAAAATAATAAAAGAAACATTGAGCTAACTACAAAAGGGCAGCAGCTAACATTGTAAAAGCATAATGCGGGCTGAATCGCTAAATTTCAGTATTTTGGCATCTGTCAAAGTTTAGTGCTAGTGGGTAGTGAATCACTCCGAAACCCGCACTACGCTTATACTTGACCGTTAGCGGTAATATAATGAAGAGAAGGAAACATACACCAATAGGGCTAAACGGCCTGTTTATGCTGGTACTTACGGTGTGCCTTATGGATCTATTTTCTTCATTTAAAATAAAGAGCCAGGCTGTCAAGTCGTTTTCATATGTTGGGCTGCTTGTTCTTTTGCCGGTTTTGCTTGTGTGGCCAAAGGTAAGCAAAGAGGTTAACGAAGCGGGTTTCTGGTCCTCTTGAAAAAGCACACTAGAAGAACATGGTATAAATGCCAACAGCGCCTCCTTTCTCTCTAGTATCAAGCCGTTCTCACCATTAACCGACAGCCTCTTTTCCCAAAGTTCCCCCACCCATACTGCCACAACCCGCAAACCCCTATCTTTGCACCAGTAAACAGTATAAGCTATGATCGACGAAACCCATAATCCCTGGACCACCCTCTCCAGCAAGTCAGTTTACCAGAACCCCTGGATAAAAGTGCGTGAAGACCAGGTGCTGAACCCCAGCGGCGGCGAAGGCATCTACGGGGTAGTGAGCATGAAGAACAAGGCCATTGGCATCATTCCGATTGATGAGGAGGGATATACGTACCTCATCGGCCAATACCGCTACCCGCTCAACGAGTACAGCTGGGAAATACCGATGGGCGGCGGCCTGCTGGAGAACGACATTCTGGAGTCGGCGAAGCGGGAGTTGCAGGAGGAAACAGGCTTTACAGCCGCCAAATGGGAAAACATATGCCGCCTGCACACATCCAACTCCGTAACCGATGAAGAAGGATTTGTTTTCCTGGCCCAGGAACTAACCGCCGGCGAAACCGCTTTTGAAGAGACTGAGCAACTGCACATCAGGAAAGTGCCGTTTAAAGAGGCAGTGCGCATGGCCATGAACAATGAAATTACCGATGCCATTAGTGTGGCCGGTATTCTGAAAGCAGCCTTTCTGCTGCAGGAGCAGGGCAAACTGTAGCGTACGCTGTACCTCTAGGGGCAGGCGCTGGCTTTTATACCTTGTGCCGGGGCCAGGCAGCAGGCACAAGAGTTGTACAGTGGTGGATTATTCTTACATTTGAACGCATGAAGGCCATAAAATACCTATCACACAGAATCTACACAACCTGGTGCGTCACCTGGTTCGTGCTTCCGTTTGTGGTAACGTACCCGTTGCAGGTAGTGCTGCTGCGTAAAAAGCGGTGGCATAGGTATTTACACAATGTAAACAGGTTCTGGTCAACATCGGCCCTGCGCATGTTCCTGACGCCGCTGCAGGTGGAGTGGCGCATGAAACTTAACCGCGGGCAGCGCTATGTTTTTACCCCCAACCACAGTTCCTATTTAGACATTCCGGTGGTGCTGCATGCCATCCCCGGATTTATTAACTTTGTGGGCAAAAGCGACCTGTGCAAAGTGCCGCTGTGGGGCAAGGTATACGAGCAGCTGTATATCTCCGTAGACCGGAAAAGCGCCACCAGCAGTGCCAGAAGCTACATAAAGTCAGTGAAAACGCTGGAGGAAGGGCGCAGCCTGGTGATTTTTCCGGAGGGTACGATTCCGAAAACGGCCGGCAAGGAGCTGATGGCCTTCAAGGACGGCCCGTTCAGGATCGCCATTGAGAAGCAGCTGCCGGTGGTTCCGGTCACCATGCCCTACAACCAGCACTTTCTGCCTGACCTGGACGGGAAGCTGAAGGTACGCTGGCACCCGCTTAAGATCGTGGTGCACGAGCCGATCGAGACGAAGGGGCTGACACTGGAGGACCTGCCACAGCTGAAAGAGCAGGTTTCCCGCATTATTCAAACGGAATTAGAAAAACATAATAAAGTACATGTCAACAGATATTCAAACCATCCGCAAGATAGCGCACTTAGCGAGGCTAGAGTTTAACGAGGAGAAGGAGCAGGAAGTGCTGCAGGACCTGAACAAGATCCTGAACTGGGTAGACCAACTGCGCGAGCTGGACACAGAGAGCGTGGAGCCGCTCATCCATATGTCGGAGGAGGTAAACGTGCTGCGTGAGGACGAGGTCCGTAACACGATCTCCCACGAGCAGGCCTTGCTGAACGCACCTAAAAAAGACTCTGACTATTTCCGCGTACCTAAAGTGCTGGAGTAACCTGCTGGCATAGGTAAAGAGACAGGTCTATCCTGCGATGGCCTCCGGCGTAAAGCGTAGGCAAAGCAGCAAGAAGAAGTATAACCAGAATGTCTTGTGTCTTATGTCTTGATACTTGTGTCCTACAAATATGAATAAAATCAAGTTCTGGAAAAGCTGGGATACTCATACCAAGTATCCCTATCTTTTTTTATTTCTGTTGAGCGCCCTGGCGTTGTTGCTGGGCGTATATCACTATTTTACCGGCGACAACGCCGTTTTTGCCTGGGATAAGATAACGGATCTGCAGGTGGTGCCCATGCCGGTGCATGAGGTAACGCGCCTGCTGGAGCCCTTTACCCTCTCGGCCGACGGCTACCTGATTTCTGAGCAGTACGATGTGGCCGCGCCGGAGGTAAACACCTGGGTGGCCTCTGTGCTGCTCGGGATGCTGGCTATCTGCGTCGCCTTCTACACGGCCGCCATCAGCACCATGCGGCAGCTGCCGTACTTTGCCGGCGTCCTGCTGCTGATGCTGTTCCTGGCTACGTTTAACTTCGATTTACTGGAGATTTTCGGGGGAGGCGCAAGCCAAACCATGCTGCTGCTAAGTATAGCCATGCTGGCCATGGGTAGCTACGCCTTCCAGGCTTTCTGGCAGAATACCAACTTCGGGCTGCGTGTGCTGGGCATGCTGGTCATTGTAGGGGTGCTGGGGATGCTGCTGTATGCTGAGGCCGAGTTCCCGGCCGAGCTGGTCACGCTGCACCTGGTCAACTACAGCTCCATCGGTTTGCTGGTGGCCACAGTGCTGTTTATGCTGTGGGTGAGCTACGAGAACGTAAATGCCCTGCTTTGGATAAATACGCAGGCTAAAACACCGGAGCGCCGCTTCGGCATGTGGCAGTTTATACTTATCAGCTTGCTGTACCTGCTTAGCCTGCTGCTGATTTACCTGCGGCACGTGGGGGTTGTCCGCACCGATGTTAGCTATATCAACGCTTACCTTATCCTGCTGCTCTCCACCGTGGCGGGTTTCTGGGGCATGCGCCAGCGGGAGAAAGTATACGGCGGCCTGTTCCCGTTCCGCCCGACCGGTGCGGTGCTGTACCTGGTGTTTGCCACCATCACCTTCCTGAGTATCGGGTACGCCTACGCCACCGCCAACGACTCCCTCACCACGCTGTTTGATGATTTGGTGGTGTACACGCACCTGGCCTTTGGCGTCGGCTTTTTCCTGTACGTCATGATCAACTTCGGGCGTTTGCTGGAGCAGCGCCTGCAGGTGTACAAGGTGGTGTATGAGCCGCGCAGCTTCTCGCTGTTCTCTTTCTTTATCATGAGTTCGGTGATCTGTGTGGTGATGGTGATGCGTACGCAGTACCGGGTGTACTTCCATGCGCAGGCCGGGTACTACAGCTACCTTGGCGACCTTTACCGCGCCTCCGGCAACGATATACTGGCGGAGCGCTTTTATGAGGAAAGCGATGTGTACGACAATAACAACGTGAAGGCTAACTACAGCCTGGCGGCCATGTACCGGCAGGAGCAGCAGCGCAACAACGAGATTCTGCGGCTGAAGGACGCGCTGGAGAAGCGCCCGAACCCGAAGCTGTACGTGCGCCTGGCCAACCTCTACGACGAAAAGCAGTTCTTCTTCGAAAAGCTCTATGTGCTGCAGCAAGGGGCAGAGCAGTTCCCGGAAAGCTCGGAGATCTACAACAACCTGGCCCTGCTGTACGCCCAAACCAGCGTGCAGGATAGCACCGAGTACTATTTTGACCTGGCGCAGCGCTTCGCTGATAACGACGACTTCGTGCGCAGCAACCGCCTGGCCTACTATACAAGGCAGGCGATGCTGGAGCCGGCCAAAACCGTGCTGGAGGAGTCGCTGAAGGGCAAGTATAAAACGCTGCGCAGCAACCAGGCCGTGCTACGCCAACTCCTGGGCCTCGATCCACAGGACAAGGAAGACTTTATGCCGGACTCACTGGAGGCCGTGGAGGACTTCGCCCTGTTCTACAACCAAACGATCAGCCGCCTTAACACAGACGACACTACCCGGTTACAGCCTATCAGCAGGTACCTGAAGTCGCCGGGCAACCAGATCTTCTACAGCGACCTGTACTACCTGAGGGGGCTGATACACCATTACAACGGGCTGCCGCAGGAAGGCAGAAACGCCCTGGAGAACCTGGCCCTGCAGATGGAGGTGCAGAGCGGCTACTACTACAACGCCTTAGGGCAGTGGATGCTGGAGGAGGAGAACTACCGGGCCGCGGCCGCATACTTTAAGCAGGCCAAAGACCGTGGCTACCCGCAGGCTTACCTGTCGCAGGGGTATGCACTGGCACTGGCGCATCAGCCGGAGGCAGCCGTGGCGGCGCTGGAGGAGGTGGCCTATACCGAGAACGAAGCGGCTGTGTCGGTGGCCCAGGAGCTGGCGGCCCTGTTGCAGAAAGACGTACAGGCGGTGCAGCAGTCCTCTACCGATAAGGAGAAGGTGCAGTACCTGCTGACGTACCTCCCCAAGCTGGCGCCCGAACAGGTGAATGCGCTGGTGGAGGCAGTGCAGGAGAAAGAGCTGAAGCGACGCGCCCTGGTGGCCAGGGTTGATTACCTGTTGGGCCAGAAGCGCTGGAAAGCCGCCCTGGATGCCATTACAGAGGCTTCGGGGCAGCTAAAGCCGGAGGGAGAACTGCGCTCTGCACTAAACCTGCAGCAGCTGAAACTGTGGCTTTACACCGAAAACTATGACGTGCTGCTGAACAGGCTGGACAAACTCTACCTGACCGACCGGGACAAGCGCATGGGGCTGTACTTTAAGGCACGCATAGCGGAGGCAAAAGGCCGGATGGAGGAAGCCGCAAGTCGCTATGAGCAAGCGCTTAAGATGCTGGTGTATGACGAGGAGACTGTGCTGGCTGCCGCCGAGTTCTTTAACAAGTATAAACCCGACGAAGAGGCGGCGTACAACATTCTGCTGAGCGGCGTTACGTATAACCCGTATGCGGCACAGCTCTACAAAGCCTATGCGCTGGAGAGCCTGGACCAGGGGCTTTACTCGTATGCGGAGCAGGCGTCAGAAACCTTGCAAGGCTTGCTTCCTGCCTCAGAATATACTACATTTATAGAGAAATTAGCACAAAAGCGTCAGGAAGTAGAGGCACGCGCCGAAAACTGGCAACTATGAAATAAGCCTATGAGCACCATTATTGAAACCCACGATATTTCAAAGGTGTACCGCATGGGTGCGGAGACCATTCACGCCCTTAAGTCTGTGTCTATCACCATAGCGCGCGGCGAGTATGTGGCGTTTATGGGGCCCTCTGGTTCCGGCAAGTCCACGTTTATGAATATCATCGGCTGCCTGGATACACCAACCGGCGGCACGTACGTGCTGAACGGGCAGGACGTGAGCAACATGACCGACAACGAGCTGGCGGAGGTGCGCAACAAGGAGATCGGCTTCGTGTTCCAGACCTTTAACCTGCTGCCGCGGCAGTCGTCGCTAGAGAATGTGGCCCTGCCGCTGATCTATGCCGGCTACAACAAAAGCCAGCGCGAAGAGAAGGCGCAGCTGGCACTGGAGAGTGTGGGCCTCGGCACGCGCGGCAAGCACAAGCCCAACGAGCTTTCCGGTGGCCAGCGCCAGCGTGTGGCTATTGCCCGCGCCCTTATCAACGATCCCAGCATCATCCTGGCCGACGAACCGACAGGTAACCTCGATACCAAGACCTCCTATGAGATCATGGAGCTGTTCGAGAACCTGCACGCCAAAGGCAACACCATCATCATGGTAACGCACGAAGAGGACATCGCCAAGTATGCCCATCGCATCGTGCGCCTCCGCGACGGACTGGTGGAGTCTGATACCTTGAACACTGATATTGCCACAGCTTCCAAGCTGCAGGCAGAGCAACAGCACTAATGAAAATTTACACTAAGACCGGCGACAAAGGCACCACCGCGCTTATAGGTGGCACCCGCGTAGCCAAATCCCACTTACGCATCGAGGCCTATGGCACCGTGGACGAGCTCAACTCCTACATCGGGTTGGTGCGCGACCAGGAAGTGAACGCAGCGCGCCTCGACATTCTCAAGGAGATACAGGACAGGCTTTTCACCATTGGAGCCCTGTTGGCCACCGATCCGGAGAAATCTAAAATGAAAACCCCTGACCTGCACGAGGAGGATGTGACCTTACTGGAGCAGGAGATAGACCTTATGACTGCCGATGTGCCGCCGCTGCGGGCATTCGTGCTGCCTGGCGGGCACCAGTCGGTGTCGTTTTGCCACGTGGCCCGCTGTGTGTGCCGCCGCGCCGAGCGCCTGGCCATCAGCCTGCAGGAGGTGGCAGCGGTAGCGGAGGGAGAGCTGGTGGTAAAATATTTAAACAGACTCTCTGACTATCTTTTCGCTCTTTGCCGTAAAATGACCCAGGAACTGGGCGCTGAGGAGGTAGTTTGGAAACCCAGAATTTAACAACCCATACGATACAACCCAACCTAACCCAACAGGAATCACTAAAACTAACTTACTATGTCAATAGATATGCTAACTATACCGGCACAATGTGTCACGGAGTCGCGTATTTCGCAGCTGGATATCAACAATATTGAGTTCGGAAAGCTCTTCTCAGACCACATGCTGGTGGTTGACTACAAAGACGAGGCTTGGCAGAACCCGGAGATACTGCCTTACGGCAACATAACCATGAGCCCGGCTACCTCGGCCCTCCACTACGGACAGGCTATTTTTGAGGGTATGAAAGCCTACAAGGACGCCAACGGCGACATCCTGCTGTTCCGCCCGCTGGATAACTTCCGCCGCCTCAACATTTCGGCGGAGCGCATGTGCATGCCGGCCATTACAGAGGACATTTTCATGCAGGGCCTGGAGCAGCTGCTGCGCCTGGATGCTGCCTGGGTGCCGCCAACCGCGGGCTGCGCACTGTATATCCGCCCGTTTATGTTCGCCACTGATGACTTTATCGGGGTAAGGCCGTCGTCCAAGTACCGCTTCACCATCTTCTCCTGCCCGGTGGGCGCCTATTACGGCCAGCCACTGAAGGTTGCCATAGAGCCGAACTTTGTGCGTTCTGCGGAGGGCGGTGCCGGCTATGCCAAGGCGGCCGGAAACTACGGCGCAGCGCTGCTGCCAGCCCGCAAGATGCAGGAAAAAGGGTATCACCAGCTTATCTGGACAGATGCCAAAGAGCACAAGTACATTGAGGAGTCCGGCACGATGAACGTAATGTTTGTGATCGACGGAAAGCTGATTACGCCTCCCGTGAGCACGACCATCCTGAAAGGCATCACCCGCGACAGCGTACTGACGCTGGCCCGCGACCTGGGCTACCCTGTAGAAGAGCGCAAGGTAGCAGTGGATGAGCTGGTGGAGGCCCACAAAGCCGGTACGCTGCAAGAGGCTTTCGGGACAGGCACAGCCGCTACCATAGCCCAAATAGCCACCATCCACTACGATAACACAGACATGGAGCTGCCTGCGATAGAAGGCCGCAAAATATCCAATCACCTGGCTACCGAGCTGGACAAGATCAAAACCGGCCAGGCTCCGGACCCGCACAACTGGGTGTACCGCATCAGCCTGTAAAGTATTAAGTATAAGTGCAGAGATGCTGAAGTATAGGCGACAGTTTATACTTCAGCATTTTCTTGTTTAAAAGGATGTATAACCAAGTACGCTAATGACAACTGAGCAAGTAAAAGAGTTGAAGGCCAGAGTAGAGGCCTTGAGGAGGTACCTTTGACTACGATGCCAAGAAAGAGCAGGTAAGGGAGACGGAGGTCGAGACCACTGCCCCTAACTTCTGGGATGACCCTAAAGAGGCTGAGAAGATCCTGAAGGAGATCAAGTCGGTAAAAGTATGGACGGACCACTACGAGGAGGTGGAGAAGGCTGTGTCTGACTTTGAGGTGCTGTTCGACTTCTACAAAGAAGGCGATGTGTCGGAAGAGGACATACAGCAGGAGTATAAAAAGGCCGAAGAAGCCGTAGAGGGCCTTGAGTTTAAGCGTATGCTGAGCGGTGAGGAAGACCAGCTAAGCGCCATTGTGGAGATAAACCCGGGCGCAGGCGGTACAGAAAGCCAGGACTGGGCCGAGATGCTGATGCGGATGTACATCATGTGGGGCGAGTCGCACGGCTTTAGCGTTAAGCAGCTGAACTACCAGGCCGGTGACGGCGCGGGTATACGTTCTGCCACCTTGGAGATCACCGGCGACTTTGCTTACGGCTACCTCAAGTCCGAGATAGGGGTGCACCGGTTGGTGCGTATTTCACCGTTCGACTCCGGTGGCCGGCGGCATACCTCTTTTGCCTCTGTTTTTGCCTATCCGGTGGTGGATGACACCATCAACATCGAAATCAACATGAGCGATATTGAGTGGGACACTTTCCGCTCAGGGGGTGCCGGAGGGCAGAACGTAAACAAGGTTGAGACAGCCGTACGCCTGAAGCACAAGCCAACCGGCATCGTTATCGAATGCCAGATTGAGCGCTCGCAGCTCATGAACAAAGAGCATGCGATCCGGATGCTCAAATCCAGGCTGTACCAGATAGAGCTGGAGAAGCGTAACGCCGAGCGGGACCGCATCGAGAGCACCAAAAAACGCATCGACTTCGGCTCCCAGATCCGAAACTACGTGTTGCACCCTTACAAGCTCGTGAAGGACGTGCGCACGGGCGTAGAGCGCTCAGACGTACAGAACGTGTTGGACGGAGATCTGGACGAATATATCAAAGCTTACCTGATGCAGGCGTAGAACGCCTGAAGAAAGCTGTAGCAAAGAAGCACCTTACTAGAGGTGCTTCTTTGCTTTTATACCTGTCTATAAACAATATTTTTTTTGCACTAAATTCTGTGCTTTTTTTAGGTCACTACCCTGCATGGGTTTATGGGTGTTTGAACACTTATTTTGCTGCAGCTTTTGATAAAGCTGCCCCCTTTAATACTGTAGAGGCCTTCTTTCCCTTCCGAGGCTGGGAAATAGCCACAACGGCAAAGTATACTTTTCCGTTGTGGCTGATCTTTAGTGGCATAACATTAGGTAAATATTTTTTTCGGGCTATTGTTTTTAATTATGCTTGTGCATATTATTGAACCCGAATAGAGGCATATACAGATTTACAGCTATCGAGAATACCCATAGTGTCTGTACGTGTTGCTACCACTCCCGCTCTCAGAGGTGAGGTGTGTCTGTTGTAGAGCACATTTACCAAAGAAAGAACAAACTTTTAAGCTTGAATCACCAAGTTGTCACTATCACGGATAGTTGGCTTTCTGTGTGGTGCCTGTTAAAAACACTTGTAAAGGTGAGTGGCAGCGCTATGTCCTGTGTTCGAAATACAAAATCTTACCAACCAATTTACCTAATCCAACCACTTACATGAGAAGAGTATTACTTTTGAGTTTTGCGATGGTGCTCACACTGCTGCAGCAGGTGTATGCCCAAAGCAGAACAGTGTCTGGTACAGTAACCGACCAGGGCACATCACAAGGACTGCCGGGGGTCGCAGTAATTGTGAAAGGTACCACAGTGGGCACCACGACAGGAGTTGACGGAACTTACTCCATCAACGTTCCCGCCAATGGTAACACCCTTATCTTCCGTTTTATCGGCTACAAGACCGTTGAACGCGAGATAGGGAGTGCCGCTACGATAAACGTTAACCTGGGAGTAGACGACAAGCAACTGGAGGAAGTTGTTGTGGTTGCCTACGGTACGGCAGATAAAGGCTCATTCACTGGGTCAGCCACTCAGATCAGCGCAGAGAAGATAGCGCAGCGACCTGTAACGAACATCACCAACGCCATTGCCGGACAGGCTGCAGGTGTGCAGACTAACTCTGGTAGCGGCCAGCCAGGAGCAGGACCAGAAATCCGCATCCGTGGTATTGGTTCTATAAACTCATCAAACGATCCGCTCTACGTTGTAGACGGTACACCGTACCCAGGTAGTATCGCCAACCTGAATGTGGATGATATCGAAAGCATCTCTATTCTGAAAGACGCTTCTTCTACCGCCCTTTACGGTGCACGTGCCACAAACGGTGTGGTGATGATTACCACCAAAAAAGGTAAAAAAGGGAGCAACCAGCTGAATGTGAAGATCTCGCAGGGTGTGAGCGAAAGAGCTATCAAAGAGTATGACCGTGTAAATGCATACGAGTACTATCCTTTGATCTGGGAAGCGCAAAGAAACAGCTTAGTAAACGCTGCAAAAGACCCTTATTCTTTAGAGGATGCCAATCAAATCGCTTCCGGCTTGAAAAAGCTGAGAGACGGCAAAGACGGTAGCGTTAAAGGTATTCTGGGGTACAACCCGTTTAACGTGGCAAACGATGCCATTGTTGATGCCAATGGTAACATCAACCCAGAGGCGAAGTTGCTTTATGACGACGTAGACTGGTTTGAGCCGTTGCAGCGCAGTGGCAGCCGTAGTGACTATGCCCTGAATTACAGCGGAGGCTCTGAGAAGAGCGACTACTTCGTGTCTTTGGGTTACCTGAAAGAGAAAGGCTATGTGATACGATCTGATTATGAGCGCTTTACTGGCCGTGTAAATGTGAACACACAGGCTACAGACTGGCTGAGAACAGGTTTGAACGTTTCCGGTACCATTACAGAGTCTAACCAGGCTAGCACAAGCAGCAGCAGCAGCTATGTTAACCCTTTTAACTTTGCCCGTGGCATTGGTCCTATCTACCCTGTTTACGCACATGACCCTAGTACTGGTGCCTATCTGCTAGATGAGGATGGCAACAGAATCTACGACTATGGTAACCTGTCTAACCTGGGCTTGCCTAACAGGGGCAGCAACGCCAGCGTAGGCCGTCACATAGTTGCGGAGACGATGTGGAACGATAACCTGTACAACCGCAATGTTTTAAGTGCCAGAACTTTCGGAGAGGTTAAGTTCTTGCAGGACTTCAAGTTTACAACAAACCTTAGCGTAGACATTGCAAACTACCTAGCTGCGGAGTACGACAACAACAAAGTAGGCGACGGTGCGCCGGCAGGTAGAGCTAGCCGCACTAGTACAACCGCTACAACCTACAACATCAACCAGTTGCTGAACTATTCTAAAACGTTCAACGACAGACACTTTGTAGAAGCTTTGGTTGGCCATGAAAACTACAGCTACGACTACAAGTACATGTACGGAATGCGCCAGGGCGTAATTGTAGAAGACAATACTGAACTAGGTAACTTCACTACTACGAACAGCTTAGATTCAAGAACTGATAAGTACAGAGTAGAAAGCTACCTGTCGCGCTTGAACTATACATTCGACGACAAGTACACCCTTTCCGGCTCTTACCGCCGCGATGGTTCCTCCAGGTTTGCGAAAGATGTACGCTGGGGTGACTTCTGGTCTGTGGGTGCATCTTGGCGCCTGGACAGAGAGACTTTCATCAGCATGCCGGAGTGGGTTAACATGCTGAAGCTTAGAGGTTCTTATGGTGAGGTAGGCAACGATGCCCTTCTGAACTCTGATGGAACTGACAGATACTATGGATACCAGGAACTGTACACGCTTGGCATGAACAACGCCAAAGAGCCAGGTTTCTTACAACAGGATGTGCTTGGTAGCGCAAACCTGCTGTGGGAGTCTAACAACAGCTTTGACATCGGCGTGGAGTTTGACCTGTTCAACCGAGTTAGTGGTAGCGTTGAGTACTTCAACAGAGAATCAGAGAACCTGCTGTTCCGCGTTCCGCTTCCTTTGTCAAGCGGTGTAAAAGAGAAGTGGGAGAACATCGGTACAATGGCTAACACAGGTGTCGAGGTACAACTTTCTACTGATGCCGTTAAAACGCAGGACTTTACCTGGAATGTTAACCTGAACGTGTCCACCTTCAAGAATGAACTGAAGAAGCTTCCGCAGGAAGAGGTGATCACGGGTACCAAAAAGTACATGGTGGGCAAATCTATCTATGACTACTGGTTGCGTGACTGGTACGGTGTTGATCCGGCTGACGGAGCAGGCTTGTTCGCTACCGATACATGGGTAGAAGGCAAGACGCGTGTGATCAACGGCGATACGGTAACCACAGACTCTAACGGTGCCAAGTATCACTATGCAGGCTCTGCAATTCCTGACTTTGCCGGTGGTATCACAAACACCTTTACTTATAAGAACCTGTCGCTTTCGGTATTGCTGACGTACCAGGTAGGCGGTAAAGTGTACGATGCTAACTACGCCTCTTTGATGAACGCCGGAACACAAGGTGGTGCACTGCACAAGGACATCCTGAACAGATGGCAGCAAGCTGGTGATGAGACAGACGTGCCACGTATGGACCTGACGACCGCAACGCATTACAATGCGCAGTCTGACCGCTGGCTGATCGACGCTTCTTACCTGAACATCAGATCTGTAAACCTGAACTACGTTCTTCCTTCAGAGCTCACTTCAAAGGTGTTCCTGAAAAATGCGAGTGTCTTCGCATCAGGTGAGAACTTAGCGCTGTTCTCTAAGCGTGACGGTATGAACGTGAATCAGTCTTACTCAGGTGTTACTTCTAATAGCTATATCCCTGCTCGTGTTTACACAGTTGGTTTGAACGTTACCCTTTAATTTTTGAAAATGAAAAAAGTATTATATAGCTCGCTTGCTGCCTGCATGCTCATGCTCGCCTCTTGCGACAAAGATTATCTTGAGGTGCAGCCAACAGATGCTGTGGCTGGAGACCTGGCAATTACCACTACTACAAATGCCATGGCCGCTCTGAACGGTATTCACAGAGCCATGTTCATGCAGTACGACAACCAGGACCAGGCAGGGCAGGGGTCAGTGATGATCAACCTGGACCTGCTGGGTGAGGACGTAGTTATGACTGCTGCTGGTAACGGCTGGTTTAACTCAACCTACAAATGGATGACGCACCGTAACGCGAATGCCGGTACAGTGTCTTTTGTTTACAGGTTCTACTATAAGATTATTGCTAATGCCAACAAGATCATTGAGGGCATTGACACGGCTGAAGGTACACCGGCAGAGCGTGCAGCAATAAAGGGGCAAGCTTTGGCGTACAGAGCCTGGGCGCATCACCAGCTCGTGCAGATCTTTGCTGAGCGCTATGACGCTTCCAAAAGCTCTAACGACCAGCTTGGTGTGCCGATCATGAACGTTTATACACTGGAAGGGCAGCCTCGGGCAACTGTGGAGCAGGTGTATGCGCAAATCAATAAAGACATTGATGAAGCGATCTCCTTGCTGCCTGCAAGACGTAACGCTAAGTCGCACTTTAACACAAACGTTGCAAAAGGCATCAAGGCCCGTGTGGCACTCACAATGCAGGACTGGGCTACTGCTGCCAAGTTTGCAAATGAGGCAGCGCAGGGTTACAAGCTGATGGGCCAAACGCAGTACTTAGCTGGTTTCAACAACGTTGAAAATGAGGAGTGGATGTGGGGAAGTGATCAGATATCTGATCAGACCACTTACTTCTACTCGTACTTCGCCTACATGTCTGCTAACTTTAGTTCGTCTAACATTAGAGCGAATCCGAAGGCAATCAACAGCCAGCTGTACAGCAAGATTCCCAACACTGACGTACGTAAACAGCTGTGGGACCCAACTCCTACGGAAGTGTTAGATGAGACAACCAAAAAAGTGGTTGGGTACGATGTGAATGGGTATGTTATACCATCAAACTTCTCTCCAAAGCCTTACATGAACAGAAAGTTCCTGGCTGATGGCGGAGCGAGCAGCGTTGGTGACGTGCCTTACATGAGAGCTGCTGAGATGATGTTGATTGAGGCAGAGGCGCTGGCTCGCATGGGCAATAACTCTGCTGCTGCTGCTTTATTAACAAAGCTTGTAAAGGCGCGTGATACGGAAGCCTCAGATATCACACTTGCTGACCAAGCGCTTATTGATGAAATCATGAAGCAGCGCCGTATTGAGCTTTGGGGTGAAGGCTTCCGCTTCTTTGACCTGAAGCGCACCAACAGCCCACTTAATAGAAACGGAGCTAACCACAGCGCAACTCTTGCCGGTAACGTTCTTGATGTTGCGGCTGGTGATAACCAGTGGCAATGGCTGATTCCGCAAGATGAGCTGAACTCAAACAATAACGAGGGAATGGTGCAGAATCCGTTGTAGTAAATAGTTTTTAGTTGTTAAAGAAGGCCCGCCGTCACTTGACTGGCGGGCTTTTCTTTTTGTACTTGCGCCTATACCTTTACAAGCAATGCTTTTACAGAACCATAGCGGCTATGCCCTGGAGGCAGGCGTAGATGAAGTGGGGCGCGGTTGCCTGGCCGGACCGGTGGTGGCGGCGGCCGTTATACTTCCCCCGAACTTTGAGCACCCGCTACTAAACGACTCCAAAAAGCTGACGAAGAAAGTGCGCGAGCAGTTGCGGGAGCTGGTGCTGCAGCATGCTGTGGCCTGGGCGATCGGGGAGGCGTCTCCGCAGGAAATAGACCAGTTTAACATACTAAACGCCACTTACCTGGCCATGCACCGTGCACTGCAGCAGCTGCAGTCGCAACCGGAGTACCTACTGGTGGATGGCAACCGCTTCAAACCTTACCGGGAGGTTCCGCATAGCTGCATTGTGAAAGGAGACGGGAAGTACTTATCGATAGCGGCGGCCTCGGTACTGGCCAAAACGTACCGCGATGACTTGATGGGCCGGTTGGCCAGGGAGCACAGCCACTACGGCTGGGAGCAAAATGCAGGGTATCCAACAAAGCAGCATCGGGAGGGAATCGCCAGGTTCGGCGCCACAGTGCACCACCGGCAGTCGTTTACCCTGCTGCCCGCGCAGCAGGAGCTTTTCCGGTAAAGCCTTTCTTGTAGGCGGGGCTACCGCAAAAGAGGGGCGTTTTACTTTAGTTTGATCAGGTCGAGGAAAAGGCTGAAGCTGTCGAGGGAGGAGTGGCTATGCTCAAAGCTATCAAAAGAGAGAGGCTTTACGATGTAGCCAGACACGTTCAGGCGCTGGGCCGCCATGCGGTCCGTCTCCTCGTTCGAAGTGGTCATGATGAAAACGGGAATATGGCTGAACTCCGGGTCGCGTCGCAGCTCTTCCAGAAACTCCAGCCCGTTCATCTTCGGCATGTTAATGTCCAGCAGAATAACGCTCGGGGCCGGAGATATCTTTTCCACACCCTCGCCACGCAGCATGTCCAGCGCCTCACGGCCATTGCGTGCTTCGTAAATCGGGTGTGTGATGCCTATCTTTTTCAGCTCTCGCTCCACATTCATGGTATCCAAATAGTCGTCTTCCACTAAGAGGATATTCACTTCTTTCTCGCTCATTATATCTGGGTACTCTGGTGAGTTGAAACAAAACTATAAAAAATTATTCAACCTCGCCCGAATCTTTTGGCCAGGTGAAGGTAAAAGTGGAGCCTTTGCCCGGTTCCGAGGACACCGAAATGGAGCCTCCCTGCCATTCCACGATCTTTTTCACAATCGTAAGCCCCACGCCTGTGCTTTCCACGGCGTCACGCTCCTGCAGAGTCTGGAAGATCACAAATATACGCTCATGATAGGCAGGGTCAATACCCGGGCCATCGTCTGAGATAGAAAAAACGTGAAATTTCTCCGTCTCATGGTGGTTTACAGTAATAAACCCACTGTCTTTGTCATGGTACTTAATGGCATTGCTGATCAGGTTGCTGAACACTTGCTGCAGCTGTATACGCACGGTGTGCAAAGTTGGTAGGCCGTCCTGCACGTCAATCGTGAAGTTCTTCGGCGGCGCAAGCATATCCACCACCTCTACCAGCAGCAGGTTCACGTCCACGTCTTCCTCTACCTGGCTGGTGCGGCCAATGCGGGCCAGCACCAGGATGCCGTTGATCAGGTTCTCCATGCGGTGCACGCGCACGCGCATCATCAGCAGGTACTCCTGCACATTCGGGGGAAGCTTGCTGCCCATGTCCTCCTCTACCCACCGTGAGGCCACCTCAATCCCGCGCAGCGGCGCCTTCAGGTCATGCGACACCACATAGGCAAACTGGTCGAGCTCCTTGTTCTTTAGGTCCAGCTCCGTAAAGGTCTCATCAATAGTGGTAGACATGCGGTTGAGGGAGTGCGACAGCTGGCTCAGTTCGTCGTTGCTGGTGTCTACGATACGGGTTTTGTAATCGCCGCGCGATACCTGCTCGGCCAGCGTCACCATTTTTATAATGCGGTTGGAGATGAGGCGTGTAATGTAGTAAGCCCAGCACAGGCCAAGCATCACAGAGAGAATGGTCAGGATCGTGGAGAGCTGCCGGGTGTTGTTTATACTTCTGTTAAGGCGCTCCCGGCGCTCCTCCCGCACCTTGTACTCGTAGGCGTTCAGTTCCCGGAAGGCGATACGGATAGAGTCCATGATGATTTTCTCGCCCAGCACCAGGCTATCGAGCTTCGCATCGAAGGCACGGTTGTTTACCAGGGTGTCGCCGGTGCTTTTGAGCTGGATGAGCGGCTCGGCGTAGCTGTTTAGCCAGTTGTTCTTCAGGCTCTGGATCTCGGTGATCTTCTTGATCTGCTCGGGAGAGGCCGATACAAAGGTCTTTGTCTCCTGCATGAGGCCCGGCAGCTGGTCTTTGGCCTGCACGTAAGGCTGCAGGAAGGTCTTGTTGCCATTGAGCAGGTACCCGCGCAGGCCGGTCTCCATGTCAATGATGTTACGCTGGAGCGCGGCAGAGTTGCGCACCATTATCTGTGAGCGCGACACCCACTGCGTGTTTTCGATCACGGCCTCCGACAGGCGGAAGTTCACGATGGCCACAGCCGTGAAGAGCACCGATATCAGCACAAAGCCGGCGAAGAGTTTAACGGAAAGTTTCATGAATAGAGGGTCTGGCTATACACTTAGTCAGGGGGTGCGGCGGAGGCTAAAGCCTGCTATACACCGGGGGCCACGCGCGTGGCGCTGAACAACAATACACAGAAAGAGACGGTTCGCAGAGCCGGAGCGGCGGCGCGACGTAAAAAAGGGGTAAGCATAGATGTCCTTTGGCTATTGTAGAATATATGGTTCTACGCAAGTATAGTGTTTTTGTTATAAAGATCTTCTCCGCAGGGGGAGGAAGTGCAGTGGGCGGGGCGGGATTAAATTTCGGAAGCGGCTGAAATTTACTTATTTTTGCGCCACACTTAGAACCGCTAAACCTACATGGAACTAAAGAAAATAGCTTTAAACGATGTACACGAGGCGCTCGGCGCTAAAATGGTGCCATTTGCCGGCTACAACATGCCCGTGCGCTACTCCTCTGACATAGAAGAACACAAGACAGTGCGCGAAGCTGTGGGTATCTTTGATGTGTCGCACATGGGCGAGTTTATTCTGCGCGGCCCGAAAGCTTTGGACCTGATCCAGCGCGTCACCTCCAACGATGCCGCTAAGCTGGACGACGGCAAAGTGCAGTACTCCTGCCTGCCAAACGAAAACGGCGGTATCGTAGACGATCTGCTGGTGTACCGCCTGTCTGCGGAGGAGTACCTGCTGGTTGTAAACGCTTCCAACATCGATAAAGACTGGAACTGGATAAGCAAGTACAACACCGAGGGCGTGGAGATGGAGAACATCTCAGACGAGATGTCGCTGTTTGCCGTGCAGGGCCCAAGAACCGCTGAGGCACTGCAGTCGCTGACGAAGATCGACCTGCCGAACATGGTATACTATACTTTTGACAAAGGAGAGTTTGCCGGTGTGCAGGATGTGATCGTTTCGGCTACAGGCTACACGGGGTCGGGTGGTTTTGAGATCTACGTGAAAAACGAAGACGCAAAAAAAGTATTTGACGCCATAATGGAAGCCGGCAAACCGTACGGCATTAAGCCGATTGGCCTGGGTGCCCGCGACACGCTGCGCCTGGAGATGGGCTTCTGCCTCTACGGCAACGACATCAACGACACCACCTCACCGATCGAGGCCGGCCTGGGCTGGATCACCAAGTTCGACAAAGACTTTACCAACGCTGCCAACCTGAAGGCTCAGAAGGAGCAGGGCATCAGCCGCAAACTGGTAGGCTTTGAGATGCTGGAGAAAGCCATTCCGCGTGCGCACTACGAGATTGTGAACGCAGAAGGGGAGAAGATCGGAGAAGTAACGTCCGGCACGATGTCTCCCTCTATGGGCAAAGGTATCGGCATGGGCTACGTGGCCAAAGACTACAGCAAAGCCGGCACCGAAATCTTCGTCCGCATCCGCAACAAAGACATAAAGGCAGAGGTCGTGAAGCTGCCTATTTATAAAAAGTAATTATTGGTGATCCGCCGGTCGTTGCCCGGGAGGGTAAACCTGCCCTCCCGGGCAACGACCGGCGGTAAACAAAAAGGTATGGCAAGTATAGATGTGTGTTTCAGCCCTGAGCTGCTGCACCTGTATGATTTGAAGGGAAAGGCTGTTGTGGCTGTGGATATACTGCGCGCCACCTCTACCATGGTAACCGCTTTTGCACACGGGGTCGCCAATATTTTCCCGGTAATGGACCTGGAGGAGTGCCGCGGTTACGCTGCGCAGGGGTGCCTGACGGCAGCTGAGCGCAACGGCATCAAGGCAGAGGGCTTTGACCTGGGCAACTCGCCCTTCGGCTACATGGGCGGAAGCGTGCAGGGCCGGGACATTGCGATCACCACCACCAACGGCACCCGCGCGATCCGTTTGTCAGAGGCGGCAGAGGAGATTATTGTGGGGGCCTTTCTGAACCTGCAGGCCGTGGCCGATTACCTGGCGGCGCTGCAGCTGGATGTGCTGGTGGTATGCGCCGGGTGGAAAGGGCAGTTTAACCTGGAGGATACGCTGTTTGCCGGGGCGCTGGTGGAGCGCCTGCAGGGCAAGTTCTCAACCGAGAACGACAGCACCCTGGCTGCGCTGTACCTGTACCAGACAGCTAAAGCCGATTTAGTCGCATTCCTGCGCCAGTCCTCGCACGTACGCAGGCTGGAGCACCTGGAAATCCACAAAGACATTGAGTTCTGCCTGCGCCACGATGCATTCAACGTACTGCCGGTGTGGCGCCAGGATAGGCTGGTAGACCTGGCCCTGGAACTGGAAAGCTAAAAGGAGGAGGGGTTGCCCCTCCTCCTTTTTTATTACTTCAGCTTCTCGTTTTGCTTATGCCGTTCGCTGTCGCGTTCGGTTTTCTTGTGCAGGTTCTTCTCCAGCGCCTCCGTCAGGTTTACGCCGGTTTGGTTGGCCAGGCAGATCAGCACAAACAGTACGTCGGCCAGCTCGTCGCCTAACTGCTTGCCTTCATCGCTCTTCTTAAACGACTGCTCTCCGTACTGCCTCGAGATAATCCGGGCCACCTCGCCCACCTCTTCTGTCAGTATGGCCATGTTCGTTAGTTCGTTAAAGTAGCGAACCCCGTTTTCTTTGATCCACTTATCTACAATGGCTTGTGCTTCGGCTATGGTCATGGCTAAAATAGGTCTTTCTGTTTGGTGTCCATCACAATGGTTACGGGGCCGTCGTTCCGCAGCGACACCTTCATGTCGGCTCCGAACTCCCCGGTCTGCACCGGCTTTCCCAGTGCCTGCTCCATCAGTTCCACAAAGCGCTCATACAAGGGGACAGCAACGGCAGGAGGGGCCGCATAGATATAAGAGGGACGGTTGCCCTTCTTTGTGCTGGCGTAAAGTGTGAACTGGCTGATGACAAGCACTTCGCCGTTGACATCTTTTATACTTAGGTTCATCTTATCTTCTGTGTCGGAGAAGATGCGCAGCCCTGCCACTTTACCGGCCATCCATTTCAGGTCTTCTTCGGTGTCGTCGGCGGTAAAGCCTGCCAGCAGCAGCAAGCCCAGACCGATCTGGCCTTTTACCGTGCCTTCAATCTCTACTGCAGCCTGTGTTACCCGCTGAATAACAATTCGCATAACATGTTTGCTTTTGGTTCTGGGCAAATATAAGGCGAAGGGGGCAGAGTTATAAGCTTAGAGAGAAGAGTTGTGCTGTAGCGAGTGCCCTGGCTGTCTTTTTCTGCGTGTTCGGGCAGGCCGTTCAGGCGAACCTCTCCGAGCCCCGCCTGGACATTGCTCGTGAGCCCTGCCTCGGCTGTGAACGCTTTTCAGGGCGGCAGCTTGGAAGAACAGCTTAGTGCAAGTGGCATCAACAGCAGCTACGCAAGTATAAGCAGTGGCAGCCGGAGGCACAGGCGGATATCCACGCCACGGGAGAAAGTACAGGCAGATGTGTTGATGCGGTTTTGCCGCCACCTGCACCGGTTGCCGCTAGTCTACATAGCCATCATACTTGATTCGGCTCACTTTCCCTTTCTGCAAGTAAAAGTGCAGTGTTATAGGCGCGCCTTCACGGTTAGAGGCTACAATCTCGTTGGGGGTCTGCATGATTCTGATATCTGATCCCTGGCCTTTCAGGCTTTTCATCAGTTCGGCCTGGCTCATACCCACCCGCAGGTTGTTTCGCAGCGACACGCTGGCGCTGCGAATGTCGGCGGCCTGCAGGTGCAGGTCCCCTGAGTGGGTCGGCGCGTAAAACTCCATCATTGAGTTGCCGAAGCGGATTGTGTAGATGGTGTCCGTTACGTCAGGGTTGTGCAGGTTCTCGATGGCATCGGCATCAACGGTGAAATCAGCATCGATGCGGTCGAAGTAGGTGCTCAGGTTGTTGCTCTGCTGGCGGTTGGCCACAAAGGGGTTGCCCAGCAGGCTGGTGGTGGCGCGCTCCAGCGAGCGGCTGGCAGCGAGTGTGTCGGGCGAGGCGGCGGTGCGGCGTTCGCGCGGCATATCGGTCTCCTCGTCTGCCGTACTGTCGGTAGAGCAGGCGGAGGCAATAGTATGGACAAGCAACAGCAGCACGAGCAACCGTAGCGTAAGGCTATACTTGTGGCGTAAGCTGCTGTTTAGGCGGTAAAACATAGTGAACGATGTATATTAAAAAAGTGCAGGTATTAACTATACGTACATACGAGTATTTACCGCCCAAAAGTTATAGTATAAACAGCTGCCGTTGGTTTGCTTAGGCCCGGGATATAGTATAATTTGGCAGCAAAGATGGTAAAAAATGGAAACACAGCAAATAGCGCTCATCACATATAAAAGCACGGGCAACTACACAGGCGTATCCGAGGAAGAAAACAGTAAACTGCTGGGTTTGTTGCAGGAAAAAGGGCTGCATGTGGCGCTCGAAATCTGGGACGACCCGGCGGTGGACTGGGCGAAGTATGACCTGGTGGTGCTGAAGTCGCCCTGGGACTACTTCGATAAGATTGAAGCCTTTTATACCTGGCTGGATAAGCTGGAGGAGCTCGGCGTGCGGGTGCTAAATCCAATCCGGACAGTGCGCTGGAACGCCGATAAGCGTTACCTGGTGGAGCTGCAGGAGCAGGGGGTAAAGGTGGTGCCAAGCGTGTGGCTGGAGCAGGGAACGCAGCTGGATGTGGCGGCGACCCTCGCGCAGCTGCAGTCGGAGCGGATCATCGTGAAACCGGCCGTTAGCGGCGGAGCCAAAAATACCTTTGCCCTGACCCGTGCAGAGGCCGGGGCCAAAGCAGAAAGTATAAACGAGCTGTTGCAGCAGGAAAGCTTCCTGGCGCAGCCTTTCATCCCCGAGATACAGACCCAGGGAGAGTGGTCTTTCCTGTTCTTTAACGGAGCGTACAGCCACACCGTGCTTAAAACCGCCAAGCCCGGCGATTTCAGGGTGCAGCACTTCTTTGGCGGCACCGTGCACACGCCGGAGCCACCGGCACACCTGCTGGAGGCGGCCCACAACCTGGTAGACGCCTATGCCTCCGGCTGCCTCTACGCCCGCGTAGACGGTGTGGAGCTAAACGGAGAACTCGTGCTGATGGAGCTGGAGCTGATCGAGCCCTTCCTGTTTATGGCTACCAGCGAGGGGGCGTTTGAGCGCTACTACGAGGCGTTGTTAGAGCAGCTGCAGCAACCGTCAGCAAGTATGGCCTAGGCCTTTCCAGGGCTGTGGAAAATCAGCATCGGCACCTGCATCTCCAGCACGAGCTTTTTACTGAGGCTTGGCTGGAAAATGCTGCTGAGCAGGGAGCGCTGGTGGTTGTTAACGGCGATCAGCTCCACTTTCTCCCGGGCCACAAACTCCTGCAGTGCCTCGGCCACATCATCTCCCTGCAGCAATGCGAACTGCAGTGCGTGGTTGGGCAGTTCCTGGTTCAGCCTGTCTTCCAGTTGCGCCAGCTTTCGGGTGTCCTTTTCCTCGGAGCTGTCGGTGCCGATGTGGGCGCAAACAATAATCGGGTTAAATGCCCGCAGGAGCAGCTGTAGGGAGGCAAGCGCCTGTGCGTCGGTTTTGTCGAAGTCGGTGGCGTAGAGGATGCGGCGGAGGCTGCGGCCCTGGTAGCTCTCGGGCACGGTCAGCAGCGGCACCTTAGCGTCATCGATCATCTTGGTGGTAACTGTGCCGAAGAAGGAGCGGACAAAGTTGTCCTCGCCTTTGGTGCCCATCACGAGCAGGTCGGGCTTAAAGCGTTTGATCTCCTCCGGAATAACGTCTTCCGGCATGCCGTTGATAAAGGCCCGCTTCAGGTGCACATGCTGCCCGTGCGCGTTGGCTTTTGCCTGCAGCTCCTCGTACAGCTCGTCCAGCCCGGCGTGCTCGTCTGTCTGGTTGCGATGCAGCACGCGGTCTGTCACCTCCTCGGAGCCGGGGCTAAGCGGGCTGCGGCCGGTGTCGGAGAAGGGGTTCTCGAGCTCGGGCTCCAGCAGGTAATCGCTGAAACAGTGGAGCAGCAGCAGCTCGGCTTCCGGTGCGGCGGCGGCCACGTGCATGGCATAGTCGCAGGCGTTGGAGGAGCTGGCGGTTAAATCTACGGGTAGGAGTATTCTGAACATGTGTCTTGTTTTTAGGCTTGGCTGTTGTATACGTGGCGAGGTAGAAAAGGAGTTGTGCCGGGTGCGGGCAGCCTTATCCAACAGAGGCTCGGGGAAGTTCCAAAAATTACATTAGTTTTGTAGCTCGAAAACGCTTGGCATGCCAAAACGCATCGTATTCTTCTTCATCGGCTTTGTTATACTTGCCTCGCTGGCCTACTATGGCTTTAACCGCTGGAAGGGCTCCAGGGAGAAGGTAGACCTATGGACGCTGGTGCCTGACGATGCGGCGCTGGTGCTGGAAACCCAGAACCACCAGGAACTGATGGAGCATTTG
This sequence comes from Pontibacter actiniarum, assembly GCF_003585765.1. Lineage (NCBI taxonomy): Bacteria > Pseudomonadati > Bacteroidota > Cytophagia > Cytophagales > Hymenobacteraceae > Pontibacter > Pontibacter actiniarum. The sequence goes on from NZ_CP021235.1 coordinate 59,888, forward strand.
CAGGAGACGGAGCTGTGGCAGAGCTTTTCGCTGCTCCCCTTTGCCCAGCGCTTCGAGGAAGACATGGCCTACCTCGACAGCATATCTCCCGGAAGCCAGCGCCTCACCCGCTTTCTGAACGAAAAAAACATACTTACCTCCCTGCACGTGACAGGCAAGACGGAGGTGGCCTTTGTCTTCTATGTGCCGGTCAGCTCTGTGGGGGAGCACCGCTTTCTGCGGACGCTCTCGGAGAACATCAACAAGAGCGATATTTTTGAGGAGGACTCGCGGGATTACCAGGGCATGCTGCTCACCGACATAAAGAACAACCGCAACGGCAGAAGCTTCACCTATTTTACCTACCATAACAACATCATCCTGAGTGAGTCCCCGGTGCTGGTGGAGGAGATTGTGCGGCGCATTACCAGGGGCAAGCCCAAATCTATCGCAGCCGAGTTCCAGAACACGAACTACCTGAACCAGCCCGAGGTGTACGCCAACGTTTTTGTGAACTACCGTGCGCTGCCCGACCTGCTGGGGCTGTTCCTGGAGGAGAAGCTGATGCCGGAGGTGCGTTACCTGTCCACGCTCTGCCAGAACGGAATGCTGGAGCTGAAACTGGAGCGGAACAAGATATTTTTGAATGGATTCTCCACCCCCGAGTTGCTCAAGAACTCGCTGCACCGGGAAATGGAGCCACAGAAGCCGCAGCCGCTGGGCGTAAGGGCGTACTTGCCCAACCGCACGGCTATGCTGCTGCACTTCGGGCTGCAGGAGATAGAGCGCCTGCGCCAGCAGCAGGCAACCAACAAGTCCGTTTACGCGGCCACGCTGGACAGCCTGGCCCAGACGCTCAGCGATGAGGCGGCGCTGGCTTACATGGAGTCCAGCAGCGTTAGCCAGAGCCCGGAGAAGGTAGCCTACGCGCACATGGCCAACCCTGCGCTGGCACAGCGGCTACTGGATAAACTGAGCGCGCAGGTGGCCGGCGCCAAAAAGCAAAAACCGTTTGTAGAGAAGTACGGCAGCTACACCATTCAGCTGGTAAACGTGCCGGACCTGCCGCAGCAGCTGCTTGGCCGGGTGTTCCAGGGCTTTGAGCAGAGCTACGTGGTGCAGGTGGACGATTACCTGCTCATTGCCGAGGAGATGACGACCCTGCGGCAACTCTTGGATGATATCTCGGATGAGAACGTGTGGGGCAAGTCGGTGGCGCAAAAAGCCTTTCTGGAGGAGACCCTGCAGGAGGCGAACCTCAGCCTGTTTCTGAACACCGTCAATGCCTGGTACTTGCTTAACCGCTACACCACGGACGAGGACCGGGAGAACCTGCTGCAGAATGCCACCCTCATCAAAAGGTTTTCGCAGGTGAGCCTGCAGTTCTCCATTGTAGAGGGCCGCTATTACACCAGCCTGGTTATCCGGAGGCCGGACCAAAGCAAGGCAACCGGGCAGCAGGCGTTTGAGGAGGAGAAAAGCATTGTTTTCGATAAGCGGCTGGACACCCGTCCGTTCCCGGTGCAGAACGCCGTGGACCGAAGCCGCGAGGTAGTGGTGCAGGACTCGGCTAATGTGCTCATCAACGTAACGGCGTCCGGCCAACGGGGCTGGGTAGACTCGGTGGGCACCTCGCTGCGCAGCGGTATCAAGCAAATCGAGTACGGGCCGGATAAAAAGCTCCGCTTCCTTTTTATCACCGCCAACCGCATTCACGCCGTTAACAACCAGGGGCAGTCGCTGGAGAACTTCCCGTTTAACGTACCCGACTCTCTGAGCCTGCAGCACCTGGCGGTGTTCGACTACGAGAACAACGGCAACTACCGCCTGCTGGTAGACGACAACATGGGCAACCTCTACATGTACAACATGCAGGGGGCAGCTGTGCAGGGCTGGCAGCCGCGCCGCATGGACTATCGCCTGGCGGCGGAACCGCAGCATCTGCGGGTAGGCGGCCGCGATGTGATCCTGGTGCTGTTGGAGAACGGCTACGTGTACGCCCTGAACCGCGAGGGGGAAACCTACCCCGGCTTCCCGATCAACCTAAAGTCTCCGCTCACTTCCGGGGCTGTCGCTAAAGTAGGGGCAGACCTGAAGCGCACCGAAGTTACCGCCGTGACACGCTACGGCAGTGTGATCACGTTTAACCTGCAGGGCAGGGTGCTAAACCGGGAGCAGCTGCTGCGCCCAAGCAAGCGCGCCATGTTTGAGCTGGTGCCGGAGAGCAGCAACGGCCGCTCGTTTATTATCGTGCGGCAGGAGCAAGGCAAAGTGGCCGTCTTCGACCAGGACCTGAAAGAGGTGTTTGAGAAGCGCTACGTTACCTCCGCCTCCAAAATAGTGCAGTACTTCCACTTCGGGGGAGACCACAAGGTATACGCCATCACGGAAACCGGCCCGCAGAAAACATACCTCTACAATGCGGAGGGAAGCCTGATCGGCAACCGCACGCTGGAGAACAACCAACCGGTCACCATCTACTACAACGAAACGGCCAACAATTACACGTTGTACCTCACATCAGGCAAGCAGCTCAAGAAAATGCAGTTTCGCGTGGGGGAGTAGGATAAAGAGCAGAAAAAGCTTAGCTTACACTAGGCTTCTTAACTTACGCAATACCTTATCCCTACAACCCACTTTATGCAAAGACCTGTACTTTTACTCTTTATCATCGGCATATTAGTATGTAGCTGTTCCAGGTCCGATACGCCGGCGCCTGTAGCCTTTGCTGACTTCAAAACAGTTGCTCATTCACATCTGATAGACATAGAAGAGCATACAGCAGACCGAACTGTAGGTGGAGCCGCTGATTTTGTGTACAAGGGAGGAAAACCATTGAAGCGGATAGGGGGAGGCGTACAGATGGGGGGTGTGCTATGGAGACATTCTGGCTTTTATGACACGGTCATGTACACCGCTCCAAACCTCATCACCATCGTCTCAAAAGAGAACCTTGATGATTACAACGGGCACCCGAATAAAAGGGAAATTATACTTGAAAACGGACTTGTAAAGCAAAAGATCACGTATGATGATGCTTACTTCTGGTCATACACAGACACAATAGACTATTACTACGACGCCGCACGACGGCTGCAACGCACCCGGCAGCGCACGAAACACTACGTTATAGAAAGAAACTATGCTTTTGACGCTAAGGGTAACCTGAGAAGCATACTGGGTGAAAAGAAGGACAGGTACGATAACACTGTCGTTGGAACAACCGAGGAGCATTTTGGCGGTTACGATGATAAGCCCAACCCCTTAAAGGGAATATGTTTGTGGCAGGACCTGCTGTACCTTACCTTGTCTGCCAACAACTTCACGTCCTATTCCTACAGGGGAGATAAAGGCTTCAGGGATATCACCTGGACCTTAGCCTATGATGAGAACGGCAACGCGGACTTCTCAAAGTAGCACCGCAACCCTAACCAAAAGTAAGCCCGTCAAAAGCTCCTGAACCAGCCCTTTTTGTAGAAGAAGTACAGCTGCAGCAAGATAAGTGTGCTCATCAGGCTCAGCAGGATGGGGTACGAGTACGGCTCGTACAGCTCCGGCATGCTGTACGGCATCACGTGTCCAGTCTCCGGGTTCTCCCGCGAAAAGTTCATCCCGTAGAGCCCTACAATAAAGCTTAGCGGGATAAAGATGCTGGAGATAATGGTCAGCACCTTCATGATCTCGTTCATGCGGTTACTCACCGTGGACATGTACAGCTCCACCAAACTGGAGGTCATTTCCTTGTGGTTGTCCACCAGGTCTATGAGCTGCACGGCATGGTCGTAGGCATCGCGGAAGTAGACCTTCATGCTGTCGGGAATGGTGTCTTCGTCCATGCGCAGCAGCTCGTTCATCAGGTCGCGCTCGGGCCAGCTGATGCGGCGCAGCTTCACCAACTCGCTTTTCAGGTCCAGGATCTGGGTGAGTGTAGCCTTAGAAGGCTCGCGGAGCACCTGCGTTTCCAGGTCCTCGATGTACATGCCGATGTCCGCCATTACCGGGAAGTAATAATCAAGCACCACATCGAGTATGGCGTAGGCCATGTACATGGTGGGCCGCTGCCTGATAACGCCCCTGCCTATGCGGATGCGCTCACGCAGCGGGTCCAGGCAGTCGCCGTAATCGCTCTGCAGGCTGAGCACATAGTTTGTGCCCGTAAACAGCGAGAGCTGCACATCGTCCAGCGTTCTGAACTCGGGCGACCAGCGCAGCATGCGGGTAATGATAAAGAGCCGGTTGTGGTCAAACTCCTCCACTTTGGGCCGCTGGTAGTCGTTAATCACATCTTCCATCTGCAGGGAGTGCAGCCCGAAGTCCTGTATTATCTGCTCCAGCACCGCCTGGTCGGCGTACCCCCGAATATCGATCCAGTGGCGCGCGTCCGGCTGCGACTTCACTTTGTGCAGCAGCTCCTGGTAGGTCTTCAGCTCCACTTCCTCAAACAGGTGCTCGTTAAACGACATCAGGAAAAAGCGCGGCGCATAGGCCTCGGTAGGAATCGCCAAAGTGCCCGGGCGGGTACCGGCCTTGCGTTCGAGTATTTTATTTCGTTTGCGGGTGTGCTTGTGCTTGGCCATGCTACAGGTTAACGTGTTTAGATTTAGCGGCGCTGAAAGTTAACGGACTTATAAAGTTAATGAATTTACAGTCCCTCACCGAGTACTGCTACGCTGACGCCCTCCATTTCCTCTAACCTGGTGGTGATTTCCTCCTGCAGCTGGCGGCGCACCTCCAGCGTCAGGCGGCAATCGAGCTCAAACTGCTGGTCGCGCACGTTCAGGTCGTACTCCTTCACCAGGCTCATGACGTCGTTCATCTGTGGATAGGCATAGTGTGCCTGCAGCAGCACTGTCTCGTGCTTTTCCACGATGCTGGCGCCTGCCAGCGCCTCGGCGGTGGATACTTTGTAGGCGTTGATGAGGCCGCTCACGCCCAGCTTGGTACCCCCGAAGTAGCGCACAACCACCACCAGCACATTGCTGAGCCCGGCTGAGCGGATCTGGCCCAGGATAGGGTCGCCGGCGGAGTGGTTTGGCTCCCCGTCATCGTTGGCGCGGTAGCGGCTCTGGTCGGCCCCCAGGATATAGGCGTAACAGTGGTGGCGGGCATCGTAGTACTTCTTCCGCAGCTCGGCCAGCACCTCCTTCACCTCCTCTTCAGTGTATACCGGGTAGGCCAGCGCGATAAACTTGCTCCCTTTCTCTTTGTACAGGCCCTCAGCGGGCGCCTCTATGGTTCTGTAGGTGTCCTCCATGTTTAAAACAGGTTAGCAATGATCTCCTGATACGAAATAAGTAGCAGCGCCAGCACAGCAAGCGCCAGCCCAAGCTTGTTCAGCGGGTTCAGCCTCTCCTTAAAAAGAATTGCCGCCCCCGCCGCCCCGGCCAGTATAATGCCGATGTTGTTGATGGGATAGAAGAAGGCTCCGTCGTTGTTGAAGTAGCGGAGGGCCTGTATCAGGAAAAAGATGGAAAAGAAGTTGGGCACGCCCAGCACCACGCCCGCCACAAAGCTGCGGCGCCGGAGGCTGGTCTTGTGCCGGGTGCGCTGGTAAAGTATAACTGCTCCGCCGATAACGGCCGAGGCGGCAAACGTGAGCATGGTAAACTGGCTGGCCTCGTGCGGCTGCAGGTGGTGCTGGTTCGTGTAGTTGATGAGCGAGTCGGCCACGCCGCTGTTCAGGAAAATAACCAGCGGGAGCACGACTGCCAGCACCAGCGGCACCCGGGTGCCCGCCTCGCCGGCCTCCTGCTGCCGTGGCCGCAGCGAAGAGAGCACGATGGCCACCAGCGCGGCCGCCATGCCGGTATAGTTGAGCCAGGTGTACTCTTTTACCGTGGTCTGCAGCACCAGCAGGCTAAACAGCACCGGAATCACGAGCGAGATCTTGGCCGCTACAGAGGCCACGGTTACCCCCACTTTCTGCGCAGTGACGGCAATCAGATAAAACGTGACGATAAAGATAAAGCCAAGCGCCATGGCATAGTAGGCCCAGGTGCGGGAAAAGATCTCCGGCTGCAGCACATCTGCGCCTCCCGGGAAGCAGAGCCCCACCAGCACGCACACTCCGTAGTTAACAGCGATCGCCTGCATGGTGTGCACATTGTAACGCTCGTAGAGCTTAAAAATAAAGATAAGAGATGCGCTACAGAAAATGCTCAGTAATAAGTATAGCATGTGCCCGGTTTGAGTGCTGCAAAAGCTGCAAGTTAGCCAAAGGTAAAAATTATAGCTATCTCTCCGAAATGGATTACATTTGCAGCAGTACCAAAGGACAACGTTTTGCCAGCCAAACCACACCTGCTTTCCTTCGACTGCATTGGCAGCCCCCACGCCGGCTACATCACCAGCACGCAGTTGGCCAAGAATATTCCCTTTGAGATAAAGCGGGTGTTCTGGACGCAGGCAACACCTCCCACCGTGGCGCGTGGGCACCACGCCAACATGGCTACCGAGGAAGTACTGGTTGCCCTGAGCGGAAGTATACAGGTGCTGACGGACACTGGGCGGGAGCAGCAGGAGTTTGAGCTGGCGCACCCGCAGCAGGGGCTGTACATACCGGCCATGTGCTGGACTGAGCTGCACTTCTCCGAAGGCGCCACCGCCCTCTGCCTGGCCTCTACCGACTTCAGCGAAACGGACTATATCCGCGATTACGACCGTTTTCTGAAGCTGGCTTCGCACAACGCCTTATAAAAATCGCCATGCAGCCACTCCCGTACTTTCAGTTCAGAGATTTCCCGGCAGGGCTGGAGGCCCAGGTACAACAGGCCCTGGCTGAGGCTGTAGCCGCAAAGCAGTATGTGCTGGGGCCGCAGGTACAGGCTTTCGAAGGTGAGTTTGCCAGGTTTATAGGTGCAGGTTCAGCCGTGGGGGTCGGAAACGGATACGATGCCCTCGTCATTGCCTTAAAAGCCCTGGGTATAGGGCCGGGGGATGAGGTGGTGCTGCCGGTACACACCTTTATTGCCACGGTTAACGCGGTGCTGCAGGTCGGGGCGAAGCCAGTGCTCGCCGAGCCAGACAGGTACACTTACAACTTAACAGCCGATACCGCCGCCAGGCACCTCAGCCCCCGGACAAAAGCGGTACTTCCGGTGCATCTTTACGGGCAGGTGTGCGAGATGGACGAGCTGCTGCAGGTGGCGCAGCTGCAGGGTATAAAAGTGCTGGAGGACGTTGCCCAGGCCCACGGCGCAACCTACAAAAGCAGGCTGGCCGGAAGCTTTGGCGATGCCGCCGCCTTCAGCTTCTACCCCACAAAGAACCTGGGTGCCGTAGGCGATGCCGGAGCAGTGGTAAGCTCGGATGCCTCTGTGGCCGCCTTCGCCCGCAAGTACAGAAACTACGGGGAGGCGCAGAAGTACCGCTCGGAGCAGGTCGGGGTTAACTCGCGGCTGGATGAGCTGCAGGCGGCCGTGCTGCGGGTAAAGCTGCCGCACCTGCAAGCGCTCAACACGGAGCGGCAGCGGTTGGCGCACGTGTACCTGCAGGAGCTGCAGCAAACCGGAGACATCATTCTTCCCGTGTCGGTACCGGGCTGCGGCCACGTGTACCATATCTTTAACATCCGCACCAGGCACCGGGATGCCTTGCAAGTATACTTGCAGGAGCAGGGCATTGGGGCCGCGGTTCATTACCCTGTGCCGGTGCACCAGCAGCCAGCCTATACTTTCCTGGGGTATAAGGCCAGTGATTTTCCTGTAGCCGAGGAGCTGGCCAACACCAGCCTCAGCCTTCCGCTTTTCCCCGGCCTCACGGAGCTGGAGCAGGAGCGGGTGCTAGAGGCGGTAAAGCGCTTCTGCAGGAAAAGGTAAGGAGAGCACTTTGTCGCGCCCTCCCGCGGCGGCGCTGTGTCTGCGCTGCAGGCAACATGCGTGCAAAGGCCGGCCGTAGCCCCAAGGGCTAGCATAAACCACCCCTGCCCGGATAAAGCACGCGCACATTCGCGCCAGAATGCCTATCTTCGCCTATGACCCCATTGCCGCTTGTCTCCATCGTCTGCCTGTGCTACAACCATGAGCGCTTTCTTCGCCCCGCCCTGGACTCGGTGCTGGCGCAGACCTACCCCAACCTGGAGATCGTTATCGTAGACGACAGTAGCACCGACGGCAGCGTCAGAATCATAGAAGAATACCTGCAGCAGCACCCGCGGCTCCGCTTTATCAGCACCGGGACGAACCTGGGCAACACGAGGGCATTTAACAAAGGCTGGCGCGCCAGCCGGGGCCGCTTTGTGTTAGATTTCGCCACGGATGATGTGCTGCTGCCCGACCGGGTAACACAGCAGGTGGAGCAGTTCCAGCGCCTCGGCCCTGGCTATGGGGTGGTCTACTCAGATGCCGAGTACATTTCAGACGATGGCCAGCACCTGTACTTGCACAGCCAGAAGTATACAGCGGCGCCGGACGGCAATGTGTTTGCCGATGTGCTGCGGCGCTACTTTATCTGCCCGCCTACCATGCTGATGCGCCGCGAGGTGCTGGAGGACCTGCAGGGGTACGACGAGGCACTGGCCTATGAGGACTTCGACTTCTGGGTGCGGTCGGCCCGGAAGTACCAGTACGCTTATCTGCCGCAGGTAACCACGCAGCGGCGGGTGCACCAGCACTCTCTCTCCAGTGGCTGGTACCAGAAGGGCAACCGCTTGCTGGCGTCTACGGTGCAGGTATGCGAGAAAGCCGCCCGGTTGATACAAACCCCTGAAGAGCGGGAGGCGCTGGCTGTCAGGCTAAAGTATGAGGCGCGGCATGCTTACCTCTCCGGTAATTTTACAGAGGCCGGTCAGCTGCTGGGAATGCTGAAAAACCTACTGGGCCAGCCCCCTTTTATGTACCGTTTTATAAGCCTCTTAAACAGGGGTAAAATAGATCTGGGTTTCCTGCGGGCCCTTTATTACCGCTGGCGTTACGGGCGCTAGTTACAGGCTTTTTCCTTACAGCGAATCATTTTATCCGCCCAAACGGTATACAATATATACCACAACTGGTAATAGGCCAAAGAGGCCTAAAACAATGCATACTAGGCGCTTTTATTACCAAATTGTTTCTCACCTGATAACAATGTTGGTTTAAATAAGTATATTTGGCAACCAAACAAACAACAATAAGATGATTACAGCAGCACTCGCCTCACGTGGAGAAGTGATAAAATGGATGGAAGACTTCGTGGCAGAAAAGATGTCCGAGTTTCTTAAATCGGTAGAGGATAGCTGGCAACCTGCAGACCTTTTACCGGATGCAACACTGGATAATTTCCTGGATGAGATAAAGGATCTGCGAGAGAGAGCCCGTGATCTGAGCTACGATTTACTGGCTGTTTTAGTAGGGGATACCATAACTGAAGAGGCGCTGCCGACTTACGAAAGTTGGCTGATGACCATAGATGGACTGCCACAGGACCCGAACGGGCCGTGGATGAAGTGGAACCGCAGCTGGACAGCGGAGGAGAACCGTCACGGCGATATCCTGAACCGCTACCTTTTCCTGAGCGGGCGCATTAACATGCGCGAGATGGAGGCCTCTACCCAATACCTGATCGCGGACGGGTTCGACCTGCAGACAGACAGCGACCCGTATCGCTCGTTTGTGTACACCTCGTTTCAGGAAACGGCCACCAATATTTCGCACCGCCGCGTAGCCCAGCTGGCTAAAAAGCAAGGCGACAACCTGCTGGCCAAAATGTGCGGCCACGTGGCTGCCGACGAGGCGCGCCATGCCAAGGCCTACAAAGCGTTTGTGGGGAAAATATTTGAGGCAGACCCTAACGAGATGATGCTGGCCTTCGAAGACATGATGCGCAAGAAGATTGTTATGCCGGCGCACTACATGCGGGAGCTGGGTGTGGAGATGGGTAAAACCTTCGGCCACTTTACCGACGCAGCGCAGCGCCTGGGCGTTTATACTTCCTCTGACTACACAGACATCCTGGACGGGCTGATTAAGGAGTGGAAGATTGAGGGCCTCACAGGCCTGAACGAAGCCGGAGAGCGTGCCCGCGACTATGTAATGGCCCTGCCAGCACGCCTTAAGCGCGTGGCAGACCGTATGAAAGCCCCGACGCTGGAGTACAAGTTCCGCTGGATCGCCTAAGGGCTTTCCTAAAAAGTACAGACTTACGTCCGACACAAATGCCCTGGCTATACGTTGTAGCCCGGGCATTTGCTTTTCAGGCCCTGGCCTCCGGCTTAGTCTTTCAGCGTCACGCCTCTCCCGAAGGCAAAGTAGCCTCTAATGTCGCTGTTGCCCTCCGGCGGCTCGGAGTAAGACCAGGCGGCGTCCAGCTCTACCCGCCCGTTTACCTGTACATGGTAATAGGTGGGGTGGTTCTGCTGATGCCCCACCGGTTGCGCGTTGCTTCGCTCCAGGTAGTCGTGTTTAACCGTGTTTGGCGGAAAGTACTGCTCCCCGTTCACCTCAATTGTGTCGTCGCTGTCTGCAACTACCACGTTGTTCCATATCGCTTTCATCGTTTCCTGCGTTTTATAGTGAGAGTATGCTATACTCTTTTTACTTGTATCGCCCGGCAATAGTTTGTGGGCCGGGGCAGGGAAAGGAGTATGGGGCGTGCCAACGGCGCTTTCAATTAAAAAAAGAACATTGCACCTGCCGTGTTTGTTATGTTACAGATTTACTTCTCTAAACTATGGCTATAGGATATCGATTTACAGAGTTTGTACCGCCTCAGGATGATAAACCCGGGTTCGACTCGCTGCTCAAGATCTTTATGCAGCTGGTCACGATTACGTCCGGCGACGTGGGGGAGGCGCTGAACTGGCTCAGCTCCCTGGATAAGCAGTACAAGCTGACGGGGGATGAGTACGGCATCGGCGATTTTATTGAGGACCTGAAGAAGAAAGGCTACCTGGACGAGAACCCGCAGGAGGGCGGCAGCCTGCAGCTCACCGCCAAGAGCGAGCAGAGCATTCGCAAAAGTGCGCTGGAGGAAATATTCGGGAAGCTGAAGAAAGGCGGCAAAGGCGGCCATGCCACGCCGCACACCGGTGTGGGCGATGAGGCCAGCGCTGACCGCCGGGAGTACCGCTTCGGTGATTCACTGGAGCAGATCTCCATGACTGACTCGCTGCGAAACGCCCAGGTGAACCACGGCATCGGCGACCTGCGGCTTACGGAGCAGGACCTGGAGGTGACGGAGACGGAGCACAAAACGCAGGCGTCCACGGTGCTGATGATCGACATCTCCCACTCCATGATCCTGTATGGCGAAGACCGCATTACCCCGGCCAAAAAAGTTGCCATGGCCCTGGCGGAGCTGATCCGCCAGAAGTACCCGAAAGACACGCTGGATGTGATCGTGTTTGGCAACGACGCCTGGCAGATTGAGGTGAAAGACCTGCCATACCTGGAGGTGGGGCCGTACCATACCAACACCGTGGCCGGCCTGGAGCTGGCGATGGACATCCTGCGCAAGCGGAAAACCCAGAACAAGCAGATCTTCATGATCACCGACGGCAAGCCAACCTGCCTGAAGGAAGGGCTGCGCTACTATAAGAACAGCTTCGGGCTGGACCGCAAAGTGGTGAACAAAACGCTGAACCTGGCAGCCCAGTGCCGCCGGATCAAGATTCCGATCACCACCTTCATGATCGCCTCTGACCCTTACCTGCAGCAGTTTGTGGATGAGTTTACCAAGGTGAACAACGGGCAGGCGTACTACAGCAGCCTGAAGGGCTTGGGCCACATGGTGTTCCGGGACTACAAGCAGAACCGCAGGAAGAACTTTTAGAGAACCTTACCGGGTGCTTTGCCTGAACCCGTACCGCCCGTGACCCGACCCGCCATGAAACGTGCCCTTTCCATCATACTGCCGTACCTGCTGGTGCAGCTCTGCACAGCGCTCCTGGCCTCGGGAGGCGCTATACTTTATGCGTTTACCGAGCTGCCGGGGCTGGTGCTGCTGGGGCTTTTCCTGCTGTTCCAGCTGGGTACCTATGTGCTGGTGCGGGGCGTGGAAAGTGCCGTGCAGCCGGGGCAGGGGCGTTGGCTGCGGGCGCTGCAGCAGGTGGTTGGCTCCGCGTTTATCGTAACGCTGCTGATTATACTTGCCGTTGTGTGCTGGATTGTGTTTGAGTACAGCATCTGGCGTCTTTCCGGCAACGGTGAGCTAGGCTATACTTTACACCTGGAGCACGTGGTGGTATCCGTGGTGCCGCAGGTGGCGGAGGTACTGGTGCTGGGGGAGGTGCTGCGGCAGGCATGGCAGTGGCTGCTATACCGGCCTTGGGCAGGCCAGCGCCTCACCGCCTCCGACTAAACTCCCGCTGCTTCCGTACAAAACATGCAGGCAGGTTACCAAATTTATACTTTCACGAATGTCGGTTACACGCTAACCGGTAAATGAGAACTGATACATGAACTACAGAGAAATTCCGGCTGAGAAACTACAACAGATAAAAACCCTAGGCCAGTTAAAAGCCGCTGGCTATGAACCGGAGAGCGTAAAGCAGGAGCTGCGCCGCAACCTCATCAAAAAGCTGCAGAACAAGGAGGAGATATTCCCCGGCATCTGGGGCTATGAGGAAACGGTGATTCCGGATATGCAGCGGGCCATACTTTCGATGCACCACGTAAACCTGCTGGGCCTGCGCGGGCAGGCCAAAACGCGTATTGCCCGCCAGATGATAGACCTGCTGGACGAGTATATCCCCGTGGTGCAGGGCTCCGAGCTGAACGACGACCCGCTGCACCCGCTCTCGCGCTTTGCCAAAGACATGGTGCAGGAGCACGGCGACGATACGCCTATCGGGTGGATGCACCGCTCCGAGCGCTACACCGAAAAGCTGGCCACGCCCGATGTGTCGGTGGCGGACCTGATCGGCGATGCCGACCCGATAAAGGCGGCTACCCTCAAGCTGCCGTATTCCGATGAGCGCGTGATTCACTTCGGCCTGATCCCGCGCTCGCACCGCGGCATTTTTGTGATCAACGAGCTGCCCGACCTGCAGGCGCGCATACAGGTGGCGCTGTTCAACATTCTGCAGGAGGGCGATATCCAGATCCGCGGCTTTAAAGTACGCATGCCCCTGGATATCCAATTTGTGTTCACGGCCAACCCGGAGGATTATACCAACCGTGGCTCCATCGTAACGCCGCTTAAAGACAGGATTGACTCCCAGATCATCACCCACTACCCTAAATCGATTGAGACGGGCAAGAAGATTACACAGCAGGAGGCAAAGGTAAAGGCCGGGCAAGGGGAGCTGGTGCAGACCAACGACATCATCGGCGACCTGATAGAGCAGGTGGCCTTTGAGGCGCGCGAAAGCGAGTATGTGGACGCAAAGAGCGGCGTGTCGGCCCGTTTAACGATCTCTGCCTACGAAAACCTGCTGAGTGCGGCCGAGCGCCGTGCCTTGCTGAATGGCGAGCGCCAAACTTACGTGCGGATAGCAGACTTTCTCAACACCATACCTGCAGTAACAGGTAAGGTAGAGCTAGTGTATGAAGGAGAGCAGGAGGGAGCCGGGCATGTGGCGCAGGTGTTGATGGGCAAAGCCATCCGCACGCAGTTCCTGCATTACTTCCCGGACCCGGACAAGGCCAAGAAGTTAAAGCAGGGCAACCCGTACAAGAAGATCACCGACTGGTTCGGCGACGGAAACGCCATCGATATCCTGAACGATGCCGCCAGCGGAGACTATAAAAAGGCCCTGCAACGTGTGCCGGGGTTGGCAGAGCTGGTAGAGAAGCAACAGCCCGATGCCAAAGGCGACGAAAAGCTGTTTATGATGGAGTTTGCCCTGCACGGCCTGGCCGAGCACAGCCAGCTCAGTAAAAACCGCCTCAGCACAGGCCTTCAGTTCAAAGACCTGCTCAGCGGGATGTTTACCATGCCCAGCTTCGGTGATGAGGAGGATGAAGACTATTAATCGAGTGCTGCGTCTCGAGTTATACTTTAGAAAAGGCAGGAGTTGTTAATACTCCTGCCTTTTTCTTTTACCTGCCAAGTAGTTCTCTTGCGATTTGCTCCCATTCCTCTTGCAGCGTAAGGGCTGGTCTGTGTTTGCCGGCTCTGCGGTACCAGTAGTCGGCGTTCCACGTGTCGCCCTCCTGGCGGTGCAGGTAGGCGTGTATCCAGGCGGCGGTTTGGTCGGGGAGGTCCTGGACCGTGGCGTGTGCTTGGTCCCAGTTTCCTTTTGCCTCGTGCCACAGCGCCTGCAGGTACACTGAGGTCTCCGGTGGGGGAGCATCGTGCTGCAGGCTTGCCTTAAAACTTCTGTAGTCCATGGGTGCAGTGGTTATGTGTGCTACCTATGCCCGGCCGGTGCTCAACGCTCTTCCTCCAGGCCTGTGGTTTTGCTTTTATACGTGTAACCCATACGGTAAACGGCGGCCCTTTGCCAGGTATAAACGCTATACTTGGCAAGCGTGTGTACTAGCGTATACACTGGCAGGTACATTCCTGCCCTATTGGGCTGTAATCGGTTGGCCAGTCAGCAGGAGGCGCTACATAAGGGATTCCTTTTCAGCGGTGCAGCCAGGTCCAGCCAGACGCCAGCAGGTGAAGCAAGGTGAGCCGTATGGTCGGAAAGCTTCCCCAAACTCTCTGTGAAACCCATTGCCCGGGAGCTGCCTTATCTGCTCTAAAAGCCTTGTGTTTGCTCAAATGTTGCACTCGATAAGCTTTACAGCGTCAGTAGCCACAGAGGTTTAACTTGTCCTGTGCATGAAGGGGCGCTGTGGCGAAGGCCTCCTGCGTGAAAAACCTGTACATTCTTTACCAAACGGAAACACCTGAAAGCTACACTGCCTGCGTTACAGCCGGCACTCAACGCCGAGGGAGAGTTGCAGAAGCTGCAGGTGCTTACCGCCGCCTTTGTTAAAGCTGCCGAAGTAATACATGTAGTCCGGGGTGAGGGTAATGGCGAGGTGGGGAGTGTGGTTGTACTTGGCTACAGCACCTGCCCCCACTCCAAACACGTTTTGGCAGTAGTCACGGACCAGCAGCGAGGTCTTTTCGCTGCGGCCGTCTCCGTAGGTGGTTTCTTCCTTTTTACTGCTGGCAAACAAGGCGCGAGCGCCTGCAGCGGCAAACACCTCCAGCTTTCCTGTGCCGGCTACGCGGTGGTCATAGTTAAGGTGTACCCCCTGTGCTTTAACGGTTACTTCTGTTTGGCTGGGTATCAAAGGGTCGGGGTGCAAGGTGCTGTAACCGTAGTCGAGCTCAGAGCGCAGTTTCATACTTGTCAGTTCCAGGCGTACCCTGCTCTTCTCGCTGATGTACACCCCCAGCTGGGCCGGAAAAACAACCCCTGCCTTGTTGCTGAAGCTGGCTCCGGCTTTGGCAGGGAGCCCGTTGTCTGTCGTGAAGACAGCGCCTGCCCCTGCACCAAAGAAGTACTTGCCCTGGCAAAAGCCGTAGGTGGAGAGGAGCGTAAAAGTGAGCAGGAGGATAAGCTGTTTCATGTGGTTATGGGGTAAATTTATGGATGGGATAGCGTGGCGCGCAACCGCCTGCCCACTGGCAGAGCTGTGTTTCTACCGGAGTGGGACAGGTGCGTGTGCTTATTTCTATTACTCCTCAAAGTTGTCGTAGTAGGTAAAGTCTTTCGTGATCTTTCCGTTCTCCACAGTGAAAATGGTACAGATGGGCAGCTCAAAGGCTGAGCCATCCGGTGCAGTGCCGCTCGATACGAACTCCACAACCACGTGTTTCTCCCCTGAAGGGTACAGCTGTACCACCCTGTCCTGCAAATCCGGGAACACCCCGTTTAGCTCGCTGTACTTCTGAGCCGTCTGTGCCCGTGTCTGCCTTACGATCCCCGGGCCCAGGGAGGGGTCTTTAAACTCTGCGGTTTCTGTGTACATGTCCGCCATCTTCTCCCAATCATGGTTGTTGAAGTGCTCAAAGTACTGGTTTACCAGCTTTACGTTTTCGGAGTCCATTGTTTCTTGGTTAGGGGTATCACATGAGTTTAAAGCCAGTAAGGCGGCGAAAAGAAGGAAGGTGTTTTTCACAGGTCATTTTGCTAAAGCTGTCTGATGTAAGGTGGTTGCTGGCCCGCCGCACAATCGTAAACAAATGCTTTTATTCTGATGTGCAGCAACAGCATCCGGCTGCGTGGCTATGCCGCCTCTCTTGTCGTTCACACACGGGCAGTTGCCGGATCTCGCCTGCTGCTGCTTGGTAGTATAAATATAAGAAGATATAGTGATACAAAGTGGGTGCGTGCTCGAAAAATTTAGCCTGCCCTGAGTTTGGAGTGAGTGCCGGAGGCAGTACCTGCTGCGGAAGCCTCCCCAGGCCAGGGCGGGCGTAAAAGGGGGCCTTGGATAACCCTAAGCTGAAAAGGATAGTACCCTTGCCTATGGAGCATCATGTATCTATCTGGCCGGTGTTGGTGCTGGCACTTATCCATTTCTTTGGCACCCGCCTACGGTTTCTGGCGGGGGTGCCGCGTAGCGTGTGGCTGTCGGTAGCCGGCGGTGTGTCGGTAGCCTACGTGTTTCTGCACCTGTTCCCGGAGCTAAGCGAGGGGCAGGAGCACGTGGAGGAGGCCTTTGTCGGGGAGGGTTTTCTGCGGCACCACGTCTACATTATGGCCCTGATTGGGCTGAGCGTGTTTTATGGGCTGGAGCGGAAAATGGTGTCCGCTAAAGAGGAGCAGAAAGAGAAGAAAGTCGATAACAAGCCGCCTCCCGGCCTTTTCTGGGTGCACATGGCCTCCTTTGCCATCTACAACGCCCTGATCGGCTACATTCTCTTTACCCGGGAGGAGGGGCCGCTGCAGCAACTGGTGCTGTTTTCAATCGCCATGGCGCTGCATTTTGTCGTGAACGACTTCGGTTTGCAGGAGCATCACCATGACCGCTACCGGAAGTATGGCCGCTGGCTTTTAGTGCTGGCGCTGGTAGCAGGGTGGGGCACAGGCTACCTGGTAACGGTATCGCACACGCTGGTGGTGC
This sequence comes from Pontibacter actiniarum, assembly GCF_003585765.1. Taxonomy (NCBI): domain Bacteria; kingdom Pseudomonadati; phylum Bacteroidota; class Cytophagia; order Cytophagales; family Hymenobacteraceae; genus Pontibacter; species Pontibacter actiniarum. The sequence goes on from NZ_CP021235.1 coordinate 76,792, forward strand.
TGGTGCTGTCTTTCGTGGGAGGGGGCGTTATACTTAACGTGCTGAAGGAAGAGTTGCCCGAGGAGCGCAAAAGCCGCTACTGGGCCTTTGCGCTGGGGGCGTTCTTATATGCTATACTGCTGTTGTCTCTTTAGGCGGGTGCAGCTGGCCCTCGGTGCGGGCCACCATCATTGACACGGTGGCATCGCCGGTTACGTTCACGGTCGTGCGCAGCATGTCCAGAATCCGGTCCGGGGCAAGTATCAGGGCAATGCCCTCGATCGGGATGCCTGCCTGCTGCAGTACGATCACGAGCATCACAATGCCTGCTCCGGGCACGGCCGCGGCCCCGATAGAGGCCAGGGTCGCCGTCATGACAATGCCGAGCTGGGCCATGATGTCCAGCTGAATGCCGTAAGCCTGCGCGATGAACACAGCGGCCACGGCCTGGTAAAGGCTTGTGCCGTCCATGTTAATGGTAGCGCCCAGCGGCAGGACGAAGCTGGTGATCTCTTTGTTGATGCCCAGGTTCTGCTCGGCGCACTCCATGGTTACCGGCAGCGTCGCGGCGCTGGAGGAGGTGGAGAAAGCCAGCATCTGCGCCGGGAAAATGCCTTTGAAAAACGATTTATACTTTGTTTTGCCTACCGTTGTCACCAGTAGCGGGTACACCACGAAGATCATCAAGGCCAGGCCCACAATCACTACAATGCAGTAGTAGCCCAGCACCAGCAGCAGCTCTACGGCGGCGCCCGGGTCGTCGCCGGCAAACTCCACCACCAGCCCCGCCAGCAGCGCAAACACGCCATAAGGGGCCGTGGCCATAATCAGGTCCACGATCTGGAGTATGACCAGGTTCACGCCTTCGAAGAAGTCGTTGACGGGCTGGGCCTTGTCAGCGGGAATCATGATGAGGGCAACGCCGAAGAGCAGGGCAAAGAAGATAACCTGCAGCATGGCGCTGTTGGTGGTAAGGGAGCCAAAAATGTTGCTCGGCACAATATCGATGAGGGGCTGCAATGGCCCTTGCTGTTCCACAGCTGCCGCGTCCGAAGATTTTTCAACCGTAGTGGAGGCGAACTGCTCCTTAAACTCCTCGCGCTTCTCCGGCGAGAAGGCCTTGCCCGGCTCAAACACATTCACCAGCACCAGGCCCAGCACCACGGCCACCACCGTGGTCATGAGGTAAATGCCGATGGTCTTGGAGCCGATGCGCGAGAGGCGGCTCACATCGCTGAGGCTGGAGACCCCGGTAATGAGCGACACCAGCACCAGCGGCACGGCAATCAGCTTAAGCAGGTTAATAAAGATGGTGCCGAAGGGCTTCACCCAGTCTGAGGTGAATTCAACGAGGCCGAGGTAGCTGGCCAGCATTCCCCATAGCACGCCCAGGGCCATGCCGATCAGAATTTGCCAGTGTAAAGCGAGTTTCTTCATACGCAGTAGTAGCGGCGGAGGCAAGCACGAGTACTTGTCCCTCTCTAACAGTATATTAAGATGATACACATAAACCTGGCACCTCCCAAAGCCGGGGCAGGCAAAGCAGATATCCCCTTTATAGGTGCCGAACAGTTGTTAGGTAAATTTAAGCATAATTAGGCTTGTATCCGGTAAACTGTTTTAAATATTCTATTTTTAGCAGCATAATTCATGTTTGGGCTGTTTCTCCTGCAGCTAACTACCAGCCCGGGTAACCGTACAAGTCAGCATCTATCACCGTTACAACACACATACAGCATGATACCACTTTGGCTACAGGCAGGGTTATACGGATTATTGGCAGGTTTAGCCTTAGTAGTGGGTGCGGTTACAGGTTGTTTTGTGCCGATAAAGCAGCGTGTAGTGGCAGGTATCATGGCTTTTGGCAGTGGTGTGCTGGTGTCGGCCTTAAGCTTTGAGTTGATGGGGGAGGCCTACGAACGCGGTGGCTTTGATGCGACCGTGGTCGGTTTTCTGGCAGGTGCGGCTATCTACACGTTTGCCAACTGGGTACTGGCAAAGCAGGGGGCCAAACACCGCAAGCGCTCAGGAAAACAGCAGCCGTCGGAGTCGGAAGAAAGCGGCAGCGGTATGGCCCTTGCCATTGGCTCTCTGATTGATGGCATACCAGAGGCTATGGTGATAGGCATTAGCATGATTGCCGGAGGCGCTGTAAGTATGGTCGCACTCATCGCGGTTTGCCTGTCTAACGTTCCGGAAGGTTTATCAAGTGCGGTGGGCATGAAGAACGCCGGCAGGTCTAAGGCTTACATCTTCGGTGTCTGGGGAAGTATAGCGCTTATACTGGGCTTTGCCTCGCTGGCGGGCTATACTGTGTTTAGTGGTTTGCCCGATGATGTTATTGCCGCTACCACCGCGTTGGCTGCCGGTGCCATACTGGCCATGGTTTCCGACACCATGATACCCGAAGCGTTTGAGCAGGCACATAACATGACGGGGCTGATCACGGTGCTGGGCTTTCTGGTAGCCTTTGTGCTAAGCCATCTGTAGATGCCTGAAAAGCAAAAGCCAGCTACACACCGTGTGGCTGGCTTTTGTGATATAAAAAAACGGTAGCGCGGTTGCTTAAGCCTCGTTCACTACAATCTTTTCGATGCGGTCGTTGGCTTTGATCTGGTCGATCACGTCCTCGCCTTCCACTACTTTACCGAAAACGGTGTGGTTGCGGTCCAGGTGGGCTGTGTTTTTGCGGCTGTGGCAGATAAAGAACTGCGAACCACCTGTGTTGCGGCCGGCATGCGCCATGCTCAGCACACCGCGGTCGTGGTACTGGTTCTCACCTGTCAGCTCGCAGTCGATTTTGTAGCCGGGGCCACCGGTGCCCGGAGCGCCTTTGGCACCCTCGCGGGTGTTAGGGCAACCACCCTGGATAACGAAGTCAGGAATGACACGGTGGAAAGTCAGGCCGTCGTAGAAGCCCTCTTTTGCCAGCTTTATAAAGTTATCTACGGTTTTAGGAGCGTCTTTCTCATAAAACTCCACTTTCATTACGCCTTTGGCAGTATGGATGTCTGCAGTTCTCATTGTGGGTACAGTTTAGCTTAAAAATCAATATAGATAACAAAAGTACGTAAATTATAGTTTAAGAGAGCAATAAGGCACGCTTTGCTCCGGCTGTTTGGCTGGCGTGGCGGGCCTGTTTAGTTATGTAGGATAGCACAACAAATCAAACTATGAAAAAAATGAAGATAATGGCCTATGCCCTGGCGATGTGCTTTAGTGTAGCACTCGTAAGTTGCGGCACCGGGCCTGACAACGCTGAAAACGAACTACAGGAAGAAACCAAGCCAAACCCGGGGGCGCAGACAGACGCCAAAATGACGAACCCAACTACTCCTGGCCGGCAAGCCGGTGAAGGAGAGGCAGAAGGAGGAACCGAAGAGGTGGAGTTGACTGCTACGGACCCGGATATAGGTGGACATGAAATGATGCCGACCCAGCTGGTGGTGGAGAACATCACCTCCAACTATGAGCTGAGCACGCTGGCCGCTGCACTCCGCAGGGCGGAGCTGGTGGATGCCTTAAACGCGACCGGCCCTTACACCGTGTTTGCGCCAGAGAACGATGCCTTTGAGGCCTTGCCGGATGGGGTGCTGGAAGAGCTGATGCAGCCTGAGAACAAAGCCCGCCTGAAGGAGATCCTGAACAACCACGTGGTGGCCGGCAGGCTAACGGTAAGCGAGCTAAAGGACGGCGCCACCCTTAAAACGGTAGGAGGAGAGCAGCTGAAGGTATCCAAGAAGGGAGAGAAGGTGATGATTAACGGCGCCGAAGTACTGCAGCCTAACGTGGAGAGCGAGAACGGGGTGATTCATGTGATTGGCAAAGTATTGATCACGAAGAAATAGACTGCCGCCAAAGCGGCTATGCAAAAAAGGCAGGCGCTGTACAGTGCCTGCCTTTTTTTGTGCCCACCGCGGGAGCTTAGAAAGGGTTGGTGGCCCAGACGGAGTGCTCCGGTATAAAGCCGCGGCTGTCCATTTGCAGCGCGCTCTTGATGGCCCAGGCAATCTCCTCGCCCCGCAGTTTGTTCGGCTCGCTATCGCGCTCCCGGCGGTCCTGCTGCCCGAAGGCCGTGGTTACCTCGCTTGGGTTGATCAGCATTACGCGCACATTGTACTTGCGCAGCTCGGCCTGCCAACTCTGCGTCATGCTACGCAGCGCGGCCTTGGAGGAGGCGTAAACGGAGCCGCCCGCGTAGCCGTTCAGCGCCGCCGTGGAGCCGATGTTGATGATGTTGCCGTGCTTTTGCTTTTTGAAGATCTCTGCTGCCCGCGCGGCCATCATGGCGGCCCCGAACACGTTCACGCTGTACACCTCCTGAAAGTCCTCCACCGTCAGCTCCTCGACCAGCTTTCGCGTGCCGACGCCGGCGTTGTTAATGAGTGCATCCAGCCGGCCGTACTCGTCCATAAAGGTCTTAAAGGTGCGCTTTACATCGTAGGGGTTGGCGACGTCGGCGGTGATGGGCATGGCCCCTATGTCGCGAGCGGCTTTGTGGGTGCGTTTCTCGTCGCGGCCCGTAATGGCTACGTTGGCGCCCTTCTCTATGAGCAGCTTGGCCGTGGCATGCCCGATGCCCAGCGTGCCGCCTGTGATCAGGATATTGGCGTTGTCAAGTTTCATGGTATCTGATGGTTAGGTTTCAAGAAGTATAAAATCATGTAACGGTGCAGGTGGGGATTGGTTAAACTGAGCGCCTTACCGCGGGCGGCATACACAGGGGCAGGCACAGTGTGTGCGGCAGCCGCGCAGAGGGCAGCTGGCAGAGATAAAACAGGAGAGGCGCAACATGTTGCGCCTCTCCTGTTTTATCTGAAAAAGTATCTTAGCCTTACTTCCGGTTGTCGCCGCCGTGCAGCATGCTCAGGTAGCTTTCGTAGCGGCTCAGGGAAATATCGTTGTGGCGCACAGCCTCTATCACAGCGCAGCCCGGTTCGTTAAAGTGGGTGCAGTTGTTAAAGCGGCACTGGTTCATGCGCTCGCGCATCTCCGGGAAGTAGTGGCCCAGCTGCGCCGCCGGGATATCCACAATGCCCAGTTCTTTAATGCCGGGGGTGTCGATGATGAACGTGTCCTGGTCCACCTCAAACATCTCGGCAAAGGTGGTGGTGTGTACGCCTTTGTCGGAGAAGTCAGAGATTTCGGAGGTTTTGAGCGCTAGGTCCGGCACCAGCAGGTTGATGAGGGTCGACTTCCCCACACCGGAGTGGCCGGAGAGGAGCGTGGTTTTGCCTTGCAGCAGCGCGCGCATTTCCTCAACGCCCTCGTTGGTCTTGGCCGATACCGCCAGGCTCGGGTAGCCGATCTGCCCGTACATGTGGCTGATCTGGCGCTGGTAGTCCATCACGTCCTCGTCGTAGAGGTCTGTTTTGTTGAAGATAAGCGTTGCCGGTATGTCATAGGCCTCCGCTGTTACCAAAAAGCGGTCTATAAAGCCAAAGGAGGTGCGCGGCGACACCAGCGTTACAATGAGCAGGGCCTGGTCTAAGTTGGCGGCAATAATGTGGGAGTAGGCGGTTTTGTGCGTGCTCTGGCGGATAATGTAGTTCTCCCGGTCTTCGATCTTGAAGATCACGGCTGTGTCCTCGCCCGTCTGCTCCACTTCAAATTCCACGCGGTCGCCCACGGCCAGCGGGTTGCTCACCTTCAGGCCCTTTATCTTAAACTTACCGCGCAGGCGAGCCCGGTGCAAATTGCCTTCCTCGTCGCGCACCAGGTACCACGACCCCGTCGATTTTACTACTACTCCTTTCATCCGGTCTATTTCAGCAGCTGTTTCACATCGGCCATGATGGTAGCCGTGGCGCCAGCCTGCTTTTGTACGTAATCTTTTTCTTTGTGAGTTATACTTTGCCGCAGCCCCGGTGTTGCGTGCACCCGCCCGAAAGCCTGCAGCAGCTCCTCCGCGTTTTGCACCGGAAAGGCACATTCCAACGCTACCAGGTCCTTTGCCTCCTGAAACTTGTCATACTTCGGCCCGAAGAACAGCGGCAGCCCAAACACGGCGGCTTCTAGTGTATTATGCAGCCCCTTGCCGAAGGCCCCGCCAATGTAGGCGTAGGTGCCGTAGCTGTAGAGCGAGGAGAGCATGCCGATGTTGTCGATCACCAGCACCTGGTACCTGGCCGCGTCTGCCGCAGAGGTTTGGGAGAAGCGCACGGCTCCTTTGCCCAGAGCCTGCATCACGGTGCTTATACTTGCCTCATTTACTTCGTGCGGCGCGATGATGAACTTTATACCTGCTTTATACTTCTGGATCAGCGGCAGCAGCGCTTCTACATCCGCAGGCCAGCTGCTGCCCACCATAAACACCTCCTGCCCGGCCGCAAAAGCCTCTACCAAGGGTATGGTCTTCACCGAAGCGGCCGTCTGCAGCACCCTATCGAAGCGGGTGTCGCCGGCTATACTTGCGTTGCTGATGTGTATACGGTGCAGCAGCTCCAGCGAGGTTTGGTTTTGGGTGTAGATGTGGGTGAAGCGGCGCAGAATGCGACGGTAAAAATCGCCGTAGGGCTTAAAGAACACCTGCTCCTGCCGGAAAATAGCAGAGATGGAAAGCACCGGTATACTTCGCTGCTGTAGCTCCTGCAGGTAATAATGCCAGAACTCATACTTCACGAACACCGCCAGCTTCGGTCTGGTGATGTCCAGAAACCGCTTGGCGTTGGAGGCGCTGTCCAGCGGCAGGTAGAAGATATAGTCGGCACCCGCGTAGTTTTTGCGCACCTCGTAGCCGGAAGGAGAAAAGAAGGTCAGCAGTACCTTGTACGTTGGGAATGTCTCCCGAAAGGCCTCTATCACCGGTCGCCCCTGCTCAAACTCGCCCAGCGAGGCACAGTGGAACCACACCAGCGGCGCCTGGTTCTGCTGCAGGGCCTGCTGCAGCTTTTCGAACTGCCCCTCGCGCCCCTGCCGCATCAGCTTCGCCTTCTCGTTAAAAGGGGCCGCCAGGGCAATGGCCGTACTGTAAGCCTTCAGGCCGATGTCGTAGAGTAACTTCAAATTTATACTTCTTTACAAAGACCTCGCGGTGCGCGCAGCTCCTGCGAGTGTCTGGTTCTGCTGCAAATATAGCGCTTTGCGGAGGGATAGTTGGCAAAGGAGGGGTAGTTTGTGGGGCGGGAGACTTTGTTGACTTGGTGAGTTGCTGTTATCTGCTATATTTGGTAGGAGAAGCGTGGGTTGTTACGTTTAGCAGCTAGTTGGGAGGTATAAGAATTAATTAATGAAGAACATATACACTGTTTTCTTAGTGTTGCTTTTGATAAGCTGTAGTGTGAAAGAGAGCGAGAAAGAATCCGTTGCTCAACCTCATGCTAACACTTCTTCTCCAGCAGTTGAATCACAACATTCGGGTGCCCAGCCTTTATTTACCAAAGAAGATATAAAAGGTATATGGACTTCAGGAGAAACTGAAAACGCAAGCTTTAGAATCGATGAAGATTCAATATTATTTGTAGACTCATATGAATATCTGAAATACGAATTCAGAAATGACACTCTAATCTATATGGAAGATAATATTCCCTTCTTTAAGGCAAGAGTAATAAAAGCGGACGAAGATTCTTTAGTGCTTTCCAACGAGGATGGAGTTCGAAGACTCTGGAGATTTAATGATTAGAAGTAAATAAAAGAATCACATCTCCCAACAAAACCTATAAGTTAGCTATGCCACCTTATAGCAGAGACGTTATCTGTCATAAAAAATGATAGAATAGAAAAATTAAGTGGTGCTGATAAGCGCAGAGTAAAGCTTGAAATGAGGCAAGTTGTAGTAAGCTATTTAGCTAACGGAATTATCTTGTCTGTTCTAATCGCTGCTGCTATCATCTTTGTTCAAAAGAAAGATAATCTTCCAGTCGAAAAGGGTGCAGCAGTCACTGTTTTGCTTCTAACCGCTGTCTCTGGATTTGCAGCCTTCTTGTTTCATGCAATCAGCGACTACCTAAAGGACTTGAGAAGCGATTCAAAAAGAATATACTCTGGGCAAGTAACAGATAAATCTACAAATACCAACTGGGGGTGGCATGGTAATCCTGGTGCTGATTCCTGCTCACAACCAAAGCTTATCGAGTGCTTTTTAGTTATAGATAAGCGAAGAGTATGTGTGGAAGAAGATGAATATAATAGTTTTGGAATCGGAGACAGAGTTAAGCTTTACTTTACAACCCGAAGTAATATCTTGTTAGGAGTAGCGAAAGAATCACATTCAGGAAATAAAGCGCAGACTTAAGTTGATGCCTCAGCTTAGCCAAGAAACATTAACCACACCTCCATCAAACATCAACCAAATGGAATCAGCCTTCAAGATTTGGGAAACCAGCAGAAACTTATACCTGGACTTTCTAAGCAAGTATACTTTAGAGCAACTCAACAAGGTGCCGGAGGGGTTCAGTAACAACCTGATCTGGAACATAGGTCACATCATTGTGGCGCAGCAAGCCCTGGTGTACAAGTCTTCCGGCTTGCCGGGGTATGTGCCTGATGCGCTGTTTGAGCTGTACAAGCCGGGCACAAGACCCACTGCCGCTACCTCGCAGGAAGAGGTGGCGGAGCTAAAGGAGCTTTTGATCTCTTTGGTAGCGCAAACAAAAGCAGATTACTACGCCGGAAAGTTCGTTACCTACAAAGAACGGATGACAGGCACGGGCTTTTACGTAGCCTCGCTAACGGATGCCATACAGTTTAACAATTACCACGAAGCGCTCCATTTGGGGGTTATGATGAACATCAGGAAGTTTGTCTGAAACACCGGAACGAAGCCTGCCAGTCCCGAAGCACCCGCTCCGCCCAGCCGGCAGTAATCTCCTTGGCAATGTTGGCGCGCTGTACCTGCTGAAACCTTAAAACTAGAACAAATCCGGTTTTAGGCCTTATTTTTGCACCTGTGGCACGGCCAGCAGGTAGTACAAATTTAAGAGGATAGCATGATTCAGCAACACAGCGAGACAGACCCGCTGCAAAAGGTAATTATCGGGAGGTACGAAAACTATAATGAGTCGCCGGCTTATGCGGAGCTGGTAAACGAGGACCAGAAAAGCGGCCTGCCCCAGCGCAACCAGCTGAAGGAGGAGTTCGACAGCTTCAGGAAAGTACTGACAGACGCAGGCGTGGAAGTGCTGGTGCCGGACTATGTGGGCCGGTTTGTGTACGACCAGCTCACCCCGCGCGATATCGGCATGGTGATCGGCGATAAGTTTCTGCTTTGCAACATGGTGAAGCGAAGCCGCCGTTACGAGAGCGCCGGCATTTTCCGGTACCTGCACGCCATCCCCGACGATGAGCCGAACATCATCATCCCCGACTCGCCCACCTGCTTTATAGAAGGAGGCGACATCCTGATCGACAAAGGGAACCTCTTTGTGGCCGTGTCGCAGCGCACAAACCCGGAAGGCGTGGCGTTTCTGCAGGAGCAGTTCGGCAATGAGTTTAACATCGTGCCCATTGAGGCCCGCTCGCTGGCAGAAGGCGAGAACGTGCTGCACCTGGACTGTATGTTTAACCCGGTGGGGGAGAGAACCGCCCTTATCTATGAGGAAGGCTTTAAGCAGGTGCCTCGTGAAATCCTGAATAACTACGACCTGATCCGGGTAAACAAGGCGCAGCAGCGGGAGCTGGCCACCAACATCCTGTCGCTTTCGCAGGACCGCATCATCAGCCGCGACCATCCGCTGTGCAAACCGATCAACGACGAGATCCGGAAGGCGGGTATAGAGGTGACGGAAATAACCTTTGATGCGGCCCCGGCCACCGGCGGCTCCTTCAGGTGCTGCAGCCTGCCCTTGCGGAGAGGCTAACGGAGAGCGAAGTATAAAATTGAGCACAGCGGAACCTCGAACCAAAGCAGTTTTGAGTAGCTTACCGCCCAAAGTATAAATGTATGGCCCTCACTATCCGCCCCATCCAACCTGCCGACAACGAGCCCCTGGCATCGCTGATTCGCACGGTTTTCAGAGAGTTTAAGATCGACAAGCCCGGCACGGTATACACAGACCCAACCACAGATGCTTTGTACCAGCTGTTCGAGCGCGCTGCCAGCGCCTATTTTGTTGCAGAAGAAAACGGTGTGCTACTAGGCGGCTGCGGCGTTTACCCTACAGAGGGCTTGCCGGAGGGCTGTGCAGAGCTGGTGAAGTTTTACCTTGCCGCCAGTGCCCGGGGCAAGGGCGTTGGCAACAAGCTGATGCAGCAAAGTATAGCGGCGGCCCGGGAGCTCGGATACAAGCAGCTGTACTTAGAGTCGTTCCCGGAACTGGCCAGGGCCGTATCTATGTATGAAAAAGCAGGCTTTAGGCCTTTGCCGAACGCACTCGGCAACTCCGGCCACTATGCCTGCACCATCTGGATGTTGAAAGAACTATGAGTATACAGCAAGCCTACAACAGTTGGGCATCGCAATACGACACCAACAAGAACCGCACCCGCGATCTGGAGGCGGTAGCGCTGCGCGCCACACTGGCAGGCATAGGGTTTGAGTCTTGCCTGGAGGTTGGCTGCGGCACGGGCAAAAACACGGAGTGGCTGGTGCGAAAGGCACAGCACGTTACAGGCGTAGACCTGTCGGAGGAGATGCTGGAGCGGGCAAAGAAGAAGGTGAACTCTAACAAGGCTACGTTTGTGCAGGCCGACATCACTCAGGGTTGGAGCTTTGCCACGCAGCCTTACGACCTGGTCAGTTTTAGCCTGGTGCTGGAGCACATCGCAGACCTGGAGCATATCTTCAGAAAAACAGCCGCAGTGTTAAGGCACGGCGGGCACGTATACATTGGCGAACTGCACCCTTTTAAGCAGTACAGCGGCACCAAAGCCCGCTTCGATACGGAGCAGGGGAGGCAGGAGGTGGCGTGCTACACCCACCACGTATCTGACTTTGTGCAGGCCGCCAAGCAGCATGGCCTGAAGCTGATAGACCTAAACGAGTACTTCGACGACAACGACCGCACCAGCATACCGCGCATCCTGACGCTGCTCTTGCAGAGGGTGTAAGGGCCTCCCTTTGTAGAGCAGTAGCTATCCGGTTTCAGAAGTTGTTGTACGTCTGCGTGTACCAGTACTTAAAGAAGTCGTTTGCAACCCAATTTCCAATCGGGATGTGCTCCTCTTAAAGTAGCACAAAGTCAGGGTGACGTTCTTTCAAAAAAGTGAAGGGTAAGTTAAGCTCTTATCTAGCCACTCCTGGCTTTTTGTACATCACCGCTACCTTAAAAACAAAAAGCCCCAGCTACTGCCGGGGCTTTTCTGTTTTATACTAGAAGCTGGTGCTTAGTGAGCTGCGTTAGCTGACAGGTAGCTAGATACGCCTTCTTTTGTAGCTTGCATACCTTCTTTACCTTCTTCCCAGTTTGCAGGGCAAACTTCGCCTTTCTCCTCGAAGTACTGCAGGGCATCCACCATGCGCAGCGCCTCGTCGATAGAGCGGCCCAGCGGCATGTCGTTTACTACCTGGTGGCGTACGATACCTTCTTTGTCGATCAGGAACAGACCACGGTAAGCAACCGGATCACCTACAAAAGTAACTTCACCTTCTTCGTTGTACTCGTAGTGGCCAGCCAGCACGTCGTAGTTCTGTGCGATAGTCTTTGCAGCGTCAGCTACAAGCGGGTAGTTAACGCCCTCGATGCCACCCTGCTCGCGCGGAGTGTTCAGCCATGCGAAGTGAGAGAAGTGCGTGTCAGTAGAGCAACCTACTACCGCTACACCTTTGCGCTCAAACTCCTCCATTCTGTCCTGGAAGGCGATGATCTCAGTTGGGCACACAAAAGTGAAGTCCATTGGGTAGAAGTAGAAAATTACGTGCTTCTTGCCAAGGTACTGCTCCAGTGAAAAGTCTTCTACAAACTCACCGTTTTCTACGGCCATTGTTTTAAACGAAGGTGCTTTTTTACCTACTAATACTGCCATTTGTTATTGGTTTTTGGTTTTTGAAAAATCTATTTTGAAACTCGTGTAATGCTTATTTGTTTCTCGGGCTCCACCTTGTTTCCTGACAGCTGCACCGAAAACCCCTTCACTTCGAAGTTGCTGAGCTTTCTGCGGCTGAAGAACTCGGTCAGCAGCTGGTCCAGCTCCGGATCATCAAAGTCAACGATCTCCTTGGTGTTGCTGCAGTAAATGTGGCTGTGCACCAGTGTGTTGCCATCGTAGCGCTTGCTGCCCTCTTCCGAAAACACGCGCCGGATCAGGCCTGTCTCCGCAAAAGTGTCCAGAGTTTTGTACACCGTGCCCAGCGAGATGCTTGGGTTTGCTGGCTTCAGGCGCTGGTACACATCCTCTGCGGTGGGGTGGTGCCCGTGCAGCTCCGTTACCGCTTCGAATACAACAATGCGCTGGTGCGTGGCCTTAAGGCCGCACGTTAACAGGCGCTGTCGTAATTCGTCTCGGGTCAGGTTTTGCATATACCAGTTAAGAATGATTCTTACTTGATAATAGTTCCTGCAAAGGTAAGACAGATAGATTAGAGTTAAAAGTGAAGAGTGAAAAGTTATGAGTTATACTTCCGCACAGGCTCAACTCATAACTCTTAACTCTCAACTCATAACTCTGAAGTAATGGCCTACCGGCCCTTAAACTCTGGCTTGCGCTTCTCAACAAAGGCGTTCATGCCTTCGGTCTGGTCTTCGGAGGCGAAGCAGAGGTAGAAGTTCTTGCGCTCAAAGTGCAGGCCCTCGTCCAGGTGGGTTTCGAAGGAGCGGTTCACAGCCTCTTTGGCCAGCTTTGCCGCCACCGGCGACATGCGCGCGATCTCTCCGGCAAGTTTAAAGGCCTCCTCCAAGTACAGCTCCACCGGCACTACGCGGTTAATCAGGCCGTGCTTTTCTGCTTCGTCGGCGGATATAAACCTGCCCGTCAGCACCATTTCCATGGCTTTGGCCTTCCCGATGGCTTTGGTCAGGCGCTGTGTGCCGCCCGCGCCGGGCATCACGCCAATCTTAATCTCGGGCTGGCCAAACTGGGCGGTCTCCGAAGCCACGATCATGTCGCAGGTCATGGCCAGTTCACAGCCGCCACCCAGGGCGAAGCCGGACACTGCGGCAACGATAGGCTTCTTAGTCTTGCGAATCTGGTCCCAGGTGGAGAACTGGTCCACGTTCAGCATGTCGATGGCCGTTTTGCCGGCCATCTGCTTAATGTCTGCGCCGGCGGCGAAGGCGCGCTCGTTGCCGGTGATGATGATGGCGCGCACCTCGTCGTTCTCGTCCAGCTCCTTCAGGGCGTCGCGCAGCTCGCTCATCAGCTGCAGGTTTAGAGCGTTCAGCTCTTTGGGCCGGTTGAGTTGGATAAGCGCAACGTGCGGCTGCGCCTGGGGCGTTACAAGTATAAATTCCATAGTATGATTAGGTTTCTGTTGATAATGCCTTAAGATAACAGTTTTAGCGCAAGCAAGAAAAAGCCCGATGCGTAGATCGGGCTGTAAGGTGTTGGCAGCCTACCGGCTCACAAACTGAAACGTGGTGCGTGTGCGCTGCTCCAGTAGCACGGCCTTGCCTGCCATCATGCGGTTTATACTGGCTGCGTCGTAGTTTTTGATCGTGTACAGCCGCAGCTCGGTGTTGTAGTGGATCACGAACTGGTCGTGCAGCGTCTGGATGAGGCGGTGCAGGCGCTCAGGGTGGTAGTCTGTGCAGATGGAGAAGGAGATGGCCGAGTTCTGCATCAGGTTGATCTTGATGCGCAGCTCGGAGAGGGCGTTGAAGATGGTGCCCAGGTTCTGCTCCGAGATAAAGGTAAAGTCCTTCACGCCGAAGGACACCAGGCACTGCTTCTCCTTAATGATGTAGGCCGGAGCGATTACCTCAAAGCGGCAGTTGCAGATTTTGGTGCCAGCCCCCTCTGGGTTCAGAAAGGACTTGACGTAGAGCGGAATCTGCTTGTTGGCCAGTGGCTTGATGGTTTTCGGGTGGATCACGGAGGCGCCGTAGTAAGCCATCTCCACCGTCTCCTGGTAAGAGATCTCGGGGTAGCACACCGTATCCGCGAAGTACTTGGGGTCGGCGTTGAGCAGGCCTTCCACATCCTTCCAGATGTACATGCCCTCGGCCTCCAGGCAGTAGGCAAACACGGCGGCGCTGAAGTCGGAGCCCTCGCGGCCGAGCGTGGTCGTCAGGCCGTTGTTGGTGCCGCCCAGAAAGCCCTGCGTTACCACCAGCCCTTCCTGCAGCATGGCGGGCACGTCCCGCCTGATCAGCCGCTCCGTCCAGCCCCAGTCCACCCGGGCCTCGCGCCAGGTGCTGTCGGTTTGGATGTACTTCCGGCTGTCAATCAGGGTGTTGTGTAAATCCTGCTCCTCCAGAAAATAATGCAAGATAGTTGACGATAAAAGTTCGCCAAAACTTACGGTTTGATCGTATACGGTATCAAAGTTGTCGTTGGGAAGTGTTTTCGCCAGCTGTGCGTGCAGCTGCTCAAAGAGGTGCTCCAGCCGCTGGAACACCGGGTGGCCTTGCTGCGGAAACAACTCGCTCAGCACCTGTAGGTGATACGATTTCAGTTGCAGAAACTCCTGCTCAAACGCCTGCTGCCGGTGTGCCAGGTCGAGCAGCGCCTCCAGGGCATTGGTGGTCTTACCCATGGCGGACACTACCAGCAGTAGCTGCTGTCCGCCGGCCTGCGTCTTCACGATGCGGGCCAGGTTGCGGAACGCCTCGGCGCTCTTGACCGATGCGCCCCCAAACTTGTATACTTTTATCCTGTCTTGTGTCATGAACCGTAAAATTAGGCATCGTTCGGAATATTGCCTAAAAATGATATTTTTGTAAACTATAGGTTAAACTCATCTTTATGAATGACAAACTCGCGCTCCCTGTAGGCACCACGCTGGACAGGTTTATCATGAGAAAACAAGAAGCCTTCCCGTATGCAACAGGGGAGCTATCGCAGTTACTCCGCGATATAGCGCTGGCGGCCAAAATCGTTAACCGCGAAATAAACCGCGCAGGGCTACTCGACGTGACTGGTGCCTATGGGCAACAAAACGTACAAGGCGAAGACCAGCAAAAGCTGGACGTAATTGCCAACATCCGCTTCATACGTGCCTTGCGCAACGGTGGCGAAGTTTGCACCATTATTTCTGAGGAGGAAGATGACATCATCCAAACCGGTAATATCGGGGGCAAGTACATTGTGGCCATCGACCCGCTGGACGGCTCGTCTAACATCGATGTGAACGTATCCATCGGTACGATCTTCTCCATCTACCGCCGTGTGTCGGAGCAGGGGGCGGACGGCACCATGGAAGACTGCCTGCAGAAGGGCGTGCGCCAGGTGGCTGCCGGCTATGTGATCTACGGCTCGTCCACCATGATGGTCTACACCACCGGCCACGGCGTTAACGGCTTCACCTACGACCCGTCGCTGGGCGAGTTCTTCCTGTCGCACCCGAACATCACCTCACCGGAAACAGGCTCTACCTACTCCATTAACGAGGGTAGCTTTAACTCTTTCCCGGAGGGGGTGAAGCAGTATGTGAACTACTGCAAGGAAAGCGGCTACTCGGCCCGCTACATTGGCTCACTGGTGGCCGACTTTCACCGCAACCTGCTGAAGGGCGGCATTTACATTTACCCGGCTACCGCTAAGGCGCCAAACGGCAAGCTGCGCCTCATGTACGAGTGCAACGCACTGGCCTTTATTGTGGAGCAGGCAGGCGGCAAGGCAACCAACGGTTACCAGCGCATTATGGAGATGCAGCCAACGGAGCTGCACCAGCGATGCCCGCTGATTATTGGCTCCACAGAGATGGTGGATAAAGTAGAAGAGTACCTGAAATCCGAAGTAGAAGTAGGTTAACCCCGCACCGCACATCTGGAATTAGATTAAGACAGCATCAAAAGGCAGAGAGCAGCAGCGCTTTCTGCCTTTTTCTTTTTAGCGGAGCGGTGCCAGCGGCTGTAGCGGCGGTTCCAGCTGCGGCGGCTCCTGAGGCAGAGGCCTTGCTGATTGCAGTACGGTGCCAAGGCCGCAGCAGTATTTCGGGAAAGGGGGGCTTGCCGGGGCACAGGGGTAAGTTGGGGCGTTTACAAGGGGCCTCTGCGGCGCGCGGGTTACCTCCCGCTGTACCTGAGCCGGATTTCGGTTTTCAGCATTTCGCGTTTGATGATGAGGCGGGAGATGCGGGTGGCGATGATCTCCGCATCGGCATCCACCATGGCGGCTTTCACCTTGCGCTCGTCCACGTCGATGCGGTAGAGGATGTGCAGCAGGCGGTTAAAGTCTGAGCGGAGCAGGTGGAGCACCACACGGGCCAGCTTGTGCTCCAGCGCCTCCAGATCGGTGCTGGGCAGGTTGTCTACCTCAAATATCCTTTGCAGGTGGTTGGTGGTGCCGGCAAGTAAGGCTGGTGAGTAAGGCATGGCTGTAGGGCAAGGGCTTTGCTGTTTGCCAGGGGCGGTAAAAGCGAAGCGGGTAAGTGTAAAGGTACGGCTATACGTCCGGAAACAAAAAAGCCCCCCGGTACCGGGGGGCTTTTACACTAGGCTTTCTTTTTCTTAGATTCCTTAGCTGGTGCCTCTGATTCAGACTGCGCCTCAGGCTCGGCAGCTTCTGTGAAACCTACGTACTTCTTCACGATGGTGTACCAGGTGGCCAGCTTCTTCATGTCTGACACATACACGCGGTCGTCGTCGTAGTTAGGCAGTACGTTGGCCATGAACTCCTTGTAGTCCTCGTTGCTTGGTTTCTCGCCAAGAGGCAGGCTGTCGCCATACTTCTCATGCACGCGGTCGAAGACCTCTGCAAGCGGTACAGTTCCTTCCTCATCGGTTGTGTAGATAGAGATCTCATCAAGCAGCGACATACGGTGGCGCGCCTGCGCAACCATTGTCTTCGGGTTCTCCTCCAGGCTCTCCATAATCACACCGGTGCGTGTAGGCTTTATTACACGGTAAAGGCCACTCTGTCCGGATACGGCTGCAATTTGTCTTAAATCGATAGGCATAGTTAAGGTATGTCTGTATAGTTTATAGTTTAAACATAATCGGGATGCTGGCATCTACGCCAAAACCGGGCGCCTTAAACTTCAGCAGCTGCGCCACGCGCAGCGCCTCTTCGCCGGTACCGGCCCCGGCGTTGCGCAACACCTTAAAGTTAGATGTTGAGCCGTCGGGGTTCAGGGTAAAGCTGACGATACAGTCGCCCTGCACGCGGTTGCGCTTGGCCAGTGGCGGGTACGTCAGCTCCTTGTTGATGGCTTTGTACATGGCCTCCTGGCCGCCTTCGTAAAAGTCGGCGACTGGAACGGCCTTCTCCGGCATCCATACTTTCTCCTCGGCAGGCGCTGCTGCTTTTTTTGTGCCGTTGCTCTGGGCACTCGCTGTTAGCGCCGCGAAGGCAAAGAAAATAAACAAAAATGAAATTTTTCTTCTCATAAGGGTAAACATTTAAAATTCCTACGTCACGGGTAAGCTACAGCACACGTTTAAATGTAAACCTGCTCCGCCTATTGCTGGTTCTGCACCTGCGCGTTCACCTCATCTATAAAGTTGAGGATCTCGTCGCGGCCCATCTGCTTTTCGGCGGAGGTACGGAACATCTGTGGCAGCTCCTCCCATGTTTCCCGCAGTTTACGCTCGTAGGCGGCGATGGTTGAGTCTGTCTTGAGCGCCGATTGCTTATCCACCTTCGTGAATACAATCACAAAAGGTACGCCCATGGTTCCGAGGTGGTTAATAAAGTCCAGGTCCGGTTGCAGGGGTTCGTGGCGGGCATCCACCAGCACGAAAACGCAGGTGAGGTTCTCGCGCTTCTGAAAGTAGAAGTTGATCATGCGGCGCCACTCCTCGCGGGAGCTCTTGCTGACTTTGGCATAGCCGTAGCCCGGCAAATCGACCAGGTACCACTCGTTGTTGATGAGGAAGTGGTTGATGAGCTGCGTCTTGCCCGGTTGTGACGAGGTTTTGGCCAGCTTCTTCTGCTCTGTCAGCATGTTGATGAGGGAGGACTTGCCTACGTTGGAGCGGCCGATAAAGGCGTACTCCGGCTTGTCGGGGGTAGGGCAGGCCTCTACCTTGGTGTTGCTCATCAAAAACTTTGCTTCTTTTATAATCATGCTGTGGTGTATTCGTGGCGCTGCCCTAAGCGCTGAAGCCACACTTGGTAGTGCAGGAACGAGCCTCTTTTGGCGGCAGCCTTGTTTGTTGCACCTCAAAGGTAACGAATATTTTACCTACTCGGAGAAGTAGAAGCGCTTTTTGCGCCCCTCCTATAAGTAAACGTGTAAAACGGCAGAACATTTTACCGGGAGCGGACGGGAAAGCGGCCTTTGCGGCCGTGCTGCTGCGGGCGGGGGCTTTGCAAAACAGGCTTTTAGCGTATGGCAGGCACCCCAGCCAACAGCCGGCCCCTGCTGTACCCACCTGGGGGAGCCGCAGAAGAGGGGGAGCGCCCGGGAGTGTTTCCGCTGGCCTGTATTTATACTTGCTGGGCTTGCACTACGGCAAGGCGTAATTAGGTTAAATAAGTGTTTGCTAATATTATTAATTCCATATATTTGCTGTTGATTCTATTATTTTAAGATAAGATTATACTTGTTTAGCGGCTTTTAACAAGGCCAGGCTGCCGTTACCTAACCTTTTTGCGCTACAAACCCGTATGCAGGGCAATGCCTGGCGCAAGAATGTCTGAAAATTAACATATACTAAAAATAATATATCTCGTATAGAGACTGGAACAGCCTTGCCGTAGGCTTGAGCACCGGCTTTGGCTTAGGAAAACATCATCATTACAAACACAAGGAAAGTATAACAAACCCTTTTACACATGAATTATTTAGCCAAATCGTTTTCGCGGGTTTCACTGCTGCTGTTGATGGTTTGCCTTCTGTCTGCCTCTGCCTCTGCGCAAAGCACCAGAAAGCTACTGCGCACAGCCAACAAGCTTTTCGACAGGGAGAACTACCGCGACGCCCTGCCATACTATGAGCAAGTATTGGCTGCTGATCCGGATAACGCCAAAGCGCTGTACTACGCAGGCATTAGCTACCTGACCTTTGACAAGGAGAAGGCCGCTGACTACCTGTACCGCGCCCAGAAGCTGAAGCCGAACGTAGACCGCGAGCTGGAGTACTGGCTTGGCCGCGCCGACCACATCAACTACCGCTTCGACAGCGCGATCGACCATTTCCAGACCTACCAGAAAGACATTCCGAAGCGGAACGTGGAGCGCAAGGAGGAAGTGGCGCAGCTGATCCAGTATGCTAAAAACGCCAAGCGTGAGGTGGCCAACCCGAAAGACGTTTTCGTGAAGAACCTGGGCGGCGACGTGAACTCAAACTACTCTGAGCACAGCCCGGTTATCTCCTCGGACTACAACTACCTGCTGTTTACCTCCCGTTCTGAGAACGTGACCGGCGGCAAGGAAGCCCGTGACGGTGAGTACTTCGAAGATATCTTCGAGACCACCCGCACAGGCGAAGACTCATGGGCAGAGCCACGCGTTGTGCCAGGTGCACTGAACAGCGCCGGGCACGATGCCTCTATCCAGCTCTTCGACAACGACACCAAGCTGCTGCTGTACCAGTCTGTGAACAACGGCGACATTATGGTGTCGGAGCGCCAGCCGGACGGAACCTGGGGTACCCCGAAAAGCATCAGCGACAAAGTGAACACGAAAGACTTCGAGTCTGACGCGTACATCACGCCGGACGGCAAAACGCTGTTCTTCTCCACCAGCCACTACTCTGAGAACGGCGACCTGGACATTTACTCGATCACACGCAACAACAACGGCAGCTGGGGCAACCCGAAGAGCCTTGGCAAAACCATCAACACGGCCTTTGACGACGACAGCCCTTACCTGGCTGCGGACGGCACGCTGTACTTCGCCTCGCGCGGACACAACAGCATGGGCGGTTACGATATCTTCGCCGCCAAGTATGACTCTGTGGCCCGCCGCTGGGCACGCCCTGTAAACCTGGGCTCTCCGATCAACACGCCGGACGATGACACCTATTACCGCCTGGCGCCGGACGGAAGCTACGCTTACCTGTCGTCTTACCGCATCGGCGGCTACGGCGAGAAGGATATCTACACCATCAACTACATCAGAAACGCCACGGTAGAGGGCCAGGTGTTTACGCAGAACGACAGCATTGCCCTGCCCGGCGTTGAGCTTATCTTCAACGGCTTGCAGGCAGACAAGCGCCCGATCAGCTACCGCGACGTAACGAAGCCAGACTCTGCCAACTACAACGTGTCCCTGCTTTCAGGCCGCCCTTACCAGGTGCAGCTGTCGCTGGACGGCGAGGTAGTGGAAACGGAGGAGTTTGAGGTGCCGGTTGTGCTGGATGATACGAGCAAGATCACCAAGAACTTCTACATTACCCTGGACGACTCTACGGTGGCGCGCATCGCCAAAGTGTCGCCAGACGCACTGCGCAGCGGCACAGGGGTTAGCGCCAACGTCCAGATGGAGAACCTGTACTTTGCTACCGACGAGTATGAGCTGCGTCCGGAATCAGTGCAGGAGCTGGACCGCATTGCCGCGATCATGAAGGCGAACCCAACGCTGAACATCAGCATTGAAGGCCACACCGACTCTCGTGCAAGCGACTCGTATAACATGACGCTGGGCCAGAACCGTGCCGATGCCGCCTTCGATTACCTAGTGAGCAAGGGCATCTCTCCGAAGCGCATGGTAACCGTAACGTACGGCGAAAGCAGACCGGCAGTGCCGAACACCTCTGCCGAGAACATGCAGCTGAACCGCAGAACCATGTTTAAAGTGCTTCCGCGCGAGAACCAGAACCAGTAATTGCGACACCGGGCCGAGAGGCCGGAAGAACTATACTCCGGAGCAGGCCGGGCAGAGATGCCCGGCCTGCTTTTTTTATATTTCGGAACATATTCTGCGGATTATAGTTTTAGGTACAGTATTTTTGCCCTGTTACACAATACAATCCAACCCATGGCGGTAGTACCTTACAAAGACCAGAACGAAGACAAAAAGTCACAGGTGGCCACGATGTTCAACAACATTGCCGGCAAGTACGATTTCCTGAACCACTTTTTGAGCGCTGGCATCGATATTATCTGGAGAAAGAAAGCCGTAAGCCTGCTGGCGCCCCAGAAGCCCAAGCAAGTACTGGATATAGCCACTGGCACCGCCGACTTCGCCATTGAGACGCTGCGCCTGAACCCGGATAAAATCACGGGAGTGGACATCTCGGAGGGCATGTTAGCCGTAGGACGTGAGAAGCTGGCTAAAAAGGGGCTCACCAACAAAATTGAGCTGAAGTACGGCGACTCAGAGAACCTGCCTTTTGAAGACAATACCTTTGATGCCATTACGGTGGCCTTTGGCGTGCGCAACTTCGAGAACCTGGAGAAGGGGCTTGCTGAAATGCACCGCGTGCTAAAGCCGGGCGGAATGGCCGTAGTGCTGGAGTTCTCTAAGCCGCGCAGCTTCCCGATGAAGCAGCTGTATCAATTTTATTTTAAGAATATACTACCGGTGGTAGGTAAACTCGTTTCTAAGGACAATGCTGCCTATACTTATTTGCCGGAGTCGGTTCAGGCTTTCCCGGACGGGCAGGATTTCTTAAACATTTACCAGAAAGTCGGATTCAGAAGCACAAAATGGCATTCACTCACATTTGGGATAAGCTCCATCTATACAGGCAAAAAGTAGCCCTTACCAGCCTGCTGGCTTTGTGCCTGCTGCTAGGCAACACCGCCGCGGCACAGAACCAGAAAATCAAAAGCCTTAACAAGCCAGGCTACGACGACAGGCCGGTGCACTACGGCTTTTACCTGGCCATGCCGCTCACCAAGTATAACCTGCATCACTCGCAGGCCTACGCGGACCAACTGCGAAACGGCGGCGACGATGCTGTAAACGCGAAGACGGACATCGGCTTTTACACCGGCCTGGTACTGAACGTGCGCCTGGCCGAGTACCTGGATGCCCGCTTTGTGCCTGGTGTGGGCTTTTACAGCCGCACCATTGAGTTTCAGAATGTAGAGGTACCGGGCGTGGAGACCGAAAGCGTAATGCTGGAGACCATCAACAACACGATGGTGGAGCTGCCGGTGTTACTCAAGTATAAAGCCAAGCGCCGCTCCAACTACAGGCCTTACATTGTGGCCGGCGTGAAGCCCGCCATCGACCTGGGCAAGGGAAACACCGGAGCCCCGGAAGAAATGCTGCTGGAGGTGGAGAAGTTTGACGTGGCGCTGGAGTACGGCATCGGAGTGGATATTTTCTACCCTTACTTTAAGTTTGCGCCCGAGCTGCGCTTTTCGCACGGCCTGCTGAACCAGTATAAGGCTGTGCCGGAGAGCCAGTACAGCGCCTACATCCAGAAGCTGACAAACCACAATGTTTCACTCATACTTTTCTTTGAATAAGAGATGACCAAGATCGCATTCGTTACCGGAGCCACTTCGGGCATTGGCCTGGCCACTGCGCTGGAGCTGGCCGGCAAAGGGTACCGCATTATCGCCACCGGCCGCCGCCAGGACCGCCTGCAGGAGCTGCAGCAGAAGCTGGGCGAAGGCCAGGTGTACCCGCTTACCTTTGATGTGCGCGACAAGCTTGCGGTGCAGGAGGCGGTGGCTTCGCTGCCGCAGGAGTGGCGTAAGGTGGAGGTGCTGGTGAACAACGCCGGTAACGCCCACGGCCTGGCCCCGATTCAGGATGGCTCGCTGGATGATTGGGACGCGATGATCGACATTAATGTGAAGGGCCTGCTTTACGTAACGAAGGCGGTGTTGCCCCTGATGCAGGAGCAGCGCAAAGGCCATATCGTAAACATCGGCTCTATTGCAGGCAAAGAAGTATACCCTAACGGCAATGTGTACTGCGCCTCTAAGCACGCCGTCGATGCGCTGTCAAAGGCGATGCGGATTGACCTGGTGGAGCAGGGGATAAAGGTATCGGAGGTAAACCCGGGGCTGGTGGAAACGGAGTTCTCCGAGGTGCGCTTTAAAGGCGACACAGAGCGAGCTGCTACGGTATACCAGGGCTATGCGCCGCTGCAGGCCCAGGACATCGCCGAGCTGATCGGTTTTATTGTAACGCGCCCGGCGCACGTAAACCTGGCCGAGGTGCTGGTGCTGCCCGCTGCGCAGGCATCCGCTACTATTGTAACAAAGCAGCAGTAAAAGGCTATCTATAATTGCAGAACCCCGCCCCCACAGGTTAGCTACCGGTAGGGGCGGGGTTCTGTGTGTTTGCTAGTGTAGCAGCCCCTCAGCCTGCAGCCAGTCAAAGATGACCTTGTCCACAGGCGACACGCTGTCTCTGTCAGCGTACTGAAGCCATACGACCTCTGCTATTTCTGCCGCCGCCTTGAGTGTGCCTTCGTACCGGCCGCTGTAGCACTGCATCTTCACCTCCACACCCGGGGCATGGCCATGTGCCTGCGCCTGGAACGTCCCGATGTACTTGATAGAGGAAGGAATTAAGTTGACGCTTAGCTCCTCTGCCACCTCCCGCATCAGCGTTTCCCGGTCTGTTTCTCCGGGCTCGCGCTTTCCGCCGGGGATGTAGTAGGCGTCTTTGCCGTGGCTGCGGGTACTCAATATCTTGCCGCCTTGTAGCTCAATCCAGGCTAATTTATCTATAACGTGCATGGTGGTAGTGTAGGCTGATGTCCCCAGGCGCCTGGGTACATCACAAAGGTACGCTTACGCTTTGAAACATTACGAGCGCGTTGCCTTTGAAAGCGGCCTGGCCGGTAGAGACCAGCAAAAGCCAGGCATCAAAAGCCCTCGCGGTCAAAAGCATGTACGCGTACGTCGTGTGTGCGCTTGTCTTTTGTTTCGGGGCCTGCCTCCAGTTCTGTACCGCGCTTGGTATCGTACACCCAGGTCTTTTTGCACCAGCCGCTCACTTTGGAGGTATCTTTGATTTCATCCTCGCCGCGGCCACCGTAGATCTTGACCTTGATGCCTTTGTCCACTTTCCCGCTCACTTCAAACACATCGTCTTCCGCCAGCCCGTGCAGGGTGATCAGCTCTGTTTCGGAGCGCTTAAAGACACGGTGGTAGGTAACCATCTTGTCGGATTCGCGGCGCACCGTTACCTCCGTCTCTTCATCGTTCAGGCGCTTTACTTCAAAGCTATCCTCCTCGTCGGTGCCCACCACCAGCACCTCCTCCGCCAGTACCTCATAGAACTTGGCGGCTGCCTCGCGCAGTTGGTTGCGGCGGCTGATGAGTTTGCGCTGGGTTTCCTCGCCCACCAGTTTGTACACGGCCTCCGGGTACTGCTGCACCCCTTTGGCGATTGCTTCATCCGTAATGCTTTGCTGCAGCTCCACAGCCAGGGAGTCGAACTGTGCCCGGGTTACCTCCGAGAGTGCCCGCTTATCTATGAACTGAGAGTTCACTGTCAGCGCCTCCACGTCGTTCAAGTCCTCATCAAAAGACTCAAATTTGCGGATGGCCCAATTGCGGCTGAAGATCCAGGGAATGATGCCGTCCTGGAAACGGTAGAAAGCGTTGTCGCGGTCTTTGGGGATGGGGCGGTAGTAGTTGTTGCCGTTTTGCTCATACTCTGCCCACTCCCACTGGCCCTCATGGCGGTCCCAGTCTCCTATCAGCACGTCGAACAAGCGCGCTTTGGCAAAGGCCACCTGGTCAATAAAATGATCATCCTGCCCAAAGCGGTCGTCAAGCATGCTGCCGGAGCCGTCGATATCTACCGCATCGCCGGGGAGGTCATGCACTGTACGCTCATCGTTATACTTTTCTTCAATCATGTAAAGCTTATCGCTCACGCGCTCCTTGTGCTCTCCGAAGTCCTCGTCGTTGGGGCGCACATATACTAGCTTTGGGGTGGAGTGGGGGATTTTGGCGGCCTCGGCCATGGGCGGTACCACCAGTGCGGCGTAAGGGTTTATCGCTGAGATCTGGTCCCGGAGCACGTTCAGCACAAAGGTTTTGCGCCACATGGGCGGTAGCACCTCCTTTGGGTCCTTGTCTACAGACCGGAGGGCGTAGGTAAAGTCGTTGGGGCCGACCAGGTCCACGCTGGTTGTCTGAAAGCCGCCGCCCATCTCTTCTATCTCCAAGCCCCCCTTGGCAGAGTCGAGGTCAAATACCGGTACCGTTACAGATGCGTTCCACAGGGGGCGGTGGTGCGTGCCCCAGAACAGGCGGTGCAGGAAACCGCGCTTGTAGTGGGCGCCGGCCTTTACTGTCACACTGTCCACCGACTCGGGCTTGTTCTTCAGGCGCTGGTACACATCCTTGTCCACCACAGGGGTTGTGGCGTAGAAGTTTTTTCTGGCGCACCCGGCCAAGCTTATCATCATGAAGGCAAGTATGAGTTGCCGATGGTATATCTTCATAAAGTATGTTCAATGCTGTATAACAGGTTATCTAACGTAAATGGGGCGTAATGTTTTCATGTGAATGGCACCATAGTCTTAGCAAAACCCATGGATAAGGTAGGCAAATGCCTTGTAGGCAGCAGGTACAGAATGCATAGCGGGCAGCGGAGGCACTTCCGGCGCAGGGGTAACAATGGCTTCTGCGGCAGCCTCGGAAACCCGTAACAGCCCCTTCGAAGGGTATTGTATTTATACAACTGTTGTTTGCACAAAATTGCTGGTTTTGAGGGAAAAACCTTCTACATTTGCGGGCCTTTAAAACATATGGTTTTGAGAAAGTTTACGCTTTTACTCCTGTTTATACTTACCGCTGCGACAGGCTTTGCCCAGGTGCGCATTGCGGGGCAGGTAACGGATGCTGTTACCGGCGAGGCCCTGCCTTTTGTGAGCATCTACGTGAAGAACACCTCCCTGGGTACCTCTACCGATGTGAGCGGTGCCTTCGCTATGCGGCTGGCCACTGCGCCAGACTCCATTACGGCTTCTTTTGTGGGCTACCTGCCCCAGACGCTGCCTGTGCAGAAAGGGGTTGCTGCCCAGACCGTCAACTTTAAGCTCCGCACCAACGCCCAACAGCTGCAGGAGGTTGTGATCCGGCCCGGCGAGAACCCGGCCTGGGCCATTATGCGCCGTGTAATGGATAACAAGCATGTCAACGATAAGCGAAAGCTCACGGCCTACCAGTACGAAGCCTACACCAAAATGCAGTTTGACGTTGACAACGTGGGGCAGCGAAAGGGCAAGGGCGTGGTCGGGAAGGCCATTACCTCCCTGGTGGACTCGCAGCTGTACCTGGCGGGCGAGGATGGCAGGAGGGTGCTGCCGTTCTTTATCTCGGAGTCGCTGTCGGATGTGTATTACACCCGCGAGCCCAAGCGGAGCAAGGAAATCATCAAGGCCACGAAAGTAACGGGCATTGGCCTGCAGGACGGTACGCTGGTATCGCAGGTGATCGGCAGCAATTACCAGGACTACAACTTTTACCAGAACTGGGTGAGCGTGCTGCAGAAGAACTTTATCAGCCCGATTGCCGACGGCTGGAAGGGCTATTACAACTATGAGCTGGAGGACAGCACCTACATTGGCGACGACTGGTGCTATGAGCTGTCGTTTAAGCAGAAGCGCGCACAGGACCTGGCGTTTAACGGCCGTATGTGGATTTCGGCAGACGGTTACGCCCTCCGCAGGATAGACGTAAAGGTGAGCAAGTCGGCGAACATTAACTTTGTGGAGAGCATTGCCCTGAAGCAGGAGCTGCTACCGGTGGGGGAGCGGGCCTGGATGCCGGCCAGCACCGATGTGGCAATTAAGCTGGTGGGCCTCACGCCGAAGCGCCCCGGCATATTGGCGAGTGTGCACACGTCCTATAAGGATGTGGTGGTGAACCAGCCGGAAAAGCCCGCCTTCTTTGACAAGCCCGTGGAGTTGCTTTCCTCCGCCACCAAACAGACCGAGAACTTCTGGGAGAAACGCCGCCACGATAGCCTCACGGTAGCAGACCAGCAGGTGTATGCTACCATTAACGCCATCCGGGAGGCGCCCAAGGTGCAGCGCTTCACAAACCTGGTAACTACGCTGAGCACCGGCTACAGGAGCTTTGGTAAAGTGAGCTGGGGACCCTGGCCGTACACGTACGCCTACAACGATGTGGAGGGGCACCGCCTGCAGGTAGGCGGAAAGACCAACATCCACTTTAGCGATAAGCTGGAGCTGCGCGGATATGTGGCCTACGGCACGGATGACCAGAAAGCGAAGTATAGTGTGGGCGCGCGCTACATCCTGAGCCGTAAACACTGGAGCGAGATAGGAGTAGAGCACCAGGAGGACCTGCAGCAGGTAGGCCTGATGTCTGATAAGCTGGAGGCAAGCCCCTTCTTTATGGGCCTTTCACGGTTTGGGGAACTGCTTGGCCCGATGATGGTGCGCAAAACCAGTGTGTACCTGCAGCGGGACGTGATGCGCAATGTAACCGAACGCATCAGCCTGCGCTCGCGCCGCTTCACCCCGCAGTATGACTTTGCCTACTACACCGAAGGGCCGGAGCAGCCGGATAAGGTCGCCTCCAGCTTTACAGCTACCGAGGTAAGCGTGCTGACGCGCTTTGCCAACAACGAAGTGTATGTGGAGAACGACAATGAGCGCATCAGCCTGGGGAGCGGCAGCTGGCCTGTGCTTAGCCTGAAGTATACCTTGGGACTGAATAACGCCCTGGGCTCTACCGTAGATTACCAGCGGGTAGATGCGATAGTAGAGCAGGAGTTTGTCATGGGCCGTTTGGGTAATGCTTTGTATAGATTAGAGGCAGGCAAGGTTTTCTCGCCGGTGCCCTACCCGCTGCTGGAGGTGCACACCGGTAACGAAATGCCTTTCTACTACGAGGCTACCTATAACCTGATGGACTACTTTGAGTTTGCCAGCGATACGTACGCATCCCTGCACTACGAGCAGTATTTTGAGGGTTTACTGTTTAACCGCCTGCCGCTCATCAAGAAGCTGAAGTGGCGGGTGCTGGCCAGCTCCAACATCCTCTACGGCAGCCTCAGTCAGAAAAATCTGGACCTGATGCCAGCGGTTACACCTTCCGGTGCTACCCAGGAGTCGCTCAAAGCACTTGGGCACACGCCGTACGTGGAGGTGGGTTACGGCATCGAGAACATCTTTAAGATACTGCGTGTAGATGCTTTCCACCGCCTGACTTACCTGGACGAGGGTGCCCGTAAGTTTGGGCTGAAGTTCTCGGTACAGTTTAAGCTCTAAACTACCGTAAGGTGTAAAGCAGGCGGGCCAGCTAATATTAGCTGGCCCGCCTGCTTTACACATGTTTACTTGCTGAGCCCGCTTTGCTAGGCACTTACCCTGGCAGGCGCTGCCACCCTGGGGTGCTTTTTCTGTTTCCCTCTTTTCCCATACCAAATCAGAAAACCGGTTACGGGTAAGGAGCTGCACACAAGGCTGGCGAGGAAAGCGAGTATCTTGCCCGGCATACCCAGTATGGCACCCACATGGATGTCATAGTTCATGTAGAGTAGCTTTTCTCCGGCATTTCTGTCTTCGTGGTGCTGCGCGGTAAGCGGTTTCCCTGTGGCTCTTTCATACAGCAGGTTATGGCTTTCGTAATATACATCGTCCTGCACCTTTACATAAGCCAGCACCAGCGAGTCCTGGGCTGCGCCAAACAATCCTATCGTTGCGGCTTCGGGGTATAAGCTGCGCGATGATGTAAAGACTTCGTCCAGTGGGGTAGAAGCAGTTTGTACAACAGGCGCTTCTAATTTTACGGGAGGTGTTTCGGCTGTCTCACCGCCGCTTGCCATAAAGTATACCAGAGCCAGCACCCACCGGAAAGCCATCACCAGGCCTGTCAGTGCTACTATGGCACTGATCATGCTGATGTAAAAGCCGGGGACGTTGTGCAGGTCGTAGTTCAGGCGCTTAAACTTTGCCCCCCATTTAACGGTGAAGCGCTGCTTAAACGCTTTTTTGCTCTTGCTGCCCGGCCACCACAGTACCAAGCCGCTGATCAGCATCACCAGGAAGATAAGTGTGCTCACACCCACAATAGGCTGGCCGACTTCGGTGCTGAGCCACAGGCTCCAGTGCAGGTACTTTACCAGCTCAAAAAACTCATACTTGCTGTCCATCACGCCTGCCACCTCTCCTGTGTAAGGGTTCAGGTAAGCAGTTTGGAAGTATACATGCTGGCCAAAGTAAGTCAGCGCCTCGTGGTCTTCTTTTAATGCCTCAAAGCTCCATGTTTTGACGGGATCTTTATGGGTGATGGCAGCCGTGATGGGGTACTCGGGGCCCAGTGCTTCCTGCGCTTTTTCGTACAGCACACTCATGGGGAGTGCCTGCTGTTGCGGCTGCGCTACGTACAGCACATCCTGGTGCACGGCATCAAAAATCTCCTCCTGAAAAGCATAAAGGCAGCCGGTTATACTTACAATAAACACCACAAGTCCGGAGCCAAGCCCGAGCCAGCGATGCAGGGTAAGTATAGTTTTGCGTGTATTAGCCATATAACTCGTTCTTTCTTAGCTGCTTTGCCTGCTAGGCCTTTACTGCGCGTGGCCTTTGTAAGCGCCTTGCCTGCTGCTGCGGTTCTGGCTTTGCTACTTTGCGGGCGGCCTTTTTTCTGCGGCCCCACCAGATGAGGGTACCGGTTACCGGCATACTTGCTGCCAACAGGCTGGCAAAAAAAGCGATGATCTTCCCGACAATGCCGCCAATGGCCCCTACGTGTATATCATAGTTCATCCTCCTGATTTTGTCGGCAACCGAGGCATCAGCCAGCTTGCCGTACATGTGGGTTACCGGAAGCTCCTGCAGCGTGTGCTGATCAAAGTAGCGGTAGTCTATCTTCCAGTAAGTGTCGGTGTCAGGGTTGGAGGCAATTTCTATACTTGTCTTTTTGTTTTCCGGGATGTGCACCTCCAGGCTACCTGTAAAGGCAGGGTTCTCTTTCCTGACTTTGTCCCAAAGCAGGTCGATGGCCGGGGTGCTAGCGAGAGGGGAGGCTTTGGTGGTGTCAGAGAGCGTTTCGTAATACTCGTTGATGGGCTTGCCTCCTGAGGTTGCCCAGTAAACTGATTTAGATACCCACTGAAAGCCCCACACCAAACCCGTAATCGCAATGAATATCACGACCCAACTCATGTAAAAGCCCAGCACATTGTGCAGGTCGTAGTTCTTGCGCCGCCACTTGGCGCTCCACTTTATGGAGAACCGCTGCTTGGCGGCAGACTTGTTTTTAGGCCACCAAAGTATGATGCCTGTTATCAATAGCACAACGAAAATAAGAGTGGCACTGGCAAGTATAGGCTGCCCGATGTTAGGCGGCAGCCAGAGGTAATAGTGGCCCTCTATGATGATCCTGAAAAAGTCGTGCGCCATGTTCTTCACCTTTAGCACATCGCCGGTGTAAGGGTTCAGGTAAACGGTGTAGTAGTACTCCGGTTCAAAGTCATAGTATACCACCAGAGCAGCCTTGCCTTTCTGGTAGGAAACGCTGTGTGTTTTCTTGCCCGGCAGTTGGCTATCGGCAATAGCCCGGAGCTCCGAAGGCGGAAGCAGTGCTTTGCCTGGCTGGTGCTCCACAAAACGGTACTCCTGCGTGGCATCTTCTATCTCCCGCTGGAAAGAAAGTATACAGCCTGTGATACCCAGAAAAAGCACCAATAGCCCGGATGCAAATCCGAGCCAAAGGTGTACTTTACCAATCAACTTTTTTATACTCATATCTTAGAACCTGTATCCGATGGTAACACGGTAGCTGCGAGGGGCCTCTGTTTGCCAGTAGTAGCCGTCGTTGGTGCCGTCATAGTTAAAGTCGTAAGGGGCGCCGCTGTACAGGTAATCATCCAGCAGGTTGTTCACGTTCAGGGCCAGGCGCACGTTTTTGATTTGATAGGAAAGGCCGCCGTCGAGTCTGAAGTAGTCAGGCAGTTCGCTGCCGCCATCGCCGCTGGCAAACCAAGGGTAGCGGTTAACCTGCCACTGGTAACCTAGCGATACGCCCAGCCCTTTTAGCGGGCTTACTGGTAGTTTGTAAGACAGCCACGCGTTGGTGATGTGCTCGGCAAAACCCGGTACTTTATCGCCCGGCTTAAACTCAGTGGACTCTTCTGTTGCCTCGGAGTTGGTGTAGGCGTAGTTAAAGGTCAGGTTCAGGCCGGGAACAATCTCACCGCGCACGTCCAACTCTGCTCCCTTGGTCTGCGATTCGCCCATCTGCAGCGAGTAAGTGCCTGTCGGGTCAGTTGGGTCGCCTATCAGCTGGTTCTTTTTGGTGATCTGGTACACCGATAGCGTCGAGTTCCAGCGGCCGTTAAACCAATCCTTCTTCACGCCAACCTCCAGGTTGTTACCTGTAATGGGATCTACCTGATCTCCGCTGGCCAATAAGCCTGTTTGAGGTATAAAAGCCTGATCGAAGAGCGCATACACAGACAGGCTCTTGCTGATTGAGCCGCTGATGCCCACGCGTGGCGTAAACTTCTCGTTTTTGATGATGGTGGTGTACTGGTTTGTTTCCGCTTTGGTGTAGCGTCCGGCCAGGGTCAGGCGCAGTTTATCATCAAAGAACCCAAGCTCATCCTGCAGGTAAAGCGCGCCATACTTCTGGCCAAGTGTACTTACAGTAGGTCTGTCTTCCAGTGCCACAGAGTGGTCCAGGGTTGGGATGGCAATATTGCCGTAAACCGGATTATATACATTAAACGGTGCTTCAGGGTCCAGCACAAAGTATTGGCTCCAGTCGGCCAGGTACTCCTTGTCGCCCAGGTCCAGGCCGCCTAATATTTTATGGGAAACGGTACCTGTTTCAAACTCACCGTTTACAAACAGCTGCCCAAACTTGCTTTTGTTCTGAGCATCCCAACCAGACAGGGTACGCTTCATGTTTCCGGATGCGTCTACGCCGGCTGCCCAAAGCGAGCTGCCTTCCTGGTTGTAGTAGAAGTAGGCGGTTTGTGCGGTCAGCTTCCAGTTGTCGTTCAGTTTGTGCTCAAAGATGAGGTAGGCGTTGTGGTCCTTCATGTCCGAAGGCTCCAGGTTCGGGTCGGCGATGGTGAAGCTGCGCGGCAGGTCCTCAAAGCCATTGGCCGAGAAAACATAAGCCGAACCAATGGCCGACATGCGGGAGAACTGGTACGTGTACTCCGCCGTGAGAGAGGTCTTGTCGCTGAATCTATACTTGAGCACGGGTGCAACAGCATAGCGGTCGTTCGATTCATAGTCTCGCCACGACTCGTTGGTCTGGCCCATCAGGTTAAGGCGGTACAGCAGTTTGCCGTCTTTGGTTAGCTTGCCGTCCAGGTCGGCAGCGGCGCGGAATGTTTCGTAGCTGCCAAAAGATAGGCTCACCTCCTGCTTCGGAGTGCCCGTCGGCTTTTTGGTAACGATGTTGTAGAAACCGGCGGGGTCTCCGTTAGCCAGCATAAACCCGGCAGGGCCTTTCACAAACTCAATGCGCTCCACAAAAGACATGTCTTCAGACAGCGGCCCCCAGTTTGACTCCACGTTCATGCCGTTGCGGAAAGGCGCTACCCTGGCACCGCGCATGTTCATACGGGTATAGTTGCCCCAGTGCTCCTGCATCGTCACGCCGCTCACGTTGCGGGTTACGCCCTCTAATAAGGTAAACACCTGCTGGTCTTTGAGTACATCGTTGGTGATGATCTGTATGTTCTGCGGGGTTTCCAGCAGCGGCGTTTGCAGGCGCAGCGATTCAGACGGGAGCGAGGCTTTATACTTGTCGCGCTGGCTGGTGATGATTACCTCCTGCAGTTTGGAGGCACTCTCAACCAAAGTAAAGTTTGCCGTGCTTGTCTTCCCGTTATCTACCTGCACGTACTGTTCCTGCGGCTCCAGGCCCAGCATCTGCACGCGTAAAGTATAATTACCCGGCTTCACCCTGTTAATGGTGTAGTTGCCCTGGGCATCGGTGGTGGTGCCGATTACAGTCCCCTCTAAACCTATCGAAACGCCTATGGCCGGCTGGCTGTCCGTGGTGGTGATGTGCCCTTTGATGGTGCCGCTCTGCGCAAGCGCTGCGATACTGGACACAAGTACAAAGAGGAGTGACAGTGCCAAAGGCAGAGCTCCCCGAAAAGCTAGTATAGACGTTCGCTTCATACGATGCTTATTATTTAGAATGATTCTATTTTGAGCAAAAGTAGAGGGCGAGAACATCGGAAACAAAGCTTGTTTAGACATATTCTAAACAGGAAGGCGCTTAGAAAGCAAATTGGTTAGTAGTAGCTATAGCTGCCTCACTAGTACTAGTGAGGGGGTTTAGCTGCTACTAGGGATGCACTTGAGAAAGAGGGAGACGCTGTAAAGACGGATGTACTCTGCCCTAAAATGCACACAGCCTGTCACGGGGGGGACAGGCTGTGTGCAAAGGTATACTGCTGCTTAAGCTAAGCGGCCCGGGTCAGCTTGGGCCGCCTGCGCTCTGGCTTCGGCTGTTGCCGGTAGTACCAGATCACAAACCCGGAAACCGAAAGTAGGCCAGGCATCAGCCCAAAGAAGCTATAAAGGATTTTGACAGCCAGGCCGGCATAGTCACCGAAATGGATCGGGTGCAGCACAGTCAGGAAGCGGTCGAGCCAGGGCTGGTCGCGGAGAAAGTAAGCATCTTCCAGCTCGCCCGTTTGGTAGTTTACCTGCACTTTGCTGTAGAGCTTGCCATAGTAGGAAGGGTCGCTGTGCAGGTGGCCCAGCAGCTGTAGCTTTCCATCTGCACTGGTTGGGAAGCGCACATAGGTAATAACAAAGTCAGGGTAAGCTGCTCTTGCCTCTGCCACGGCCGCATCCACGGAGGCAGTAACCTGCGGTACGGCTATTTCCTTGTTGCCTCCTTTCAAGGCGCTGTTGACTACCGTAATGGCCAGCGAGAGGCCGGTAACGCATATCAGCAGGTTAAACGCCAGGGCCCAGACCCCTATCACCCGGTGTAAGCCGGAGTAAAGGCTTCGGCGGCTTTTAAAAGATACTTTCTGCCGGAAGGTGAGCACTTTTACAATGGACTTTCTGTAAAGTATAAACCCTGTCACAGTGAGCAGGAGCAGCGCAACACCTACCAAAAGCACCGCTATTTTGCCGGGGGTGCCGGAAAGCAGGTTGTAGTGCAGGTTCAGGAGCACATACGTCAGGCGGTTGTGTGCCTGCGGCACGGTAGCTACTTCCTGCCCCGTTTCCGGGTGCACAAATACCCACTTCCGGAACTGCCCTTGGCGCAGCTCGTACAGCAGCGCCTGATCCGGGGAGGTGGGGAGGGAGGGAATACGCACGTCCCAGCCCGGGTTTTGCGCGCGTACCCACTGAAAGGATTTGTCAATGTGCAGGACCTGGGTGGGTGCCTCCAGCCTTGCCTCCCGGGTATACACGGCCTCATCTATACTGTCGTCAAAAACGAGGATAGAGCCGGAAACGCTGATAGCCAGGATGAACATCCCAGCTATCAGCCCACACCAGTGGTGTATGGAAAAAGTACGTTTAATGCGTTTCTTCAAAATATTACCAGTTATAGGACGCCCCCACCTGGAACCTGGCACCGCTGGCGCGGGTAAAGTTGTCGTCGCGACCGTACCAGTAGGCCTGTGGCAGGTAATAGGCATTGTTCAGCAGGTTCTCGATGCCCAGGTTCAGGCTCAGTTTAGTTGTTGCCTGGTAAGAGGCTGCCAGATTGAAAATATCAAAGGCTTTTACAGGTCCTTCGCCGGAACTGTAGCCGCCTTTGGCGTTGCGCTCAAAGCGGTCGCGGTCGCCGGAGTAAATCCACTGCAGGTTCAGGTTCAGCTTCTCCACAGGTTTTACGTTCAGGTAAGATGTGATCTTGAGAGGTGGAATGCGCAGGCCAGTCAGGTACTTGTCTTCCGCGTCAGAGCACTCGCTGTTGTTGTTTATGTCGGCCTTGCCTTCGCTGTAGGCGGCGTTGGCACCAAAGGTGATCTTATCTGACACGAACACATCAACCAGAGCCTCTACGCCTTCTACCCGCTCAGGTGCGCGCTCAATCTCATACACGCCGTCAGCGTTCGCCTTCAGGTTTGCTCCCAGCTTGGAAGTGCTGATAAAGTAGGCACCGCTAAAAGACACAATGCCCAGCCTGCTGTGGAAGCCTGCCTCGTAGTTGTTGACGATAACTGGCTCCAGGTCCATTTGGGAGATAAAGTTCTCTTTAGCGCTACGCACATAGCGGCCTACGTCAATCATGGAGAAACCCTGCGAATAGCTTACAAACGGCTTGATCGCCTCAATGCCTACGTAGCGGAAGCCTACGTTAAACGTGTGGGCATCAAACTTCAGGGTTCCACCCTGCACCGACTCACCGCCTGCCCCGCTTGCCAGCACCAATTGCTGGAAATCATCCACACCAACTTTCACGTTATCGTAACGGTAGCCTGCCTTGAAGATAAAGTCCTGGTTCAGGTTTAGGTTCAGCTGTGCGTAAGGCGCCACGTTTTTCAGGTCCATCTCCGGAACCCATGTGCGGCCGTCTACCAGTGGCTGCGATGTCACATCGTTCAGGTAGTCTACGCCATAGGTAAGGCTGCCTTTGGCCATGCCGAGTGCAAAGGGAGTGTTCAGGTTCAGGCGCACACCTTTTTTATTTGATTTGATGGTAGACTGTCCGCCGTTCTCAAAGTAGGACGTCCAGCCGTACACGGTGTAGAAGCTCTGCAGGTAGGTGCTCAGCTCCAGGCTTGAGTTAATGAACAGGTCTTTGCCGATGTAGCGCACCTGGGCATTGTGGTTGTAGCGCGTTCCCTCGTCTTTGCCTTTGTGCTCGCCTTTCACGCCTATGGTCGGTGCTTCGCCATACTTGCCGAGCTGCTCCACGTAGTCTGAGTTCTGCCCGCTGCCGAAGTAGTTGTACATGGCTTCCACGCGGTGCTTCTCATTAAAGTTGTAGCCAAGCTTGCCGAAGCCATTGTACATTTTGGTTTCACCCAGGCCGTATACCGGCGAAATCACATCGCCCTCCCCATCCTTAAAAACACCCGTTTTCTCATACGTGCCGCTGGCTACATAATCCAGGCCGCCGGCCTTGCCCGAGAACTGCTGCGAAATGCGGCCGCCCAAGGTATTGTCGCTGTTGAAGAGCATGCCTGTACCGGCAACAGAAGTGTAGGCGCTGAACGGCTTGTTGGCGTCAGCCCGTTTAGTAATGTAGTTAATCAGGCCGCCGTCGGCACCGTTGCCATAAACGGCGGTAGCTCCTTTAACGATCTCCACGCGCTCAATGGCGGCAGGGTCTATGGTGCGCACGTCGCGGCTGCCGTTGCGCAGCGGGGTGGATTGCGGGATGCCGTCTATCATAACCAACACGTTACGGCCGCGCAGGGTCTGGCCTACGTTGCTGGTGGTGTTGCTGTTGATGGCCAGGCCCGGAACGGTCTGCGCCAGTATGTTAGAGATGTTGGTGGATATTTGCGACTGCACCTGTAAGGCACGGGAGTTCAGTACATAGACAGAGGCCGGTGTTTCGTCGAGCGCCTCCACGGTGCGGCCGGCAGACACAATTACCTCCTGCAGTGCCTGCTGTGTCTGTTTGATGCTCAGGTCGAAGTTAGCGTTGCTGTTGGTGAGGTCCACCTGTTGCCTGATAGAGCCATAGCCCACGCCGCCCACACGTAGCGTATAGGTGCCGGGCTGAATGCCTTTTAACTCAAAGTAACCATTGTCATTTGTGTTAGCGCCGATGGTGGTGCCTTCCAACGCCACTGTCAGCATAGGAACAGGCTGGCCGGCGGCATCATGCACGGTGCCCGTTACCGTTCTTAGGTCTTGCGCCTGGGTGGCTAAGGCACAAAACAGTAGTAGTGCGAACAGGAGTAGTGTTCTTTGCATGCGAGTTTATTTTTATTTAGACTTATTCTATGTAAGTGCAAAAGTATAGCCTGATGCTTTAGCCTCCAATAGCTGTTTAAACATATAAAAAGGAAATAGGGTGGCTGCAAGGTATAAGCTAGCTAAAGGAGCCGGGTGCAGCGGCTGTTGCTAGTGCTGGGTTCAGGAGGGGAGGAGTAGATGCCGTAAGGCAAGTGGCATATATTTATATGCTTGTATGTAAGTTGATTGCCGACGACCCTGGCAGTCTTTTCCTTCGCCATCTGTTGTTCCTGTTGCTGCTCTTGCCCTCCAAACTTGCCCTGCGAGCGGTAGCTCCTGCTTTTCTACGGCTTGCTGCGGCTTTGTGCAGACGCACGGCGTGCGGCAGGAACAGGGCTTTTGCTTAAGCTAGCCTTTAATGGCTTCTGCTTGCCTTTTAAACCTATTGATTATTAAAGCGTTACAATATTATCTGAAACCTAATAAAGCGCTGAACTATGAAAGATGATCTACACGACGACAGAACTTACAGAGCACCTGTTTATACAGGTGTGAGACCCGCTGCAGGGTTAAGCGCCATGAAGCGGATATCATGGGGAGCTGT
This sequence comes from Pontibacter actiniarum, assembly GCF_003585765.1. Taxonomy (NCBI): domain Bacteria; kingdom Pseudomonadati; phylum Bacteroidota; class Cytophagia; order Cytophagales; family Hymenobacteraceae; genus Pontibacter; species Pontibacter actiniarum. The sequence continues at coordinate 114,048 of NZ_CP021235.1, forward strand.
GTTTGGTGGCTTGGTCGTTGCCTTGGTGGTGCAGCTAACGCTAAGCCTGTTGGGCCTCGGCATAGGCATCGGGTCCATTGACCCAACGCAGGAACAAAACCCTATGGCTGGATTGGGAACGGGTACGCTTATCTGGTGGATTGTCAGTATGCTGATTTCGCTCTTTGCTGGCGGCTGGGTGGCAGGGCGCTTGGCAGGTATGCCAACTGGCTTCGACAGCATACTGCACGGTATTTTAACCTGGAGCCTTTTTACCTTGCTCTCTTTCTACTTGCTGACAACAGCTATTGGTAGAATTGTAAGTGGTGTGGGAAATGTGGTTGGCCAGACCCTGTCACTTGCCGGACAAGGGGTAGCGGCTGTCGCCCCGCAAGCGGCTGATGCCATCCAATCGAGAGTGGAAGGAAGCGGGATCAACCTCCAGTCCATTAAGCAGGAAGCGCGGCAGATTCTACAGCAGACAGGTAAACCGGAGCTGCAGCCGGAGAATATTGAGCAGGAGGCCAGGCAAGCGGGAAGCACTGTGGAGCAAAGAGCAGGTGAGGCTGCTGCAAACCCACAGGCCGCCGGTTCAACTTTTGATGAGGTGATGGACAGGCTGTATGGGCAAGGGGCAGATATCGTAAACGCTGCCGACCGTGAGGCGGCTGTTAATGTTGTGATGGAGCGCACGGGCAAAAGCAGGGAAGAAGCCAACGAAATTGTTAGCAGCTGGATTTCCACCTACGAGCAGGCTAAATCACAGTTCAAGGAAACAAGAGCTCAGGTAGGGGCACGGGCGCAGCAGATTGGCGGGAATGTGGCCGATGCTGTTTCCAAGGCAGCTATTTATGCTTTCTTTGGGCTTGTGCTGGGTGCTATTGCTGCAGCGGTTGGAGGCAAAGTAGGGGAGCCTAAAGATTTGGTGGCAGCCGGTGATGAGGCTGTCCGGCCTGTGTAGGTAAGCTGAAATAGAAAACCAGAAGGGCCAGCTACTGTAGCTGGCCCTTCTGGTTTAAAATCGGTTCTGTGCAGCTCATAGGCTGCTTGTGTGTCAGCAGTACGGTTAGGCTGCTTTTATCTTCCTTACGGAATCCAGGGGATGTCTTTAAAGTTCGGCTTACGCTTCTCCAGGAATGCATTTCTGCCTTCTTTGGCCTCTTCGGTCATGTAGGCAAGGCGGGTGGCCTCACCGGCAAACACCTGCTGCCCTACCATGCCATCGTCTGTGGCGTTAAAGGCAAACTTCAGCATTTTAATAGAAGTAGGCGACTTCTGCAGAATCTCCTGCGCCCACTCGTAGGCTGTATCCTCCAGCTCGTCGTGCGGCACAACGGCGTTCACCATGCCCATGTCGTAAGCCTCCTGTGCGGAGTAGTTGCGGCCCAGGAAGAAGATTTCGCGGGCACGTTTCTGGCCCACCATCTTTGCTAGGTAAGCAGATCCGTAGCCGCCGTCGAAGCTCGTTACATCGGCATCGGTTTGCTTGAAGATGGCGTGCTCCTTGCTGGCCAGCGTCAGGTCGCAAACTACGTGTAAGCTGTGGCCGCCGCCTACGCACCAGCCCGGTACTACGGCTATCACCACTTTCGGCATAAAGCGCATCAGGCGCTGCACCTCCAGGATGTTCAGGCGCGGCATACCCGCCTCGTCCACGTAGCCCTGGTGGCCGCGTGCATTCTGGTCGCCGCCACTGCAGAACGAGTACACGCCGTCTTTGGTAGACGGGCCCTCGGCAGAAAGCAGCACTACGCCAATAGAAGTGTCTTCGCGGGCATCCAGAAATGCCTCAAACAGTTCCGCCACCGTTTTCGGGCGAAACGCGTTGCGTACGTTTGGTCGGTTAAAAGCGATACGGGCCACGCCATCCGCTTTCTTATAGGTTATATCCTCGTATTCCTTTACGGTTTTCCAATTAGCTTTGCTCATAACTCTTATTTTGTTGCAATTTAGCCATTTCTGTAGTGTAGCTCAACTGGTTTATACCTTAATACTGCCTGTAGGCTCTAAATCAGCTGAACCGCTTGCTTTCCGGGCGACCTTTTTCTTCAGCCGCAGGAAACGCACCTCTACCAGATGATAGCTGAGCAAGGTAACTATGGCAGTGGTGGCCGCAAGCAGCAGCGCCACGCTTAGGCTCAGGTACTGCCCCGGAATATACCCTTTTAGGTGGTGCTTAAGCGGGTCTGTAAACAGCCTGAACAGCGGCCAGTGATAGATGTACAGGCCAAAGGAATACTTGCCCAGAGCCCGCAGGGTTCTGGTGCGGAACAGCTGCCGTACGGCATTCCGGGGGTGGGTAGAAAGCGACACGGTCAGCAAGCAGCTAAACAGCAGCGCAAAGAGCGTATAGCCAGCCGTGGCCAGGTACGGGTTGTCGTAGCCGGGGCCTTCCGTTAGCACTGCAACCAGCAGGATACCCGCCGAGGCGTAGAGCAGGGGAAGCGTCCATCGGTTCAGTACCTCCCGGTGATGCTGAAGAAGCAGCGCAGCCAGACTGCCGAAAGCCAGGGCATCCATTCTGGAAGTTAGCAAAACGTAATAGCCCAGGTTCCCCTCCCAGAAAAGAAGCGAGCGGCTTAAAAGCGCCGTAACCAGTAAGGCGAATAGAAAGAGCAGGTAGTTCCGGGCGGCCAGAAAGTATACCGCAAGAGGCAGTATCAGGTAAAACTGCTCCTCAACCGCGATAGACCACAGGTGGTTCAGGTGGTGCGTGTTGCCCGGGAAAGCGTTAGCTAAGGCCGTGCTCACGTTCTGGAGAAAGAAGAAGTAGCTGATGTGCGGGAGCTCCGTAGCATAGATCACACTAAAAATGCAGGCGGCCCAAAGTATAAGCGCGTACAGCGGAAGTATGCGGAGCGCGCGCTTGGCGTAAAAAGAACGGAAGTACCCGCTCTCCTGCCTGCGTTGCAGCAGAATATTGGTGAGCAGGAAACCCGAGAGCACAAAGAAGAGGTCCACCCCGACCCAGCCCAGGGGGAAGAAGCTGGTGCAATGGTAACAAAGCACGGCCAGAATAGCCAGCCCCCTGATGCCATCCAAAGCCTCTACTTTCTGCCCGGCAGAAATAGGGGAAAGCCGCAGCTGCGGGAACAGCACGCGCTTAAAAGCTTTTCGGGTTACAGCACTCATGGGCTTGCTTATACTTGTCTGATGGGCTAACGTACAGACAAATATACCTTTAAGCAGGCGAAACAGGGCAACCCACAGCAAAAAAGCCTGCCACATGACTGCAGCAGGCCTCCTTTTGCTGATACGGTACGGTTGGTGGAACCTTGGCTTCCCGCTTATACTGCCGAGGCTTCCTCCAACTGCTTCAGGTCCTCCTGGCTCAGCGATGTTTGCATGGCCTCGGTAAACGCCTGAATATGCTTTTGCTTGGTGCCACTGGCGATGGGGGCGGTCACGAGCGGGCTGTTTATAAGCCAGGCCAGGGCAATACTGGCCTGCGAAACGTTATGTTTGGCGGATAGGTCGTCGAGGGCTGCCAGTATGCGCTTGCCGCGTGCATCCAGGTACTTTTTAATGCCGCCTCCGCGGGTGCTTTTGTCCAGGTCTTCCTCGCTGCGGTACTTGCCGCTCAGGAAGCCGCTGGCCAGCGAGAAGTACGTGATTACACCCAGGCCCTCTTCCCGGCAGATAGAGGCAACTCCCTTTTCGTAGCCCTCCCGGTCGTAGAGGTTGTACTCCGGCTGAAACACCTCGTAGCGGGGCAAGCCTTGGTTTTTGCTGGCATCCAGGGAGGCTTTTAAGCGCTCGGGCGAAAGATTGGAGGCCCCGATGTACCTTACTTTTCCTGCTTCTATGAGCTTCTGGTAAGCGCCGAGGGTTTCCTCTACCGGCGTTTTGTCGTCATCCCAGTGAGTCAAGTATAAATCGATGTGGTCGGTTTGCAGCCTTCTCAGGGAGTCATCGGCAGCTTTTAGGATGTGCTTTTCGGAGATATCTTTTTGCCCCTGGCCCATATCTGAGCCTACTTTGGTGATGATGTTGATGCTGTCGCGGTTGCCGCGCTCCTTCATCCACTTGCCAATGATGGTTTCAGACTCGCCGCCTTCGTTTCCTTCTGCCCAGCGGGAGTATACATCGGCCGTGTCAAGGGTGTTGATCCCGTTGCTGTATACTTCATCCAGAATAGCAAAGGATTCTTTCTCGTTCAGGGTCCAGCCAAATACGTTGCCACCCATTACAATTGGTGCGGTGTAGAGGTCGGTGTTGCCTAGCTTTCTTTTTTCCATGTCTTATACGTTAGGTTTGTTGGTACCATGTCTTTACCTGTTGCGGCCAGGGATGTTACACCCTCCAGGCCAAGGACAGTCTACAGACGCGTGCTTACATGCGCTGGTAAATTACTGTTCTTGTGCATCAGCCGCAAAAAGGCGCAGTAAGGAAGTAAGAAAACAGCTTCTCTCGGGTTTTGTTTTATGAGGTGAAACGTGTTGAGGGAATGGTTGGGTGATGGCGCTTTTAATGTGCTGCAGGTTTTGCTGTAGCCGGCTTTTTGTACTTCTTTTTGCCCCAGGTTAAGACCTCAACTCCCGTCGAAAAATGGCTCAGGTGCGGGGTGTTGTTCAACAGTCTACCAAACCTGGTGTACTGGGTATTTCTTCCCTCTTTATCCTTGAGTGTCGGTAGGGAGTTCTGACAGGCTTTTGGCAACCTGGCAGGATATTTTTGCTCCACCTTCAATGCTCCGGAAGTAAACGCCTGCTTTGTTGTTGTACTTCACATAGGTACGAATGTTGATTTCGTCAAAGTTGGATACAGGAGAGAAATACGGCAGGTTTCGCGACCTTATTTTTTCCATCGTAAATGCCACCAGCGACACCCAGGGCTTGCCTTTGAACAGGTCTATTTCCAAGTCGTCGGGGACGAGCTTTACTAACTCGTCGTAATCCACCTGCCAATGTAGGAAAGTCGCATTGTTCCATTCTTGGTAGTACCTCCACCTGCCGTTGGAAGCCCCCAGGGGCGATGCTCGGTTATCTACCTCTCACCTGCCTGCGTTGCTCCAGCAGAGCTACAAACCCTGCTGCCTGTTTGTGGTTTATTTTCTGGGTTGATAGATTAACTGTACAACCCCCGATTTGAATGTATTTGCTTGAACCAAGTGTAGGTTCACCCGGTCCTTTAAGTCCTCAAACAACGGCTTTCCACTTCCCAAGGCTGTTGGGTGAACTGAAATACGGTATAGGTCTACAAGCCCAAGCTGGATAAACGTTTTGATCAGGCCTGCCCCGCCGTAAAGCCAAATGTCCTTGCCGCCTTCTTTCTTTATAGCCGCTACGCTGTTAGCTATGTCCGAATGTAAAAAGGTTGCTCTGCCATCCTCTACAGGCTGGCGTGAGAACACGTACTTCTTCTTTGCGTGAACCGCTTGCCATAGTTTAAGCTCGGCCTCGCTTGCACCCTCGTCCGGCTGAAAGTTTCCCCAGGCGTCATAGCTTACCCGGCCATAAAAAATGGTGTCGATGGTCGACAGGAAGCCGTCAAAGTCCATGTCATCATCCATAATACACCAATCTATTTCTCCGTTTGGCCCCTCTATGAACCCATCTAAAGTTACAGCTAAGTCTAAGATTACTTTTTTCATGTTCAGTCAGATGCTATGTGGTAAAGTTGTTCCTGCAATAACCGCTAGCGCCTTGCTGTGGGGCGCGGGGCTGATAGCAGTGCGTTTGAGTACTGGTACTTTTACCTTTTTCTTAAAGTAGAAAAAATTACCATTGTCTTATCTAGCGCACTTGCGTTTGTTCCGCCTCCAAAGGCGTGAATCATTCTATTCCAGCCGGCGCCGCTTTTACTTTCAGCAATTGTTTCAGTAAAGTATTTCCCATCACAGGCGTAGGTGGTCCAGTTGCTGGTGCTATGAAGCACCTTGCCAGTCAACACGTCGGTTTTGCAGCTGTCCGGGCCGAACTTGCTCGGGTAATTCCCAAAGTACAACCCTGCAGAATACGCTGGTACACCAGTTGTGTCAGTCGGTGTGAAATAATATACAGAGAAATCAGGCCCTTCTTTTTCTGTTATTGAATAGTTTGGTGGTAAGGCAATATAGTAGCCACTTCCTCCTATTTGCACCTCCGTCAAACTGGCTCTAAAACTATCGCTCGTGCTTAGAGGGTCCTCTGGGGTGGTTTTTTTATTACATGATGTTAACAATATAACAGCCATCATGCCCCCAACTAATGGTTTGATAAGTCTATTCATTTGCTTATCCATAAGGATGGTTGGTACATGTATCGCGATGACGTTCAGCAGCACTAAAGGTGTTGCCAGCCTTCACTGCCCTTTTCTCACAGATTAAATGAGAAACACGTGTGTTAGCAGGTCTTTTCCTTGGCTTAAGATACTAAAATATCGCACATGTTAAGGGCAAGAAAGCTCCGGGATATGATGGGCAACAAAAAAAGCCCCATGCAGCCGTAGCTGCATGGGGCTTTGGAAATTTATACTTCGCGAAGCTTACGCGTTGTCAGCTCTTGACATGCGGTTACGCTCGTTCTCGTCGAGGTAGATTTTACGCATGCGGATGCTCTTAGGCGTTACCTCCAGCAGCTCATCCTTCTGGATGTACTCCATGGCTTCTTCCAGAGAGAACTTCTTGGCCGGTGCGATCTTCACGTTGTTATCAGAGCCGGAAGCACGCATGTTCGTCAGCTTCTTGCCTTTCTGAATGTTCACCGTGATATCGTTCTGGCGGCTGTGCTCTCCGATTACCTGACCCATGTATACCTCTACACCCGGATCAACGAAGAATACCCCTCTGTCCTGCAGCTTATCGATAGAGTAAGCTGTACCGGCACCCGTCTCCATCGAAATGATAGAACCGTTGTTACGGCTAGGGATGTTGCCTTTGTGCGGCTCGTACGCCAGGAAGCGGTGGTTCATGATGGCCTCACCGGCAGTAGCAGTCAGCACGTTGTTACGCAGGCCAATCAGGCCACGCGCCGGAATGTTGAACTCCAGGTGCTGCAGGTCGCCTTTCGGCTCCATGATCGTCAGCTCGCCCTTACGCTGCGTTACCAGCTCGATTACCTTACCGGCAGTCTCTTCCGGAACGTCTACCACCATGTGCTCGATCGGCTCGTGGCGCACACCGTCAATTTCTTTATAGATTACCTGCGGCTGACCAACCTGCAGCTCATACCCCTCGCGGCGCATGGTTTCGATCAGTACAGACAAGTGCAGGATACCGCGGCCGAATACCAGGAAGGTATCTTCACGGTCAGTTTCCTGTACGCGCAGGGCCAGGTTTTTCTCTGTTTCCTTGAACAGGCGGTCGCGCAGGTGGCGGGATGTCACGAACTTGCCCTCTTTACCGAAGAAAGGAGAGTTGTTGATCGTGAACAGCATGTTCATGGTTGGCTCGTCGATAGAGATACGCGCCAGTGGCTCCGGGTTCTCGGCATCGGCGATGGTGTCGCCAATATCAAAGCCTTCGATACCGGTTACGGCACAAATCTCACCTGCCGAAACCTCTTTCACTGTTTTCTTGCCAAGGCCTTCGAAAACCTGCAGCTCGGCAATTTTGCCTTTCTTGATCGTGCCGTCGGCTTTGCACAAGCTAATAGGCATACCCTCTTTCAGTGTTCCACGGTGAACGCGGCCAATGGCGATACGACCCACGAAAGAAGAGTAGTCAAGCGAAGTGATCTGCATCTGTGGAGAACCATCGTTGGTAGGGGCGGCCGGGATCACGTCGATGATCGCATCCAGCAAAGGCGTGATGTTATCGGTCGGCTGTGTCCAGTCGGTGCTCATCCAGCCCTGCTTAGAAGAACCGTACAGCGTAGTGAAGTCCAGCTGGTCTTCCGTCGCGTCCAGGTTAAACATCAGGTCGAACACCTGCTCGTGCACCTCGTCCGGGCGGCAGTTCTCTTTATCTACTTTGTTTACTACCACAATCGGCTTAAGGCCTAACTGGATAGCTTTACCTAATACGAAACGCGTCTGTGGCATGGCGCCTTCAAAGGCGTCTACCAGCAGCAGAACACCATCCGCCATTTTCAGTACACGCTCCACTTCACCACCGAAGTCGGCGTGACCAGGCGTGTCAATGATGTTGATCTTAACGTCTTTATAACGAACCGACACGTTCTTAGAAACGATCGTGATGCCGCGCTCGCGCTCCAGGTCGTTGTTGTCCAGAATCAGGTCGTCGAACTGCTGGTGCTCCGCGAAAAGCTTTGAAGCATGGATGATCTTGTCCACGAGCGTTGTCTTGCCGTGGTCTACGTGTGCGATGATCGCAATATTTCGAATATTTTGCATTGAATTGGTTTTTCGAGCCGCGAAATTACTAAAAAGGCTTCAGACTTTCACTAGTTCGCTCGAAATAAACAGGTTATGGTTGTATTAAATTATTGTTGGCCTGCGTTTGCTGCAGGTTAAGGGGCAAACATTCTGCCGTTAAAGTTTGTTTCCTAAGCGGTTAGGAAATTTTAAAGGGCTGAAGCCGAATGGCAGTTTGCCCCGTAAGTATACGTATGAAACTGATACAATTTTTTTTGATAATTGCCGCATTCCACCTGGTGGGATGCGCCCAACAGGATACATCCACTGATTTTGCCGCCACCACTGCCACTGCCGGAGACGAGCCGCTGCCGGACTACGTAAGGCAGGCCCTCAACAGCGAAACGCTGGAGGACACCGTGGTGCACACGGAGGAGGAGTGGCGCCAGCTGCTCAGCAAGGAGGAGTACTACGTGATGCGCGAAGAGGGGACCGAGCCCTCGTTTAACAACGCCTACAACAGCAACAAGAAGGAGGGCATCTACTACTGCGCCGCCTGCCACAACCCCATGTTTACCTCAGCCACAAAGTTTGAGTCCGGCACAGGGTGGCCAAGCTTTTACGCCCCCATCGAAGAGAAAAGGGTGAAAGAGGTAGAGGACGTGGCCCTGGGCATGGTCCGGACCGAGGTGGAGTGCGCCCGCTGCGGCTCCCACATCGGCCACGTTTTCCCGGATGGGCCGGAGCCAACCGGGCTGCGCTACTGCCTTAACTCCGCCGCCCTCGACTTCGAGGAGAAATAAAGAAGCCTACGGTAGCATTCTCTGCTATACCTTTGCATTTGCCAAGCCCGCTTTTCCGGCTTGGCAAATGCTTTTTTATACTTGCTTAAGTACATTCAACGCCATCATGAACAAAAGAATAGAAGCGCTGCAGCAGGCCCTGCAGGGGCACCGGCGGCAGCTGCTGCAGCACAACGTTTACCAGAGCCTGGAAACGCTCGAAGACCTGCGGGTGTTTATGGAGCACCACGTGTTTGCCGTGTGGGACTTTATGAGCCTGCTGAAGGCCCTGCAGCGGGACCTGACCTGCACCACGCTGCCCTGGGTGCCCACCGCCAGCCCCAGTACCCGCCGCCTGATCAACGAGATTGTGCTGGAGGAGGAGACAGACGTGGACCAGGAAGGCAGGCCGGTGAGCCATTTCGAGCTGTACCTGCGGGCCATGGCAGAGGCCGGCGCCGACACCAGCCAGATAGAGCAACTGCTGCAAAGCATACAAGAGGGCAAAACAGTGAACAGCGCGCTGGACCTGCTGCCGGTCGATGCCTCGGTGAAGGCCTTTGTCCGCAACACCTTCCGCATCATCAACCTGGGCAGCCCGCATGCCGTGGCGGCAGCCTTTACCTTTGGGCGCGAAGACCTGATCCCGGACATGTTCCGCCACCTGATCACCGACCTGAACAAGCGCTTCCCCGGCAAGCTGGAGACGTTTATATACTACCTGGACCGCCACGTGCAGCTGGACGAGGAAGTGCATACGCCGCTTGCCCTGCAAATGGTGGATGAGCTCTGCGGGGATGACGATGACAAGTGGCAGGAGGCCCTGGAGGTGTCCCGGCAGTGCATTGCCCAGCGCATCGAGCTGTGGGACGGTATCCGCAACCTGCTGCCTTCGGAGGCCTAGCCGCGTTACGCGCCTTGCGTGGCTGGTTATCTGAGCGTCGGGGCAGTTGCAGCGGCTTTATCAGGCCCGCCCGAAGAGCGAAAAGCGCCCGCCATCAACGAACAACCAGTATCCGCCGTACTTTAACTTTAAACCAAAACAGAATAAAGCTATGGCAGAACTACATTCAGAAGCAGATAACATAGAGAACACAGCCCAGTGCATTATGGAAGCCTTTAAGCAGTTTGAAGTGCGCGAGGGAAGCGTGCTGCACTACCAGCAGCTTTACCCGTTCCTGCAGGAGCGGTATCCGCACTACAAGGATGTGCAGAAGGAGGCAGAGCATCACCTGACAAAAGAAGGCTATGTTAACCCGGCGCCGGACGGGCTGCTGCTGACGCAGGTGGGGCATACCCAGGTGTGGGGCTAGTCTTTCAGCGATAACCAACAGCAAGAGAGGGTTAGGGGTGCAGTGCCTCTAACCCTCTCTTTTTATGGGGAGGCGCACCACACCGGCATCCGCCGTTCCGGATTGTATCCGTATACTATAAGTACAGGCCCGGAAGGCCGGGCAAAGTATAACAGTAACGATACAGAACCATGACCAAATACAACATATATATTGGAGCAATAGCGCTACTCGGAGCGGGCGCCTGCACCTCGCTGTCGGAGGGGCAGGAGGCTTTGCCGCCGCCGGCCAGGGTAAACGAACGGGTAACGCTTTACAACAACCCCGCCGAGACCCTCCGCGACCGCATGGGGCAGCAGGCGAGTGAGATAAACCGGAAGCGCAACATTGAGCAGTTCGACAGCAACAGCCCGGCCATGACGCCAAACACACTGCGCCCCCGCACGCTGCCGCTGGCCCCGATCGACTCGACGCGGCATAACATCTACTGGCCTATCTACCCTGTGGTGCGGCCACTGCCAACCGGCCAGTAAAAAAGCGCGGGCCCCAGCTGTGTGTACAGCTGGGGCCCGCGTGTGGTAGGGCTAAAGAGTTATTTTTTCGGCTTTTTGCTCTTCTTGCCTACGTCCTCCGCCTTTTCCTCATCGCTCAGGTGCAGCTCGTCCGGCTCCAGGTCTACGTACACTTCATGGTCGGGCGGGGTGTTTTGCGACTCACGGTCTGCTTTGCGCGGGGCTGGGTTCTTCGTTACTTCCTCCATGCTGTCGCGCTCGCCAAGGTTATCCCCGTCGTGCTTGGTGGTTCTGAAGTTATCTTTGTTCTTCATAAGTCAGGATGATTTTTGATTTATGGTCAATCGGTTTTTAAGTGTGGGCGCTCGACCGGCACATAAGCGCCATCGCCACGGCTTTAGGGTGTGTGGCCGAAAGCCTGTATCATCTTACGCAAAATAAGAGTATGCAGCTATACTTCCTTTTACGGGATTGGCGGCACTTGGCGCTTCTTTCCGTCTGGTATTTGTATATTTGCTTTTTAAAGAGACGACATGACGAATAACCCGAAAAGATATACTGTAACGGCTGCTTTGCCGTACGCCAATGGCCCGGTGCACATTGGCCACCTGGCAGGTGTATACTTGCCTGCTGATATTTATGTGCGTTACCTGCGCCTGCAGAACCGCGATGTGAAGTTCATCTGCGGATCGGACGAGCATGGCGTGCCGATCACCATCCGCGCCAAAAAAGAGGGGATTACGCCGCAGCAGGTCGTGGACAAATACCATGAGCTGATCAGGGACTCCTTCAAAGACTTTAACATCTCCTTTGATATCTACGACCGCACTTCCTCAGAAATACACGCCGAAACTGCAGGAGACTTTTTTAAGAAGCTCTACGAGGACGGCAAGTTTATCGAGCAGACCACCCAGCAGTACTATGACGAGAAGGCGCAGCAGTTCCTGGCTGACCGCTACATTGTAGGCACCTGCCCCAAGTGCGGCAACGAGAATGCCTACGGCGACCAGTGCGAAGCCTGCGGCACCTCCCTGAACGCCACAGACCTGATCAACCCGAAAAGCACGCTGAGCGGCGCTGTGCCGGTCATGCGCGAAACAAAGCACTGGTACCTGCCCCTGAACGAGTATGAGCCGTGGCTGCGCGAGTGGATCGTGGAAGGCCACAAAGGCGACTGGAAGCCGAACGTGTACGGCCAGTGCAAGAGCTGGATAGACCAGGGCTTGCAGCCGCGCGCCGTAACCCGCGACCTGGACTGGGGCGTGCCGGTACCGGTGGAAGGGGCAGAGGGCAAAGTGCTGTATGTGTGGTTCGATGCGCCAATCGGCTACATCTCGGCAACCAAAGCCCTCACAGACGACTGGGAGAAGTACTGGAAAGACGAGGAGAGCAAGCTGGTGCACTTCATCGGCAAGGATAACATCGTGTTCCACTGTATCATCTTCCCGAGCATGCTCAAGGCACACGGCGACTATATTCTGCCGGACAACGTGCCTGCCAACGAGTTCCTGAACCTGGAGGGCGACAAGATCTCTACCTCCCGCAACTGGGCGGTGTGGCTGCACGAGTACCTGCAGGACTTCCCGGGCAAGGGCGATGTGCTGCGCTATGTGCTGGCGGCAAATGCCCCCGAAACAAAAGACAACGACTTTACCTGGAAAGACTACCAGGCCCGCAATAACAACGAGCTGCTGGCTATACTTGGCAACTTCATTAACCGCGCGGTGGTGCTCACCCAGAAGTACTACGAAGGCGCCGTGCCTGCCCGTGGCGAGCTGACAGAGTACGACAAGGAAGTGCTGGGCGTGCTGGAAGGGATGCCGCTGGTGATCGCATCGTATATCGAGCGTTACCGCTTTAGAGATGCACTGGGCGAGCTGATGAACCTGGCTCGTTTGGGCAACAAGTACCTGGCCGACACGGAGCCGTGGAAGCTGATCAAGACGGATGCCGAGCGCGTGAAGACGATCATGAACATCGCCCTGCAGATTTCCGGTAGCCTGGCCATCCTGATGGAGCCGTTCCTGCCAGACTCTGCCGCTAAGCTGCGTGGCATGCTCAGCATGAACCCGGCCATGTGGGCAGACGCCGGTGCTGCGAACCTGCTGCCGGCCGGTCATATCATAGGCAAGCCAGAGCTCTTGTTCGAGAAGATCGAGGACACTGCCGTGGATGCCCAGGTGCAAAAGCTACTGGATACGAAAAAAGCCAACGAGCTTGCCAACGCCACGGTCGAGCCGGCGAAGGAGAACATTACCTTCGACGACTTCACCAAGCTGGATGTACGGGTGGGTACCATTATTGAGGCTGAGAAAGTAGCCAAAACCAAAAAGCTCCTGAAGCTGAAGGTGGACACCGGCATTGACCAGCGTACTGTGGTAAGCGGTATCGCGGAGTTCTTTAAACCGGAGGACATCGTGGGCCAGCAGGTAAGCATACTGGTAAACCTGGCCCCGCGCGATATCAAAGGCATCACCAGCCAAGGCATGATCCTGATGGCGGAGAACGCAGACGGCTCCCTGGCTTTTGTGCAGCCAAGCAAGCAGATCACCAACGGTGGAACGGTAAGTTAAGCGAATAACCTGTTTCAAAGTATAAACCCTCACTTGCTGATATGCAGGTGAGGGTTTTTGTTTGCCGTATCCTCTTATTAAAGCTTTGCCGTGGCTATAGCTACTGTAAGTACACGGTAGCGTTAGCCTATCGCAATGCCTTTTGCCTCGGAAGCAGCCACGGCTGCACGTGCTGTACGCTCCCCCTCTATGTGCTGCACGACAAAGTATAGCCCCAGAGCCGTTACCAGAGACAGGGCCCCGGTAGCCCACCACAGCGTTGCAAAGCCGTAGGTGCTGGCAATGGTGGTGCCCAGGTAAGGGGCCACCACGTGTGCCGCCGCGTAAGAAATGGTGTAGAGGCCCATGTAAGCGCCCCGGTTGGTAGGCCCGGATCGCTCAACGGTAATTGTAGCCATAAACGGCATGGCCAGAATCTCGGCTATACTTAGCAGGAACATTGCCGCATACAAAATACTTAGGTGCTGCGTCAGGTTTAGCAGTACGAAGGAGAAGCCCAACACTAAGGTGCCCATCACGATAAGCCAGGATTTCTTGGCTTTTTCGCCCAGCAAGTATACCACCACCATTTCCAGCAGAAAAACGATTAATCCATTTAGAGCGAGTAAACCTCCGATGCGGCTCTCAGGCAGTGTATACACCTGGCGGTAGTAGAGCGGCAGCGTAGAAAGCAGCTGGAAGAACATCATGGCAAAGCAGCAGCAGAACACAGCGAACAGTAGGAAGTAGCCGTCGCGGTAGGGCGAGCGCAGCCTGACAGCGGGAGCGGCAGACGCCTGTGCCGTGTTCTCGGGGGTGTTGTTCCCCTGTTTGTTTTTGAAGTAGATGTAGAAGAACAGCCCGGCCATGATGCAGGTGGTGCCGTCGGCTATAAACAGCCATTGGTAGGATACTGCTGCCAGCAAACCCCCAAGCGCCGGGCCGATAGAAAAGCCCAGGTTGAGCGCCATGCGGTTCAGGGAGAATGCCCGCGTCACGTTCTCAGGGCGTGCGTAAGAGGCGATTGAGGAGGAGTTGGCCGGCCGCAGCGTGTCATTCACAAGGCTGAGGATAAAGACCCCTGCAGCCAGAGCGGCGAACGCCTGCAGGTGCAGCAGCATAAAGTATAAACTGCCGCCTACCGTCAGGCTCAGGAACTGCACCTTAAAGTGCCCCACCTTATCGGTGAGCCAGCCGCCCAGGTAGGCACCGCACACGGAGCCGAGCCCGTACATGCTCAGGATGATGCCAGCCTCTCTTAACGTGTAGCCCAGCACCTCGGTCAGGTACACGCTCAGGAAGGGCGTTACCATGGCGCCGCTGCGGTTGATCAGCATTACTAAGGACATCATCCAGGCAGGGCGGGAGAGGCCCCCGAAGGCATTGCGGTACAGCAGGAGCACTTTTTTCATAGTAGTGGTAAGCAGGTGGCGCTAAGGCAAATGTATTGTTTCGGCGGCAGTTTTGTTAGGCCGTTCACAAAAAAGTAAGGCCCCTCCCGTATTTACTCAGGAGGGGCCTGTATACTAACAAGCAGGGGCTGCGGCCTTACTTGGTGTTGTACTGGTTCATGGTGCGCTCCAGGCCGATGGTGCCGAAGGCGATCACGGCGTCTGCGGCTTTCTCGATCAGCGTCTGCAGTTCCGGCTGCTCTTCCTCTCCGAACTTATCCAGCACATAGTCGACCTGCTTTCCTTTATGGAAGTTGTCGCCCACGCCAAAGCGCAGGCGCGGGTAGTTGTTGTGCCCCAGGGTCTGTTCGATGTGCTTTAGGCCGTTGTGGCCGCCGGCGCTGCCCTTGGCGCGTATGCGCAGCTTTCCGAAAGGAATGGCGATATCATCGGTGATCACCAGCATCTGGTCCGGCGTCAGCTTCAGGCTGCTGAGGTAGTGGCCCACGGCCTTGCCGCTCAGGTTCATGTACGTGGTTGGCTTTACGAGCACAAAGGTGCGGCCTTTGGTCTTGATCTCCGTCACAAAGGCATGGCGGCTCACGTCAAAGTTGCCCTCATACTTCCGGGCCAGGTAGTCAAGCACCATAAAGCCGATGTTGTGGCGGGTGTCAGCGTACTCGGGGCCGATGTTGCCAAGGCCCACAATCAGGTATTTCATACGTGTGTCTTCTTCTGGTGCGGCTTCGGGCGCCAGGCCCAGCCACTGTTTTATACTTTGTAGCATTCTTTTTTAGACGTTAGATGCCAGACATTAGATTTAAGGCTGCCTGCTGTGCGGAGCAGCGACAAAGTATAGCGCAAATTTAACGCCTTGTGTCTTACGTCCTGCTACTGGTGTCGGTAAAGAAACAAAAAATCCTGCCCCGCTTGGAGGCAGGACAGGATTTGGTTGTATTCTGAGCTGTGGCTCAAATTACTTTTTGCCACGAGCTTCTTCAGCCTGTGCACTCTTAAGGGCACGCGGAATAGTCACTGTAGCAATCGGAGCGCTTGGGTTTGTCAGGATCTCGTAGTTCTCTGGCTGGATCTTCGATACCTTGATTGACTTGCCAAGTTCCAGTTCGGAGATGTTTACCTCTACGAAGTCTGGCAGGTTGGCAGGAAGCGCCTTGATTTTGATAGTACGCAGCTTGGTTACCAGTTTACCACCGGCAATAACGCCCGGAGAGTTACCAACAAACTTAACAGGTACATCAATCTTCACCGCTTTGTCGTCCTGTAGCTCCAGGAAGTCAACGTGCAGCAGCATTTCGTTTACCGGGTGGAACTGAGCGTCCTGCAGCACAGCTCTGTAGTGTGTGCCTTCGATGTTCAGGTCTACCTCGTGTACTACCGGCGTGTAAATCAGGTCACGGAACAGGATAGCTGGAGCGTAGAAGTGAACTTGCTCACCGCCGCCGTACAGTACGCCTGGTACATAAGACTCATTACGCAGTTCTTTCGACTGCTGCTTGCCGAGATTTGCTCTTTTAAACCCTATAATCTCTAACGTTTGCATAAAAGTGTTTTGTTAAAATATATTGCTACAAAAGTATAGCCTAACTAAATAAACAGAGAGCTGATCGACTCGTGCGTTACCACGTTGTTAATCGCTCTGGCAAAAAGGTCCGCAAAAGACAGTACCTTGATTTTAGAACTCTCCTGCTTCAGCGGGATAGTGTCGGACACCACCAGCTCTTCCAGCACAGAGTTCTCGATGCGCTCATACGCCGGGCCAGACAGCACCGGGTGCGTAGCGATAGCGCGAACTGTTTTCGCCCCCTTCTCTTTCAGCAGCTGCGCCGCCTTGGTGATGGTACCGGCAGTATCCACCATGTCATCCACCAACACCACGTCCATTCCTTCCACATCACCGATTACCTGCATAGAGGCGATCTCGTTAGCGCGTTTGCGGTGTTTGTCGCAAACAACCATTTCGGCGCCAAAGTTCTTTGCGAAGGCTCTTGTTCTCACCACACCCCCTACGTCAGGCGATGCGAAGATCAGATTTGAGCCCAGGTTCAGGCTGCGCAGGTACGGCACAAAGATAGCCGAGCCGTCCAGATGGTCCACCGGGATGTCGAAGAATCCCTGGATCTGGCCTGCGTGCAGGTCGCAGGTCATCAGGCGGTCGGTGCCTACCGACTGGATGGCGTTGGCTACCACTTTAGAGCCGATAGAAACGCGCGGCTTGTCTTTTCTGTCCTGGCGTGCATAGCCATAGTATGGCATCACCACGATCACCTTGTGCGCAGAGGCACGCTTGGCGGCATCCACCAGCAGCATCAGCTCCATCAGGTTATCAGCCGGAGGGAAGGTAGACAGTACGATAAACACCTCTGCGCCACGAACTGACTCGTTGTAGTGTACGCCTATCTCGCCGTCGCTAAAGCGGGAGATAGTAAGGTCGCCGAGCTTAGTGCCATAGGCGGCAGCTATTTTCTCAGCCAGGTAACGGGATTCTGAACCAGAGAAGATTTTAACGTGTGGCATAACGGTGCTAAAACTAAAAAAACGGTTGGTTGGGTTTAGTTGATTATGCCCGCAAAGCTACCAAAATTCCTGATGGTAGGCATTAAATATTTCTGATTTTTAAACAGTTACGCCTGCTGTACGCGCAAAAAAAAGAACAACACCCGTTAGAGTGTTGTTCTTTTTAAAGTTGTCCGACCAGGGCTCGAACCTGGACTCTTCTGAACCAAAATCAGACGTGTTGCCAGTTACACCATCGGACAATCTCCGCATCGACTTCGAAACTGTTGTTCTGTTGTCGTTTGGTGATGCAAAGATAGAGAGACGAATTTAAACTGCAAACATTCGGCTCAAATTTTTTTAT
This sequence comes from Pontibacter actiniarum, assembly GCF_003585765.1. NCBI lineage: Bacteria > Pseudomonadati > Bacteroidota > Cytophagia > Cytophagales > Hymenobacteraceae > Pontibacter > Pontibacter actiniarum. The sequence continues at coordinate 131,669 of NZ_CP021235.1, forward strand.
AAATTTTTAGTCTAAAATCTGCTCCAGCGCCGTGTCATAGTGCTTTTTGGCTACCGAGATGCCTCCGAAAAGAGCGCCGTCGATGTGGCAGTCATGGCCTGTAACAGTGCCTAACTTTGTGAAATTCATGCCCTTATTTTGAAGCGCTTCCTCAAAGGCGGCCTGTTTTTCCGGCGCAACAGAAACAACTACGCGGCTCTGGCTCTCGCCAAATAAAAATGCGTCTTTTCTGAAATTTTTATCTGTCTCGATGTCGAAGCCCAGCTCTTTCGGCATGGCAGACTCCAGCAGCGCGATGTATAAACCGCCGTCCGCCACGTCGTGCACCGAGTTTACCAGCTTCTGACCGATCACTTCCTTCACGCTCGCCTGCAGCTTCAGCTCCTCGTCCATGTTAAAGTATGGGGCAGGGGTAAGCTTTATCTGGTGGTAGGAGTACACGTACTCGGAAGAGGCGATGTCGTTTCTGGCGTCGCCGATCATATAGATAAGGTCGCCGGCGTTCTGGAAAGCCAGCGTCATCTTGTTGTCCTTGTTCTCCAGGATGCCCAGCATGCCGATGGTCGGGGTCGGGAACACCGGGCCCTCGTCTGATGACTGGTTGTAGAAGCTCACGTTGCCGCCGGTTACCGGGGTGCCGAACGCTTCGCAGGCTTTGCCCATCCCTTTGATGGCGCCCACAAAGTGCCAGTATACCTCCGGCACGTACGGGTTGCCGAAGTTCAGGCAGTTGGTGATAGCCACAGGCTCGGCGCCGGAGCATACGATATTACGGGCAGCCTCTGCCACGGCAATCGCCGTTCCTTCCTCCGGGTCGGAGTACACGTAGCGGCTGTTGCAGTCCACGGTCACGGCGATCGACTTGTCGGTGCCCTTCACTTTCACGATGGCAGCGTCAGACGGGGCGTTCGTGGTCATGGTGGCGGTGCCTACCATGGAGTCGTACTGGCGGTACACCCAACGCTTGGAGGCGATGTTTGGGTGCGTGGTCAGGAAGTCGGCCACGGCCTGGTAGTCCTCCGGCTCCTGCACCTGGTCAATGTTAAACTTCTTCGCTTCGGCATAGTACGCCGGCTCCCGGTACTCGCGGTGGTAAACCGGGGCGCCTCCGCCCAACACCAGGTCGTCGGCAGGAACCTCGGCTACAAGCTCACCGTCCTGGTAGTAGCGCAGCATGCCGCCCTCCGTCACCACGCCGATCTGCTCGCAGTACAGGTCCCACTTGTCGCAAATGTCTTTTATAGTTTGCTCATAGCCTTTCTTCATCACGATGAGCATGCGCTCCTGGCTTTCGGAAAGCAGGATCTCGAACGGCAGCATGTTCTTCTGGCGCGTAGGCACTTTGTCCAGCCAGATGTCCATGCCGTGCTCGCCCTTGGCGCTCATCTCGGAGGTAGAGCAGGTGATGCCGGCGGCCCCCATGTCCTGCATGCCGATCACGTGGCCCGACTGGATGATCTCCAGCGTCGCCTCCAGCAGCAGTTTCTCCTGGAATGGGTCGCCTACCTGTACAGAAGGCAGGTCTTTGGCGGAGTCTTCGGTAATGTCTTTCGAGGCGAAGGCAGCACCGTGGATGCCGTCCTTGCCGGTGGCCGAGCCCACGATAAACACCGGGTTGCCGACACCGTAGGAGGTGGCAGAGGCGGTTTCGCCTACTTTTACGATACCTGCCGAGAAGGCATTCACAAGCGGGTTGATGTTGTAGCACTCGTCAAAGAAGAGCTCGCCGCCCACCGTCGGGATGCCGAACGCGTTGCCGTAGTCGCCGATGCCTTTCACGACACCTCGTAGCAGGCGCTGCGTTTTCTCCGACCTCGGGTTGCCGAAGCGAAGCGAGTTCAGCTGCGCGATCGGGCGGGCCCCCATTGTAAAGATGTCGCGGTTGATGCCTCCCACACCCGTGGCTGCGCCCTGGTAAGGCTCAATGGCGGACGGGTGGTTGTGAGACTCGATCTTAAAGCTGCAGGCGTAGCCATCGCCGATGTCTACCAGGCCGGCGTTTTCTTCCCCGGCCTTTGCCAGCATGCGTGGCGAGTCCTTTGGCAGGGTTTTAAGCCACACGATGGAGTTTTTGTAGGAGCAGTGCTCCGACCACATTACCGAGAAGATACTGAGCTCAGTGAAGTTTGGCGTACGGCCTAAGATTTGTTTGATGCGTTCAAATTCCTCTTCCAGAAGGCCAAGCTTCTGGGCTGTTTCTACTGTAGTGAGTTGTTGTTCCACGTTTATCTGGCTTATGTAACGGATTAGCAAAAGTAGGAACTTATACTATATGAGAACAGTAGAACTTGAGCCTTTTTGAACGCCCCGCTGCCACGCGGGCCTGTGTGCCGGCTGGTTTGCACTACCCGGGTATAACTTTGTAACATGCCCTGCAAATAAAATAAGTGCAAACTTTTATATCTGTAAACTGTCACCCGATCAGGATTTATGCGTAAAGAATTCTCAATCACTTAAATACCTAACCGCGCCCTATGACCATTGTAAACACCGATCTGATAGTAACTACTTGCGGCCGAGAACTGGACCTGAGCACAACGGAGTTGGTAATAGAGAGGGCAAACAGCCTTTTTAGCTACAACATTCACAAGCTTAAGTCGGGGGAGTACGTGATCGTGGAGAAATTCTTTGCCAACCCCTTTAACAACCGGTACATCCTCCTGAACGACGAACAGATAGAGGTGCTGAAGAACCTATAGGCGAAGGCGCTGAAATTCTGAGTAAGCAGTTTTGTTCTTCACGTGCTACACCGTATCTTCCTGCTATAAAAGCTATTCCTATGGTGTACCTCTACTCTCTCCTGATTGGCCTGTGCTGTGGCACAGGGAAGGCCGAAGCCCCCAATCCCGTGCGTTTCGCCCCCGTTTCCGAACTGTCGGTAACACAGGCTGACACCGCGAAGCAGACTGCCACGGCGAAGAAAAGCAAGAAGAAGCGCCGGGAGCGCAAGCCTGCCGCAGCCGGTGTTACCATGAAACGCAACATAACGCGGGCCTCCATAACGCAGCATAACACCGAAGGGTACAACATCGAGATCCTGATCATGGACGGGGGCCTCCCGATCCGGAATCCGGAAGAGCTGCAGCTGATAGGCAGCAGCGGCAGCACCGTGAGCGGCAGCTCCTACCTGGGGTTCGACAATGTGGTATTTCCGTTCGAGGGAAACATCCGCTTTAAATCACCCAGCAAAATGAAGGCGGTGACGTATGACCGGGTGGTAAGCTTCAAAGTAACCGAGCCTGGCCGGTGGGTCATGCGCATCGATATCTAAAAGAGCCAGTTAAGCTTTTGGCGGCGAAACAAAGTGCCGGGGAGCACCTGTAATAACACCGCGCCCCTTGCTTTTAAAACAGCTGCTTTCAGGGTAGTGGCGCACAGCGCAAAACTTTTTATATTCTAGCATGGATATAAGAGATTAATCCATTAGTTTTGCACCCTGAAATAACTCCGTTATACTAGTTAATCAACATAAAAAGTCAAATGGCAAATATTGGCAGAATTACCCAGGTTATCGGTCCAGTGGTGGACGTTAGCTTTGTGGGTGAAAACTCTAAGCTACCAAATATTCTGGATGCCCTTCAGGTGACGAAAGACAACGGCCAGGTAGTAGTGCTGGAAGTTCAGAATCACTTGGGTGAGGACCGCGTGCGTACCATTGCGATGGACTCTACAGAAGGCCTTACTCGTGGCGCTGAAGTAGTTGACTTGGGTGGCCCAATCAAAATGCCGACAGGCGAAGGCATTAAAGGTCGCCTTTTCAATGTGATCGGCGAAGCCATTGACGGTATTCCGCAGCCAGTGAGCACAGGTGGTCTTCCTATCCACCGACCTGCGCCTCGCTTCGAAGACCTTGCTACTTCTTCTGAAGTTCTTTATACAGGTATCAAAGTAATCGACCTGATCGAGCCTTATGCAAAAGGTGGTAAAATCGGTCTTTTCGGTGGTGCCGGTGTAGGTAAAACCGTATTGATCCAGGAGCTGATCAACAACATCGCGAAAGCACACGGCGGTCTTTCTGTATTTGCCGGTGTAGGTGAGCGTACACGTGAGGGTAACGACTTACTTCGTGAGATGATCGAGGCTGGTATCGTGCGCTACGGCGCTGAGTTCCTTGAGTCGCTGGAGCACGGTGGCTGGGATCTTTCCAAAGTAAATCAGGAAGAACTGAAGGAGTCTAAGGCGACCTTCGTCTTCGGCCAGATGAACGAGCCTCCTGGGGCGCGTGCACGTGTGGCGCTTTCCGGTCTTACAATGGCGGAGTACTACCGCGATGGTGAGCCAGGCTCAAGCGACGCCGGCCGTGACATCCTGTTCTTCGTAGATAACATCTTCCGCTTCACGCAGGCGGGTTCTGAGGTGTCGGCCCTTCTGGGGCGTATGCCATCTGCGGTAGGTTACCAGCCAACGCTGGCAACTGAAATGGGTGCCATGCAGGAGCGCATCACGTCTACAAAGCGTGGTTCCATTACATCCGTGCAGGCCGTTTACGTACCTGCGGATGACTTGACTGACCCGGCTCCGGCAACTACGTTTGCCCACCTGGATGCTACTACCGTACTTTCCCGTAAAATCTCCGAGCTTGGTATCTACCCTGCGGTAGACCCTCTGGATTCTACATCACGTATCCTGACGCCAGACGTTGTTGGTGACGAGCACTACAACACAGCGCAGCGTGTGAAAGAGATCCTGCAGCGCTACAAAGAGCTTCAGGACATCATCGCCATCCTGGGTATGGACGAGCTTTCTGACGAGGATAAACTGGTGGTACACAGAGCGCGCCGTGTGCAGCGTTTCCTGTCTCAGCCGTTCCACGTAGCAGAGCAGTTCACAGGCCTGAAAGGTGTGCTTGTTGATATCAAAGACACCATCAAAGGCTTCAACGAGATCATGGACGGTAAGTATGACCACCTTCCGGAGTCAGCCTTCAACCTGGTAGGTACCATTGAAGACGCTGTTGCCAAAGGTGAGAAAATGATGGCCGAAGCAAAATAGATTTCATTAGTTAAGAGTTAAAAGTTTAAAGTTATGAGTTGTACACCAATTCTAACTCTGAACTTTTAACTCTAAACTCTTAACTAACAAAGATGTATTTAGAGATAATCACACCTGATAAAAAGGTTTATGCCGGTGAGGTAGAGTCTGCTAAGTTCCCGGGAGCCAACGGCTCTTTCGAGGTACTCGACCAGCACGCTCCCCTTATCAGCACGCTCGATAGAGGAAGCATCCGTATCACTACCAGCAAAGGCCAGGAGTTTTTTACCGTAGACGGTGGTGTGGTAGAAGTGCTGAACAACAAGATCATTGTACTCGCTGAGTCAGTGACGGAGTAACAGCCTTTTCTAAAGTATAAAGCAAGGCCTCCTGCTCTCTTTGAGCAGGAGGCCTTGCTGTTTTACTGCGTTACCGGGCGCCGCTTGTAGAGCTTCGGGCCTCCGCCACCCTGCGGAAGTCCAGGTCGTGGAAGTCGTAGCTAAAGTCCGTAAGCGGCGATACTGCCTCCATGGTTATTCCCGAGAGGCCAGGGGAGTACCTGACAAACGCATCGGCCTCCATTCTGCGGTCATCCCACTTCACGACGAAGGTACTGTCTTTGTAGTAGAGCATTTCGCCGTGCAGTTTAGGGGAGCGCTTAGACTGCAGCCATAGCCTGTTGTTCTTTTTGTATACCTGTATCTCCCCAAACCACTTATCCCCAAACGTGCCGGTGTAGGGCTCGAAAGCCACTCTTTTCCTTTTGTTTTTCAGGTTGGCGTTTACCTCCAGCCAGGTTTTATCGGTTATGGCTTTGGCCTCTGCCAGGTACTCCGCTTCCTCCTCCCTGTAGTACTCCACCCAGTCTTTGCTCTCCATGCCCAGGTAGGCCTGCTTAATGGTATTGGTGATGGCCTGGAACGCCTGCCCGTTCTGCTGGTTTGTCAGTACGATAATGCCCAGGTGCAGCTCCGGCAGCATGGTTACCTGGCTAACCATACCTGCCAGGCCGCCTGTGTGGCTTACTTCTTTGTAGCCCTTGGCGTCGTTGAGGAACCAGCCGAGCCCGTAGGACTTAAAATGCGTGTTAAAGGTGCTGCTGCCTCTGAAAGGGATGATGGTCTGTGGTGTCCATTGCTCCTGTATCACTTCTTCTGACAGCAGGCTTTGCTGAGGCGCAGGGCCATACTTCCCGTTGTTCATCAGCATGACGAGCCATTTGCTCAGGTCGTGGGCGCTGGTGTAGATACCTCCGGCGGCGTCTGTTAGCGGCAGGTTGTAGCGGTCGATTACCTGTAGCTTTCCCTCCACAATGGCATGGGCATCTATGGTGTTGGAAATGTCCTTCAGCCTGCCGAAGCTGGCGGCGCTGCGTGCCATGCCCAGCGGCTGCATAATGCGCTTCTCGGCAAACGCCGGCCAACTCATACCCGATACCCTTGCCACTACCTCGCCTGCGATTATGTACAGCAGGTTATCGTAATCATACTTTGTCCTGAAGGCCGAGACAGGCTTCAGGTGCTGCATGTTGCGCAGGAGGTCATTCAGGGTAAAGTCGTTCCCGTCCGGGAAGATCATGAGGTCGCCGGCGCCGAGGCCGAGGCCGCTCCGGTGCGTTAGCAGGTCCCGGATGGTAAACTCCTCCGTAACATAGTCGTTGTAGAGGCGGAACTCAGGGATGTAATCGATCACCTTGTCGTCCCACTTCAGCTTGCCCTCCTCCACCAGCATGCCAATGGAGGCCGCGGTAAACGCCTTGCTGTTGGAGGCCACCCCGAAAAGCGTGTGCTCGTCTGTTGGCTCCCCTGAGTTGAGCGAACGCACGCCGTAGCCCTTCATGTGCGCCACCTTACCATCCTTGACCACTGCTACGGAAATACCCGGCACCTGAAAGGTTCTCATGGTCCGCGCCACAAGGGTGTCGATCTCCTGTGAGCTAAGTGGCTGCGCGCCTGCCGAAGCAAAACTGCCCAGGAGTAGCGTGAGCAGCGCCAAGAGGCAGCGGGCTTGTGTGGCTGTTTTCATGTTGATGAGAGCTTATGTTTGGAATGAAATACTTATACAATATAAGAATTCCTGCTTAACTTGATGCCTAAATCATACTTACAACTCATGCCGCACATCCATCCCAAAACCACCCCGATTTACCAGACCTCAGTATTTGCGTTTGATGACCTGAACGCACTGGAGCAGTATTTTGAGCAGCCGGGGCAGAGCTACATGTACACGCGCTACGGCAACCCCAACACGGATGAGCTGGCGCAGGAGGTAAACAAGCTGGAAAAAGGGGCAGGGGCCGTGGTGACCTCATCGGGGATGTCGGCTATTCTGGCGGCGGTGCTGGCGGTTTGCAAGGCCGGCGACCATGTGCTGTGTGCCGAGGAGATTTACGGCGGCTCGTCCTCCCTGCTCTCCCAGGAGATGACCCGCATCGGGGTGGATGTAACGTTTGTGCCCACAGCGGATACCTATACGCTAGGGAGCTACGTGCGCCCGAACACGCGCCTGCTACTGGCCGAAACAGTAAGCAACCCGCTGCTGCAGGTGCTCGACGTGGCAAGGCTGGCCCAGGAAACGAAGCGGCAGGGAATTAAGCTTGTGATCGACAACACCTTTGCCACCCCGGTACTGACCCGGCCACTGGAACTGGGTGCCGATACCGTTATCCACAGCGTGACCAAATACCTGTCCGGACACAGCGATGTAACGGCGGGCGTGGTGGTTTGCAAAGAGCAGGAGGACCTGCAGCGGGTGCAGAGAGTAATGATGGTGTACGGGCTGAACCTTAGCCCCTTCGAGGGCTGGCTGGCTGCACGGGGCCTGAAGACACTGCGCCTGCGCATGAGGCAGCACTGCAGCAACGCCCTGGAAATAGCCGAATACCTTGAGCGCCACCCCAAGGTGGAGAAGGTGTGGTACCCGGGCCTGGAGGAGCACCCGCAGCATGAGTTGGCAAAGCGCCAGGGGCAGGGGATGTTCGGGGGCATGTTGAGCTTCCGGATCAAAGATGAGACGGAGGCGGTTAACCGTTTTATGCAGGCGCTGCCAAGTATACCTTTCGCCCCGTCGCTTGCCGGTGTAAACACCTCTGTTTCTTACCCACTGGGTACGTCGCATCGCGCTCTGAGCACGGAGCAGCAGGAAAAGATGGGCATCACGGTGGGGGTGATCCGCTTTTCGGTGGGAATAGAGGAGCCGGAGGAGCTGATAGCAGAACTGGAGACGGCGCTCGCGGCAGTATAAGGCACGTCCAGTACCCGCCTGGCGCAGCAAACCTTTGTGGTATACTTCCAGAGCAGTCATAACAGGTATTCTCCTTGGTAAGAAGGACAGGAGGAAGACCGGGAAACGGAAAGAAAGCCTACGTCACCTCCAGCAGGCGCTTCAGGTGCTTAACCACCTTGTCGAGCTCTTCGTCTGTTAGGCTGCTGCTGCTCGGCAGGCACAGGCCGCGTTCAAACAGCTTGCCGCTCAGGTTGTCTCCTTCGTACGGGTGGTGCTCAAAAAGCGGCTGCAGGTGCATCGGTTTCCAGAGCGGGCGCGTTTCGATATTCTCCTCTTCCAGGGCCAGCCGTATACTTTCCGGTGTGTGCGGGGCAGGCAGGAGAACCGTGGTTAGCCAGCGGTTAGAGAAGCAGGCCTTCGGCTCCGGCAGAAACTCCAGCCCTTCGATGTGCCCGAGCTGGTTGCGGTAGAACGTGTGTATCTCGCGGCGCTGCTTCACGCGCTTCTCCAGCACCTCCATCTGGCCCCGGCCAATGCCCGCGCTGATGTTGCTCATACGGTAATTGTAGCCCATCTGCGAGTGCTGGTAGTAGGGAGCGGGGTCTTTTGCCTGCGTAGACAGAAATCTTGCCTGCTCAGCCAGTTGCTCGTCCTCGGTTATCAGGGCGCCGCCCCCCGACGTGGTGATGATCTTGTTGCCGTTAAACGAGAAGACGCCAATGCGGCCAAAGGTACCCACCTGGTGGCCGCCGTAGCGCGAGCCAAGCGCCTCTGCCGCGTCTTCCACCACCGGTATCCCAAACTCCTGCGCCACCGCCATGATTTCCTTCATCTTAGCAGGCATGCCGTAAAGGTGCACCAGCAGGATGGCGGCCGGGCGCTTGCCTAACCGCAGGCGCGAGGCAATGGCTTTGTGCAGCGTTTCGGGGCACATGTTCCACGTGTCGGGCTCACTCTCCACAAAAACAGGCTGCGCCCCCAGGTATAAAATAGGGTTTGCTGAGGCTACAAAGGTAAAGGTGGAGCAGAGCACCTCGTCGCCGGGCTGTACGCCCAGCACGCGCAGGGCCAGGTGAATAGTCGCCGTGCCGGAGCTGAGGGCCACGGCATGGCGGGAGTTGGTGTGCTGGCAGATGTCGTGTTCAAAGCCGGGCAGGTTAGGCCCGGCGGTGGTTACCCAGTTATCCTCCAGCGCTTTCTGCACATAGTTTTTCTCGTGCCCGCCCATGTGCGGCACCGAAAGGGAAATACGTCCTGGCCTGTAAAGCATAATCTTAAAGTGAATTGGAGCCCCTGCGGCTGAGAAGCCTCGGATACAGATTCAGTAAATACGGTACTGGCACCAATTTAGCTGCCCCTGGTGGGCCAAGGTGCTGTGATGCTGTCCATTAATTTACAAGTTTCATGTTTACTATAACAGTTTATCGGCGTACATTTTTAGAAAGCCGGTGAACTGCCGCCGCCTTTTCGGTACAATTTTATAGATTGCAGCCCTTAAACAGCACATTTCAGACAATGCTTGACTTCCCAAACGCTAAAATAAACCTTGGCCTGTACATTACGGAAAAGCGGCCGGACGGCTTCCACAACCTGCAGTCTTGCTTTTACCCGGTGCGCTGGACCGATGCCCTGGAGATTCTGCCTTCGGAGCAGGAAGCCTTTGACATGACGGGCCTGCCGGTGCCGGGGAACCCTGAGACCAACCTTTGCCTGAAGGCCTACAAGCTGCTGCAGCAGGACTTTAGCCTGCCACCCGTGCACATGCACCTGCACAAGGTTATTCCGATGGGGGCAGGGCTTGGCGGAGGGTCTGCCGATGCCGCCTTTACGCTGCGCATCCTGAACAAGCTGTTTGAGCTAAACCTGGGGGGGGATGTGCTGGAGAACTATGCGCGCCAGCTAGGCTCCGACTGTGCCTTTTTTGTGCAAAACAAGCCGGTGATTGCCACAGAGCGCGGCGATGTGTTCAGCCCTGTGGAGTTGAGCCTGAGTGGCTACAGCTGCGTGGTGGTGTACCCCGGCATCCATATTACCACGGCAGAGGCTTACGGCAGCATTAAACCGGAAACGCCTACCTGCGACATGGCCATGCTGCTGAAGCAGGAGGTGAAAGTATGGCGCGAGGTGCTGAAGAACGATTTCGAGGCGGCCCTGTTTCCGAAGTACCCGGAGCTGCCGCAGGTGAAGGAAAAGCTGTATGAGGCCGGTGCAGCCTATGCCTCCATGACAGGCTCCGGCTCGGCCGTCTACGGCTTGTTCAAAGGCGAAGCACCGGAAAGCTTACTCTTCCCGGACCACTACACCGTCTGGAAGGGGCTGCTTTAGCCTTTTCCGGCGCCGCTCGAGGGCTTCGAGCACCGGGTAGATAAACACGCTTAGCAGGATAACCGTGGCGCCTACATAAAAGCCGGAAGACATCTTCTCGTCCTCATTAAAGATGATCCAGGCTAGGATGATGCCGTACACCGGCTCCAGGTTCACTGTCAGGTTAACCGTGTAGGCAGAGATACGCTGCATGAGCCGCACGGAGGCTGTGTAGGCATACACGGTGCAGGCCAGGGCCAGCACCAGCAGGTACACCCAGTCCATGGTGGTAAGGCCGAAGTTTAGCGCACCTCCCTCTGCAAAGAACGCCGTGTAAAACGGGAAGAACAGCACAGAGCCCAGGCAGGCGCCGGCCATCTCATACACCGTGATAGTGGTAGAGGGGACCTTCTTTACAAAGTTGGCATTGATGATCGTGAAGATGGAGCCGAGCAGCGCGGCACCGATGGCCATACTGATGCCAAGCACGCTATCGAAGCTGGTTTCGTTCTGGAAGATGATGTAGAGCCCGATGATCACGAGCAGCGCCAGGAAGATCTCGTGCGGCTTTATCCGGCCCTTGTTGAAGAGCGGCTCCAGAAAGGCCGTCCAGAGGCTGCAGGTGGCCAGGCCAACCAGGCAGATCGAGACGGAGGCCACGCGCGCCGCTGCAAAGAAAAGGATCCAGTGCGCCGCGATAACGAAACCCACCGCCAGCATCTTTAGCGCCATGGTACGGCCCATCCAGAAAGGCGTGCCGCGCCGGTACACCACCGCCCCCAGCGCCAGTGCGGCAATAAGGGTGCGCAGCGTGACCAGCTCCACCGCCGGGATGGAGATCAGCTTGCCAAGTATGGCCGTAAAACCCCACAGGAAGATAACAAAGTGGAGCTCGATAAAATCTTTGAGACGTGGCATCTAGCGCGGAACGTAACGATACAACAGAAACCCTATACCTGTAAAAACGATGGTCGGAATCCAGGCGGCAATTTGTGGCGCAATATCGCCAACCTGCGCTAAACTGCGGCTCGTGATTACGAAAATAATGAAGATGAAGGCCAGGAAAAAGCCCAGCGCAATCTGAAAGCCTACGCCACCGCGCGCCTTGCGGGCACTCACAATCACCCCGATCACGGTAAGTATAACAATGGCAAACGGGTAGCTGAAGCGCTCATACTTCTCAATGAGGTAAATCTCAATGTCGTCGGCGCCGCGCTCTATCTTTTCGTTGATGTAGTCGTTTAGCTGCGTCAGGGTCAGGGTCTGCTCCAGCCTGTAGGTGCTCTCGAAGTCCTTGGGGCGCAGGTTGAGGGTGGTGTCGAGGTTGGCTCCCTTAAAGATCGTTTCCTTCTCGCCATCGAAGGTGCGCAGCGTGTAGCGGTCTATGTGCCACTTCTCCTTTTCGGCGTTCCAGGAGATGCTGTTGGTGCTGAGCTTCCGCTTGAGCTTGGTGTTGTCGATGCTTTCCAGGGCGAAGTTGTAGCCTACGTGTGCCGTGTTGTTGTAGCTCTCCATGTACACATAGGTTTCAGGCCCTATTTTGATGTGGATGTTACGGCTGTCGTAGGTAAAAGGACTTTTAATGTACTTTACCTGGAAGGCCACGCTCTCCTTGTTGGCATTGGGAATTACCCAGCCGATAAGCACAAAGATGGTCGCTCCGATCAGAGAAGCCCCGATGATGTAAGGCACCAGAAACCGCCTGAAGCTAATCCCGCTGCTCAGGATGGCCACAATCTCGGTATGCGAGGCCAGCTTGGCTGTAACAAACACGGTGGCAATAAACACCGTGATCGGGCTGAGCATGTTCGCATAGAAGGGGATCAGGTTCAGGTAATAGTCAAAGAGTATCTCGCTGACGGCCGGGTTGGTTTTGATAAAGTCGTCGTTCTTCTCTGTGAAGTCAATCACAAGGATAACGGACACCAGTATCAGCACCGTGAACACGTACGTGGTCAGGAACTTCTTTAAGATGTATTTGTCGAGGAGCTTCACAGAAGTTAATTACGAATTAAAAATTAGAAATTAAAAATGAGTGGCCTGCACTAAGTACATTGCCAACGTTGGGATTTAATTTCTAATTCATAATTTCTAATTTCTAATTACAGTCTTGTCATTAATTTCTTTACCATCACATCTTTCCAGTCGCGGAAAGTTCCATTCAGGATTTGCTGGCGTGCCTGTTTTACCAGCCACAGGAAGAACGTGAGGTTATGCACGCTGGCGATCTGGCCAGCCAGGTATTCGGTGCTGTGGATCAGGTGGCGCAGGTAGGCCTTGCTATAGAAGGTGCTGACGTAGCCGCCCAGTTCCGCATCAATCGGGCTGAAATCATCGGCCCATTTTTTATTTCTGATGTTGATAATGCCCTGCGTGGTGAACAGCATGCCGTTGCGGGCGTTGCGGGTCGGCAGTACGCAGTCGAACATATCCACGCCCAGCGCGATGTTCTCCAGTATGTTGGCCGGCGTGCCCACGCCCATCAGGTAACGCGGCTTGTCCTTCGGCAGTATGTCACACACCAGGTCGGTCATCTCATACATCATCTCGGCAGGCTCGCCTACCGATAAACCTCCGATGGCATTGCCCTCGCGGCCAAAGCTGGCTATGGTCTCCGCCGACTGCACACGCAGGTCCTTGTAGGTGCTGCCCTGCACGATCGGGAAGAGCGTCTGGCTGTAGCCATACTTCGGTTCGGTGCTGTCGAAGCGGTCTACGCAGCGCTGCAGCCAGCGGTGCGTGCGCTCCATAGAGTTACGGGCATAGCCGTAGTCGCAAGGGTAGGGGGTGCACTCGTCAAAGGCCATGATGATGTCTGCCCCGATGATGCGCTGCGTGTCCATCACGTTCTCCGGGGTGAAATTTAGCGTAGAGCCATCGATGTGCGACTTAAACTTCACGCCCTCCTCTTTGATCTTGCGCGTGCCGGCCAGCGAGAATACCTGATAGCCGCCGCTGTCGGTAAGTATGGGGCGGTCCCAGCCGTTGAATTTGTGCAGGCCGCCTGCCTTCTCCAGTACCTCAAGGCCCGGGCGCAGGTATAAGTGGTAGGTGTTGCCAAGGATGATCTCGGCTTTTACGTCTTCTTTCAGTTCGCGCTGGTGCACAGCCTTTACGGTTCCGGCCGTGCCCACAGGCATAAAGATCGGCGTTTCGATGGCTCCGTGGTCGGTTTGCACCACTCCGGCGCGTGCTTTGGATTGAGCGTCTGTCGCTACTAAGTTAAATTGCATGGTTGTATGGTTGCCGGCGCATCATCTTGCAAAAACAACACCAAAAGCCGGCCCGCCCCAAGGGCTTCTATTTCTTTAAGTTCTGAGTTTTTAGTTAACCGGCAAAGATACAAACTACACCTGCACAAACCATAGCCAACTTTAAAATTCGGACTCGCTTCGGAAATGCCTATACTTTGCCTAATTTTGAAAGGGTGATGCTCTAAAGCTGCGGAGAAAATGCGCTGGAGCGGCCTACGTGTTCATTGATCATTCTTAATTCATCATTCTTAATTGATACCACTTATACTCCTGGGGGCATTGGCGCTGTGCGTGCTGGTGCAGTTATACTTTTCTTTTTTTAGGTTCCTGCCTTTCACCAAGCACACAGACCCGGAGCCGGCGGCGCAACTGCCGGTGTCGGTGATTGTGGCGGCCCACGATGAGCTGGACAACCTGATGGAGCTGCTGCCCGCCCTGCTGGACCAGGAGTACCCTGAGTTTGAAGTGCTGCTGGTGAACGACCGCTCCGAAGACGACACCGAGTTCTACACCTATGAGCTGGAGCGCCAGTACCCGAACTTCCGGGTGGTGACGGTGAAAAAGACACCCGAGTACCTGAACCCGAAGAAGTACGCGCTGGCCCTGGGCATACGCGCCGCCAAGTATGAGCACCTGCTGTTTACCGACGCCGACTGCCGCCCTTGCAGCCCAACCTGGGTCGCCCGGATGCAGGCAGGCTACGCCCGTGGGGCAGAAGTGGTACTTGGCTACTCTCCGTATGCACATTTAAAAGGATTTTTGAATCACCTGATCCGATATGAAACATTCCTGACCGGAATCCAGTATTTGTCTCAAGCAAACGCAGGGAACGCCTATATGGGCGTTGGCCGAAACTTATCTTACACGAAAGGGTGTTTCTTTAAGAACAAGGGGTTTGCATCGCATATCAAGTTAATGGGCGGCGACGATGATCTTTTTGTGCGCGATGCCGCCAACAATAGTAAGGTTAGTATTGTTATCGACAAGGAGGCGCAGACAATCAGTATTCCCAAAAGGACGTTTCGGGAGTGGATAGTCCAGAAAAGGAGACATTTGTCGGTCGGGGGGCGGTACAGAGCGGCAGATAAGCGAAGAATAGGAGCTTTTATAGTATCGAATATACTTTTTTACATACTTCTCGTTATTCTTCTTGTTCTAAATAGCCATTTAGCTATATTAGGAGCGCTTGCAGGCGTTCGCTACCTCACGGTCTTCCCGGTGTACCTGGCGGCCGCCCGCAGACTAAACGATAGGATATCCTTGCTGCTGATGCCTGTGCTGGACCTGGTTTACTTTGTAAACTACCTGTTCCTTGGGATATCTGTGTTACTGTATAAACAATTCAGATGGAAGTAAATAAACAATTCTCTGCGAAAGCAAAGCATGACTTCAAGCTAATTCAGGCTGCGGTAGAAGAAAACGATGAGAAGGCCTACGCCGAACTCATGAGTATCTATAAAAAGCCTGTGTACCACGTAGTTCTGAAGATGGTGCGCAACGCTGACGATGCGGAGGACCTGACGATAGAGGCTTTTGCCAAGGCATTCAAGAACCTACATAAGTTTAACCCGGAGTACGCCTTCAGTACCTGGCTGTTCCGGATTGCCACCAACAACTGTATCGACTTCATCCGCAAGAACAGGATCAAAACCATGTCCATCGACTCAGCCATCAAAATCGACAATGGCGATGAGATCACGATCGACTTTAAGGATAAGAACCTGAACCCGCAGGAGGAGGCGATCAAGAACCAGAAGATCGAGATTATGCAGTATGTGGTGGCCAAGCTGCCCGAGAAGTACCAGCGCCTGGTTACGCTGCGCTACTTTAACGAGCTGAGCTACGAGGAAATTGCCACGGAGCTCAACGCCCCGCTCGGCACGGTAAAAGCCCAGCTGCACCGCGCCCGCGAGCTGCTCTATGACATGGTGAAGAACAAAAAGCACCTCATCTAACAAGCATTAAATTAAGGTTAATATATTGATTACGGTTAAAGCCCCTGTTGCCTCGTGCAGCCGGGGCTTTATACTTAACGCTAGTTCCGCGCATATTTCATACTTTTGCGCACTAAGGACACAAGTAGCAAGACACAGGACACAAGATGTATACTTGTGTAAAGTTTAGATGCAGCATGTATAGATGGAGTTTTTAATAGGGGATGTTATACTTGTATTGATAGGCAAAGCTTATCTGTATCTTCGCTTTAGAAACAAGGAGAAGGTGAAGCAGGAACTTAGCAGAAAGTATGAGGGGCAGTTTCGCAACGCAGGGGTGGTTCTGCTCATCGACGCTCTCATGGCTGTGCTTATAGTTGCTTTTGTGGCGCTAATTGCAGCTGTTTTATACTTCGCAGTCTCCTAAAACCCAATTCATAATTTCTAATTCATCATTCATAATTACTATGACCGCCATCCGCATTTTACTTTCAGGTTATTTCCCGGAGCTTACCGAAGACCAGTTGCAGAAGTTTGAGCAGATGGGGGAGCTGTACAAGGAGTGGAACCAGAAGATCAACGTGATCTCGCGCAAGGACATGGACCAGCTGGGGGTGCACCACATTCTGCACTCGCTAGGCATAGCCAAGGTGGTTACCTTCCCGGGCAACACCTCTGTAATGGACGTGGGCACGGGCGGCGGCTTACCGGGCCTGCCGCTGGCGGTGATGTTCCCGGAGGTGAAGTTCCACCTGGTGGACTCCATCGGCAAAAAGATACACGTGGTAAACGAGATTGCGCGCGAGCTGCACCTGCAGAACGTTACCGCCTCGCACACCCGCGCCGAACAGGTGCGCGACAAGTACGATTTTATCGTGAGCCGCGCCGTTACCCGCCTCGCCAACTTCTGGCCCTGGGTGATGAACAGCTTCAAGAAAACCGGTTTGGAGACGGAGGGCCTGTACTACCTGAAAGGCGGAGACCTGGAAGAAGAGCTGGCAGAGTCAGGGCTTATTACCCAGACGCACGAGTTAAAGAGCTATTTCAACGAAGAGTTCTTCGATACCAAGAAGGTGGTGTACGTGCCGCTGAAGAACAAATAACCTTGGGCTGCCCTGCATTAAGTGTTTCGTTCGCGCAGCAAAGGCAGTAGCTACCTGACCTGATCCCAGCCCCTGGGTTGAGCGCCTTGTGCCTGTTGCGGTGCCCGTAAGGGCAGCCCGCAACGGAGCGAGGGCAGCTTCAGGCACACAGTGCGATACCCCAGGATGAGCCCTCGCGGGCATGAGCGCTCCAAAGCAGAAGTTGAAACGGTAGGCATTTGGGAGCTGGAGGAACAGTCGCGGCACAAGCGGACGCTTGCGCCAGAGAAGCTGTTTTGTATATCAGCTGTACGGTATGGCTTTGCAAGCCAGTCGAGTTGCAAACTCGACACTATAAGTAAGGCACAAGTCTGAAGACTTGCGCCAGAGGTGGGCCAGGAGAGAAACACACAAAAGAGCCCTTCCAGAAGATAGACCAGAAAAAAAAGACGCTATTCAGGAAAGTCGCTTACCTCTCACCCAGTAAAAAATCCACCGCCCTCGCTTCTGAATAGTACAGGTTCCTTCGGAAATCGACGGCAAAACCCACGTGCCCGCCTTCCTCCGGCATCTCCAGGTAAAAGTATGGGTTGGCCTCTGCCTCCTGCACCGGGTAGCACTCCGGCGACAGGAAAGGGTCGTTTTTAGCGTTTACCAACAGCGTCGGGACGCGGATCGCCTGCAGGAACTGCTTTGAGCTGACGCGGGCATAGTAGTCTTCGGCATTTTTAAAACCATGCAGGGGAGCGGTGTAGCGGTCATCAAACTCCGGGAAGGACCAGAACAGGCTATAGTCCGACAGGTCCACCTCATCGGGGTACATCTGGCGCTTCTGCTCCAGTTTCTCGCCTAGCGTCTTCAGGAAGCGCTGGGTGTATACTTTGGATATCTTTTGAGCCGAGCCTTTCAGGTCTACCGGTGTGGAGAACACGGCGGCCCGCTTTACCTGTGCCGGCACCTGCTGCGGGTCCTCGCCAAGGTACTTCAGGGTAATGTTTCCGCCGGCGCTAAAGCCCACCAGGTACACGGACTTGTACGGGTGCGTGCCAAGGGCGTGCTGCAGCACCAGGTGCAAATCATCGGAGGCCCCCAAATGGTAGGAGCGGAGCAGCTTGTTGGGTTCGCCGCTGCAGCTGCGGTAGTTCCAGGCCAGCGCATCCACGCCTTCCGCGTTAAAGGCCTTCACCATGCCGGTAATATACGGCCGACCCGTATCGCCCTCCAGCCCATGCGAGAGCACGATAAGGGCATCCGAGCCAACCCGCGACCAGTCGAGGTCGATAAAGTCGTCGTCGGGTGTCAGGAGGCGCTCCCGCTCGTAGGCCACCCCCTCAACCTGCCTGAACAGGCTCGGGATAATGGTTTGCAGGTGCCCGTTAAAAAGGTAGAAAGGGGCGCTGTGTTTGGAGGGTAGCAGTGGCATGACTTACGCTTTCTGTTTTATACTTCTTTATAAGAAAATAACGCTCAAAACGCGAATTTAATCCCTTTCGAGCGGTTTTTATATCATTATTTTGCTTAGGTCCGTATGAGTAAGGATAATCATCAATAGGAACTAGAACTATGGAAATCATATCAAAGTTTAAAACCGTAGGATTTGCCCTTGCACTGGGTACTTTTATGTTTGCCTGTGATCAGAACACCGGCACCGGAACAAACGATGAGGCTGTGGAAACAGTGGAAGGCGATCTGGACGAGGCGCACATGGAAGCCCGCAGAACGTACGATGACTTCGATGCCTGGGTAACAACCAACTCAGAGCGTGCGGAAACGGTGACAGCCGACGAGTTCCGCGAGATGCGCACCGAGTACAACCGCCGCGAGTCCGAGCTGGAGCGTGAAAGCGCTAACTGGGATGAGGCGACCCGCCGTGAGTGGGAGGAGACCAAAAACGAGTGGAACGACTTCGAGAACAAAGTACAGGAGCGCCTCGGTAACATAGAGGACGTGGACGTAGACGTTGACGCGAATGTGGAAAGAGAAAATAACTAAGCATTAACAGATAAAAGAAAGGCCGCTGCGGGTATACCGCAGCGGCCTTTCTTTTTTACAGGTTCACGAACAGGCCTACCTGAAAGCGGCCGGCGTTGCCCACCTGCTTACCGTGGAGGCGCTGGTGCACCGGCTGAAAGTAAGCGGCCGTTAGCGTCAACTGCTTTAGCACCACGTCTGCCCCTGCCTGGCCGAACAGCGCCCGACCGCCCGTCTGTTCTGCTGCCACGCCATCCTGGGCAGACCGCTGCGCAGCCTCGTAATAGGCTCCCACCCGCGGGATCACCTGCAGCATGCCCGGGCGCATGACATAAAACACGGAGCCGGTATAGTTAAACTGGTCTCCGAAGCGGTAGCCGTTGCTTCCTTCGCTCATCCACTGTTGGCTTATACTTTGGTCGAGGCCGATTTGCTCATTCAACAGCAGCGTGTAGCCTAGCTTTGCCAGGTAAGAGAAGGCGCTGGTGCCCGGCTGCAGGTCAGGGTCGTACTTCTCCTCTCCGCTAATCCTCTTGTTGTGCACGCCCGTCGGCAGCTTAATGCCTGCACCCGGGCGGAGGATGTGCTTTACGGACCCTGTGCTAAAAGTATGAAGGTAGTCGGCGGCCAGCAGCAGGTCGCCCGGGCCGCTTACGGTAAAGGTGGTGTCTTTTTTGGGGCTGGGCAGGTGAAAGACCTCTGCATAGTAAACGGTGTTTCTGCGGATGGGCAGCACCGCCTGCAGGTTTACCTTGGGCAGGATACGGATGTTGCCTCGCAGCTCCCAGGTCTCGTAGCGCTCGTAGTCGTCTTCGCTCTCCAGCACCCGGTACACCTCGCTCTGGTCCGGCACGTGCTGCACCCCGTTGGAGCCTTGCGTCGCCAGCGCGCTCTGCGTGGCAAAAAAGCTGTGGCTTTGGTGGAGGTGGCTGTAGCCGTTAAACATGCTTTGGCGGTAAAAGACACCGAAGTAGTTCTTCGAGTCGATAGGGTTGAACTCGTATAGATTGCAAATGTCGCAGGCCTGTACGGCTCCAAAACAAAGGAGGCACAGCAGCGACAGCATGTATTTTTTCATCTTAAAAAGGGTTGGAGAAGGCCTTGTGCTTTGTAAAGGCCTCGTCGGTTAAGGTATGGAGGAACAGGATGATCTTTTCTTTCTCGTCCGGCGTGATGGGCACGCCCAGTTGCCCGTTCGGCTGCTGTAGCTCCGGAGCCAGCGACGCTGACAAAACTACACCCGTGCGGTAATGGTCCAGCACTTCTCCCAGCGTGGCGAAGCGGCCATCGTGCATGTAAGGAGCCGTGAGGGCAATGTTGCGCAGGGTAGGCGTTTTATACTTGCCGATGTCCTGCTGTTGCCGCGTAATGCGCCCGCGCCCGTAAGCCAGCTCCTCAAAATCCTCCGAGAAGGCACTGTCCAGCCCGTTGTTGTGGTAGCCCTGGTCGGTGAAGAATGGCGTGGCGTGGCAGGAGGCGCAGTGTTGCCGGAACAGCGCCAGGCCCTGTAGCTCCGGTTCGCTCAGGCGTGCACCACGCTCGCCGCGTGCGTACCTGTCGTAGCGGGAGTCGGCGGAGATAAGCGTGCGCTGGAACTGGGCCAGAGCCTGTGCGATGCGTGCCGAGGTAACGGAGTCGGAGCCGAAGGCCAGCCGGAACAGGCGCGGGTAGGCCGGGTGGCGCTGCAGCTCCTGCGTCAGCTCCCCCAGGCCCTGGCCCATCTCGTCCGGGTGGGTAATGGGCCCGAACACCAGCGACTCCACGTCCCGGGCGCCGCCGTCCCAGAAGAGCCCGCCCATCCAGGCGAGGTTCAGGAGGGCAGGGGCGTGCCTTTTCAGCGGCTTGCCCGTTACACCGGCTGCTGTGAGTGCCGTGCCATCCGAAAACGCCTTGTCCTGCTGATGGCAGCTGGCGCAGGAAACCCGGTTGCTGGCAGACAGGATAGGGTCGTAAAACAGCATGCGGCCCAGGGCCACGCCCTCCACTGTAAAAGGGTTGCGCTCCGGAAAGGGCACCTCCGTCGCCAGGTTAGTGGGCACGGCCGGGCTGAAGCGCTGCGCTTGTGGCGCCGGCGCCTCCGTGGCGCGGTCTTTACAGCCCGGCAACAGCAGCAGGCTCAAACCTAAAGTGGCTATGTGGCGCAGGCAGGGCATTAGTTTCCTTTCATGCTGTGGGCGTGGTGTACCGAGAACATACTGGCGTAGTTAGCTGCCACCTGCGTGGCTACTGCGGCAGTTGCGGCTCCCGACATTACCATTTTATACTGCAATACATCCACTTGGTTAAAGAGTTTGCCGGTTTCCGCTACCAGCATCACCTGGCTGTCGGTTTGCTTCTCTACCTGCAGTGCGTTTGGCAGTGCGAGTGTAACGGTGCGGTAGTTCGCGTCGGTGCCTACGTGGTAGGTGTAGTTCTCCCAGGCGCCTGTGGCGGCATTAAAGGCCTCGCCCTCGGCAACGATAAACTTGTAGCCGGTATTCCAGCTCCAGGCCATTCCCGATACGGTTGCCAGTTCTCCGGCGGCAAGGTCTAGGCTGTGGTTAACCGTTTGGTCTACGCCAATGGCAAAGGAAACGGAGGTGTAGCTGCCCGCCGGCACACCTGTCAGCGCCACCTGCTCGCGTGTGTGGGTCGGTGTGTGCTCAACAATGTAATAACTGTCGGGGACTTTGTACGTCGCGCCGTTGTCGGTGGTAAGCACCACGTTGCTGAGGATGTAGCGCAGCTGCCTGAACTTTATGCCTGTGCCCCCTTCCGTGGCATACTCCTGGTTTAGCTGGAGCGCCTCGCTGTTGTAGGTGTGGTGTATATCCAGCGTTACGGTGCCTGGTTCTTTTGCCTCCGGTGTGTCGTTCTCTTCGCAGGAGGTAGCCAGCAGGGTAAGCGGAAGTAGTATGTAAGATAAGATGTGTTGTAGTGGTTTCATCTGTGGTTTTTTGAAAAGGAGATATGATAGTGCCTTAAAAGTATAAGGCATAGGTATACAGCCCCGGCGCAGGGTGCGCAGTGGCTATAGGCAAGGCAGGCCACCCGCTGGGGAGGCGCTGTCAGCTTACAGTACAGATGATTTATACCTGCGGCGGATGCAGGATTTCGGAAGTGTAGGCGTTGTACGCCAGCAGGGCATGGCGGCCGTAAGTTATGTTTGCCGCCGCGGGTGCCGGGGCGGGCGCCGTGTAGGGGCTGGGCACGCTTACGAACTCATAGGAGAGGGACTTGGCCCTGAAGTCGGTCTGGCCCTGCGACTCCTGGCTTGCCGCTTTAACGCTTTTGGAAAGGTGGCACTTGCCCTCGCACCCGAGCTGTGGCTTATCGCGGTTCACACAGAGGTTCTTCACGATGTACGTTTTGTTGAGCTCATAGCCCAGCCGTATCAGGGGCATAGAAAGCACGTTCACCATCACAAGTATGGCGAGGCAAAGGCTCCCGATATGTTTGGCGCGTGGCATGTGCCGCAAAGGTACGTCAGGCTACTTTAACTCTGCCACAGAAAAGAAGCCGGCCGTGTAGTTTTCTACTATTTTGCGAGCGTTCTCACCGCCCATCGCCGCGTTCATCTCGTCAAAGTCAATGAGGTTAGGCTGCTGAAACAGCGCGTTCAGCTCTGTGCTGACCTGCAAAGTATAGCCGGACTTGGTGCGGATAGTAAGCGGCGACTCCAGCGGCATGGTGAAAGTTGTGTAGTTTTCATCCTGGCCGATGTGGAAAATCAGGCCGCCAGCGTCTGCATCGCCGGTGTAGGTGCCCTCCAGCAGCAGAAATTTATAGCCGGTGTCCCAGTCCCAGACCATGTCAGAGCTTGGGTCCAGGTCTCCTTCCTGGTCGGTGGAGTGGTTGCGGGCTTCGTCTACGCCCATGCTGAAGGCTATTTTGCTGTAGCTGCCGGCGGGCACGCCTGCTAGTGTAAAAGCGGTGTTGCCTGCCGTCTCGTTAATAAGGTGGTAGCTTTCCGGCTCCGTGTACACAACATCGCCGTTGGCATTCAGCAGCTTCACGTTACTGATGTAGTACTTAAAATCCTCCACCGTGTACGTGTCGCCGGACGGGCTGGTGTAGGTTTGGCCGAGCGTGATGTTCTGCCCGGCAACCAGGTTACGGAACTGCACGGTTACATCGGCACTGGGTGTTGTCTCCTCGTCGTCATCGTTGCAGGAGGTGAGCAGCGGGAAGACCAGCGCCAGGAGTAGCAGCCGGTAGAGTTGCAGCGTAGAAAAGTGCTTCTTCATGACAGGTAATTATTTATTCGGGTCTGAAAAACGTTTGTCTGTGGTAAAGGTCGGGTCGGTGAGGGTGTGCAGAAAGGCAATGATCTTGCGTTTCTCCTCCGCTGTCAGCAGCAGGGTTTTACCGTTGGGCTCGTTGCTGGCCTCTATAATAAGCGGGTCCAGGGTAGGGCTGTTATACTTGATGTGGTCGTTGTAGTGGTCCAGCACCTCCTCCAGCGTGGCGAAGCGGCCATCGTGCATGTATGGAGCCGTGAGGGCGATGTTGCGCATGGTTGGCGCCTTAAACTTACCCTTGTCTCTCTCCAGCCCCGTCACATCGCCCAGGCCGTTGTCGCTGAAGGTATCGTCCAGGCCATTGTTATGGAAGGTGCGGAGGGAGAAGAGCGTGCCGCCGTGGCAGTCGCCGCAGTTGCCGCCGCGCGTGTTGGTGCTGGGGTCGGGGTGCGTCAGGAAGAGCTTCATACCCTCCAGCTCGTCCTTGGTGAGCTGCTCCTGGTTGTTCATGTAACGGTCGTACCGGGAATCGGCCGAGATAAGCGTCCGCTCAAACTGCGCCAGCGCCTTCAGTACGTTCGTTTCGGTGATGATGCTGTCGCCGAAGGCTTTCTGGAACATGCGCGGGTACGGCGACGCCGCCTGCAGCTCTGCTACGGCACTGCCCAGGTTCTCGTGTAGCTCCACTGTATTCTCGATGGGGCCGCGTGCCTGCTCCTCCAGGCTTAGGGCGCTGCCGTCCCAGTTGAGCTGGCTAAACCAAAGCATGTTGGCCAGGCTCATGGCGCTTCGCCTGCTCGGCAGGCCGTCGATGCCCAGGCTCAATGCCCGCCCGTCGGTAAACGCTTTCTCCTGCTGGTGGCAGCTGCCGCACGACATGGTGTTGTTGCCGGAGAGCTTTTCCTCGTAAAACAGGTGCCGCCCCAGCTCCACGCCTTCCTCGGTTAAGGGGTTGTCTGCGGGCAAGGTATAGTTTTGCGGCAGGTGCTTGGGAATGGTGAGCGCATAGGGGGTGGGCGTGTCAGGCTCTATGGCCGGGCTCCCCTCGTCAGACGAGCAGGAGAGGGTACTGAACGCTAATATGAAGAATAGTGCGTATTTATTCGTTGCCATACTTTTGAATCTGTTAAATTTGCAACGTCGTTTCAGAGCAAAGGTAGGTTAAAGCCGCTGGAATTGTTATCTTTGGATCTATGATACGCACTAAAATATTTTTGTTTTAGGTACTTTGGAAATTAAGTGTAAAGGGTATACCTTTGCAAACTCATTCAGGAAACGCATCTAAAGAATTAATTATTATAGAATAACATGGCTAACCATAAGTCGGCATTAAAGAGAATCAGAGCGAACAACGCTAAACGTCTTCGTAACAGGTATCAGGCGAAAACTACTCGTACTTTCATCAAAAGACTGAGAAACACAACCGATCAGGCTGAGGCGCAAGAGCTGTACAAGACAGTTTCTTCTATGCTTGACCGTTTGGCTAAGAAAAACATCATCCACAAAAACAAAGCGGCTAACAACAAGTCTAAACTGGCTAAGTTCGTTAACGGCCTGGCTGCCTAGTTTTTTAGGAAACAGAACCCTGAAGCCTTACACGTACTGTGTAAGGCTTTTTGTGTTTGTGCCTGTTTAAGCGTGTGGGTGTATGTGTAGCCACTGGTGCTGTGCACTCGCTGCCTTAGGCTGAGCCGACGTTATAAGCCCGGTACTCACTGTGCCTGCCCCGTATGCTGCTGCGCGGCCCGGAGGGAAAGCTTTGCCTAGAGGTACTATGGAAAGCTATGTACGCTGTAGGAGAGGGGGAGGCATGGACAGCTGCAGGTGAACAGCGCCTGCCCAGCCCGGGTAGCAACGGAAGCCGCTTCCCAACCTTACAACTACCTACTATACAAGCGAGGGCCTGCAGTTTCGACTGCAGGCCCTCGCGTTGGTACTCTATCACCTTTGTGAGCGGTTACGCTACACTTAGCTTGATCATATTGGTGCGCTTCTGCTCGTTAATCGGCATGCTGGCTGTGTTAATGAACACGTCTCCCTTCTTAATGTAGCCGCCGTCCAGCAGTATCTGCTTAATGTCCAGAATGGTGCTGTCTGTAGACTCAAACTTATTGTAGAAGAAGCCGCGCACGCCCCACACCAGGTTCAGGGTGTTCAGCAGCCTGTGGTTCTCCGTGAAAACGAAGATGTCGGCTTTCGGGCGGTACTTGGCCAGTTGGAAGGCTGTGTAGCCAGATTTGGTCATGCCGATGATCGCCTTGGCGTTTGTGTCGCTGGCAAGGTTGCAGGCGTTGGCCACAAGGCTGTCGCTTAAGAAAGTAGGCGACTCCGGGTTGCTGGCAAAGCTTCTGTTAAATACGTGCGAGTGCTCCTCTACCATGCGGATGGTGAGGTTCATGCTGCGGATGGTCTCAATCGGGTAGGCGCCCACAGCTGTCTCTGCGCTTAGCATCAGGCAGTGTGCGCCATCCAGCACGGCGTTGGCCACGTCGTTTGTCTCGGCACGGGTAGGGCGCGGGTTCACGATCATGCTTTCCATCATCTGGGTGGCAACGATGACCGGCTTGGCGGCCTGGTTGCATTTCTCCACCAGCATCTTCTGGATCATCGGCACTTTCTCCATGCCTACTTCCACCCCGAGGTCGCCGCGGGCCACCATGATGGCGTCTACCGCCCCAATGATCTCGTCGATGTTCTCGATCGCCTCCGGCTTTTCGATTTTAGCGATCACGCGGGTATCCTTGCCGCGCTCCCTGATAATACGCTTTATCTCGTGGATGTCCTCTACTTTGCGCACAAAGGAGAGAGCTACCCACTCCACATCGTTGTCCAGGCCAAAGTGAAGGTCCTCTACGTCTTTCTCGGTTAAGGATGGGGCAGAAACCCTGGAGTTAGGCAGGTTTATGCCTTTGCGGGGCTTTACAATGCCGCCGTAAACCACCTCTGTTATTACCTCAAGCTCCTTGTCTGTGGAAATAACGCGCAGCTCAAGCTTTCCGTCGTCCAGCAGGATGGCGTCTCCTTCGTTTACGTCTTTCGCAAGCCCGGTGTAAATGGTAGACAGTCTGTCGGCAGTGCTTATAGAGCCGTCGCACACCAACTTTACCCGCTGTCCTTCTACTATCTCAACGCTGCCGTTCTCCACGTCTCCCAGCCTGATCTTAGGGCCCTGAAGGTCCTGTACGAGGCAGATGTTTGTGTTGTACTGGCGGTTTACCTCACGCACGTGGTTTATTACCTTCTGGTGCTCTTCGTAGGCACCGTGTGAGAAGTTCAGGCGGAATGCATCTACTCCTTCCTGCACGAGGGCCACAAGGCGCTCGTAGGAATTACTGGCTGGGCCTACTGTGGCCAGCACTTTGGTCTTATTAAAAGAAATATCCATACTTAGAAAATCAGGTTCTCCTTAAACTTAAGCGTGAGAGGGTCGAATTGTTTTACGTACTGTACCAGCGGAACGCGCAACAGTTTGTTGAGAAGTTCCTGTGGGTACAGCTGCTGCATCGCCCCGGTTATCTGCAGCACGTAGTCATACTCTTTTATGTCAGGCAGCAAAAAAGGCTTCTTCAGGGTAGAGCTGCCGAGCGCCCTGTTGCGGAAGAGCCTTACTTCGCTATGCTCTGTTATATACTGATAGTTAGCGATGAGCAGGCGGTCCTTCCCGAAGAGGTCGTAACACAGGTCCTGCTGCCTGGTAAGGCGCAAGTGCAAAAGCTTGTTGAGCGCCCAGGCCAGCTTGTAATCCCTCACAGACGATACGAGTCCGTAGAGGTCGAAGCTGTAATCATACTCCATGTGCAGGCGGTGCGTCTTCATCTTTTGCTTTGAATCGCTAAAATAAGAAGCTCTGCCTGCAAATGGGAATACAATGTATAAAAGTTTTGTTAAGTAGCGAATAGAGTAATTTTTTTTGACATTGTCTGGTAAAAGCTATTTCTTTGCACAGTGTTTTAATTAACTATAAGAAAAATGTCAGAAATCGCAGAAAAAGTAAAAGCTATCATCATCGATAAGCTTGGTGTTGAAGAGTCAGAGGTTACTCCGGAGGCTAGCTTCACAAACGACCTTGGCGCTGATTCACTGGATACTGTTGAGCTTATCATGGAGTTCGAGAAAGAATTCAACGTGTCTATTCCAGATGATCAAGCTGAAAACATCTCGACCGTAGGTCAGGCAGTAAGCTACCTGGAAGAGCACGCGAAGTAATATATCCTCCCCTTAGTTTATTAAGAATTTTCTACTATCTATCCCTCTACTAGCAGCTTATGGAGCTTAAGAGAGTCGTAGTTACTGGGTTAGGCGCACTCACGCCACTTGGAAATACCGTATCAGAATACTGGAACGGGTTGATCAACGGCGTGAGTGGCGCTGCGCCTATTACACGCTTTGATGCGAGCAAGTTTAAGACCCAGTTTGCCTGTGAGATAAAAGGGTACGATCCTGAAAAGTACTTTGATCGTAAAGAGGCTCGCAAAATGGACCTTTTTACACAGTTTGCGATGATTGTGGCCGATGAGGCTGTAAGCGACGCAATGCTGACTGAGGGGAGCTATGATCCTGACCGTGTAGGTGTGGTTTGGGGTTCTGGAATCGGGGGCTTGCGCACCTTCCAGGAAGAGTGTGTGAACTTTGCCAACGGCGACGGAACACCACGCTTCAACCCATTCTTCATCCCTAAGATGATCGCCGACATCAGTGCCGGCCAGATCTCTATCAAGCATGGCTTCCGCGGGCCTAACTTCGTTACCGTATCTGCCTGTGCGTCTGCCACTAACGCCATTATCGACTCCTTCAACTATATCCGCCTGGGTATGGCCGATGCGATCGTGACCGGCGGTTCTGAGGCTGCCGTAACAGAGGCTGGTATCGGTGGCTTTAACGCCCTGAAAGCCCTGTCTGAGCGCAACGACTCTCCAGCAACCGCTTCCCGCCCGTTTGACGCAGACCGCGATGGTTTTGTGCTGGGTGAAGGCGCCGGTGCCCTTATTCTGGAGGAGTACGAGCACGCCAAGGCGCGTGGCGCGAAGATATACGCCGAAATCATAGGCGGTGGCATGTCTGCCGATGCCTATCACATCACGGCTCCACACCCTGAAGGCTTAGGCGCCCTGAACGTAATGAAAAACGTGCTGCGCGATGCCAACATCAAACCGGAGGAAGTTGACTACATCAACGTTCACGGTACTTCCACGCCGCTTGGCGACATCAGCGAGGTAAAAGCGATCCAGACTGTGTTTGGCGAGCATGCCTATGACCTGAACATCAGCTCTACCAAGTCGATGACAGGCCACCTGCTGGGTGCCGCCGGTGCCATTGAGGCCATTGCTTCCATAATGGCTGTCCGCAACAACATTGTGCCGCCAACCATCAACCACTTCACCGACGACGATAAGATCGACAACCGCCTGAACTTTACGTTCAATAAGGCGCAGGAGCGTGAAGTGAAAGTTGCCATGAGCAACACGTTTGGGTTCGGTGGTCACAACACCTCTGTTATATTCCGTCAATTGAACGATTAGTGTTTGGGCCTTTTAAACCAGTTCGGCGCGCTTACCACAGGTTATTTAACAAAGACAAGGTACTAGTACGCGCGCTCGCTGGCATTATTGGCAGTACACCCGATAATCTCCGCCTGTACAGACTTGCCCTGACGCACACGTCTTTTGCCCGGCAGACTGCTGCCGGCAAGCATGAGACGAACGAGCGCCTGGAGTTTTTGGGAGATGCGGTACTTGGTGCTGTGGTAGCAGAGCACCTGTTTAAGAAATTCCCTTACGAAGACGAGGGGTTTCTGACGGAAATCCGTTCGCGCATCGTAAACCGAGAGTCGCTGAACCAGATAGCCGTAAAGATCGGGCTTAACCTGCTGGTAAAGGTGGATACCTCCAACCACGGCATGCGCCATAAGTCGGTTAACGGCAATGCGCTGGAGGCACTGGTCGGGGCTATTTACCTGGACAAGGGCTACAACACCACGCGCATGTTTATCCTGAGCAAGCTGGTGAAGCCGCACGTGGACATACACAACCTAGTGAATACCACTGCCAACTTCAAAAGCAAGCTGATAGAGTGGGCGCAGAGCCAGAACCTGGAGATCCGCTTCGACATTATCAAGCGTAAGCAACAGGGCAACACCACCGAGTTTACCTCCGAAGTATACATCGACGACAAACCCATTGCCGTAGGCATAGGCCTCTCCAAGAAAAAGGCTGACCAGGCTGCGGCCGAAAAAGGGCTGGAGGCGCTCAAGATTAGCTAGGGCATAGCGTACTCCAGAACCTAAAATCCTCCTTAACCACACATTAGGAAAGGCCCTCTGTTGGCCTCTGCAGCTCATTTGTGAGAAATTTCACAAAATAGCCTGCTTTCTATATAACCTATTTGCTACTGCTCCAGTATCTGCACAAAAGGTATATGGCATTGGCAAAGAGTAACATAGAGCAGATAATCGTATCGTTTTTGGCGGTTATTTTCCTGATAGTTTCTATCAGCTGTGTATCCTTTGAGAAAAAGCTGGTAGACACGCACGGCAAGAAAGCAGCCACCGCTTACAAGCTCGACCTGGACCCCAGCGACAAGGACGGCAAAGACCTGGCGTTTACCTTCCTGGCTGCTATAAGTATATTCTTGCTTGCCTTCCCAAAGCAAGCGTGCCGTGCCGTATTTAGTGAAGTATACCTGCTAAGGGTTATCCGCAAACTCTACATCCTCTTTCATAGCATCAAGGCCCATCTTCGGGCAACTCTGTAACGTGTACCCGTGCCCGGTAAAGGCTGCACCCATAGCAGCAAAGGTGCTTTGGGTACCAACAAGAAAATCTTACCGCTACTTTTAACTAGTGCCACGGCTTTCGGCAGGTAGAGAAATCTGTTTGCTGTAGGCTCATGGCTGCTTCCCCTGTGTTGCTGCAGCTCCTGTGGCAATACATCTCCAGCGCCAGAGAATGCCTTGCAAGGCAGAGCCTCTGTAGCACACTCCTGACCCGGCTGCTTATCAGGCCGGGTAACTCATCTTATCTAAAAACTAAACCTGTTAAATGCTATGAACTGTCGGTTTTGCAAAGAGCCACTCTACAACAAATTTGTAGACCTTGTTAACTGCCCACCCTCCAATGCATTTTTAACCTATGAGCAGCTCAGCGAGCCGGAGCTATACTTTCCGCTTACAATCTACGCCTGCGATACATGCCACCTGGTGCAGGTAGATGAGTACAAGAAGGCCAAAGAGATCTTTAACAGTGAGTATGTGTACTTTTCATCCTACTCCAAAAGCTGGGTAGAGCATGCGCGGCGCTATGTGGAGGCTATGATGGACCGCTTTGGGTACAACGAAGAGTCCCTGGTGATCGAGATTGCCTCTAATGACGGCTACCTGTTGCAGCACTTCAGGAACAACGGCGTGCCGGTGCTGGGCATTGAGCCAACCCGCAACACGGCAGAGGTTGCCCTGGAGAAAGGCATCCCTACTATAACGGAGTATTTCGGGGCAGGCTTTGCCCACGAGCTAAGTATAAAGCAGCAAAAGGCAAACCTGCTGATCGGCAACAACGTGCTGGCGCATGTGCCGGACATCAACGACTTTGTGGAAGGCCTGAAAGTGGCGCTTCGTAAGCGTGGCGTCATCACCATGGAGTTTCCGCACCTGCTGCGGCTGGTAGAAGACTGCCAGTTCGACACTATCTACCATGAGCATTTCTCCTACCTCTCCTTCACCACGGTTAAAACGATTTTTGAGGCACATGCCCTGGAGATGTTCGATGTAGAGGAGGTGCCCACGCATGGTGGCTCGCTCAGGATATTTGCCAAGCATCTCAAAGACGATACCAGGCAGATAAGCCCGAAGGTGCAGGCCATGCTGGATAAAGAAGAGGCCGCAGGCATTAAAACAAGCGCGTACTACCTCGGCTTTCAGGAGCGGGTGGACACTAGTAAGTATGAGCTGCTGCAGTTCTTGCTGGACAAGAAGAAAGCAGGCAAAAAAGTGATCGGTTATGGGGCAGCGGCAAAAGGAAACACCCTGCTGAACTATGCCGGGATCAAAGGCAACGACCTCATTGAGTTTGTGGTGGATGCAGCTCCGTCCAAACAGGGAAAATACCTGCCGGGCAGCCACATTCCGGTGTGCGAGGAGGCTAACATTCGGGAGTTCGAGCCAGACTACATCATCATATTCCCGTGGAACCTGAAAGAGGAGGTGATGAACCAGCTAGCCTACGTGCAGGAGTGGGGGTGTACGTTTGTAACGTTTATACCTGCCTTGCACGTGTGTGAGCCAAAACCTCAGAAAGTTAATGTATAATACCTGGCAGTTTTACTATTTACCCCTCGGGCAGGCCTTGCTTTAAGTAAGGCTTGCCTTTTTTTGTTTTGCGGCTCTGCGTCTCCACTGTGCCAGGTACAGGCCGATGGGGTTGGTGGGCTCTCCCGGCACAACCGCTGCGTAGGGCATTATATGCAACAATTCAGGTATTCTGTGTTCAAAATTAAAATCCTGCACTTAACTTGCCCCCCTATATATGCGTTATAAACCCCTATGGAAGAAACGAGATTAATGCTGGCTGCGGCTGCCCTAAACCAAACACCAATGGACTGGGCAGGTAACCTGCAAAACATACAAACTGCCATAAACGAGGCAAAGCAAAACAACACAGACCTCCTGCTTTTACCCGAGCTGGCCATTACAGGCTACGGCTGCGAAGACATGTTCCTGAGCCCCTGGCTTTCGGAGATGGCCTTTAACCAGCTGCTCCAGGTAAAGGACATGTGTGACGGTATTACGGTGGCGGTAGGCCTGCCTGTTTTCCTGAACATGCGTGTCTATAATACTGCCTGTGTTATCAGGAACAAAGAGATCATTGGCTTTACGGCCAAGCAGTTTCTGGCTAACGATGGCGTGCACTACGAGCCGCGCTGGTTTACGCCATGGCCGGCCAACGAAGTGCAGGAGTTTGAAATGCTGGGGCAGAAGTACAGCATTGGCGATATTGTGTATGAAGAGCAGGGCGTAAAGTATGCCTTTGAGATTTGCGAGGATGCCTGGCGCCCGAACCGCCCGGCAGAGCGGCACATGCCCAAAGGCGTGCAGCTTATACTTAACCCGAGCGCCAGCCACTTTGCCCTGAGCAAAACGGATGTGCGCTACAGGCTGGTGGTGGATGCCTCTAAGAAGTACCAGTGCGCCTACATGTACGCCAACCTGTTAGGCAACGAGGCAGGCCGCATGATCTACGATGGCGAGGTGCTTATTGCGCAGAACGGAAAGCTGATCCGCCGGAATGAGCTGCTGTGCTTTAAGGACGTGGACATGGAGTGTGCGGAAGTGTGCTTCTCGGATAACCCGGAGATAGCCGAGGTGATAGAGTACCTGCCGCCAATTGATGAGAACAAAGAAGTGATTGCCGCGCTGAGCCTGGCCCTGTTCGACTACATGCGCAAAAGCCGCAGCCGGGGCTTCGTGCTGTCGCTGAGTGGCGGCGCCGACTCCTCTCTGTGCGCTGTGGCGGTGGCGGAGATGGTGCGCAGAGGCGTAGAGAGCCTGGGGCGCGAGGCATTTGTGGAGAAGGCCCTGTTTTTCTCAGCCGAAGACAAGGCCCGCATTGCTCAGCTGCCGCAGGAGGAGGCACAGAAAGCCATTGTTAACAAGCTCCTGACCTGCGCTTACCAAGGCACAGTAAACTCTTCCGACGACACCTATACTTCTGCCAAAGAGCTGGCCGACTCCATCGGGGCCAGGTTCTACAACTGGACGATTGACGAGGAGGTGAAGGGGTACATCGGCAAGATAGAGCACGCCCTAGGCCGGAAGTTAACATGGGAGCAGGACGACATCACGCTGCAGAACATACAGGCCCGTGTGCGTGCGCCCGGCATCTGGATGCTGGCTAACATACAGTACGCGCTGCTGATGGCCACCTCTAACCGCAGCGAAGCCTCTGTGGGCTATGCTACCATGGACGGGGACACGGCGGGTAGTATTTCACCCATCGCAGGTATAGACAAAGCGTTTATCCGGCAGTTTCTGGTGTGGGCGCAGCAGGAGCTGGGCTATACCGGCCTGCAGTATGTGAACAACCTGCAGCCGAGCGCCGAGCTGCGGCCGTCTGAAGAGGAGCAGACCGACGAGAAGGACCTGATGCCTTACGAGGTGCTGAACCAGATAGAGCGGCTTGCCTTCCATGACCGCTATTCGCCGGAGGAGGTGTACACGATTCTGCTGGAGCAGCAAGTAGCCCAGGCGGAAGTGCTGAAAGCCTGGATCACGAAGTTCTATAGCCTGTGGAGCCGCAACCAGTGGAAACGCGAGCGCTACGCACCGGCCTTCCACCTGGACGACTACAACGTGGACCCACGCAGCTGGCTGCGCTTCCCGATCCTGAGCGGAGGCTTTAGAGAGGAACTTAAGCGGGTGCAGGATAAGTAAGCATAAAGCTAAACGTAGCGTAGCACAGCAGGCGCTGCCCTACCAGGCAGCGCCTGCTGTGTGTTTACCGGTTGCCGTACTTTCGTTTGAGGTGCTCGTTGGTGAGCAGAATGCTGCCCATAAACAGCGGGAGCATGAGCCCGGCCAGCACAAGTATACTTGCAGGCACCTGCAGCAGGAGGTGGCACAGCCAGCCGGCCAGCACCGAGACAACGCCGGTGCCAACAATGAGGCGGGCATAGTAGCGGTTGCCCTCACGCCAGTTTTCGGGGCTGCGCATGGAGTAGTGCGTACGGAAACCGTAGAACCAGTTGATGTGCCGCGGCGGCCAGGCCTGCAGAACAAGGCCGATCAGTAGCACGAGCAGGCCGGGCAAAAGGTGCAGAAACAACATGGGCTAAAATTTAAGCAGCGGTGGTACAACACGAATGGGCAGCATCTTACGTTTTTTCGGTGAGCGATTTATCGTAACTTTGGCAGATAAGCATCACCTCTATGAACATACTAAACTATATCCTCTGGAATGTTGATCCGGACATTTTCAGCATCGGGCCACTCACCATTCGCTGGTACGGCCTGCTTTTCGCGCTGGGCTTTGTCTTCGGTCAGCGTATCCTAACCAAGATATACGTAGCCGAAGGCCGCACCGAGGGCGACGTGGACGTGATTACGCTGTACATGATCATCGGTACCGTAATCGGGGCACGCCTGGGCCATACCTTGTTCTACGCCCCGGATTACTACCTGAGCAACCCCATCGAGATACTGAAGATATGGGAGGGCGGCCTGGCGAGCCACGGCGCTACCATTGGCATTCTCTTCGCGCTGTGGCTGTTCAGCAGAAAACAGAAGTTCGACTACATGTGGGTGCTGGACCGCATCGTGATTGTGGTAGCCCTGGGCGGTGCCCTTATTCGTATGGGTAACCTGATGAACTCAGAGATCATTGGCCGCCCGACAGACGTGCCGTGGGCTTTTGAGTTTGTGCGCCTGGGCGAGAACCCGGTGGTGCCGCGCCACCCGACGCAGCTCTACGAGTCGTTGAGTGTGTTTGCGCTGTTTGTGCTGCTGTACTGGCTGTGGAGCAAGTATAAGAGCGCCCTGCCGAAGGGCCTGCTGTTCGGCATCTTTGTAACGGCTCTGTTCACGTTCCGTTTTCTGGTGGAGTTCCTGAAAGAGAACCAGGAGGCCTTTGAGGATAACCTGACGCTGAACATGGGGCAGATCCTGAGTATCCCTCTCATTATTGCTGGCCTGTTCATTCTCTTTAGGGTGTGGCAAAACCCAACGCCGGCGCTGCCCGGTGGCCGCCTGCCAGAGAAGGAGAAAGAGAAGAGGAAAGTATAAGCAAGTATAAAAAGTAAGCGACATCCCCTTTTGCCACGGCAGGAGGGGATGTCGCTTTTTAAATGGTGCCTACAGTGGGAAGTAGTACAGGTTGCCGCCCTCGCTGGTAAGCACCAGCCTGTTGTTGCCCTCAAAGGCCACGGCTTCTGTCTGGCCCGCGTCATCCAGTTTCTGCTTCTCATACTGGCCTTCGTAGAACTTGTCCGGGCTGCTATAGCCCCGGAAGAGGTGCAGTTCCTCTTCACTCACAAGGGCCACTGTCTTGCCGTCGGGGCTGATGGCGGCCCCCGTTACCAAAGCCTTTAAGTTGTGGCTGCCAATGAGACGGGCTTTGTAGGTGCCGGGCTGGTCGGGTAGCTGGTACACTTTGGCGGTTTCGCCACGCCCGCGGTCTTTGGAGATGAGGTATAGTTTGCCGTTGCTCCAGAAGATGGCTTCGCTGTCGAAGTTGCGCTGCTTCTTCTTGGGCGGGTAAGCTGTCTGGTCTTCGTAGGAGAACCGGATCGCCTGCACCTGCTCCGGCCGCTCAGGGTGAAGTTTGTACACAGCCAATTCCCGTCGGTCATTTTCATTGTTGCCCGTATCAGCTATGTAAATGTTGCCCTCCGCATCCTGTGTCAGGTCTTCCCAGTCTACGTTTGGCAGCCTGAGCGAGATTGTCTGCTGCAGCTTGCCCTGTGCGTTCAGGAGGTAGAGGTTGGGGCTGTTGCCGGCATCGTTGTGCGTTAGGTACTGGCCCTGCCCCAGCACCGCCAGCCCGGAGCTTTCGTTCACCTCGCGGGGGAGGGAGGCCAGTTTTTCCAGCCCGTTAGCGGCGGCGGCTTCATGAAGGAAGAGCTCGTCGCGGAAAATAAGCAGCATCAAGCCAACAAGCGTAACAAAGAGTACAGTAGTCTTTAGCATCAGTTTCATGTAAATAGTGTAGTTGCGGGGCTGTAGTATAAACGTGAAGCGCTGCGCCACGTTAAGAGAAAATGCATAAAAAGGCTGCAACACTGCCTGTAAAGCGGCGCGATAAGTAAAAAGAAAATACAAGGCCATGGAGATCAAGAAGATAAAGGAAACCTGCCTCTATGTTAAGGACCTGGCGGAAAGCAAGCGGTTCTACGGCGAGAAGCTAGGCTTTAAGACGATAGGCGAGGTGAAGGACCGGCACGTGTTCTTTCGGGCGGGTGCTTCTGTACTGCTGTGTTTTAACCCGGAGGCATCAAAGAAAGGGGGCACCCTGCCGCCCCACTTTGGGGGAGGGCAACTGCACCTGGCGTTTGAGGTAAGCAAAGAGGAGTACCAGCCCTGGAAGGAGAAAGTTGCAGCGTTGGGAGTTGAGATAGAGCAGGAGTTTGATTGGGGCGGCGGCTTTCTGTCTTTTTACTTCCGCGACCCGGACGAGCACCTGCTGGAGGTGGTGATGGAAGGCATGTGGGAGCGGGGGGCGTAGCGCGGCTGTAGCGCCCAGGATGAAAAGTATAGGCGCTGCTGTGCTCAATATCTCTGTTTTCAGTCGTTACTAAGGAGCTGCAGCAGCTCTGTTCTGCTGAGGTTTCCCCGTCATCGTAGAAATATGGGCACTTTGAACGACCGGGATTAATTCTTTTCTTTTGCGCCTTTCTCCACCTGCTTTAAATAGGCTATAGCCTCGTCAGAGAAAGTAAAGGGTTTCGCTTTGTCTTTCTTCGCGGCCTTGTTGTAGAGGTAGACAAACTGGAAAGGGTCCTGTATGTTTTTCACCAGTTTCCTTGTCAGGCCGTTCCTTTCGATAACCTCGCTCATGTAAAACCCTGGTATGTGGCCGCTCGAACCAATCAGCTTACCCATGTCCTTGGTGGTGTACGCTTTCTTTCCCGTTGCCATTTCAGTGATGGCCGCATCAATCATGGGCAGGGCCTTTTCCCCTGTCACCAGGAAGTACTCCCCAAAGCGCATGTTCTCAGGAAAGCCAGAGGCCATGGTAAACTTCTTGTCAATCAGGTCCGGGCCGCCTTCGTTCAATATCCTGTTCAGCAGTAGCAGCAACCCCTTGTCTTTTTCGGCTACCTCGTACTGCTTAGGCTTACGAAGCACATGGTGCAGTTCGTGGCCCGCCAGTGCGCCTTGATTCACCCTGTCGAAGCTGTAAGCAGCCCAAAGGGTGAAAACAATATTGCCTCGCTGGGCGATAGCATCGTTCTCGATGGCGATGAAGTGCAGCTGGGTCTCAGGGCTTTTCTGCTGCAACTTCTTTGGAAGCATCAGGTAAGCATTCTCATACATGGACGCAATGTAGGCCTCCTTGCTTGAAGACAGCTTGCCCAGGTAAGCCAAAAGCTCTGGCTCATGCGCCCTGTACTCGTTGATGACATAGGTGAGGTAGTAACGGCTAGGGTCTTTCAACTTTCTCTGAAGAATAGTATCGTTCTGGGGCATGTACACGATCTCCATTTCCTTCCTGTATTTTTCAAGGTAGGTGTCACTAAAGTTCTGGTTTTCGATGTACAGCCTGTTCCCCTCCAGCTTCAGAAATTTCCGCCAGGTTTCTGGTTTCAAAGAGTATCCTTGTCTGAGGCTGTCAGCCAGCTGAAAGTAGCGGACTGCCGCTGTCTCATCAATGGTCTGCGCCTTTAGGCACTGGCAAGCGGCAAGTAATGCGATAAGGGTAAATAGCTTTTTCATGTGCATGAGTTAAACCTGTTTTCATTTTTGCAACGGTTGGTGTAGACGATGTGCGAGGCAATAGCCGAGCATGGAGTATACACATGGCTAGCCAAAGACATATTTAGAGTATTATTTGCCAAAAGTCTCTTACTCTTCTTGCACCTCTAACATCCATGGGTATTGCCTGCATCTCAAGGCTCAGTCCTTCAGCATCAACAGTTAGCCTGTTTACCCGTGATACCTCAAAAATTTTGGTCTTAATTACCTTCTCAAGGGTTGATGCGGAGTTATACTTTATTTTATAGCCATCAACAGAAGCTTTGTGCTTGTACTTTCCAGACAAATTAAAGAAAAGGTTCAAAAAGCTCCCTCCACCAGCTTTCAAGAATTTTTCTTGCTCTATGCCATTAGCCTTTAGCTGCAGCCTTAGAACTTCTGAAAAGATGCCGCTGTTGTTGACTGTGGTGAGTTCTCTTTTACCGTAGACTCTCAGCTGGTACGAATTCACTTGTTGAGTCATTTCAAACTCTACTATGTTGGCGTTGTAAGAACCTCTTATTTCCGCACCTGCTTCATTTGCTACCTTCTCCCACACTTTCCCTTTGCTTTCCATGATTTTGTACCAAGGTGAATCATCATGATTCGGAACAATAGGTGATACTGCCATTCTCTCTTTCTTTTGTTTTTAGGTAACTACAGTATATAAGGAACTCCTCCGGTTACGCTACTTGTGCAGCCGCAGCTTTACTTGTGTGCCGTGTTGTAAGCGGTGCTTTTATTTTCTTTAGTTAAAATTGAGAGCAACCTGCACAAATAGGCATTTTCCTTTGCAGAGTCTTTCCGCATGTTCCATTCCTGCAGGATCACAGCTACAACGTTTTCTTCAGGCAAAATCAGAATGTGTTGGCCTCCTTTACCTCTCGCTGTGTACACAGGCTTATCGTTGTAGTTTAGAAGCCACCATGAGTAGCCGTATCCAGTTTCCTGGTAGCAGCCTAAGGTTCGGAAAGCTTTGCTTTCGCTGGTGTAGTTGGTGAAGCTTTTATCCACCCACGAAGAATCCAGAAGCTGTACCCCATTCACCTTTCCTTTGTTTAGGTACAACTCGCCAAATCTGGCAAGGTCTCTTGCCGTGAAATAAGTCTCGTCCCCGCCAGCATAGTAGCCGTCCACTTTCCGCCAGAAGCCGCATTGGATACCTAGCGGTTTAAACAGCTTCTCTTGGGCAAATTCCTTTGTGGTTGCTTTAGAAGCCTTCGTGATCACAGCAGAAAGAACGGTGTGTGATCCTGTGAAGTACTTGAATTCATGCCCCAGCTTACTTTCAGAAACCTCTTCATTCAGCATCACCTGCGCTACATTCTGTGGGCCATCCCATCCGGTAAAACCACCCCGCATGGACAGCAAATGGGCTACTGTCAATCTTTCCTTGGGGTGATTTTGCCCGCTCTTCTGGTACTCTGGGAACAAAGGCATAACATAATCTTCTTCGGATTTAAGGTAGCCTTCTTGGATCGATATATCAGTTAGGGCGGAAGTAATGCTTTTAGTAACAGAGTGAACGTTGAATGCGCTAAACCTGGTAGCACCTTTCTGATATTTCTCTACTACCAACTTGCCATCTTTGATCACTACCAGCCCCCGTAGCCTTTCCCAGCCTTCAACTTCCTTTAGGTATTGCTCAATGTCTGCCTGATCGTACCCTGCACTTATTGGAGTGGCAGTTTGCCATTTGTAAGGCTCATGGCTGACTTCAAAAGACTGTGAAGCTGTGAAAGGCATTGAAAGATTGAGCGGATGCCATTCCAGGAAATAGTTCATGGTGTTGACTACTAGCAACAACGTGGCTGCTGATGCGCACCCCAGGAACAGTTTCTCCCGCCGATGCTTCTTCCAAATCAAAACTACTGCTGTGAATAGGAGGAGCAGCAAAACCAACACAAACTCAATGGCATTTGGGTACGGTAAGTAAAAGTAGTCATCCTTAACTTTGTAGGAGATGCCTATAAACAGGCCAGTAAGAAGTATAAAGGTGACGTACAGAGTTTTCATTTAGTTAAGGGATATGTGCTGGGCTTTGCGGTCGGGCGGGTTGAAAAGTAGTGCTTCCCACCCTCACGAACCTAATCGTAAAGTAATATAGTAAAAGTTGGATTTAAACCCGCCTGACATGAAGATTTTGTTAGGAGTAGAGGGTTCTTTCTACTCCTGTTGACGTTTCAGGACTGGTGGTGGCAGAAAACCAGGTGGCAAGGGGTGGTGCCACGACAGCGCTTACTTCCTGGCTATACTATCAAAAAACGGCTACGAATGAAGTGGTGCCTAATGCCGATGGCCTCACTCCCTTTTGTTACCTTCTGTAGAAGTAACGAATCTGAAACTAACTTCAGGGCTCCCTCAGCTTCTCTGGGAGAGATGCTGACTACCGTTTCATCCCCTTGGCATCTGTAAGAAGAAGCATGTACAGGAAACCATGGCTTAGCTCTCTACTCTTCCTTCAATTCTAAACATATTAGTCTTAATGAAGTGTAGTATTCAATTTTATCTGAGATATTCTTTCGCATATGTTCAAGTTCGCTCAAAACTAAGTTGTTGCTTTTACATTTTGCTTTAAGTATGCCACTAAAGAAATTAAAGTCCCTTGAATTTCTTTTTGTTGCAATCTTGCCAATTTCATAATAGTAAGTTTCCTGTCGTGCTTTTTTAACTTCCTCTGTATCGGCTGAACTTGCAAATACAATCTCTATTTTTGGCAGTGATAAACTTTCAAAAGAAGTCTTGTCTACTACATTCCTTTCAAAAACATCTTTAACCGAGTTTCTTTTCTCCGCTATTGCAGCCCGCAGATCATTGTAAAACTTTTCAATGAAGTTTTGATAGCGTATATGTTCATTTCTACGGTCAAAGATTTTACTTAATGAGGCCTTATCATAAGCGAAATCAGATTTGAAAATGGCCTCAAAATAAAGTTCAACAAGTTTCAACACGGTCTTGAAGTCGTGTTTATCTATTACATTTTCAAGTTTGTCAAGTTCCGATAAGTACTCTTCCAATATTGATTTAAGTTTCAAAAGTATTTTGTCAAAATATTTTTCGAGAAACTCTCGGTGCCGATCTTGAATTTCAGCAATTTTATAGGTCTTACTCTCGAATTTAAAGTTGTTGTTCTTGTGATACCTTAGATACTGAATTTCGTCTTCCCTTGCCTGATAACTAAAAAGGGTTGATGAAATCAACTTGTCTTCAAATTTTCTTATAGGATGTCCAACGAGTTCATTACGCAAATCTCTATTTATGTAATATGTAG
Organism: Pontibacter actiniarum; assembly: GCF_003585765.1. Taxonomy (NCBI): domain Bacteria; kingdom Pseudomonadati; phylum Bacteroidota; class Cytophagia; order Cytophagales; family Hymenobacteraceae; genus Pontibacter; species Pontibacter actiniarum. Next base: position 172,334 of record NZ_CP021235.1, read on the forward strand.
GGTCTTTTTTCAGCACTCCTTTATCAATGCCAGTTTTGAAAATCTCTAACATCTCTTGAATAAAGTCTTGTTGAATGTAAACTGCTTGTAAGAAACTTATCGTAAAGGAGAATTTGTCGGTGTAGTTAGAGTGCTTGTTACTTGTAAATACTATGTCAAGAGTGTCTTTGAAGTATCCGAGAATATCACCAAAGTAGTTTGTTTTTACGTCCTCGTTGAACTTGATTTTGTTTGAGCAAAAATTATAATCCCATATGAAGTAATTCCATATGTCGGCTATTCTGTCAAGTTTGTCTTCAACTGTCTTCTTCATTATCGTTCTGAGTGTCATCTTTAAGCTGACCGCTAACGTACTCGTGCATAGTATGGGCAAGGCACTGCCGCAGCCTAAACTATGAACCTTGTTGTATGATGTAATTCTTTCTTCTTTCCCTTCACCTAAGTATGAAGAAAGCAAAGTGGATAGATGCAAAGGTTAATACAGAGTATAAAATTGAAACTAATAAACTCTTTCCAACTTCCTTTTTGCTAATGATGTAGCTTCCCAAGGCAAGCATTATCAATAGAGCTATATTTATTATTAGAGCAATAAAGCCAAAGTATAGGAATCCAATCCCTTTAGCTTCTTGTGCATTATATGCGAGCAAGTTGAAGGTTAAGGTAGTAACCGCAACAAGTATAATATTAGCTGTGATTACTTTATCAGAGTTATATTTCAAACTATCTGGTGTTTTCATTAATTAATATACCATACAACTACTGTATATAAGGAACTCCTCCGGTTATCTGCCTTATATGCGGAGGTTTTTAAGTTAGACTGCTACCTTATCTCCAAGGCGCTGTCAACTAGTGCCAGTGTTTCAGGGTGAATGCTGTGGCCTCCCTCAAAAGTATAAATCTGTGGCTGTATACCCAGCTGCGCCATGAGTTGCTGTTTGCGCTGTAGTGCCTCTGGAGTTATGAATTGATCTTGGGTGCCGTAGACCATGGCCACGGGCAAGTGCGCAAAAGCCGCTTTGCCGGATGTAAAGTCAATGTCTTCTGGGAAGGAGGCTGCCCAGAGAACAAGCCGGTGAACAAGGCGTGCCTCCTGCGTAGCCAGCCAACGGCTAACCGTGGCCCCGCCTTGTGAGAAGCCCAGCACCGTGATATGCACATCCTGGGGTAAGTGCTGCAGCTGCTCCTGTAGTAGCAGGTTCAGGTAGCTGGCCTGGTCTTCGATCTCAGCCAGGCGGTCTTCCTTCGTCATCCAGGTGGCGCCCACGCGGCCGGAAAAGCCATCCAGGTAAAACCGCGACAGCGCCTCCGGGGCAACCACCAGCGTCTGCCCGTTATCCAACCCGCTAAAGTGGCGCAGGAAGTAGCGCGCCAGCTGGCCGTAACCGTGGCAGACGATCCAAAGGTCTTTTATCTGGTCAGATGGTGTGCCCAACGTATAGTAGCGGGCAGTACGGGGTACACGAAGGCTGTGCTCGTTCATGTGCAGCGGCAGGGGTTACATGGGCACGAAGCACTTCTCGAGCGCGTCATTCGTAGCCCATTATTCATACATTGGTTTAAAGGTGCTCCTTTGTAAACTGGAAGGGCAGCAGATCGGCAACCGACTTAAAGCGGTAGAACCTGCCGTCCGGAGCTTGCAGCAGTACCGGAATCGGCTCCTGTTGCTTAAACTCATACTCAGCCATTACCTGCCGGCAGGCACCGCATGGCATGGCCGGCAGAAAGTTCTCCTCCTGGCGGCGGCGTGCGGTTACGGCTAACAGCTTTATGGTTGTGTGTGGGTGGTGGGCGCTTAAGGCGAAGAGCGCAGTGCGTTCGGCACAGAGGCCGGACGGGTAGGCTGCGTTCTCCTGGTTGCTGCCCTTGAACATGGTGCCGTCTTCCAACAGCAGTGCGGCTCCCACCAAAAAGTTAGAGTAAGGGGCATAGGCGTCTTTTGCCGCCTCCTGGGCCAACTGCATTGCCTGCTGCTCCTGGGCGTTCAGCTCTGCTGGGTCCAGCACGTCAACACTAATTTGTACTTTCAGTTCACTTGCCATTTTATCACAAGTAGGTTCAAAAATTAGAAAAGGGCTATAAATTTAACTTTATATTTTGATAAAACCATACTTTATTTTGGCCTTGCACAGGGTAATTTCTAACTTAAGGCAGAACCCAATAACCCCACTATGAAAAAAATTCTGCTTTTGGGCGCTGGTCGCTCGGCCTCGTCCCTCATTAAGTATCTCTTCGATAACGCCACTTCCGAAAGCTGGTACATCACGATCGGCGATATCAATGTGGCGCATCTGCAGCCGCTGGTAGAGCCCGTCGCCTTTGCCCAAACCATCACCTTCGATGTGCACAACGATGTGCAGCGGGCCGAGGAAGTAAGCAAAGCGGACCTGGTGATTTCGTTGCTGCCTGCCATTTTCCATATCGAGGTGGCAAAAGAATGCCTGAAACAGGAGCGGAACCTGATTACGGCCAGCTATGTATCGTCCGCCTTTCTGGCGTTGCACGAGGAGGCGCAGCAGAAGAACCTTTCCATCATCATGGAGTCGGGCCTGGACCCGGGCATCGACCACATGTCGGCCATGCGCGTGATCAGGAGTATAAAAGAAGCGGGCGGTAAACTCACCTCCTTTAAGTCTTACACCGGCGGCCTGGTGGCTCCTGAGTCTGATAACAACCCGTGGCGCTACAAGTTTACCTGGAACCCGCGCAACGTAGTGCTGGCAGGGCAGGGGACGGCCAAGTACATTAAGCAAGGGCAGTACAAGTACATCCCGTACCATAAGCTGTTTAAGCGCACCGATGAGCTTTTTGTGGAAGGCTACGGCCACTTCGACGGCTATGCCAACCGCGACTCCCTGAGCTACCGCGAGCCCTACGGCCTGCTCGACATCCCGACCATGCTGCGCGGCACCCTGCGCCGGCAAGGCTATTGCGAGGCCTGGGATGTGTTCGTGCAGCTGGGCCTCACAGACGACAGCTACACATTGGATGGCTCCGACCAGATGACCTACCGCACGTTTGTAGAGTCCTTTTTGCCACCGGCCACGTCTCCTGGCCAGCCGATGGCAGAGCGCATTAGTTTATACCTGGGCGTACCTGCGGATGGCGAGGTGATGGAGAAGCTGGCGTGGCTCGGGCTGTTCGAAGACACGCCGGTGGAGCTTGCCGCTGCCACCCCTGCACAGGTACTGGAGAAAATACTGAAAGAGAAGTGGACCCTGGCACCCGGCGACAAAGACATGATCGTGATGCAGCACCTGTTTGCCTATGAGCTGAACGGAGAGCAGCGGGAGGTAACATCTACGCTGGTTGCCATGGGCGACGACGAAGTGCAAACCGCCATGGCCAAAACCGTGGGTTTGCCTGTGGGTATCCTTGCCAAGCTGATGCTACAGGGTAAAATCACCCATCGCGGCGTGGTTATCCCTATCTACCCGGAGCTGTATGAGCCGGTGCTGGAGGAGCTGGAAGAGCACGGTATTAAGTTTGTGGAGCAGGAAAGGGTAGTGGCAGAGGTGTAGACCTAGCCCTGCCGCAGGCGTAGCTTTTGCGAGTTTTGTGGCTAAGGCCACGTTTATGAATGATACACTGAAACAGCAGGTGATAGAAAACTACATCCGGGCCTATAACGCTTTTGATGTAGAAGGTATGGTAAAGGACCTTCATCAGGAAGTGGTTTTTGAAATATCGCCGGTGGTGAAGTAAACCTGAGAAGGGAGGGCTGTGCTGCCTCCAAGCAGCAGGCAGCACAGGCTTCATACTTTCAGGAAAGAGAGCAGCAAGTCCAGAGTATAAGTTGCAAAGGTGATGTAGCGGAGGTGGAGGTTGCCTGCCGTGGTGTGCTGGCTGTAGACTTATCTAACGGAATGAAAGCAGGCGATGAGTTGATGCTGCAAGGCAGATCAGTCTTCTACTTTGAGGGAGATAGAATCATAAGGTTGCAGGATATTAGCTAAGCTATACAAAGGGTGTCCTCTTGCTACCGCCTGGCGCAAACGTCCGCTTGTGCCCATGTTGTGTTGGTGCGAATGTGTTCAAGTACGCCTGCCGCACTGGTGGCTTACAAAAGGAGCAGGTGTGAGGTTAGTCGATTGAGCTACAGGTGTAGTTTCTGAAACGCGCCAGTTGCAGGCTGGCCTCATGTAAAGCAGCAAGGTACGCTAAGGCTAAGCTTGCTGCATGTGCGGGTACTAATAGTTACAGGTGGCACAAGCGGATGCGTGCGCCAGAACCGAAGTTGGCGTAAAGACCTCGCCGTACGCGCAGCTCCTGCGAGCGTCTGGGGCAGGCAAAAAAGTAGAATAGCAGATCTGCAAATCTCTCAAAAAGCTAGGTAATACTCCCGAAGCAGCTCCGCAAACTGTGCTGTATAGGTCGTTTTGTCCTCCTCCCGGATGTAAAAGTCTTTTACATCGGGAGCGCCCCGGTGCCCGAAAGTATAGGTTTGAATATGGCGGATGCATTTGCCGCCGTGGTAGGTGAAGACTTGCAGCACCTCTGCCAGGTATAAATCCGAGGCTTTGGCCAGGCTGGCAAACACAGCGGCCTCTGCAGGAGGCAGCAGCAAGTATAGCTTGCCCTGTGCCGTCAGGTGTTGCTGCGCGAAGGCAAGAATATCTTCAAAGAGCAATTCACCAGTATGCCTGGCTGTATTTCGCGCGGCATCCGGCGACTTGAGCGAGGACAGGAAAAACGGAGGGTTGGACAGGAGGACGTCATACGCAGGAGGCGCCTGCTTGGCGAACTCCTGCAGGCTCATGGGGTGCAACTGCAGGCGCTTGGCCCAGGGGCTGATGGCGAAATTCTCGTGTGCCTGCTGCTGTGCCTCTTTGTTGATTTCCACGGCGTCTATACTTGCGTGGCTGCGCTGGGCCACCATCAGGGAAAGCAGCCCGGTGCCGGTGCCAATGTCCAGTATCCTCTGCGCTCCGGCCACGGCTACATAGGCTCCAAACACGCAGGAGTCTGTGCAGACCTTCATGGCGCACTTATCCTGCTCTACCCGGAACTGCTTAAACTGGAAGTATGAATTGCGCACGGGGCTGGAGTTTTGAACAACTGAATAAGTGAATGGCTGGATTTTGATTGAGTGATTGAGTGAATGGGTGGTAGCGTGGATTTTATACTTGCTCTTCTCTCCTTGTCATCTTGAAGGGATCTTATGGGCCAGTAGCTGCGGCTTTAACGCTCAGCCACCAAGGATCTTTATAAGATGGCAAGGAGAAAAGTATGCAGTTATTCAAAAGCCAGTTATGCAAAATCTAAAATGCGCTCAGCCACTCATTCAGAATTAAGCGTTACCCGCGTTGTACATGCCGGACTCAAAGCCCTCATCGATGAGCAGGTTGCCAGACAAGGCACTGCCAACGGCTAACTGATCGCAGCGTTCGTTTTCGGGGTGGCCGGCGTGGCCGCGGATCCAGACGAATTTAACGTTGTGCTTGGCGTATACGCGCAGGAAACGAGCCCAGAGGTCGCCGTTGGCTTTGCCTTTGAAGCCTTTTTTCTGCCAGCCAAACACCCAGCGTTTCTCTACCGCGTCTACCACGTACTTGGAGTCGGAGTAAACGGTGATCGGGATGCCCGGCTTGTTCACAGCCTCCAGCCCCTTAATCACGGCCAGCAGCTCCATCCGGTTATTGGTGGTTTTACGGAAGCCTTCGGTAATTTCTTTCTCATGCTGTTTCCAGCGCAGGATTACCCCGTAGCCGCCCGGCCCCGGGTTGCCACGCGAAGAACCGTCTGTATATAATTCGATCATGAATTCAATTTTGAATGACTGAATAACTGAATATTGAATGAGTGGTTTTATGGTGATAGCGTGAGTTTATACTTGCTCTATCTCTATTGCTATGCTGCAAGGATCTTATGAGCCAGTGGCCTTTACACTCCGCCATCAGGATCTTTACAAGGCGACAAGAATAAAGTATTCAGTTATTCAAAAGTCAATTATTCAATATTAAAACTTATAAATTCGTCTTAAAGAGCTTAATGGCGATGGCCAGCAGGATAATGCCGAACACCTTGCGCAGCACGTTGGCGCCGTCTTTCCCCAGCTTCCGTTCAATCCAGCTACTGGCCTTTAGTACAATGTACACAAACACCAGGTTCAGTACGATGCCTACTAGCACGTTGGGCAGCGAGTAAGCAGCCCGCAGCGAGAGCAGCGTTGTCATGGTGCCCGCCCCAACAATGAGCGGGAAGGCCAGCGGCACGATAGAGCCGCTCTTTGTCTCCGGGTCGGTGTGGAAAAAGTCCTTGCCCAGGATCATCTCCAAACCGATCAGGAAGATAATGATGGCGCCCGCCATGGCAAAGGACTCAAAGTCGATGCCGAACAGGCTAAGGATGGACTGCCCCAGGAAGAGGAAGGCGATCATCAGAATACCCGAAATGATGGTGGCCTTCTCCGACTCAATATGCCCTTCGCGCTTGCGCAGGTCAATAATAATCGGGATGGAGCCAATAATATCAATCACGGCGAAAAGGGTTAGCGTAACAGAGGCGATCTCTTTTATGCTGAACATGGGCTAAAAATTAAGAATTAGGAGTTATGGTTTATGGGTGGCCTGAATAGCACTGGCTTCGCAGCGAGTAGTATAGGGCATATATCAGGCGTAGTAGTGCAGGAAAAAACGTTTCAGCTCTTCGTACTCCTCATCCAGAATAGCCGGGAAGTTGGCGATGCGGAAGGTGTTGCGTGCCCAGAGGCCGTAGCCGTTGCCCAGGCGCATGTTGTGGTGCAGTGCGCGCTTCTTCACGTCTTCCACCAGCTTTTCGCTCGCCTGCAGGGCCAGCACCGTTTTGGAGCGCACCTCATCGTTCTCAACCAGCATCTGGAAGTCCGAGAACTGCTCAAAGAAAGCATAAAGCTCCTGTGCGCGGTCGGTCAGGTCCTGCTCAATGCCTTTGATAAAAGGGCGATCCTCGAGCACCCGCTTGAGCAGGTAGATGTTGAGCACGTTCGGCGTATGGGTCGTCTGGTAGTTCAGCATCTTCTCATACATGGGCACCAGGCTGTTGTAGTGGCTTCGCTCGGCCATCTTCTTGGCCCGGAAAATAGCGCGCGGCGAGCAGGCCATCACAGCCAGGCCTGCCGGCAGGCCAAAGCACTTCTGCACCGAGGCAAACCAGATGTCGGCCTTGATCAGCTTCAGGTTCAGCCCGGCCATCGAGGAGGTGGCATCCACCGCTATCAGCGTGTCGCGGAAGCGGTTGTGCAGGTTCAGGATAGTGGTCGGGGTTACCTGTGTGCCGTTGGAGGTCTCGTTCTGCGTAAAGCAGATCAGTTCCGTATCCGGGCTGATCGCCAGCTCGCTTACCGGCATCGGGTCATTCAGCCCAAAAGCAATGCCTTCTGAGGCCGGGCGCAGCTTCTGTGCATACTGAAACCACTTCTCGCCAAAAGAGCCGTTGTAGATATGCGAGCTCTTGTGCCGGGTCAGGCTCTGGATCAGGATCTCCCAGCACTCGGTGGCCGATGAGGCAAAGAAGATGTAGTAGTCCTGCGGGATGTTCAGCTTGCGCTTGATAGAGCCCACCACAGCCCGCGACATCTGCACGAATTGCTCACTCCGGTGCGGCGCATGCAGGATACCCTCATCGTAGGCATCCAGCAGATACTGGCGCACCTCGGGGTATACTTTAGACGGACCGGGATAAAAGTTGAGCATAGGGCTGTAATTTTATATAGCTAATATACTATATTTTAAGTAGAAATCTTTAATAAACGGTAGTATAACGGCGCAGGTTGCAGATATTATACGTTAAAGCCGATCTGCTTCGGCTTTAACCGCTCAAAGTACTGCAGGGCAAGGCGGTAGCTTTCCAGGCCAAACCCGCTGATGCTGCCCTTGCAATAAGGGGCGATCATGCTCTTCTGGCGCCAGGCCTCGCGTGCGTACACATTGGAAATGTGCACCTCCACCACCGGCGTGTCTATGGCCCGGATCGCATCCGAAAGCGCCACCGACGTGTGGGTGTAGGCACCGGCGTTAAACACAATGCCTTTGTAGCTAAAGCCCACCTCGTGCAGTTTGTCAATCAGCGTTCCCTCTGTGTTAGACTGGAAGTAAGACAGCTCCAGCGCCGGGAATGCCTCCTTCAGCTCCTCGAAGTAATCTTCAAAAGAGCGGTTGCCGTATACGGACTTTTCGCGTACGCCTAGCAGGTTCAGGTTCGGACCGTTCAGGATGAGAATTTTCATAGTTGGGCTTTTAGCTATTTTCCAAAGCTACAAAGGTAAGGATTAACTACCTTTGCTCTATTCTTTGGCAAAAGAATTATAGACGAAGGATAAAAGAGCCCCGCTAAGTATAATTACTGACCCGGTTCTTCCCATTCCTACGTCTTAACTCATCATTCATAACTCAGAAAAGTGAACTGGCGCATCTGTATAAAGCAATTCGAGGAGTATCTAAAACTGGAGAAGTCACTGTCGCGGCACTCTGTAGAGGCCTATGAGCGGGATGTGCGCAAGCTGGTTGACTTTATGGATGCGAAAGGGCTGCAGGTGGCGCCGGAGGATATGAAGCCGGCCATCCTGCGTGATTTTCTGGAGTGGATAAACGAGCTCGGCATGACGCCGCACTCACAGGCCCGCACCCTTTCCGGCATCCGCGCCTTTTACAAGTTCCTCATCATGGAAGACATGATGCAGACCGACCCCACCGACACGATTGAGGCGCCAAAGCTGGACCGGAAGCTGCCCGACACGCTGGCCTTCCACGAGATTGAGCAGCTGCTGTCGGCCATCGACCTGTCTACCCCCGAAGGCACCCGCAACCGCGCCATGCTGGAAACGCTCTACAGCTCCGGGCTGCGCGTATCGGAGCTGCTGGACCTGCGCATCAGCAACCTGTATGCCGACGCAGGCTTTCTGAAGATCTCCGGCAAGGGGGAGAAGGAGCGGCTGGTGCCCATTGGCCGCGATGCCCTCAAGCACATTCAGCTGTACCGCGACGGCATCCGCTGCCACCTTAACATCAAAAAGGGAAACGAAGACATCCTGTTCCTGAACCGCAGGGGCGCTAAGATGTCGCGCGTCATGGTGTTTACCATCATCAAAGACCTTACGGCAAAGGCTGGGATCCAGAAAACAGTGAGCCCCCACACGTTCCGCCACTCGTTTGCCACGCACCTGATTGAGGGCGGCGCCGACCTGCGCGCCGTGCAGGAAATGCTGGGGCACGAGTCTATCACCACCACCGAAATCTACACGCACTTAGACCGGGATTACCTGAAGCAGGTGATCAAAGAGTTTCACCCGCGCAGCTAAAGCTAAAAGCCCTTCAGGTCTATATCCTCGGTGGCCTCTACCGGCACCTGCTTGCCCATCTTCTTCTGGATGATCTTGAAATGGTGCGCGTCTTCCGGCGTGATCAGGGAAATGGCCTCGCCTGTGGCGCCCGCACGCCCGGTGCGGCCAATGCGGTGCACATAGTCTTTGGGGGAGCGGGGCAGATCGTAGTTGATGACATGCGGCAGAAGCTGGATGTCGATGCCGCGGGAGGCCAGGTCGGTGGCCACCAACACGCGCAGCTTGCCTGCTTTAAACTTCGTTAAGGCATCGGTTCTGGCTCCCTGGCTTTTTTTGCTGTGCATGGCAGCCGCCTCAATACCGTTTTTGTTGAGCTTGTCCACCAGGTTGTCGGCGGTGCGCGTTGCCGAGACGAACACCAGCACCTGCTGCAGGCTGTGGTGCTTGATCAGGTACCTTAAAAACGGCCCCTTCTTTTCCGGCGCGACCTGGTAAGCGACCTGGGCGATCTGCTCCGGGCTTGTGCTTTCTGTTTCTACCGCAATCGTTACCGGGCTGTGCAGCAGTGTCTCCTGTACGGCCTGCACATCTCCCCCCAGCGTTGCCGAGAAAAGGATGTTCTGGCGCTTGGGCGGCAGCAGGGCCAGTATGCGGTCCATCTCCTCCTTAAAGCCCAGGTTCAGCATTTTGTCAGCCTCGTCCAGCACCAGTGTCTTTACCTCAGAGAGGTGCACGGCCCTGGATTCGATCAGGTCCAGCAGGCGGCCCGGCGTTGCCACCAGTACATCCGTGCCCGATAGCTGCAGCATCTGTGGGTTTATAGACACACCACCGTATACAGCCAGCGTTTTCACTCTCCTCGGGAGCGCGGCGCCAAACGTTTTAAAGACCTCGTTTACCTGCACTGCCAGCTCACGGGTCGGCACAAGTATAAGCGCCTCTACAAACCTGTTCCGGGATGGTGCCGTGCGCTGCAGCTTCTCTAGCATGGGCAACACAAAGCTGGCGGTTTTACCCGAGCCCGTCTGTGCGATTCCCAGTACGTCCTTCCCCTGCAGAATGGCCGGAATTGCCTGCTGCTGAATAGGGTAAGGCTGCTCGTAAAGCTGGGCCTCAATGGCTTTTAGAAGTGGTGCGGACAGGCCAAGTTTAGAGAAAGGCATATAGGTTTGTAGATAACAGGTTTATATAATGGAAGTACGCTTAAGCTGCCGTTTCAGGTAACTGCTGTTGCGGCAGCGCACTTAGCAGGCGTAAAGGTACAGCTTTTTATACTTGCAACGGCGGTGCCTGGTGCCTGTGAGGCCACAGAACTCAGCCACGGGGCGAAAGAGGGACTTCCAAAATGTATGTTTTACTTCATGATAATACATAGGAAATCCTATATTTGTAGAAGACCAGGAGCGTCTGGCAAATAGACCTTCCTGCCGCTGCTACTGCAACTTACACGTACACAAACTTAACTTTCATGGCGCTAACGTCTACTTCTGTGGAGGTGCTTCCTGCCTCAACTCCTCCCGAAACAACTTATTCGCTTGCCGGCGCCTGGGGCTTTGTGGGCGTGCTGCTGCTGACGTTCTTTGGTGGCAGTGTGGTAAGCCTGGGGCTTGCCCTGGCGCTAGGGCACCCAACCTCTGAGTCTTTCTTAACCTTTGTGGGGTACACTATTCCATTTCTGCTTTACGCCTGGTACCTGAAGCGGAAGGGCCTCTTATCGGAGCTGCTGGCAGCGGTAAGCCGGTGGCAGCCGGGGCCTTTATTGCTCTATCCGCTGCTCGTGCTGTTGGTGCCAAGTATACAGGTGGTCATAGAGCCGGTTACGAGCCTGATCCCGATGCCGGAGTCGGTAAAGGAGATGTTTCTGTCGCGCTTGGGCGGCGGCGACCTTTTCACCGTCCTGACAGTTGTTGTTGCGGCGCCTGTTTTAGAGGAGGTAGTGCTGCGCGGCCAATTGCTCCGGAGCTTGCTGCATAAGTACAGCGCTGCCAAAGCCATTACCTGGTCCAGCATCATGTTTGCCGTTATCCACATGAACCCGTGGCAGGGAGTAGGGGCTTTCGTGCTGGGGCTGTTCCTGGGGTGGATCTATTACAGAACGCGATCGCTGTGGGCCTGCATCTTCTTTCACTTTGTAAACAACCTTTTCTCCACCGTTATGATACAGCTCATGCCGGAGGGGGCCGATAAGTTCGCGACCCTTTACGAGCAGGTGGGCGATGCAACGGCTTATACTTTGATCTATGGTGCTGCCGTTGTGGTATTGTTAGCTGTTATCGTGTGCATGAGCCGAACTTTTAAGGGCTTGGGAGAGGAGGCGGAGTTGGTGAAGGAGTCGTGCTGATAAGCGTATTCACCTGTTGACGGTAGCTTTACAAAGCCAGAGAAGCCAAGGAAGAAAGCTTACTGCTATAGCTGTCGCTTTTTCGCCGGCCCTAACTGCTGCAATCAGAACGAGGTTTATCTGACGCGGAAAGGAAGGCTAGCTATGAAGAAGCCGGGGGAGGGGCCAGGACAGAAAACACATCGTGGCCGCACCTCCTAAAAAATCCTGTTCATCCTTACATCCTAACATACTCATCTTATCTTTGCAGGCAAGTATAACCTAACCCGATACACCGTGTACAAAAGCCTGCTGCGCCCGCTGCTCTTTCAACTCGACCCCGAGAAAGTACATTACTTGTCTACCGACGCCCTCCGCGCTTCCATGAAGCTGCCTTTTGCCAGAAGCATGGCAGAAAGCATGTTTAAAGTAAACGACCCGCGGCTGGAGCGTGAGCTGTTCGGCCTTACGTTTCCGAACCCGGTGGGCCTGGCGGCTGGCTTTGACAAGGATGCCATGCTGGTGGATGAGCTGGCCGAGCTGGGCTTCGGCTTCGTGGAAATCGGCACCCTGACTCCTAAGCCACAGCCCGGAAACGAGAAGCCGCGCCTGTTTCGCCTGCCGGAAGATAAGGCCATCGTTAACCGCATGGGCTTTAACAACAAAGGCGTGGATGCGGCTGTCAGAAGGTTGGAAAAGCGCAAAAGCAACATCATTGTGGGGGGGAACATCGGCAAGAACAAAGTAACGCCGAATGAGGAGGCCCTGAGCGACTACCTCTACTGCTTTAAGGCCCTGTTCCACGTGGTGGACTACTTTGTGGTGAACGTAAGCTCGCCCAACACACCTGATTTGCGCGCGCTGCAGGACAAAGAGCCCCTGCAAAGGCTGCTGGTATCGCTGCAGGAGGAGAACCAGAAGATGGGAACACCCAAGCCGCTGCTGCTTAAGATCGCACCGGACCTGAACCTGAACCAGCTGAATGACATCATCGAAATTGCCATAGAGGCCAAGTTGAGCGGCATTATCGGCACGAACACCACCGTGAGCCGTCAGGGCCTGCTAACACCGGAGGCACGGGTGCAGGAGATTGGCATGGGTGGCCTGAGCGGAAAGCCGCTCACCACGCACTCTACCCAGATTATCCGCCACCTGCGCACGTTTCTGCCGCCGGAGATCCGCCTGATCGGGGTGGGGGGCATTATGACGGCCGCCGATGCCGTCGAAAAAATGAACGCCGGTGCCGACCTGGTGCAACTTTACACGGGCTTTATTTATGAGGGGCCTTCCCTGATAAGCCAAATCAATAAAAAATTACTCTCCAGATAAGTTACATTCGGCCTGCAAGGGTAAGGCATTGCCACGAAAAAGTGTAAATTTGGAGTCTTAACTAGAGCTGAGGGTATGGCCAAGAATACTTACAGAGACGACACGCTGCAAGCAGGGCGGAAGAATGAGGTGCGTGGTAAGAATGAGCCACGTGGGGCAAATGTGCCGAAAGGGCAGAAGCCGAAGAAAGAAAAGAAGAAGTGGTCTTTCCGGATTCCCACTCCCAAGATTAATCTAAGATTAGGTTTTATGCAGGACCGCCGTTTTAAACTGACGGTGGGCTTCACGTTCCTGCTATTCTCCTTTTTCCTGACCATTGCCTTTGTTTCTTACCTGTTCACGGGCAACGCCGACCAGAGCGTGGTGGAGACGGTGAGCGGCACCGGCCTGAAGGAGTCGGGGCAGGAGGCGGAAAACTGGCTGGGCCTGTTCGGTGCCTGGCTGTCGCATATCTTTATCAATGACCTGGTGGGCATCGGAGCCTTCTTCTTTATACCGGTACTGTTCTTTACGGGCTCCAAGATCGTATTTAAGCGCGTGAACGTGTCGCTGAGCTATGTGCTGGGCCTGTGCAGCTTCTGTATGCTGTGGCTGAGCCTGACGATGGGCTATGTGGTCTTTTCGGCAGGTGCCCTGGGGCGCCTGGGCTTCTTGGGAGGCGCTGTGGGCGTGGAGACGGCTATATGGCTCAACAGCCTCATCGGCTGGGGCTCCTGGCTGCTGCTGGGCTTCCTGCTGCTGGTGTTTGTGGTGAGTTTCTTTAACATTACAAGTATAAACTGGAGCGCCGCAAAACCGGCGGAGCTGGCTACGGCTGTAGCCACACCGGATAAGAACTACGCCGATAGCCTGGGCGATGTGCTGGGCGCCAAAACGAGCAACATCAACCATAACGCCGACCCAACGGCCTCGCTGGAGTATGAAGAGGAGGAGGAAGAGCCGCCGTTTGAGGAGGATGAGGAGATAAACCGGGCCCTGGAGATGGAGCTGAGTTCGCTGCCACAGCAGCAGCAGCAAAAGCCGGAGCCGCCTGCCGCCCCTGAGAAACCTGCTTCCCCGTCTTTAGAGCTGGATATCGACCTGCCGGAAGATACCCTGCTGGACGATGCTATGGCGGACGAGGAGGAAGACGAAGAGCCGGAAATGGCCCTGCAGATAGAAGAAACGCCTGAGGAGGAAGCCGTGATCGGAGACATGGAGAACTATGATCCGACGCTGGACCTAGCGCGTTACCAGTACCCGAACATCGAGCTGCTGAACGACTACGGCGCCAACAAGATTCAGGTAACCAAGGAGGAGCTGGAGGCGAACAAAGATAAGATCGTGGATACGCTGGCCAACTATAACATCAGTATTGCCAGCATCAAGGCCACCATCGGGCCTACCGTTACCCTCTACGAGATTGTGCCGGATGCCGGTGTGCGCATCTCCAAGATCAAAAACCTGGAAGATGACATTGCCCTGAGCTTAGCGGCCCTGGGTATCCGTATCATCGCCCCGATTCCAGGCAAGGGTACCATTGGTATTGAGGTGCCGAACACGAAGAAGGAGATGGTCTCCATCCGCTCTATCCTCTCCACGGAGAAGTTCATGAAGAGCGACATGGACCTGCCGATCGCCTTCGGTAAAACCATCACCAACGAGGTGTTTGTAACGGACCTGGCCAAGATGCCGCACTTGCTGATGGCGGGTGCCACCGGCCAGGGTAAATCCGTAGGTCTGAACACCATCCTGACCTCGCTGCTCTACAAGCGCCACCCTTCGCAGCTCAAGTTCGTGCTCGTGGACCCGAAGAAGGTGGAGCTGTCGCTGTTCAACAAGATTGAGCGGCACTTCCTGGCCAAGCTGCCGGATAGCGAGGAAGCCATCATTACCGACACCAAAAAGGTGGTGAACACGCTGAACTCGCTCTGTATGGAGATGGACATGCGCTACGACCTGCTGAAGGATGCCGGCTGCCGTAACCTGAAAGAGTATAACCGCAAGTTTGTGGAGCGTAAGCTGAACCCGCAGAAGGGCCACCGCTTTATGCCCTACATCGTGCTGGTGATAGACGAGCTCGCCGACCTGATGATGACGGCCGGTAAAGAGGTGGAAACACCTATTGCGCGCCTGGCGCAGCTGGCCCGTGCCATTGGTATACACCTGGTGGTGGCCACGCAGCGTCCGTCGGTCAACGTGATCACAGGTATTATCAAGGCCAACTTCCCGGCGCGTATTTCCTTTAAGGTAACCTCTAAGATCGACTCCCGCACGATTCTGGATGCCGGTGGAGCCGACCAGCTGATCGGCCAGGGCGACATGCTCTTCTCCATCGGGTCGGATATGATCCGCATCCAGTGTGCCTTTGTGGATACGCCGGAGGTAGACAGGATCTGCGACCACATTGGTGAGC
The DNA here is from genome assembly GCF_003585765.1 of Pontibacter actiniarum. NCBI lineage: Bacteria > Pseudomonadati > Bacteroidota > Cytophagia > Cytophagales > Hymenobacteraceae > Pontibacter > Pontibacter actiniarum. Next base: position 187,634 of record NZ_CP021235.1, read on the forward strand.
AGCAGGGCTACAGCGATGCCTACCTGCTGCCTGAGTTTGTGGGCGATGAAGGCGGAAACGAAAAAGCCGACTTCGACCCAAGCAACCGCGACCCTTTGTTTGAGGAGGCTGCCCGTGTGATTGTGCAGCACCAGCAGGGAAGCACCTCCTTGCTGCAGCGCCGCCTGAAGCTGGGCTACAACCGCGCCGGCCGCCTGATAGATCAGTTGGAGTCTGCCGGTATCGTGGGGCCGTTTGAGGGAAGCAAGGCGCGCGAAGTTTTAATTCCGGACGAGTATAGTTTGGAACAGTTATTGAATACCCTCGGGTAGAACACTATTATTTAAACGACATGAAAAAATTTGTATCCTTACTGTTGCTCGCCCTGATGTTCGTAAACCTGGCTTTTGCACAGCAAGACCCTAAGGCCGGCAAAATCCTGAACGCCATGAGCCAGAAGTACAGAACAATGAAGGCTTTTAAGGCGGATTTCGCGCAGACACTGGAAAACCCTTCGGCTAAGGTAAAGGAAACCATGAACGGAAACATTACCGTGAGCGGCGATAAGTACAGGCTGGGTGTAAGCGGTCAGGAGATTATCAGCGACGGTAAAACGATGTATACGTTCCTGAAGGATGCGAACGAGGTAACGATCACGGAGACAGATGCTGAGGCAGAGGCCATGGCGCCAAGCAAGATCTTCGACATGTATAAGAAAGGCTATAAGTACGCGTATGCAGGTACAGAAACGCTTGGCGGCGTGAAGCACGATGTCATAGAGCTTTCTCCGGAGGACCGTAAGAACCCGATCTACAAAGTACGCCTGTACATCAGCCAGAAAGACAAGACCCTGAAAAGCTGGGAGATGTTCCGCAACAACGGCAACCGCTATACTTATACGATCAATAACTTTCAGGCAAACCCATCGCTTGCCTCCGATGCCTTTACATTCAACAAAGCCAAGTATAAAGGCGTGAGTGTGGTGGATTTACGATAAACCCAACCAATTTATGATACAGAAAAGGGCTGCTCCGTTTGGGGCAGCCCTTTTTTATGTACACCTGCTGTGCCCTCTTTGCTGCACCCGAAAACAGAAGGCCAGGGCAAGTATGGGCAAGGCTGCTTTGGCACGTTTCTCTTGAAATATAAGGGGCTGACCTGCCAAGGTAGGGTACGCACGTAGGAAAGGAGGCGGAAAGTTTTGCCGGCTGCTTCAATTTTCTACATTTGTAGAAGACAACAGCCACACAAAACTATGACCAGAGAGCAGCTTTTCGAGCAGATCCTGAAAAAGAAGTCCTACCTGTGCATCGGCCTCGACACCGACCCGCTAAAGCTCCCGCAGCACCTGCTGGACTTTGAGGACCCCGTCTTCGAGTTTAACCGCCAGATAATTGAGGCCACCGCTGACCTTTGTGTGGCTTACAAGCCAAATATTGCCTTTTATGAGGCGCAGGGGCCGCAAGGGTGGGTAAGCCTGCAGAAGACCCTGGAGGTGATTCCGAAAGAAGTTTTCACGATTGCCGATGCCAAGCGCGGCGACATTGGAAACACCTCTGAGCTTTATGCCCGTGCCTTCTTCGAGAACATGGACTTCGACTCTGTTACGGTTGCCCCGTACATGGGGGCCGATTCTGTAAAGCCTTTCCTGACGCAGGGCGGTAAGTTTGTAGTCCTGCTCGCCCTGACATCGAATGCCGGCAGCCAGGATTTCCAGATGCTGCGCCTGGAGGATGGCAGCGAGGAGTACCTTTTTGAGCAGGTGCTGAGAACGAGCCAGGAGTGGGGTAACGCCGACAACATGATGTATGTGGTGGGTGCCACGCAGGCAGAGTACGTGCAGCGCGTGCGCCGGATCGTGCCGGATAGCTTCCTGCTGGTGCCGGGGGTGGGCGCACAGGGCGGTAGCCTGGCGGATATCTCTCGCCTGGGCATGAACCGCCAGTGCGGTTTGTTGGTCAACTCGGCCCGCGCCATCATTTATGCCTCGTCCGGTTTTGATTTTGCTGAAAGGGCCCGCGAAGCCGCCTTTGCCGTGCAGCGCGAGATGGAGGCACTGCTGGAGGAGTTGCTGGTGGGGTGAAGCTAGCTGTTGCAGGATACTTCCAACAGTTCATTCGCCAGTCCGATTCCGTTTAGCCGCCGGATTTAGGAGGATAGTAGGAGTAGTACTCCTGGTAGCAGGTAGTTGGCACAAATAACAATCAATGAGAAAACTTATACTTCTTGTTTTTCTATCTCTATTTTGCCGCAGTTCCTACAGCTGTGAATGTATTCCAAAGAGATGGCAAGCAGATGTAGTAAGCGATAGAATAGAGAAGGCTAGCTTAATTTTTATTGGAGAAGTTTTTTCCCTTGACAGCGGTACTTACAAGATAAGAGTTGTTGATTTGTTCAAGGGGCAAGTGGCGTCAGATACGCTCATTGGTTACAATAGTTACAATGATTGCTATTCAATGACAGTGACAAAAGGCTTATGGATAATATATACGGGACTGGATAAACAGGGTAGAATACCTGAGATACCAGCGTGTGGATTAGTTCTATCAAGAAGCCTGACAGAACCAGAAAACCAATTTATTATTATACCACCACTTCCAAGTGAACATTTTGATTCAGTAGCGAGTGAGGCGGTTTATAAAGCACAGGAAAGAGAGCAGCTTCTCTTGCACATGAAAAACTGGATGAATGAATATGCTCTGCTAACCGCCTATAGAGACCAAGCTAAGGCATTAGAACCAACAGAAGAATATGGTAGTGACACATTAGCTAATGTGGCTTTAGGCTTAGCTCTTTTAGCTCTACTTGTAGCTTTGCTGAAAAAATAACTCGTGCCAACAAAGTTCAAAATTTAGGCTTCGGCTACGCCTCACCCACATTATGCACGAGTAACGTTGACAACAATCCGAGTAAAGCCGTCGAACAGAAACAAAAATTTTATTATAGTTTACTAAAAACAGCAATAATGAAAAGATTAGCAAAAAGAAAAGCACTAGTTCTAATATCTGTTGGAATGTCTACAATAGCAGCATCTCAAGTGTTTTCTCATTATGTTGCGTTACCTGATTTAGCAAAAGGGGCCTTCTTAGGGCTCGGAATTGGGTTGTTGTTTACAGCGACAATGTTTGTGAATTTAAAGCCAATGGAATAACGCTTTCTTGGATTTACTAAAAAATAAAGAAATGTTGTTCCTCAAAGTCGGTTGAAATTTAAGAAACAAATGATCTTTGAGGCTGGATTTTAGCAGAACTGATAAGGCTGATGGATTAAAACGTTTAGGCCTCTGCTTATTCTTTTCGAACAAAAACTATAGCCAGCCGAAGCTGGATGCAATCGCCGGCCGTGCATTTTGCCAGTTCACTGAATACTACAGGTTCTTCGGTAACTTTGAAAAACTGAAACGGGCATCTGGATTTTGTAAATCCTTTGCACCAGGTAAAAATCCATAGCCAGTTCCATTGCTCCATCACAGTGTCTGGCCCAATTCCCCTGTGCCGGAGGCCGACGTACTATGAGAACTTTTAACTTCAAGAGACGGAATCTGACCTCTGGGCCTCATTTTTTAGGCTTGCTGCTGTTAACTGCAGGGGTACTTGCATTCGTGGGTCCATTGTTTTTAAAAAGTGAGAGTTCTGTGGAAAGGACTGTCGGGATAGGCCTGGGAGCTATACTTGTTGGACTTGTAGTTGTATCCTCCTACGGTGGAACGCTCATTGATTTTACCGAAAGAAGATTTAAAGAATACTTATCGATTTGCGGATATAAATTTGGGGCATGGACAACTCTCCCCGTTATCCTGACGGTAAGGGTAATCTCAGCAAGCTACATGAGTACTAATACGCCGAACGGAACAAGTCCAACTCTTTCAGGAAGAGTAACCAGCTTCAAAACACTGTTATATTCGGATGCTCCAAAACCTGTGCTGTCGTTTGTATACTCAGACAGAGATAAGGCCGTCAGGCATGCTAGAAGTCTAGCTAATAGTTTGAATGCTGATCTGGTTCTCAATATTCCAGAAGGAGAGGGAGCGTACTAGGCAAAATTGTGACCGCAGACAGCACAGCTGTTGACAAACTAAACAACCACTGGATGCAGATGTGAAATAACATTCTTTAGTTTGCAGGCCGTTGGGCATGCATTATGATTTTGTGTAAGCACAAGTAACCATACTCCTGATTCTGCTGACCTCTACTGTGTCATATGAGCAATTAAAATGGGTGCTTCAAAAGAGCAAAGGCAAACATTCTACTGCAGTAAAAACATTAGCAAGGATAGCACTTACAGCTTCAATATAATCAAGTATGGTTCTCTTTTAATACCTGTAGCATTTTATGAAAATGGCACCTACACGATGAAAGGAGATTCAATCATGTTCAATGTTACAGCGTATGGTATCAATGATAACGCGCTTGCACTCCAGTCGAAAAGCCTAAAGAGAGAAGGGAGCATATCAGGTAAAAGAATCACATTGTTAGATGAGAAAGGTGAGCCATACGAAGTTTTTTAGAAAAGCTAAATCAAACAATGACTCTAGCTTTAAGCTGAATTATGTTTAAGTGGCACTATGATTATCTACTGTAATAGCAATAGAAGCAATCGGCCAACCACACCTGTTGTGCATAAATGCATCACAGTCCTACCCGTAAACTGTAAATTGTTTAAGGTATGTTGAAGACTATAGCAACTGTGTTTCTGGTTTTCATTTCGCTTCTCTCCAGTGCTCAGACTACATCAGGCAGTGGCGATAGGCTGCAACTTCTCCTTCAGGATGTTATTGCTAAAGCAAAGCAGTTCTCTGTCTATAAGTCAAGAGTAGACTGGCCTGTATTGGAGGCTGAAGTGCTCCTAAAGGGAGACAGTTTGATTTCAGATGCCGAGTTTACCCGGAGGGTGAAACTCATATTTCAAGCCTTGGGGGATAAGCATGCCCGTTTAGTTTTTAAAGGTAAAATGATAAGGCACAAAGATGGGCCACCACTTGATGTGCGCCCGGCCCTGAAAGGTGTCTTTGGAGGGAAATCGCCGGAAATAAGGACCAGCACCCTGGAAAGCGGGTACGGCTACATACTGGTTCCTGGAACAAATAAAAATGATAATATGACGAACCAACAGTACCAAGACAGCTTGTGCAGCCTTGGTTTGGCAAGTTTAAAAGGTCTTGTTATTGATCTCCGGTTGAACGAAGGCGGCAGCATCCACCCTATGTTCACAGGATTTAGCCAGCTCTTTGGTACGAAGACTATAGGCTATACTTTTGGTATTAAGGGGAATAGAATCAGTAAGTTGTCTGTTAAAAACGGCAGCTACTACTATGATAAGTACAGAGCGACATCTGTGCACAACAGGTGCCAACCTAATAAAGGGCTTAGGATAGTTGTACTGACAAGCCAGATAACAAGCAGTGCTGGCGAAATGCTTGCTGTCGCTTTCAAAGGAAGAGACAGAACTTTATTTATTGGCGAAAACACCGCTGGCTATATTACCATGGTTAGTGGATTTAAGTTGAATGATAGCTATCTTGGCCTTTCATCGAGCTTTATTGCAGACCGAAACAAGAATGTATATAAGGAGTATGTGCAGCCAGATGTGGAAATGATAGAGGGGGATAATTTTGAGGATTTACAAGAGGATGCAAAAGTACAGGCGGCACTCCAATGGCTAAAGGAGGAATAGCAACCGCTAACAAGATGTATATAAATCCTTGCTTTGCTACAGGCTTTGCATAAATGCCGTTAAAACAAGAAAGAAATATATAATACAATAGCACGATGTCAGAAGAAATGAAGCAATGCCCAAAATGTAATTCACCCTACGGGTATGCAATGGGAGAGGAAACCTACGCTTGCCCGGAGTGTGGAAATGAGTGGAACCCGAGTGAAACTGAAGAAGAGGCAGGCTTAAAGGTAGTAGATGCTAACGGAAACATACTTCAGGACGGCGATTCTGTTGTCGTGATCAAGGATTTGCCGGTAAAAGGTGCTCCAAAGCCCGTAAAGGCTGGCACAAAGGTAAAAAACATCCGGCTGACAGACGGAGACCATAACATTGACTGCAAAATCGATGGCTTTGGCTCCATGGGGCTTAAATCTGAGTTTGTGAGAAAGGCATAGCAGGGGCGCTGGCTGCCAAAGGCTACGTAGCCCTATGCAAAAAACAGCTATCTTTCCGAAATTTGCAGGCGCGCCGAGCCGCGAGAACGTTTTATAGCCGCGCGGCAACCGTGGCTGCTGCAGGAGGTTTGGAAAGCTGTACGACAAGTACGATACGTTGCGGCAGCTAAACCTGGAAGCGTAAAGGCAAGAAATGCCGGAACAAAAACCGCATCAAAAATAACCCATGAACAACAACGACATACTCCGCCGCATCCGCTATACCTTTGACTACGGCGATAATAAAATGATAGACCTGTTTGGCTCAGGCGGCAAGCAGGTAACACGGGCAGAGGTGAGCGACTGGCTGAAGAAAGAGGACGACCCGGAGTGCAAGGAGCTGGGCGATGAGCAGCTGGCGGCTTTCCTGAACGGCTTCATTAACGAGAAGCGCGGCAAAAAGGAGGGACCGCAGCCAGAGCCGGAGAAAAAGCTGAACAACAACATCATCCTCCGCAAGCTGAAAATAGCCCTTAACCTGAAAGACGAGGACATGCTGGAGATTCTGGACATGGTGGACTTCCGCTTGAGCAAGCACGAGCTAAGCGCTTTTTTCCGGAACCCTAACCAGAGCCAGTACCGCCCGCTGAAAGACCAGATACTGCGTAACTTTTTGCACGGGATGCAGCTAAAGTACCATGGGAAATAAGGCAAAGGGCCTCCCTTGGCATATCGCAGAAACGCCTGCCCCACTATAGGGCAGGCGTTTCTGTTGTGTTTGATTTTGTACGATACTTTTGGCATCTTGAGCTATAAACCCAACGCATGAAAGAGGACTTCCTGCACTACATCTGGCAGCATCAGTACTTTAGCAAAGCCGCGCTGGCCACCTCTGAGGGGGAGCCGCTGCAGGTGCTGCGCGTTGGGTTCTATAACACTGATGCCGGCCCGGATTTCAGGGAAGCCGTACTTCGGGTGGGCAACGTGGAGTGGTCGGGCAGTGTGGAGGTGCACCTGAGCGCCTCCGACTGGCACCGTCACCAGCACCAGCATGACCCGAAGTACGACCAGGTAGTGTTGCATGTCGTGTGGCAGGCTGATGTGCCCGTTACCCGTACAGACGGCTCCCTGGTGCCAGTGCTGGAGCTGCAGCACCGCGTGGACCTCGGGCTGCTGCAAACCTACCAGATGCTGCAGCAGGCCAGGAGCGTTATTCCCTGCGCTGCCTTTTGGCCGGGCGTACCGGAGATCACCAAAACCGGCATGCTGGCACGGGCACTGGCAGAGCGCCTGGAGGAGAAAGGGGAGGAGGTACTGCAGGTGTACCGCAGCTACGGTAATGATTGGGAGCAGGCCGTGTACCATACGCTGCTGCGCGGCTTCGGCTTTAAGATAAACCAGCAGGCGTTTGAGCAGCTGGCAAAAGCACTGCCGTTCCACGTGGTGCGCCGGCACCAGCACAGCCTGCTACAACTGGAGGCCCTGTTGCTGGGGCAGGCAGGTTTCCTTACGGATGCCGAAGATGCCTATGCGCAGCAGCTACAGCGGGAGTACACTTACCTGCGCCACAAGTATAAACTGGAGCCGCTGCAGCGCCACCAATGGAACTTCCTGCGCATGCGCCCCGCCAACTTCCCGACAGTGCGGCTGGCACAGCTGGCCACACTGCTGCATCAGCGGCAGGCGCTGTTCTCGAAGCTCCTGGAAGCGGACACGGTGAAAGAGTATGCACAACTGCTGCAGGCATCCGCCTCGGAGTACTGGCAAACGCACTATACGTTCGGCAAAGAGGCAAAGCATCGGCAGGCTGCTATGGGAAAAGGCAGTGTGCACAGCCTGGTGATTAACGTGGCTGTGCCTGTACTTGCGGCGTATGCCAGCCATAGCGGCGAGCGTACCTTGCTGGACAAGGCCATTGCCCTGCTGGAGCAGCTAAAGGAGGAGAGCAACAGGTATACGCGGCACTACGAGGAGTTGGGCTGGCGCGCCAGGTCCGCGGCCGATAACCAGGCGGCGCTCGGGCTGTACAACCGCTACTGCCGCCCGGTTAACTGCATGCGTTGCGCCGTGGGGAACAAAATCATGAAAAAGCATAGCCCTGCCCTGTGAGTACACTGCTCGTTTACCTGTTTAACATACTCCTGCTGGCAGGTTTCGTGTGGTGGCTGTTTCGGCAGAAGTGGGCACAGGCGCTGAGGCCGTATCTGTATCCTGCCCTGGGGGTAAAGCTGCTCATGGCCCTTGGCTTTGCCGCCCTGCGCTACAGCTACTACCAAACTGGCGATACCCACGTTTTCCATAACGCCGGGCTAACGCTGCTGGAGTATGCGCGCCACAACCCGGAGGGGTACCTGAGACTGCTGCTGTTTAACCAGTTCGGGAGTGAGGGGCTCGAAAACTCGCTTCCCTTTACAGAGCATGCCTACTTTTCCAACTCCTTCTTTTTTATAAAGGTGGTAAGCTTGCTTAACCTTGCCACGGGCGGCGCATACTACCTGAACAACCTGTACCTGTCGCTCTTCAGCTTTTGGGGCAGCGCCTATTTAGCGGCAAAGCTGGGGGAGGTGTTGCCGAAGCATAGGCTGGCGGCGGTGATTGCGTTTCTGTTTTTCCCCTCCGTGCTGTTCTGGAGCTCGGGCGTTATGAAAGACCCCGTGATGTACGGCAGCATGTGCTGGTTAACGGGTGCGGCGCTGGCGCTGGCGCATGGGCAGAAGCCTGGCTTAGGGCAGGTGCTGTTGCTGCCGCTGCAGCTCTACCTCTTCATCAGGATAAAAGTGTTTTATGCGGCGCTGCTGCTGCCATTGCTGCTGGCTTACGTGCTGGTGCAGCGGCTGAAGGCACACGTGCATGTGCTGCGTTCGCTCAAGGCGCAGTTGCTGCTGCTGCTCGCACTGGCCGGGGGGGCGGTGCTGCTTCTCGTGCTGCAAAAAGAGACCTTTAACCCCGATTTTATACTTTGGAACATCGAAAACAGCTACAGCAGTTTGTTTCGGCGCTCTCCGGACAGGCCCCACATTGATTTGGGCGTGCTCAGGCCAACCATGCCAAGTATGGCGGCGAACTACCCGGAGGCTGCACTAAGTGCCGTTTACCGGCCGTTTTTAGGTGAGTCCTGGGAGCCGCTGTATGTGCTGAGCAGCCTGGAGAATCTGCTGTTGCTGGTCCTGTCGGGCGTGGCCCTTGCCGCTGTGCTCCGCAGAGGGGCAGGTGGGAAAGTGCGCCTGCTGCATGTAATTATGCTGGTGTTTGTGCTGCTGATGGCCGGCGTTACAGGGCTTTCCACGCCAAACTTCGGCACCCTGAGCCGTTACCGCATTGTGTTTCTGCCGTTCCTGGTACACCTGCTGCTGCAAAACGCCTACGCCCAACGTCTTTTGCAGCGCCTGCGCCCACGGCGGACCCGCTTTTAATCTCCCGCACTTCTTTGTAACTTTGCGCCTTATTTAAGATTGATTTATGCAAAATCCGGTAATCATACTAGGTGCCCAAAAGCTGGGAACTACGGCATTAGATATATTCAACAGCAACAACGTAATCGTTTACTGCTTCCTGGACGACAGCCAGAAACTGCAGCAGGAAGAGGTGAACAACGTGGCGGTGATGAGTAACACCGAAGACAACGAGTTTCTGAAGCTGGTAGGCAAGACCTGCGACGTTTTTGTGGCGGTGGAAGACTCGGCTGCCCGCAAAGGGCTGATCAAGATGCTGAAAGACGAGCACAAGGTAGTGCCGGTAAATGCCATTCACCGTTTCAGTGCCGTGTCAGAGAACGCCTGGCTGGGCCACGGAAACCTGGTGGGAGCAGGCGCTATTATCAGCAACAATGCCAAGGTAGGCGATAACAACATCATCCATGCCAGGGCCATGGTCGACACCAAAGCGGAGGTCGGCAACTACGTGGAAATTGGTGCAGGAGCCATCATCAACGCAGAGGTTACTGTAGAGGACGGCGCTTTTATCGGAAGCGGCGCAGTAGTGGTGTCCGGGGTGAAAATCGGGAAGAACGCCCGCATAGGCGCTGGCTCTGTGGTGGTGGCCGATGTGCCCGCCAAAGCCACCGTGTTCGGCAACCCGGCTGCCCCAATAAAATAAACTTTTGTACTTGCCGCCGCTGTTACAGAACTGACAAAAGTCATTTTACAGCTTGCCGGCAGCAGCTAATTTTGAATGCGCGATTGGGTGGATGGGCGAACCGGAGAAGAATAGCTCTTGTTCACCCTCTAAATCCTGATTCAAAAGAAGGGCAACGATCATTAAATAACGACAGAATAAATACTCAAACACTAAGTTGAAGCTTAGCAGTTATGAACAAAACACACAGCATACTCCTGTACTATTGCTACGCGCCGATCGAGGATCCGGAGGCGTTTCGTGAGCAACACCACCTCCTTTGCCTGGAGCTGAACCTGCTCGGCCGTATCATCGTGTCGAAAGAGGGCCTGAACGGCACCATTTCCGGTCTGATAGAAGACTGTGAAAAGTACATGGCCGCCATGCACGCGGACCCGCGTTTCGCTAAGACCGACTTCAAGGTTGACTATTCGGACAAGCACGCTTTTACAAAGCTGCACGTGCGCACCAAAGCCGAGATCGTGCACTCCGGTCTGCTGCACATCGACCCTAACACGCGTACGGGCAAGCACCTTGCTCCGAAAGAGTTTAAGGAGATGAAAGACCGCGACGACGTGGTGGTACTGGACGTGCGCTCGGACTACGAGCACAGTGTGGGCCGCTTTAAGAACGCTGTTACGCTGGATATTGAGAACTTCCGTGAGTTTCCGGAGAAGGTAAACGAGCTGAAGGAAAAGTATAAGGACAAGAAAATCCTGACCTACTGCACGGGCGGCATCAAGTGTGAAAAAGCGAGTGCGTTTCTGCTGGAGCAGGGGTTTGAGGATGTGTACCAGCTGCACGGCGGTATCATCAAGTACGGCATGGAAGCCGGTGGCGAGGATTTCGAAGGCAAGTGCTATGTGTTCGACAACCGCGTGGCCGTGGACGTGAACACCGTGAACCCAACGGTTATCTCCAGGTGCCACGTGTGCGACACCGTGAGCGACCGCATGGTGAACTGCGCCAACCCGGTGTGCAACCTGCACGTGCCCATCTGCGAAGCCTGTGGCTGGGAGCTGGACGGAGCCTGCTCAACGGAGTGTAAAGAGCACCCGGAAAAGCGCCCTTACGACGGTACCGGCTATTACCAGAAAGAACTAAACGGCTACAATCCTTTAAAAGGCTTCAACCGCAAAAAGAAAACTGACGTACAAGTATAAGTATTCTCTAAAGCTCAGGAAAGCGTGCGCCTAATCAGCCACGCTTTTCGTTTTTTATAGTCCTGGATAGTAGACAGCCGCACGCAGGTTGATGAGTAACCAGCGCTCCTGGTGCCGCAGGGCCTCTCCCGCAAGGGCAGTGGAGCGCCTGACCTGTTTTAATGCTGCTGTCTAACGTCTTGTGGCTAGTGTCTAACATCTTCAAGAACTATGGCTACTATACCAGAATCAGAGCTAATTATTAACCCCAACGGCACGGTTTACCACCTCAACCTGCTGCCAGAGCACATCTCAGACACCATCATCACGGTAGGCGACCCGGAGCGGGTAGCGAAGGTGAGCCAGTATTTTGATGAGATAGAGGTGCAGGTGGTGAAGCGGGAGTTTGTGACCCACACGGGCTACTATAAAGGCAAGCGGCTAACGGTTATCTCCACAGGCATGGGCACGGATAACATCGACATCCTGATGAACGAACTGGATGCGCTGGTGAACATCGACTTCCGGAGCCGTGCAGTGAACGAGGAAAAAATTAAGCTGAACATTGTGCGCATCGGCACCTCCGGCTCGCTGCAGGAGGATGTGCCGCTGGGAAGCCACCTGGCGTCGCACACCAGCGTTGGCCTGGACACGCTGATGGAGTTCTACCCGCTGGAGCAATCCAGCGAAGAGCAAAGTATAACGGGCAAGCTGCAGCAGGAACTGGGGCTTGGCTTCAGGCCGTACTGCGTGGGCGGTTCGCAGCACCTCCTGCAGAAGATAGCCTTCGACATGGTGCCGGGTAACACGCTTACCTGCCCCGGCTTTTACGCACCGCAGGGCCGTGTGCTGCGCGGCGGCCTGCGCAACGCGAACTTGCTGCAGACCTACAACAGCTTCCGGCATGACGGTTACAGGCTTACGAACTTCGAAATGGAGACGGCAGGCTACTACAGTATGGGGCGCATTCTGGGCCACGAAATGCTGTCGCTAAACGCTATTGTAGCGAATCGCATGACGCACAGGTTCGCCGAGAACGCCGAGGAGGTCATAGACAGCCTCATCAGAAAAGTGCTGGACCGCATTTGAGTTAAAGCACGGGTAAAACAAAAACAGCTTGCCGGGTTTATACTTGGGCAAGCTGTTTTTGTTTACGGCTTAGGTGAGGCACTCTGCTGTATGCTTGCATGGCTTAGCAGTAGTTGATCTTTAGGATAGAGCGCAGCGGCAGGAACATCCCCGACCGCAGGAGCACAAAGTCCTTGTCCAGGCCCCAGAGGGCGGCCTCTACACATTTAAGCTCGCCGGATGCGGTTCTAAACGTGATCATGGACTTGTTCTGGTAGGTGTTGCTGAGGATAGTGGCGCGGTTGGCGTCGTAGTAGCGGCGGCTTCTGGCCGTGGCGTCCTGCAGTACGTCTTTCTTGCCGAAGCGAAGTGCCGGGATGCGTTCTTTCTGGATGAGCTGGGTTTTGTCTGTCTGTTTCTGCATGTTTTTTTCTATTTGGTTCAAACTATATAGTGCAGATACCGTGCCAAACCATGTTGTAACATTTAAATAGGGACGGCATAAAAAAAGCAAGCACAGAAGCGCTTGCGGCTGTAGGGGAGGAGCTCCTTTAAAAGAACTCAATCCCGAGGATAGAGTTTACCGGAATGGCGCAGCCCGCCTTCAAGGTCATAAACTTGTCGTCCACGGCCCACACGGTGGTGTCTACGCGTCTCTGGTCGCCTTCAGCGGTCTGGAAGGTGATCTCGACCTTGCCCTGGTACACATTGCCAAGGGAGGTGGCGCGGTTTAGGTCCCACATACGTCTTTTGCGGGCCTCCGGGTCGGTGAGTACATCTTCGTGGCCAAAGTGGAAAGCAGGGATCTGCTCCTTGGCCACCATCGGGATGGTGTTTAGATAGGTTTGCATCTGCGGTTTGCTAAAAGGTTCAAAGATTAAGAATCAATATAGGAAACCCGCAACAGTAATGCAATGTTTTAACGCTGATTTTTACGGAACTACAGGCGCTGTAAAAAGGCCAGTGTATCGACCCCGTCAGCGTAATCCCACACCATTGGCTTTTGCGCTTCGCCAAACGGAACGCTGTTTTCAAGCCAGCCGTGGGCAGAAACCACCACCTGTGTTTTGTCCTTCACCTCTGCCAGTTTGTGGCGCAGGTCGGCCAGCGAGGAAAACGTGTCGAAGAAAAGCACCGAGATAGGGGAAACCAGCCCCTGGCTTTGCTGCACCAGCATAAAGCCGTTATCGAAGTGCGGCACGCGGTTTACCAGCAGGATGGATTTGTTGTAGTCGTAGTTGTTCTGGTACTTGTGGTGGTCCAGGATGTTGCTGCGGTGCTCGTTCGCCTCAAAGAACCTGTCGAACTTGTAGCCTTCGGGCACAAACACTTTCGATACGTTGCGGCAGCCCAGGCCGTAGTAGCGGAACACGTCCTCTCCCAGGGCGCGCAGATCGTCCGGCTCCTCGTGGCCGGTGAGCACGCCTATGCTGGTGCGGTTCTTCCGGATAATGTGCGGGCGCTTGGCAAAGTAGTACTCAAAGTAGCGCGCGGTGTTATCCGAGCCGGTGGCGATAATCGCGTCGGCCCCTTTCAGCAAGGGCACAAACTCGATGCGGTTGGCGAAGGCTGGCTCTATGCTGATCAGCATGTCGGACAGGCGCCGGATGAGCACCTCGTCATCGGAGCTCAGCTTGGCCAGCAGGTAGTGCCCGCTGATCAGCACCGACAGGAAATCATGGAAACCCACCATCGGGATGTTGCCCGCCATCACCACGCCAACCTTTTTAGGTGTAACCTGTTTGAGGTGGTACGGGTAAAGCCACTCACGGAGGTACTGCTCATCGAGCATGGTGATAATGCCACTGAGAGCGCAGGACACGTTTTCCTCTGTAAACCAGGTGTTGCGCGATGCCGCTGCAAAGGCCCATGCCTGCTTGTCTTCGTGTGTAAGGCTGCGCAGTTGCTTCCCCAACGCTACAAAGGCTTCGATCCTGTTCTCAAGTGTCATGGCAATATGGTGAGTTTAAACAAATTTATTTGATAGGGATACTCTTTGTTCCTAATTTTGTTCTTTAAAAGAAACAAGATTACAAAAGTATAAAAAATATACAGGAGATACGACTATGGCTATAATGATAACCGATGAATGTATAAACTGCGGAGCCTGCGAGCCAGAGTGCCCAAACACTGCTATCTACGAAGGTGGCATGGAGTGGACCTGGGGCGGAGGCACTGAGCTGAAAGAGGTTGAGATTGAGGATGGCGAGGTCATCCCGGGCGATGCGGCCCAGCAGCCTATTTCAGACGAGTTCTACTACATCGTTTCTGATAAGTGTACCGAGTGCATGGGCTTCCATGAGGAGCCTCAGTGCGCAGCCGTATGCCCGGTAGACTGCTGCGTCGATGACCCGGATTACCGCGAAACGGAGGAGGAACTGTTGGCTAAGAAAGACTGGCTGCACCAGGCTAGCTAAGTATAAAAAGCTTCAGGAAAAGCGCCTGCTCCGAGAGGAACAGGCGCTTTTTTGTTGCCTAGATCAGGACTTTCAGGATGGAGGAGACGGACAGGATTGTAAATGCCGTAAGTTAAATAAACCCCCTCTGGCAAGTGGTGCAGAAAACGCATCCTGTACATTCTCAAAATCCTCTAAATCCTGATTCAGACAATTAGTATCAGGAAAATTGTTAATTTTGCTCCTTAGCCCAAAAGCAGAAAATAACCGCAATACGATGTCAATCTCAACCAAGTATAACCCCAAAGAAGTAGAGAAGAAGTGGTACGACAGCTGGATGCAGCGCGGCTTCTTCCGCTCCAAGCCCAATCCGAACAAAGAGCCGTACACCATCGTCATCCCGCCGCCGAACGTAACGGGCGTGCTGCACATGGGCCACATGCTCAACAACACCATACAGGATGTGCTGATCCGCCGTGCGCGTATGCAGGGCAAGGAGGCTTGCTGGGTACCGGGCACCGACCACGCGTCTATCGCCACGGAGGCGAAGGTGGTGGCCATGCTCAAGGAAAGAGGCATCAGCAAAAGCGATATATCCCGCGAGGAGTTCCTGACCTATGCCTGGGAGTGGAAAGAGAAGTACGGCGGCATTATTCTGGATCAGCTGAAAAAGCTCGGCGCCTCCTGCGACTGGGACCGCACCCGCTTCACGATGGAAGACGACATGAGCGCCGCCGTGATTGAGGTGTTCGTGGACCTGTACCGCAAAGGCCAGATCTACCGCGGCGTGCGCATGGTGAACTGGGACCCGCAGGGCAAAACCGCCCTCTCCGATGAGGAAGTGGTGCCAAAAGACACGATGGCCAAAATGTACCACCTGAACTACGAAGTAGTGGCAGAAGGTGCAGCAGCGCCAACTTATATAACGGTGGCTACCTCACGCCCCGAAACGATCATGGCCGACGTGGCCGTGGCCGTAAACCCGAACGACGAGCGCTATACCCACCTGCACGGCAAGAGCGTGCGCATTCCGCTGCTGGGCAAGGAGGTTCCGGTTATTCTGGATGAGTACGTAAGTATAGACTTCGGTACGGGTGCGCTAAAGGTAACGCCCGCCCACGACCTGAACGACTACGAGCTGGGCCAGAAGCATAAGCTGCCTACTATTGACATCCTAAACAACGACGGCACCCTGAATGAGCAGGCGCAGCTGTATGTAGGGCAGGACCGCTTTGCCGCCCGCCGCAACATCGTGAAAGACCTTCAGGAAGCAGGGCACCTGGTGAAGATAGAGGAGTATGCCAGCGTGCTGCAGACCTCGGAGCGTACGGGTGCTGTAATTGAGCCGCGCCTGTCGATGCAGTGGTGGTGTAAGATGGATAAAATGGCCGGGCCTGCGCTGGAGTCTGTTATGAACGACGAAATCCGCCTGCACCCGCCGAAGTTCAAGAACATGTACCGCTCCTGGATGGAGAACATCCGCGACTGGTGTATTTCACGCCAGCTGTGGTGGGGGCAGCGTATCCCTGCCTACTACCTGCCAGACGGCTCGTTTGTAGTGGCCGCCACGGAGGAGGAGGCGCTGGTGCTGGCCCGCAAAGAGAGCGGCAACGAGGCCCTGCAACTGAGCGACCTGCGCCAGGACGAAGACGTGCTGGACACCTGGTTCTCTTCCTGGCTGTGGCCGATCTCGGTGTTCGACGGCTTTAAGGATCCGGATAACAAAGACATCCTGTACTACTACCCGACCAACGACCTGGTAACAGCGCCGGAAATCCTGTTCTTCTGGGTAGCGCGTATGATCATGGCCGGCTACGAGTTCCGCAACGAGCTGCCGTTCAAAAACGTGTACCTGACCGGTATCGTGCGTGATGCGCAGGGCCGTAAAATGTCGAAATCACTGGGCAACTCTCCGGACCCGCTCGACCTGATCGACCAGTACGGCGCCGACGGTGTGCGTGCGGGTATGCTGTTCAGTTCACCGGCCGGTAACGACCTGCTGTTCGATGAGAAGCTGGTGGAGCAGGGGCGTAACTTCAGCAACAAGATATGGAACGCCTTCCGCCTGATTAAGGGCTGGGAGGTAGACGAGAGCCTGCCGTTCCCGAACGAGACAGCGGTGAAGTGGTTCGAGTCGCGCTTTAACGAGGCTTTCGTACAGATCGAGGACCACTTCAGCAAGTTCCGTATTTCGGATGCCTTATTGACGGTGTACAAGCTGGTGTGGGATGATTTCTGCTCCAATTACCTGGAGATGATCAAGCCGGCCTACCAGCAGCCGATCGACAAGCAAACCATAGAGGCCACCACGGCCTTCCTGGAGAAGGTGCTGAAGGTGCTGCATCCGTTTATGCCGTTCATCACTGAGGAGATCTGGCACGACCTGAGGGAGCGCAAGGACAAGGAGTACCTGATTGTATCGGCTTGGCCTAAAAAAGACAAGTTCGATAAACAGATTATAGAGCAGATGGAAAGCGTGCTGAACGTGATTGGCGCTATCCGCAACATCCGCAACTCCAAAAATATCCCGAACTCCAAGCAGCTCGACCTGTTCATTAAGGCTATCAGCCATGACCAGTACGAACCGTTCCTGGGCATTATCCGCAAACTGGCTAACCTGAACGAAGTGCAGTATGTGGAGGAGAACCTGGAGGGCGCTATTAGCTTTATTGTGGCCGGAGACGAATTCTTCATCCCGATGGAGGGTAACATCGACGTGGCCGCTGAGCGCGAGCGACTGACAAAGGAGCTGGAGTATACCAAGGGTTTCTTGCTGGCTGTAGATAAGAAGCTGAGCAACGAGCGCTTTGTAAGCGGTGCGCCGGAGGCCGTGATCGCCAACGAGCGTAAGAAAAAAGCCGATGCCGAGGCCAAGATCAATGCCATTGAGCAAAGCCTGGCTGCGCTGTAACATATATTAGCATTGAAAGGGAAAGCGGCCGCTCTCGTAAGGGAGCGGCCGCTTTGTTTTGGTGCTGTTTATAATATGCCTGCTCCGGGCCTGCGCCACGGCCTCGGGAGGTCGGCAGAGCCTGCTAACCTGGAGGTAAGCTGCCGGTGGCACGTGGCGCAGTAGAACCTGGAGGCAAGCCTGTTAATGGAAATATCCCTTAGCCGCTTTCCCTGGCTTTGGTGCAGCAGGCGGTCATGTGTTGGATGTTATATGCTGCTGCCAACCCTCTGGCCTGGCGGCATAGCACCTTACAGCAGTGAACGTGAGCTGTTGCCATTACCCTTTTAGCAGCTTACAGAAGCGGAGCTAGCTCCTTTATCCTTCCGCAGATGCCTTTGCTAGCCTTTAGCTGTCTTGGTTAAAATTGTACTATATGTGTAGCGTTAAAGCTGGGTTTTCAGTAGCGTCTGACAGAGAAAACAGCAGTCGCGTTTCTTTGTTACATATGATGATTATCTCCTTGTTAATTTTTTTATAAAAAATGTTTGATTAGTGAATCTTATATGCTTTTGCGAGGTATAATAATATTAATTATACCTTTTTAAGTTTAGTTATGCCAATAGTTGCAGGTGGTTAAGCAATTATACTTAGGCAAGTATAATTGCTTGCTAAACTGTTATAGCAGAAACGCCTTTGTGCTGTGACAAAGCTTAGGGGCGGGTTCCATCTTAATAAGCTTATATACTGCTTAATATTTGTAGTATTTAGTTGTTTTTTTTGTTCTATTTATGCAGAAAACGCATGTAGTCTAATATATAAATGTAGTATATCTGCATCTGTATAAGTGTTGTGTGTTTCTGTATAGCCAACCATATAAACAGTTCACCCTGTCTATTTTTATACTCAGTCATATGAGCGGGTTAATTGCATCATTTAATGTTTTTACTATATGATTAAGTACAAGAGTTATTCAGGAACAGTGTCCGATGGGGGATATTTTGTGGCGGTTCTGTTGCTGATATATCTACTGAACAAGTACAGTGATATCAGCTTAGAGTGGGCCATTGTTATTGGCGTTCTATTCGTAGTGTTGAACTTTTTGAGTATGTACGCGCCCCATATAGCTAAAAATAAGGTCGGTAATGCTGCCGCCAACTACATGAAGCTGCCTTTGATCTTAATCCTAACGGTGCTGGTGCTGCTGAGCTCGTCAGAGTTCTACGAATCAGTCAGCGTGGTCTCTGTTATGCTTCTGATAGCGCTGCCGGTACTGGGCATCCCGATCCAGGCGCTGGTGATGAAGATGGCGCGCTCCAAAACGGCAAGCGAAGACAAGGGTGTTCATATGAGTTCGCTGGCTCCTTCTGTTAAGGCCAAATCTACCTTGGTGGCGGGTATAGGCAGCATGGCCGTAAACGTGGAAAAGCACCTGCAGGCACACTCTAAAACGCCCCGTCACATCAAGGGCTTTATCAAGTGTAAGAAGGAGGAGAGCGTTGTCACCAACGACAGGATTATAGGTGACCTGGAGAGCATCCACTCCTACCTGAGCGAAAACCCCGTGGATGAAATTGTGATAGCGCTCCCGGTAAAGCCCTCCAAGAAGGTGAAAAGCATTATTGAGGTTGCTGACTACCACGGGATCAGGGTGAAATACGTGCCCGACTACCAGGGGCTGCTGGGCACCAACTACAAAATAACCCGCTACGGGCACATCGACGCCATCAACGTCAGGCAGGTCCCGTTAGACGACCCGCTCGCTTTCTGGGTAAAGAACTCGTTTGACAAAGTCTTTGCTTTTCTGGCCCTGGTCGCCTTGTCTCCTTTGTTCTTAGTGATCGCTTTACTGATAAAGCTTGACTCTCCCGGCCCTTTGTTCTATTGCCCGATCAGAACAGGCAAAGCGGGTAAGCAGTTCAGGATCTATAAGTTCAGGAGTATGCGTTGCAACGACGATGAAAGCAAGGGGACACTCTCTACGAAGCAGAATGACGAGAGAATAACCAAGGTTGGCAAAGTGCTGCGGAAGTACAGCCTGGATGAGCTGCCGCAGTTCCTGAACGTGCTGTTGGGAGACATGAGCGTTGTTGGGCCGCGCCCGCACCGGAACTTTCTCAACAAGCAGTTCCAGATCAGTGAAAAGCGCTACATGGTGAGGCATTACTTTAAACCTGGCATAACAGGCTGGGCGCAAATAAACGGTTGGAGAGGCCCTACAGAGACCCAGGAACAAAAGAGCCAAAGAACACTGCACGACTTGTGGTACATAGAGAACTGGACGCTGTGGCTCGATATGAAGATCATATACTTGACCATCTTCGGACGTAAAACTCACCAGGGAGCTTTTTAAGTATCTATCCCGCTTGCCTACACCTACTGTTGCTGCTGAAGGCCAGTCGCCGGAGCGTTTTGCACCGCCCTCCTTGTAGTAGCTGCCTCCCTTTGCTTAACGTGCCTGAAGCGGTAAAACCTGATTTGTGTTAATTTTGACCTATTTAAGCTGTGGTTAAATTATATGTTTAATTATTTACATTAACTGTTGTTTACCTCTTTGTTATACTGTTCTAAGAAATTAATGAGCCTATAGTAGGCCAGACTTTAAGTTGTTCTTGTGCTCAAGATCAGTGATAAATTCTTGTATGGTTGGATAGATGCTATTATTGATTTTTAAAGTAATATTTTTATGCCTTTCTGCCGAAGGATGGCACCTCTTGCTCTAGCGTGTACTTTTTGATATAGGTTATAACCTTTTTGGTTTTTAATAGTAATATATCAAACAAGCTTGTCCGTAAAACTCACCCAAACGAGAAGCAGCCATGATGAATAAACTTTTAATATTTTGCTATGTAGTCTTCTGTTGCTTCACTGCGGCGTCCTGCGCGTCAACGAACGATGCAACATACTTTAAGAATGCCAGAAGTGCTGTTTACAAGGGCAATTTAGATAACCTGGAGCCAGAGATACAGCCAAACGACCTGTTAAACATATCGATTATCAGTTTAAACCCGGGAGCGTCAGAGATCTTTAACGTGCTGAACCAAAACTCTGGCCGCGTAACCAATGCCAACGCCACCAGTATGGTGTCGCCGGCAATAGGCTATCTGGTCGATCAGCAGGGCTACATAGAAATCCCACTGCTGGGGAAGGTGAAAGCCGCCGGCTTAACCAAAACGGCTTTTAAGGAGGGGATTGAACACGAACTAGTACGCAGAAAGCTACTGATAGAGCCTATTGTTGACGTGCGCTACCTCAACTACAAGATTTCGGTGTTAGGTGAGGTGGCACGCCCGTCCGTACTCACTGTGCCGAATGAGAAGATCACACTTTTAGAGGCGCTCGGCCTGGCCGGGGACCTTACGATTTACGCCAGCCGTAACAACGTGCTCCTGATCAGAGAAGAAAACGGGGATAAAAAACTCACCAGGATCGACCTGACATCGGATGCGCTGTTCACATCGCCCTATTACTACTTAAAGTCGAACGACATCATCTATGTTGAGCCCAACAAGACCAAAATACAAAGCGCGAGCTCTGCAAGGCAGTGGCTTCCGGTTGTATTCAGTGGTCTAACTGTAGTTGTAATAGGCCTTGACCGTTTGACGAGATAATACCATAACAGCACGCTTATGCCCAACAATATCAATAGTTCTGAAGAAAGCCTGTTTTCGTCCCTGGCTTACAAGTACCTTCCCTTTTGGCCCCTGTTCTCCATACTGCTTGCCCTTTCCGTGGCAGGCGCTTGGGCATACCTTCACTTTCTATCGGTTCCGGTGTACGAAGTAACGGCCTCGCTTCTCATCAAGGATGAGCAAAAAGGAGTGAACGAGTCTAAGATGACGGAGTCCATCGATGCGTTTACCTCTAACAAAACGGTAGAGAATGAAATAAACGTGATCCACTCCCGGGCGCTGCTCGCAAAGGTGGTTAACAAGTTGGCGCTGTATGCCCCCATTTATGAGGAGGCTAAGTTTAACGCTGTGTCAGCCTATACTTCGTCGCCGATTAAAATCAAGCTTAAGGACCCGGATCGGGCCATCTCACACCCCAAAGTATACTTTACTTACAACAGTAAAAACAAAACGGTTAGGGTCGACGGCAAAAACTACCCGCTGGATAGGTGGGTGCAGACACGGTACGGTACGCTGAAGTTTATCCCCAACGGCGATCAAACTACGGATGCCTCGGAGCCCCTGTACTTTGCCATAGTTCCTCCAGAGCAAATCACAAACGAGCTACTCGCCAAAATACGGATACAGTCGTCCAGCAAGTTCTCGTCTGTTGTGAACCTGTACCTGAACGACCCTGTGCCGCAGCGGGGCGAAGATATCCTGAACAAGCTGATCCAGTCTTACAGGCAAAAGGCGATTGACGACAGAAACAAACTGGCCGCCAACACCCTCGATTTCGTCGAAGACAGAATTCAGCAGGTAGTCAGCGAGCTGCAGACGCTGGAGAGTGAGGTTGTGCAGTTTAAGTCAACGCAGGGAGGCGTTAACCTGAGCGAGCAGGGAAAGCTGTTCCTGGAAAACGTAAGGGATAACGACCGGAAAATCTCAGAGATCAACACGCAGCTGGCCGTGCTGGACAAGGTGGAACGCTACGTGGTCTCCAGAAATTCCTCGGCAAGCTTCGTTCCGTCCACGCTTGGCATCAGCGACCCTGTGCTGTCTCAGCTGCTAGAGCAACTCTACAACTCCGAAACCCAATACCAAAAGCTGAGTGGCACAACCGCTGAGAACAACCCTATCCTGGTCTCGGTCAGCAACGAGATAGAAAGCATCCGGCCGCGGATTTTGGAGAACATCCGCAACCAGCGGGTAAACCTGGTGGCCAGCCGTTCCACGCTGTCGTCTACGAATAACCAGTACAGCTCGGCCCTGGGCTCCATCCCTGAAAAAGAGCGGCAGCTGATGGAGCTGAGCCGCCAGCAGGACATAAAGAACAACGCCTACAGCTTTCTGCTACAGAAAAGGGAGGAAACAGTGCTGTCTTATGCGCCTACCACCGAAGAGAGCCAGGTGATTGATATGGCGGGCACCTCATCGTTGCCTGTAAGCCCTAAGCCGCTGTACATCTATTTGATGGCGATAATAGGTGCGTGCACGGCGGGTCTTGCTGTGGTGGCAGGGAAGGAAATGCTGAACAGCAAGCTGCTGTTCCGTTCAGAGATCACCCAGTACACTACTGCCCCTATTGTGGCTGAGCTGGCTTATAAAAAGCCTGCGGAGGCCAACATGCTTACAGCGCCCACAGAGGCCTCTGTGATAGAGCAGTTCAGGCAGCTGCGAACTACTTTGGGCCTGTACGGGCGAACCTTCACGAAGAGGAAAATCCTGGTGACCTCCAGTATACCGGGAGAAGGAAAGAGCTATGTGAGCACGAACCTGGCGTTAAGCCTGGCTTCCTCAGGCAAGAAGGTGGCGCTGGTCGATTTTGACTTAAGAAACCCCAACTCCTCTGTGCAGCTCGACCTGTATAAGCAGAGAGGCATTATTGAGTTTCTGAGAGGGGAGGCGACGGCGGAAGAGATAACGGTGGCTTCCAAATTCGGCAACCTTAGCGTTCTGCCGGCAGGCTACGATATCGGCGACCACACCGAACTGCTCCTGAACGGAAAGCTGGAGGACCTTTTCTCTTACCTGGAGAACTCCTTCGACTACCTGATCATAGACACGCCTCCCGTTGACCTGGTGTCAGACGCATACCTGCTCTCTGAGTACTGCGACATCACCATTCTGGTAATGAGGCACGACTATACGCCTAAAACCGTGGTGAAGCGCCTGCTGACCGACAACAAACTGCAGGCTCTCCATAATGCGACCATTGTCTTCAACGGAGTGAAACCCAGGGGATTTGCCAAAGGGCGGTACGGCTACGGCTATGGTTACGGGTACGAGAGCAAGTACAACGACAAGACCTACAGAAGCAGGAGCGCCGCAGTTAACGTGTAGCCTGTGCCGCGACGCTTTCTGCAAGCAGCCCGGCGCACCACCTCCCGCACTTCTATAACCGGAAGCGTAACGCTCCGGAGTCTGCGGATAAACCGACGCACGCCTTCTCGCTGTCCGCACGGCGGACCGGGCAGCGCCTTTCCCGGACGCACCCACCGTGCCTGACGGGTGAAGGCTGGTTTGGCGCGGGAGAAGGCAGGCTGTAGAATAAAGCTAAAAAAACAAATTACATAACTCTAAACGGCTCAAGAGATGAAAGTGTTGGTAACCGGAACAGCAGGATTTGTGGGCTTCCACCTGGCAGAGAAGCTTCTTCAAAACGGAGACACCGTAGTAGGGGTGGATAACATCAACGACTACTATGACACCCGCCTGAAGTACGACCGGTTAGCCGAGAGCGGGATTCCAGCGCACCTTATCAGTTGGAACCAGGAAGTCTCCAGCCTAAAGCACGCCAACTACCGGTTTATCAGGATGAACCTGGAAGACAAAGCCGCACTGATGGCTCTCTGCGCTGATGAACAGTTTGATGTGATTCTGCACCTGGCGGCGCAGGCGGGGGTGCGCTACTCCATTACGAACCCGGATGCCTATGCGCAGTCGAACCTGGTTAGCTTTCTGAACATCCTGGAAGCCAGCAGGCATAACAAGATCAAGCACCTGGTATACGCCAGCTCCTCCAGTGTGTACGGCTTAAACGAAACAATGCCTTTCTCTGTAAAGCACAGCACAGACCACCCCGTGTCGTTGTATGCAGCCAGTAAAAAGGCCAATGAGCTGATGGCGCATACCTACAGCCACCTCTATAAGATACCAACAACCGGGCTTCGGTTTTTCACTGTGTACGGCCCGTGGGGCCGGCCCGACATGGCGTACTTTCTATTCGCCGATGCCATATCCTGCAACAAGCCCATCCGGGTGTTCAACCACGGCTTAATGGAGCGCGACTTTACCTATATAGACGATATTGTGGATGGCATCGTGAATGTGATGGGAAGGCCGGCGCAGCCCTGTGAAGAGTGGGATCCAAAGCAGCCGGACCCGTCGCGCTCTACGGCGCCATACTGTATCTATAACATCGGCAACAACCGGCCTGTCAAGCTGATGGGGTTTATAAGGGAGATTGAGAAGTGCCTGGGGAGGAAAGCGATCCTCGATATGCAGGAAATGCAGCCGGGGGATGTGGTGTCCACGTGGGCGAACGTGGATGACTTAGTAGATAACTTTAACTATAGCCCCAGCACCCCAATAGCGGAGGGCCTCCGGAAGTTCGTGGACTGGTACGTGTCGTATTACGGGGTTGGCAAGGCTCCTAGCGCATACATAGAGCCGCAAAAAGTGACGCTGAGCTAACAGCACTGGCCACATAGCCCCAAAGGCAGCCCCGGTTGCCGCCACGCGAACAACATCCCTGTCACAGTACCCCAAACGCTTACGACCTTGACTGAGAACACTGTAAAAAAAGCGCCTAAAAAGAAGGAGAACCTAAAGCAGCGGGCATATCTAAACTCCGTCACCAGCATTATTGACTATGGAGGGGCGCAGATTACAGGCTTTATCGTGAGCCCCTTTATTGTAAACGGCCTGGGCAGCGCGGTGTACGGCATCTGGCAGATGCTGACCCAAATGACCGGCTATGCCGGCATGGCTGATACACGCGCGACCCAGGTGCTAAAATGGTCTATTGCCAATAAAAGAGGGGTAGCGGAAAAGGAAGAGCTACGAAGCGATGTGACAACGGCCCTGGTGGTTACCTGCCTGATTCTGCCCCTGGTGCTCATTACGGGCGGCATTATTGTGTGGTACGCGCCTGTTATCACCAAAGCCGACGCAGAATATCACAGTATTATCCGGATGGCCTGCTCCTTTTTGGTTCTGTCCCTGGTCATCAACAAGGTTTTTAACCTGTTCGAGTCTGTGCTGCGGGGCATGAACCTGGGCTTTAAGCGGATGGGGCTGCGGGCGGGGATTGTAGCCGTGGGCGGTGGGCTGAAAGTGCTGGCAATAACACAGGGGTTTGGGTTGGTCGGCCTGTCTATGGTTGAGGTGTTTACTGCCGTTATCACTGGTGCCAGCTTTTATTACATTGTAAAGCAGAGCATCGGGTGGTTTGGCTTTGGCAAAACCAATATGTCGAAAGTGGTTTCTTATGGGAAGCTCAGCGGATGGTTTATGGCCTACACCGGCTCCAAGATGTTCCTGCTGCACAGCGATAAAATACTGCTGGGCTATTTGGCAGGTCCTGTCTTTGTGACAAAGTACGCCATCACCATGTTTACCTCGAACGCTATACAGGGCTTTGTAAACGCCGTGGTGAACGGCATCATTCCGGGCATTGGGGGGCTCTTCGGCAAGCAGGAGTATGATAAGGTGATCAAGGCGAGGCGGATAGTTGTGACGCTCAACTGGCTGCTGATTACAAGCTTAGGCGTAGCGGTGCTGCTGCTGAACAGGACGTTCATTGCCCTGTGGGTAGGCGTAGACCACTATGCCGGAACCCTGGAGAACCTGCTGATACTGTACGTGTCTATCCAGGCCATCTTCTTTCAGATCGATAGCCTGATCATCAATGTAACCCTGAACATGAAAAAGAAGGTGCTCTTCTCTGTGCTGGCATCTGCTGTAACCATTCTGCTTGCCTATACTTTGGTGGATGACCATTACATCATAGGGTTGAGCTGCAGCGTGCTGGTAGGCCGGTTTATCCTGACAGTGGGGTATCCTTTGATCCTGAAGGAAAGGATGCAGGACAACTCCAGGATACTGACCAGGCAGAAAATTCAACCTTTCGTTATCTCGACCCTGATGCTCGCGGGGGCAGCCTATCTGAGCCAGTGGGTGGAGCTTGCCGGCTGGTACCACCTGTTTACGGCCGGCTTTGTGGTTGTTCTAAGTGCGGGGCTGGTGTTCTGGTTTGCAGGCATCGGGCAGTATGAAAGGCAGGAGGCCTGGGGAGTGCTGTCTCAGGTTAAACTGCTGAAAAAGGACAAGTAGTTGAACGCGCTGGAATACCGAACCAAGGCCAGGGCCGCAGCAAAGTATGGGAAGTAAAGGTCAGGCGACTCAAATGTAAACCAATAAGCTGATGGAAAAGAATAGCATCTACGTGATTCACTCAGATTCTAAGATCGAATCGCTCTATACGTTGTTTCCGCTGATTGTGTCGGAGCACAGCGCTTTAGTCAATTTCCTGCACATAAACTCTAAGGAGGCTAGAAAGGCTGAAGGGGAGTGCGTTATTCTTGTTCGGGTGTTTAAAGGGAACGACTCTTTTCAGACTGTGGAGGAGAAGCGGAAGTACATCCAGGACTTTAAGCGGCGGTTCAGGAGAGTTGTAATGCTGGATGACGGTGCGGGAAGTGACAGTTTGTACTTTGAGTACATGGACCTCGTGGACCTCTACTACAAGGGAAAGTTGCTGAAAGAGAAAGCGGCCTATCTGCAGCCAGCGTACGGCAGGCAACTGTTTACCAACTACTACAACCAGACATACGGGGTAACGGATGAAAAGGAAAAGATGAGGAACCCGCCCAGCGACCCCGCGCTTTTAAACAAGCTCCGGGTTTCCTGGAACCTGGGCTACGGCATTTACCCCATGGCGAACGTGCTGTTTACCAAAATGGCACGGGTTGCTGTTAACGCCAACCTGTCTAAGGCGCTTAAGCCCGTTTATACTTACCACTATAAGCGGATGCTGCGTGACCTGGACAAGCCTCTGAATGTTAGCGCCAAATCAAACTACGTGCACGCCCGCTTCGGATACAGCGCCTTTCCGCACACGGTAGGCTACCAAAGAAAGCTACTCCTGAGCAAGTGCTCCAGCCACAGCAGCATTGTGACAGGAAAGGTCGCCCCAAGTGCCTACAACAAGGAGATCAAAAAGATGGCGGCGGTGCTTAGCCCCTTTGGCTGGGGCGAGATCTGCTACAGAGACTATGAGGCTATTTTAAACGAAGCACTGCTGATTAAGCCTAACATGGACGGCATTGAAACGTGGCCTAATGTTTACAAGAGCCACGAAACATACGTGCCGATCGATTGGGACGGGAACGACTTGCTTGAAACAATCGAACGGGTATCCAGCAACATCGCGGAGCACCGGAATATCATAGAGCAGGCCAGGGAAGAGTATAAAGGCGCTTTGCGGCAAATTGATAGCAGGGTTTTGTCCTTTCTGCAGGAAGCAGCAGGCGGAGCGCTTGTATAAGCACAGGCTCTCTGGCTAAAAACTTAGAAGCATCAAAGGAGGCACCGACAGATAAAACAACAGGTACACGCACCCAAACCACTACTTAAGCTTACGTTTATGGTTACATCTAGTATTGTCTTAGAAGAGCGCAGTCACGATTCGGTAGAACACAGGGCGACAGAGGAGTCGGTAAGGCTGTTGGAAACGCTGAAGGGCGCTAACATTCGGTTTGCTCACTGGAAAAGCAACAGCCACTTACTAAAGGGGCTGGAGGGCAAAACGGATCTGGATATACTTGTGCACCCTGGCGAACGTACCGCTTTTGAGGCATGCATGGCCCTGCTTGGGTACAAGAGAATGGTTAGCCAGCCCTGGAGTTCCTACCCAGATGTGGAGGACTGGCTAGGGCTGGATGCGGCTACCGGTACGCTTTTGCACATTCACGCACATTATGCCTTGGTTACGGGGATACAGCACGTCAAGCACCTTTACCTCCCGTGGGTCGATGCTTTCTTCAGGCATGTTATAACGGACCCGCAAACAGGTTGGCCTGTCCCAAGGCCGGAGCTGGAGGCGATTATCCTGTTTGTGCGCATCTGGGCCAAAATGCCACTGCAGGAGCAGTTGAAACGGGAGCCCAATGTGCCGGTTTACATCAAGCGTGAGCTGCTGGGGCTGCTGGAGCGATCCAGCACGACTGTGCTGGTTGACTTGTGCCAGGAGCTGGGCCTTAAGGTGCCGCAGGGCTTCGAGGCCAGTATCAAGATTATGCTGAGGGCACCTGATTCGGCAGCGCTCCTTCGGGTTTCCAGGGAGCTTTACTATCAGCTAAAACCACACTTCCGTACTTCCTGGCCGTTTTCCGTTGTTGCCTCCACATACTACAAGCTGCTGCTCAAAGTTAAGAAGCGCTCTGCCCGGTTTGTGGGGCCGCACCGTTTCGGGAAGTCGCTCCAGGGAGGGGGCAAGGTGATCGCGCTGGTGGGAAGCGACGGCTCCGGGAAAAGCACCCTAAGCAAGGACCTGGTGGAGTGGCTGACCTTTAAGATCGACACGCACTATCTCTACATGGGAAAATACCCTTTTATCAAGAGTTACAACAAAAAGATCCTCTTCGGCACTGATCCCCTGTTTCAGCGGGGCGCGGTCGCAAAGCTGCTCAGAAAGTTAACGGGCAGCTTACACTACATCATGCTCATCCGCAAAAAGCTGCGCCTTCTGCGGGTGGCGAAGGCCTTGAGCCGCGAAGGGAGCATCGTTATCTGTGACAGGTTTCCTCAGAAAGACACCTTTGGGCTGAACGACGGGCCTAAGCTGCAGCAGCACAGGTCCAAGAGAGGCGCGGCGTGGGAGGGGAGGCTCTTCGATAAAGTTGCCGCACTGGAGCCCGACCTGGTTATTAAGCTCCAGGTTTCACCGGAAGTAGCCTCGCAGCGCAAGCCGGGGCATGATAAGGCGAACCTCCAGCAGAAGTGCGAGAGCATAGGGCGCATTTCGTTTAATAACGCAGCCGTCGTGAGCTTTGACACGAACGGCAACTACGAGCAGGTGCTCCTGAACATCAAGAAGGAAATATGGAAGCACTTATGAGAGCCGTCATGGAAGCACCTGTGAGAGCCGTCGTGAGCCATGGCAAAACACCGCTCGTTGAGATTGTGGGGCCGCCCGGCGTCGGGAAGTCCACCATTTACAAAGCGCTGTGCAAAAAGTGGAGCCCCGAATGCAACTGGGTTTACCAGGATGCCCTGCTGGCCCCGGCAAAGCCGAGCTTCCTTCGTTTCAGCAAGTGGCTCGAGTACAACTACAAAGTATTAGCAGGGAAAAGAAGGGCTAAAAGTGTACCGGTGGAGTACGGCCTGGACTTTATTCAGGAGAACCAGGCGCTCGCCGATTTCTGCTGGGCGTTCTTGTCCGATACAGGAACTGCCCCGGGCAACGGCGCCCACCGCTACAGGGCCGCCTACTTCCTGTTCGGAGACTTCTGCCGTTACCAGGCCCTGCAGAAAGCAGCCAGCACAAGGCCCTGTGTTATTGAGGAGGGCTTTCTGCAGAAGTCGTTCCTGGTTCAGGGCAACGGGGCCTCGGCCGAGCAGCTGATCGACCGCTACATCAACCTGATCCCGCTGCCCCGCGCCATTATTTATATCGATGCAGCTGATAAAGTGACCATAACCAACAGGCTTACATCGCGGCCAAAGACCATTGCCTCTCACATTGGTAAGGGCGTGGCGGCTTTGGAGCAGGAAACCGAAAAGTGGCAGTGTACTTTAGGTGCCATTCTGGGCAGGCTGCACGCACAGCATGTCGATATTTATAAAGTGGATGGCGAGAAAACGGTAGAAGAAAATGTACAGGTGATCCGGAAAGTCTTGCAAAACCTTTAAACCCAGCCCAAATGAACCTATACTTTATACTGATTGAGCTATTCATCTTGGGGCTTACCCTTTACCTCTTCGCTTACAAACAAGAGCTGGCCGTGCTGTATATCCCCGTGATCCTGTTCGCCAGAATCACGATAGAGCCTCTTACGCCTGCCTTCCTGTACTACACCATCGTATCGTTGCTTATACTGTACCTGGCGTATAAAAACGCAGGCTTTCTGCGGGAAAACATCTTCGCCCTGCTCCTGATTATCCTGTACGCGGTGCTCGTGACGCAGACGGAGGATTTTGAAACGATCAGATCGAGTTTCTTTGCCCTCATCTGGCTTTTCCTTTCCATTCCGCTGGTCAGTGCTATCTACAAGAAGCACGACAAGGATACAGTTATGGAAGAGTTAGCCAGCGCGGCTTTTCTCATACTGGCTGTTTTTATCGTCAACGTGGCGTTCTCCACGGTATTCAGCTACTCTCCCAAGCTTATGTACGGCATTACCTCGGGCATCCTGTACGGCAACCTGTACGCAACTGACTTTAACATACTTGGCATCGCTGTATTTATCGTGCTGTGGAACGCGATTTCAAAGCGGAACCTGTTGTTTCTGGCCACGTCCATTGTTGCCATCGCCTTTATCATGCTGTCTTTCAGGCGGTCGGTGATGGGTACCACCATGCTGGGGGTGGCAGCGGTTCTGCTTATCCTTTTCTCGCAGCACAGCTTCAGGAAGACAGCCCTGTTTATCGTTCTGGCACTGTTTGCTGGGTTTGTGATTGTTATGAACACGAGTTTCGTGGATGTTTTTATTGCCAGGTATGAGCAACGGAAGCTGGACGAGCGGGAGCTTGGCGAGGAAACCCGCTTTCTGGAGTACGATATTCTGTACCAGGACATGTTTGTTTACAACGACTACAGCCCCTGGTTCGGGTATGAGTTGCTGAACAGCTCCGGAAATTACGGAAAGGGAGTGCTGGAAGACAGAACCCTCCACTCGGATATAACCAACATCGTGCATTCGACCGGGGTAGTCGGGCTGCTGCTATACCTGCTAATGATCGCCAGCAGTTTTGTGCAGTCATGCCGGCATGCTGTAAAGAGGCTCGATTTTGTGATCATCCTGTTTTGCGGCAGCGCTTTTCTGGTCTATACCGTTACGGGGCGCTACACAAGTACAGAAAGTATGATGTTGCTGATCCTGCTTCTGATGCTGCCCCTGGCGCGGCAGGAAAACAGCACGGCATCGGCTTCGGACGCTCCGGGTAGTTTGGCTGCCACAGGTTTCTCCCCGCATGCCAAGGCCAAAGCCGGTATGCCCCAGCATGCTTTGTGAAGATAGTGCGAATATAATTCTGACCCTTAAAACACGCGTGAATGGCTAAGTTTCTTTTCTATGACGACAAGGTGATAAACCTCTTACTGGAGGATGAAAAGCCCACGGGAGGGGCTGCTGTACAAGCCTACGGGTGGATAAAGGGCCTTTTGGCGTTAGGGCATGAAGTGTATGTGCTCACAAAGCCGCACCACAACCAAGCCCTGAAGGAAGACTGCCAGGGTATTAACGTTGTAGCCGACTTTGACAGGGGCAAGGGCGTGCGCTGGCTCAGGTGGGTTTACTACCGGCTACCGCACACCTACAAGGCGCTGAAACAGGTCCAGCCGGACTACCTTTACAAAGGCATTCCCAGCTGGGAATCGTTTCTGATCGGGTTGATGTGCATGCGCCTGAATATAAAATTTATCCAACGGATCTCTAACGACTTTCTGATCGACAGGCGCTTTCTCAAGAGTCATTCCAGGCTGCATCGCTTTTTCCAGAACCTGGGCTTTAAGCTCTCCGACTTTATACTTTGCCAGAACGACTATCAGTTCGGAGTGATCTCAAAGAAGTTTCCTGGAAAGAAGGTGTACAAACTCTCCAACCCTATTGTCTTGGCGGCGTCCACTGCCTCAGCAGATGACCGGGAAGGGGGTTATATCGCCTGGCTGGGCTTGTTCCAGCACCAGAAGAACCTGAAACTGCTCTATGAGATCGCGGCGGCAATCCCGAATGAGCAGTTTGTAATAGCAGGTAACGCTATCCCCAAAGTTGATTCGGAGACGCTGAGGTTCCTTGATAAACTACAGGAGCTCCCTAATGTCGAGTTTATCGGGTTCCTGAAAAGACATGAAGTGCCCTCCTTCTTAAGGGGGGCAAAATACCTCTTAAACACTTCCCACTACGAGGGCTTTAGCAACACTTTTTTAGAGGCGATGGCAAATGGTACCCCAATCTTAACGACTGACAAGGTAAACCCTGATGGCTTGATAGATAAGAAGGGAGTAGGGCTCGTGTATAGAGATGCAAAGGACTTGCTGTGTCAGGTTACCTCAGTAACACCAGAGTCATATACGGCTATGTCAAACAGCGCTGTTAAGTATGTAATGTCTCATCATGACCACAAGCACCAGGCATCCTTGCTGGCTGGCTTACTCGAAAATGAAAAAGTAAGCAAGGGCATGGTAGCTACATAAGTAATTTTATTTTGTTTTACTGTTATTAAGTATAACTTTTTTGTGTGTATTGTGTAAGTATATATAGCCTACAGGATCTTCTGATTTGTAGCTGTTGAATATGTAATCACCTTTTGCCCGCTCAATATGGTTAACGAAATACGCATACTTTTCTTTATTGGTAGTTTAAG
Source organism: Pontibacter actiniarum (assembly GCF_003585765.1). Classification (NCBI taxonomy): domain Bacteria; kingdom Pseudomonadati; phylum Bacteroidota; class Cytophagia; order Cytophagales; family Hymenobacteraceae; genus Pontibacter; species Pontibacter actiniarum. The sequence goes on from NZ_CP021235.1 coordinate 220,511, forward strand.
GGCTGGTGGCAAAGAGCGAAGACTAATAGAACTTCTCTCATACCTAAAGGGAGCGGGTGCCTTCAACATGGTGGTGGTTTGTACTGAAGACAACGTGCACTACCCTCATTTCTTTGAATTAGACATACCTTATGTCGTACTTAAAAAACAGTGGCAGAAGTATGATCCTACCGTTTTTTATAAGTTTCATCAGGTAGTTAAGGATTTCAAACCGGACTACATTCATACTTGGGGGCGTGTGCAGTCCTTTTATGCGCTTCCTGCTGTAATTCTCAACAGGGCTTCCCTAATAAATAGCCAAATAACATCGGCCCCTCCACAAATCAGGAAGTTGTCTATCGGTAACATCATAGACACGGTCAACTTTAGGTGCTCAGATATAATACTGTCAAACTCAGAAGCAGGGTTAAGAGCTTACGCGCCTCCTGCTCATAAGTCTAAGGTTATTTATAATGGGTTGAATCTTAATCGGTTTTCCGGCTTGCCACCCGAAGAAGAGGTAAGGGCTAAATACCGTATCAAAACGCCCTACACAGTCGTGATGGTTGCCTCCGTGTCGGAGAACAAAGACTACGGCCTTTTTTTACAGGTGGCTCAACACGTAACGGCGTTAAGGAAGGATATCAGCTTTGTAGGCGCGGGGTGGTACCGTGAGAATGATGTTACCTACAAAAAAATTATAAGGCTTTCGGAGGAAAACCCCAACATCATCTTTACAGGCAAGATAGATGATGTGGAGTCATTAGTCAGCATCTGTAACGTTGGGATGCTGTTATCAAACAGAAACGTGCATGGCGAGGGTATCTCGAATGCGATTATGGAATACATGGCTTTAGGGAAGCCTGTGATAGCCACCGATGCTGGCGGTACTAATGAAATAGTACATCATAATGAAAACGGCTATCTCATTACAGACCAGTCAGTAGAGGGTATAGCAACGCTTGTTACGGATCTTATCGATAACCCTGAAAAGTGCCAGGAATTTGGGGAGAACAGTAAAAAGTATATCGCAGAAAACTTTTCTCTAAACAAGATGGGGAGGGAGTTTGAAACGGTTTATAGAGACGCTGTAGCACTCTTTTTGAATGGTAGCATGGTATAATCAAGCGCGAGCCTGAGAAGCGTTAATTAAAAGTTGAAAACATGAACGTGTTGTATCTGAGCAGGTCTAACTCTGGTAAACCTCACCCTTTTATCGAGGAGCAAACAACTGCCTTGGTTAACTCCTATGATGTTAACGCCCAGCATTTCTTTATTAAAAAGGGTGGCATATCAGGATATGTAAAGGCTATAAGGCAGCTTTATGCTTTGTTGAGGCGTGAAAACAGCATCGATATCATTCATGTGCATTATGGGCTTTGGGGGCTTGTTGCAGTAATCAGCAAGATTGCCGCTCATAATAAGGCTAAAGTCGTTATAACATTCCACGGTAGTGATATCAACAAAAGAACAGAGCGGCCGCTATCGCAGTTAGCTGCAAGATTTTCAGCACATAACATTCTGGTGTCCGAGAAGATGCTTAAGTACATACATGAGCGTTTTTCCCTGATTCCCTGTGGAATAGATACCGATGTTGAACTAAATCACAGGGAGGTAACAAGGAAGGAGTACGGGTGGGGAGATAACAATTTTGTAGTACTGTTTTCCTCCAGCTTTGAGCGTAGCGTGAAGGACCCGGGCTTTGCTTTTAAAGTTATAGCGGCTTTAGAGGCATCTTCCTCCAAGTCAATAGAGTTTGTTGAGCTCAAAGGGTACAACAGAAATCAGCTCACGAGGCTTATGCAGGCTGCCGATGCGCTTATCATGTGCAGCGAGAGAGAGGGAAGCCCCCAGATAGTTAAAGAGGCAGTTCTAAACGCTTTACCGGTCGTCTCGAATGATGTAGGGGATGTAAAATCCATCTGCAGGAATGTCGATAACTGTTACATCGTTGATAAAGAAGTCAGTGAGTATGTAAAATGCCTGACCTCAATATCGCTTCATCCAGTTAGGGTTAGGAACAGAGCTCCGGTGCTGGAACGGTTTGACAATAAGGTTATTGCCAAAAGGGTCTTTAGTATCTACAACCATGTGCTGGGCAGAATGCCCTTGGTAACCACATAGTAGATGATATGATATTGCAGCACCCCTTTTTAGGGGTAGTAGCCAGAGCTTAAAAGTATAACACCACCCAAAGCATGCTTGATTGTATGAAGATCCTCATTGATATCAATCACCCTGCCCATGTTCATTATTTTAGGTCTTTTTACCTGCTAATGACAGCTAGAGGACATGAGGTTGCCTTTGTGTCCAGGGATAAAGAAATGTCGCACCGCCTGCTGCACTTGTATAACATAGCCTATATAAACAGGGGAAAGGGGCGTGACGGTAAGATTGGGAAATTCGTTTACCTGCTGTACGCCGACTTAAAGCTCATGCAGGCATCGCTAAAGTTCCGGCCAGATGTCTTTTTGAATTTTCTTCATCCGTACCCGTCGCAGGTTGCTAAAATTCTGGGGCTGCCCTCTCTTGTGTTTAGCGACACCGAGCACGCAAGCCTTCATCACAAGCTTACCGTTCCGTTTGCGACCAAGGTCTTTACACCTTCCTGCTACCGGCTGGACTTAGGGGAGAAACACGTACGCTTTAACAGTTACATGGAGCTTGCCTACCTGCACCCCAACTATTTCAAGCCCAACCCGGAGATTCTAAAGCTGCTCGATGTGAAGGAAGGCGAAAAGTACGTCATCGTCAGGTTTGTCTCCTGGGCTGCGGTACATGATTTTGGGCATTCAGGCATGACGCTGGAGAACAAGCGGAAGGCCGTTCGCCTGCTGGCCAGGCATGCAAAGGTGTTTATCTCTTCCGAAGGTGTGCTGCCAGAAGACCTTGAGCAGTACAGGATCAGGATTCCGTTTAACCAGATTCACGATGCTTTGTACTTCAGTGCCCTGTTGTTTGGGGAGAGTGGTACGATGGCGTCAGAAGCGGCTGTGCTGGGCACCCCTTCCATCTTTATCAACAGCAACAGCTTAGGTTATTTAGACGAGCAGGAGTACAAGTATGGGCTGGTGAACAATTTCAGGTCAGGCCTGGAGGACCAGGAGAAGGCGATAGCGCGCGCGCTTGAGATCATACAGGATGATAACAGCACTAACAAGTATAGGGCCTTACGAGAAAAGCTACTCCAGGACTGCACGGACACGACCCAGTTTATGATGGATGAAGTACTCAAGTACAGCTAGAAAACTCAAACCGCTTTTAGAACCTCATAGCTGTAGCTTTGTTGGCTTGCGCTGCAGGGTTGCAGCTAAGCGGACTACACCTTCTATGTTTTGAGATGGCTATTAAGTGCAAAAGCTCGGAACAAGGCATCTGAAACCCTGACCCTGATGCCGTCGCATTCTTCTTTTTAAAGCAACTCCTTAGTAAGGACTTTCCTGCTGTGCAGCCTGCTGAGCGGGCGGCGTGGGCCCGGTGTATATTTCAGCCAGCGATGCGCTGGCGTTTCCGACCCTGACGTTGTCGAGGAAGAGCACGCGCTTGTTGGTGGTTGTGGTCTCCGAGGCCCAGCCGGACTTGTAGATGCCCACCTTCCACTTGGGCAAATCGCCGGGGTACATGTTGGCGCCCTTGCGGTCGACGACCATCTTGCCGTTCACCCAGGCCTGGGTCAGGCCCTCCGAGCCGCTGGCGTGGACCATGTGCACCACGATGCGCAGCCAGGTGTCCTTGGCCACCGGGCCGATGTCGATCTTCTCGCGGGCGTCGGCGTCGCCGCCCACGCGGAACTGCAGGCGGCCGGCCTTGCTGCGGATGGAGGCCGAGGGCGTGCCCAGCCCGCTCTGGTACCACTGGTTGATCACCTCGTCGTCGTCCTCGTCCACGAAGTCGGCGGCCGGGAAGTAGACGTCGTAGGCGTACCACATCTCCTTCTCCACCTCGTCCTTAACCACGGTCACCTCCGCGCGGCGGCTGCCCTTCACGTCCGGGTCGTTCTGGCGCAGCTCGAAGCGGGCTGCTTTGCCGCCGCCGCCCGGGCGGCTGGCAGAGGTGAGTGAGTGGGGTGCTCCCAGCTCAAGGCGGTGCGCCTCCGAAAAGGGCCTCCTGCTCTCCATGTCGTCAGCGAATATCAGGTTACCTAAAGCCGGTTTACGCTTGTGTTGGTCCTGGTAAACAGAGGTTATGATAAAAGCGCTCAGCAGTATAGGTAGCAAAGCGTAGAGCAGTTTATAATCCTGGGGTAAAGGCATAAGCTATCGAATTTGTTTACATCGAACTAAGTATGACTACTGCCTCCTCACGTTCCTGCGTGTGAGTGGTAACCTGTTGTTCTGTTCTGCCAGGCAATTTTAGAGCGTCTCTACTGAAAGTAAAATGCTGTGCCCTGGCATTGCCGGTAAAGCTTATACCTGGCGTTTTGGAGTGGCGAGGTGCTCGTATGTTCATACGGTGTATCGGGTTAGTTTACTGGTGTTTCTGTGCCAGATTTTTGTCATGCGGAAGTTGCTGGGGTTGTCGCTTTAGCCACCAAGCCCTCTTGCTAAACTAACAGCAGTTCAGCAAGAGGGCTGGCAGATAATATGCCTTATTGTCTATTCTACTCTTGTACGGAGTCCTTGGCAGGAGGAGCACCCGGTTTCGTCTGTGTGTCTGCCTTATCCGGCAAGTTGTTACTCGTCAAACATTATTTTCGTTACTGAGGTACCCTTTGCTGTTATCAGGCGGAGAAAGTATAAGCCTTTGGACATGTTTGTTCCGTCGATTTCGGCGGTGTATACTTCGCCTGCCTTAGCAGTCCCCTCGCTTAAGACCGATATTTGCTTTCCTCTGCCATCAAACAGGGTTAAAGTGTATGGCGTGTCCTTTCTGACTGAAAAGTTGATGTCAGCTTTAGAGTTAAAAGGATTTGGGTAAACAACCACGCGCGAGTTGGCTTTCCAAGGGCCATCCTTCACCTCTTCCTCTTTCTCCGGCTCAGTAGCAGTGCCGCCGTTGCTCAGGGTGGCTACTTCTGCAGCACTCAGGGCGCCTTTATAGAGCCTTACGTCATCCATGGCTCCCGTCCAGCGGTTGGCATCGCGCAAGGCACCAATAACTAAGCTGGAAGTATTAGAGCCAATGGCTGGTGCGGCCGGGTAAGTGGCTGCGTTGTCTTCCACCCCGTTGATGTAGATCCTTGCCGTCTTGCCGTCGTAAGTGGCGGCGATGTGCATCCAGGTCTGCCCGTCGGCGGGGTAACTTGTTTTGGAGTACAGGCGGTAGGTAGTGCCAGCTGTGGTAGAGTTAAACATGAACTCCACTTTACCGTTGCCCGATACGCCTAACTGATAACCATCGGGGTCTACCTTGCTCAGCACCATTCTTCCTTTTACTACAGCGGGTTTAATCCAGGCTGCTATCGTTATGGCAGCAGTTATATCCAGGGAGGGGCTGTGCGGCGCCACAGCGAACCGGTACCATCTGCCGGGCAGCTCAAGCGCGAGGCCGTAAACCCCCGGTACCCATTCCACCATCGACGTGTTCTGTAACACTGCGTCATTGGCGTAGCCGGAGGCATCAAACAAGGTGGTGCCCCCACCTTCATCCATCTTCCAGTGGCCTACCAGCGTTACACCGGTTGGTGGTGGAGGGCTCTGCTGCTCCAGGGTAGTGAAGGCCCAGGTGTCGGACCAGGCACTATTCCCCGCTGTGTTGCTGGCCCGTACGCGCCAATAGTAGGTCGTAAGGTTAGACAGGCCGCTGACCTGCCTGGATGTGGCTGTGAGATTACTTTCATTAACTACATTGTTGGCAAAATCGGCGGAGGTCGCTACCTGTAGTTGGTACGTGGTGGCACCCTGTGCGGCGTTCCAGGTCAGCGTTGGTGCCAGGGCCACGCTCGTAGCCGCGTTTTGCGGAGAGGCAAGGGTCGGTGTTGCTGGTAGTGCCGGGGGAGGAGGGGTTACGTTGTTGTCGCTTACCATCACGCCATCTACAATGCCTGCGGTGGCGTCAGTGGCTAAAACTACCCCTGTCGTGTTCATGTTTTGCTTGCTGCTTGTCGGGTCTCTGTAGGCTGCCCCCTGCATTAGAACCAGCTTTGGCCCAAAGGAGATCGCGCTCATCGGAGACTCATTGTAAAGTATATCTCCGCCGTATGTCTTGGATGGATAAATCACTCTTAGTTTGTTTGCCTTTTCATTGATCACCACAATGGGAGTGGTGCCCGTGCTGGACACAGAGTGCAAATCGTCCCAGCTGCCGGTGGGGCGGCGCACCAGCAGTGCTATAAGCGGATGGTTTTCGTCGTTGTAGCTTGTTTTGATGGCGCAGTAAAGGGTGCCGTCGCTGGATACCTTCATGTTCATGTGGTCATCAGCCATACCTCCCTTAAAGTTTTCAGCTGATTGGGAGGCAGGCACTTCATCGGCAGACCAGCTTGACGGAGCCGCGCCGGTTGCATGTGTTTTAAAGCCCCAGCGCATGGTGTTCTGGTTCGACCACAGTACGCCCACTTTACCCGGCATGGCAATAACAGCGGCCTCGTCATCGCTTCTTACACCTGATGCTATCGTGATAGGGGAGCTCCAGGTGCCGTATGGGGTGTCGCTCCACTGCACCTGCACGTCTGTGCCTCTCACGTAAGCTATCCACATCCTGCCGTTCTCATCTGTGTCAATTGTAGCCGTCTGCACCTCTTCGTTAAATGAGAAAGTCACAGCAGAACTTCTCTGTGTCCAAGGCTTATAGGTCTTGGTGGCTGCATCGTATTCCACCGACACAAGCTGGCTCGTTTTGTTCTGGAACACTAATATGTGTACAGTGTTACCGACAACTTTACAGTCTGCCCTGCCTCGCTTTGTAGTAAGCCTTATAACATGGGTCCAGGAGTTGCCGTCCAGTCGCCACAGGTGGGTGCCCTCTGCGTCAGCAAACGCTGCCCAATGCAGGCCATCATGCATAAACAACTTTGACTGGGACTTGTCCTGGGTGCCAGCCCCTACATCGATGGTATGTTCGTTCAGCGGAGTAACTGCGCCAAACTGAGCTGCAACACTAAAAGAGAGTAGGAAAGTGAAGCATAATAGTAGGTTGAGCTTTTTCATAAGGTGTAATTAAAAATTATGCATATGGTATTTTTCTTGGCTTTTATGGTTTCAGTGAAACATGCTGTCTGCTGGTGGTAAGTTGGCTTTAAGCGTGTTTCTCCTGTGTAGATGTTATATTGAATAAAGGGGTAAAAGTTTTATATTTTGTTAATATATTGTTAATGTATTAAATTATGTAGCTAATAACTGGTTTTGTAAAGTATAAAAATAATAGATATTTGTACTTTGTTATTGAGGTGTGCTCTGCCATCTGTTAAGCTTTTCAGCCGCCAAAACTTTGGATTAAGTAAGTTGTGAGCCTCATTAGGTGTGTGTGTGGTGTTGGTATTTTATGTAGATGCTGGCTGTGGCGCCAGAAAATATGGCTGTGGCTGTTTGGTTTGCCTGTAGTAGGAGAGGCAAGGTGTCTTTACACCACATGCAGGCTTGTGGATAGTGATAGTAACCAGGTAGATAAAAGGTGCTAAACAAAAGTCTTGGCTAGCCGCAGGGCAGTGGGAAAGGATGCCCTAACCCAGGCGTCTCTTTGTAAGTGAGCCTTTTAACGTCAACTCCCTTTAGTAAATAGCTGCGTAACTAAGCCCCCTCCCTGGGTGGCGCTTTAACGGTGGACCTTTCCTCTCCTCTACGTAAGTCCGTAACACAGCGCACCAGGTAGTATGTTTGGGCTTTGTTTTTTTTATAATTACCACAATTACAGTGCGTTATATATTTTAAGATATATAATGTAATATAGGCTTAAGCAGATCGTTTGAAAGATAAGTAAGTACAACTCTGCTTTTTCATTATTGCCTCCCTTTATACTTTAATAGTTCAATCTGTTGTTAGGTGCAGTTTTAGCAAGAGCGCTTCTGTGGTGGCGCGCCTGTGATTGTACATTCCTTTATCTGTTATCCCGTCATTTAAAGTCTTTTTCTTTGAGTATTGTATTGGTATAGTTATAAAGTAAAGTGTGGAATTAATTCTACACATAGGGAAAAAGTGTAATCTACACAATGTAGAAATTATAATTATGCAATAGAGTTGCTGTAATTAATAAAGTATTTTAAGCCTTTTTTGGTAAACGCTTTTTTTTTGTGGACACGGTGCCTTTACATTTGTGCTACCATCAGTTGTGAAATGTACAATAAAGCTATGCGCATAAGCTTTGAGATGTAGTTGGATTGAGTTGTTGAATTATTAAGTATGTGTTCATATGGGTAGACCTCTAAAGTGTGACCTTTATAAGGTAGAAAAACTGATTTCTTTATTGTTTAATTAATAAAAATAAAAGCTTGTTCTGTATTAGCTATGTTTAATCGATTGTAGTTAAAGTGCAGGACATTTAAAATCTTTCAATTTTAGCCAAATCAAAATGAATTATAAACTTCGTTATTTCCTGATGCCTGTATTAGTAGGCACCATAGCAGTTTCTTGTGATAAAAAAGATTTAGATGAAGTAAGCCCTTCTGCTTCCTTTAGTACAGAGGGTACTAATTTAGCGGTGTCGGGTAACCTTATATTCGCCGACGACATGGAGAGCGGAAATCCCTTCTCTGGCGCGCACGGCCTTGAGCTGGGAGCACCGCACTCGCTCACCTCTGCCAGCCGCCCGGGCGGCGGCGGCAAGGCCGCCCGCTTCGAGCTGCGCCAGAACGACCCGGACGTGAAGGGCAGCCGCCGCGTGGAGGTGACCGTGGTTAAGGATGAGGTGGAGAAGGAGATGTGGTACGCCTACGACGTCTACTTCCCGGCCGCCGACTTCGTGGACGAGGACGACGACGAGGTGATCAACCAGTGGTACCAGAGCGGGCTGGGCACGCCCTCGGCCTCCATCCGCAGCAAGGCCGGCCGCCTGCAGTTCCGCGTGGGCGGCGACGCCGACGCCCGCGAGAAGATCGACATCGGCCCGGTGGCCAAGGACACCTGGCTGCGCATCGTGGTGCACATGGTCCACGCCAGCGGCTCGGAGGGCCTGACCCAGGCCTGGGTGAACGGCAAGATGGTCGTCGACCGCAAGGGCGCCAACATGTACCCCGGCGATTTGCCCAAGTGGAAGGTGGGCATCTACAAGTCCGGCTGGGCCTCGGAGACCACAACCACCAACAAGCGCGTGCTCTTCCTCGACAATGTCAGGGTCGGAAACGCCAGCGCATCGCTGGCTGAAATGACGGCTACAACTACAGCGCCAACTCCTGCTCCGGCTCCGGCCCCGGCACCAGCACCAGCGCCTGAAGAGCCGGCACCGGCCCCTGCTCCTGCTCCTGCTCCAGCGCCAGCGCCAGAGGAGCCTGCCCCGGCACCGGCCCCAGCGCCAGCGCCTGAGGAAACAGCTCCGGCACCAGCACCGGCTCCAGCCCCTGCGCCTGCTCCGGAAGAGCCATCGAAGACGTATCCAAGTGCCTGGTCTAAGTTTAACTCAGACTGGTGGGACAAGTTCTTCTCCAGAGCTAGAGGAAGATAGATCGTATAAGAGGCTTTATAAGGCTTTAAGAACAACTATAAAGCAAAAAAGGGCGGCTAACTTAGCTGCCCTTTTTTGCTTTTAAATGGTTTTGCTTGCCGTCGCTTCCCTCCAGTGGTTGCAGGGTGTGGTAAAAGAAAACGATCCTGTGCCACAAGGCGGTAGCGATGTGCTTTCGGGAGGATGCAACCATAGGCAGTAGTTTCAGGCTCTACTCTATATATAAGAGACCAACCCTACGCTATCAGAAACTATGATAAATTACGCGCTCATTCTAGTGTCTATGCTGTTGCTTGCCCATTGCCAGCAAGAAGTGCTGTCAGAGGTGCGGCCGAAAGAGGCTGTGTTCGGAAAGGCCTTTGTACTTGAGCAGGGCGAACAGCTGGAGGTAAAAGGAGACGCTGCGCCCCTTGTGCTCCAGGTCGAGAAGCTGAACGACTCACGTTGCCCCAAAGAGGTGGTTTGTGTGTGGCTAGGCAATGCCGCTGTTACACTGACCGTGTCCGGTAGAGGCGAAGCAAGCCAGCAGCTGGCTTTTTGCCTCGGCGACTGCCGCCCGGAGCCAGTGCGTACGAAGCATACTGTGCGTGCCACCATAAGCAACCAAACCTATGACCTGACCCTGCTGGAAGTGATGCCGCACCCAGGCACAGAGGAAGAAGAAGGGTCAGGCTCTGTAAAGCTGCTGATCGAACCCGTAAACTAGTTTCTTCCATCTAAACCCGTCGAAAATGAAGTATTCACTCCCCCTGTTTTTCCTGTTGCTGAGTTTGTGCTGTCAGGCGCAGCCGATAAGGCTGGCAGGCCAGGTGCTGGCAAAGGAAAGTGGCTCAGGCCTGCCTTATGTTAACATCGGGATTCTGGAAAAAAACATCGGGACGGCTTCGGACGAGCAGGGGAGGTTTGCGCTGGACCTGCCCCGGGAGCACCAGCAGGAGACGCTGACCTTTTCGGCTGTTGGCTATGAGGAGCTATCGGTGCCGGTTGCGGAGCTAAGAAGCATGCAGCCATTGGTGATAAAGCTACAGGAGAAGGAAATGCAACTGCAGGAGGTGGTGGTCAGGAGCCGTAAGCTCAGAGTCAGAAGGCTTGGCGTGACCGGCCGCCTATCTGTTGTGTGGGGGCAGCCCGAGCAAAAGGAGGGGCACGACATCTATGAGTTTGCTAACTTCATTAACGTGAAGGGCCGGGAGACAGAGCTGCTGTCTGCCCACTTTTACCTCACAAGCAGCAAGCTTGACTCAGCCCTGTTCCGCATTAACCTGTACAAAGACCGGGGTGGCTTTCCCGGTGAGCGTCTGGTGGAGAAAAGCATTGTGCAGCGGTTGTCTGCGAAAGAGGGATGGGTAAGTATAAACCTGGAGTCCTTTAGTGTTTATACCGATGATAACTTCTTTTTAGGGATAGAGTACCTGCCTGCTGCTAACACAGATAAATTTGCTGTTACACTGGGAGGCACGCTCGGCGGAACAAGCTACTCCCGTAAATCAAGCTTGGGTGCCTGGGAGAAATTTAGCGGCGTGAGCCTGAGTGGGTACGTCACCGTGCAGCAATAGCAGGTGCAGCACGGGCTTGCTGGTCGCCGATAGGGTGCCGCAGATCCTCTTGGGCATACCAGGTAGCGGGAGTGCCTGCCGGGAAATACGGTGCTGTTAAAATAAAAATAAAAATTCCTGGTCCGGAAGTATTGTAAATATGAAACAACCTGCTATTTTTGCAATCCCAACCAACCACAAGTAGTTGGGCAAGTAATGCGCAAGTGGCGAAATTGGTAGACGCGCTGTCTTCAGGCGGCAGTTCCGCAAGGTGTGAAGGTTCGAGTCCTTTCTTGCGCACAGAAAAAGGCTGATCTCAGGATCAGCCTTTTTTGTTTTACGGCACCGCCATTCTGCTGTGGCGGGTGTTTGTATGCCCACAAAAAAAGCCAGCGCCTTCCTGTGAGCAGGAAGGCGCTGGCTTTTTTTGTGGGGTTTATACTTGCTATACCAGTTCTGGTGTTCTGTCGGTTTCCTGCTGGTTTTGCTGCAGTTCGGGGATGGTGGTTTCGACCAGGCCTGATTCGGGCTGCGGGTTGAACTCGCCTTCCCAGCGGGCTACCACGGCAGTGGCGAGGCAGTTTCCGGTTACGTTAACCGAGGTACGGGCCATGTCCATCAACTCATCAATACCAAGTATGGCAAATACCGGCCATACCGGCAGGTTGAAAGAGGCAACCGTACCCAGGAGTATCACCAGGGAGGCGCGCGGCACCCCGGCCACACCCTTGGATGTCAGCATGAGTGTGAACACCATAACCAGTTGCTGCTCCCAGGTCATGTTTATGCCAGCCGCCTGGGCCACAAAAACTGAGGCCAGTGCCAAGTACAGCGTGGTGCCGTCCAGGTTAAAGCTGTAGCCGGTAGGCATAACGAAGGCCACAATTTTGCGCGGTACGCCCAGCTTTTCCATTTCCTCCATGGCGCGCGGCAGGGCCGCCTCCGAGCTGGTGGTGGCAAAGGCGATTGAAACGGGGCCGGAGATGGCCTTCAGGAAGCGCCTTACAGGAACGCGCGCGATCAGCGCCACCGGCAGCAGTACCAGCAAAGCGAAGGCAAGCAGCGCCACGTACAGGGTCGCCAGCAACTGGAACAGGTTCAGCAGGATGCCGAAGCCCATGTGCCCTACCGTATATGCGATGGCTGCGCCCACACCCACAGGGGCAAAGTACATGATCACGTTGGTGAACTTGAACATGGTTTCGGAAAGGCTTTCGCAGAAGTCCAGCATCGGCTTGCGCTTTTTCTCGTTAACCATGGCCAGGCCGATGGCAAACAGCACGCTGAAAACCACGATCTGCAGTACCTGCCCCTCCACCACGGACTTCGCAATGTTCTCAGGGAAAACGTGCAGGATGATTTCGGAGGTGCTCTGTGCCGCTACGGGCGCAAGCTCCTCGTGGCTTGCGGCCAAGCCTGCGTCTATTCCCTCGCCCGCTCTGCTGAGGTTGATGGCAGCGAGGCCTATAAAGAGGGCCAGCGTGGTGACAATCTCAAAGTACACAATGGCTTTCCAACCCATGCTGCCCACCTGCTTCAGGTTAGAGTGGCCGGCAATGCCCACCACCAGCGTGGCGAAAATGAGCGGGGCGATAATGGTTTTAATGAGCTTGAGGAAGACCTTGCTGAGCACGTTCAGGTTCACGGCGAACTCCGGGAAGTCGTAGCCGATCTCGGCTCCCACCACCATGCTGATCAGGATCCAGGACGTGAGGGAGCGCTTCTGCAGGCCGTAGAGCAGGAGCACGCCAATGCCTGCCCAGCGAACCGCCATCAGAGCCTCTGTCGGTAGAGAAATAAGACTGTACTGCTGCAGCACAGTAAGTATGGCCGCAACTGTAACGCACAGCAGCGTGGCCAACGGTAATAAAGACTTTTTCATATAAAGAGATAAAAACAAAGCAGCGCCGGGGATGGCGGCTGCAGCTAAAAAAGCCTTTGTAGCGAATGCTGCTGTTTAGCCTCATTTTAAGGTAGTTACCGACAGGGCAGACCTACAATAGGTTAGCAAATATAGTTGAAGAAAGCACACCGGCAAATAGGCGGGATACGAATACGGTGTAAATTTCGCAGGCTTGGCGGGAGCAGGGGTGTAAGTTTATACTTTCGGGGGGATGAAAGGCGCGAAAAGTGGCTTATTTGAGATAAAAAATGCAATTTAAGGCCTGTCTCACACTTTTAACTTCCAGAAGCTATATGTTAACATGGCACATAGAGGCCCTGCACCTCACGCTGAAGCACACCTTTGTCACGGCCCACGGCGCCAGCACCGAAAAGCTGAACTTCCTGGTGCAGGTATCGGACGGTACCTACAGTGGCTTTGGCGAGGCGGCCCCCAGCCTGCGCACCGGCGAAACGCCTGAACTGCTGCTGCAGCAGTACAAAGTGCTGTTGGTGGCAGGCCTGCCGCAGGTGCAGAGCATGGAGGAGTTGCTGCAGCTGCTGGTGCAGCACCCGCCGGTAAACTCGCTGCGCTTTGCCGTGGAGGCCGCTTACCTGCATTACTTTTGCCAGCACAAAGGCATACCGGTGCATCAGCTGCTGGGCCAGCCCGTGCCGCAGCCGCAGGCCACATGCTTTTCCGTGCCTGTCACGGAGCCGGGAGAGGTGCAGGAGCTGATAACAAGGCAGGACCTGGACCGCTTTCACTACCTCAAGGTAAAGGCGAACCCGGAGCAGGGGCCGGACCTGGTAAAGGAGGTGCTGCGGGTAACTAGCCAGCCGCTGGTGCTGGATGGGAACGAGAGCTGGCAGGACCCCGGGGAGCTGCTTGGCTTCCTGCATACGCTCGACAGGGAGCGGGTCCTGTTTATGGAGCAGCCGTTGCCTGCCTCTAAGGTGGCGGCCTATGCGCACATGAAAGGCGAAAGCCCCATTGCGCTGGTCGCCGATGAATCGGTGACGGATACCGCTGACTTTGAGCTGATGCGCTCCCAATTTCATGGCGTGAACATTAAACTAATGAGGGCCGGCGGCTATCTAAACGGAGTAAGGCTACTGAAGGAGGCCAGAAAGCACGGGTTAAAGGCCGTGATCGGCTGCACGGCAGAGACCTCGCTGGGGGCCTGGTGCTCCATGCAGCTCAGCAGTGCGTTTGATTTTGTAGACCTGGGCGGTTTTCTGCACCTGGCCGAGGAGCCCTTTGCGCTGGTGCGGGAGCAGGAGGGGGTGCTCTACCTGAAATAGCCGAACCTTAAGGCCCCTCTGGCTACAAATCCAGGACTTAGCCATTGTTTTTTAGGGAATAAGGAAACATTTTTCCAAATTATCTGTTGTTGTGTTTGTACATTAAATGTATGTACATATATTTGTATCACCATTTGGGGGAAATGCTTGGACATGAAGATAGAAGACGAAATTAAGCAAAGCGCATTTAAGAGCGAGTACCAGAAGGCCTACATCAACGTGCTGTATACTTCCGGCTATCTGCAGCAGGCACAGACGGCGCTGTTCAAACCTTTTGGCGTAACGCTCCCGCAGTACAACGTGCTGCGTATTTTGCGCGGGCAGCACCCAAAGCCGGCAACCGTCAGCCTCTTGATTGAGCGCATGCTGGATAAAACCTCCAATGCCTCCCGCATTGTGGATAAGCTGGAGGCCAAGGAGCTGGTGACGCGCAAGCAGTGCCCGGCAGACCGCCGCACCGTGGACGTGCTCATAACAGCGAAGGGGCTTAGCCTGCTGGAGCAGATGGACGGGCTGGAGGGCGACAAAGGTACCGGTATCACCAACCTGACAGAGGACGAGGCGGCACAGCTGAACGCCCTGCTGGATAAAATCAGAGATTAACAAACAACTATAACAAGAACAGCAATTAAGCTAAAACCGATGAAAAAGTACGTAATTCTTGCCTCTCTTGCTGGCGCGCTGATGTTTACAGCCTATGCCGGCAACACAAACAACGTAGCTGGCACAGCTGCTGCTACAGAGGTGGCCGCTCCTGCCAAGGCTCGTGCTTATAAAGTAGATGTTGCCAAAAGCGACCTGAAGTGGCACGCCAAAAAAGTGACCGGTGAGCACATGGGAAACATCGCGCTGAAAAGCGGCGAAATGCTTGTGAACGGCAACAAGATCGTAGGTGGCACCTTTGCCATTGACATGAACGCGATCACGTGCTCCGATATCAAAGATGCTGAGTACAACGGCAAGCTGATCGGCCACCTGAAGTCTGACGACTTCTTCAGCGTGGAGAAGCACCCAACCGCGACTTTTAAAATCAACAGCGTGAAGCCAATCGAAAACGCGGCGGCCGGCAAGCCAAACGCGACTGTAACCGGCGACCTGACCATCAAAGGCATCACAAACCCCGTTACCTTCCCGGCTACTGTGTCTGTGAAGAACGGTGTTGCCTCTGCCAAGGCCGACGTAACCATAGACCGCTCTAAGTTTGACGTGCGCTACGGCTCCAAGAGCTTCTTCGACGGGCTGGGCGACAAGGCGATCTACGACGATTTCGTGGTGACGCTGGACGTGACCGCAAAACAATAATCCACACCAAGGGCTAACACCAAACCGCTCCGCCCCAAAACCCGGAGCGGTTTGTATTTCAGTAAAACCAATTTCTAACCTTATACTTAACGAGCATGAAAAGAACCGCAATTTACGCCAGCCTTGCAGCAGCACTGTTTTTTACTGCCTGCGGCGGCGAAACCGAGACAACGGCCGAAGAGGCAACAACGGTAACCACTGAAACAACTGCCACCGGCGAAGGGGAGACCTACCAGATCGTGCAGGAGCAGAGCAACGTGAACTGGCACGGCACGAAAGTAACCGGCGAGCACAGAGGCGCGATTGAAGTAGAAAGCGGTGAACTGACTGTGGCCGGAGAACAGCTGACTGGCGGTACCATCGTTATCGATATGAATACGATCTCCAACAGCGACATTACGGCCGAAGAGGACAACGCCAAGCTGGTAGGCCACCTGAAGTCCGACGACTTCTTTGGGGTGGAGAAGTACCCGACGGCCAAATTCGAAATAACTGGCGCTACGCCGATCGCCAACGCTGCGGCCGGTGAGCCTAACTATAATGTGCAGGGCAACCTGACGATCAAAGACAAAACAGAGCAGGTGAGCTTCCCGGCTGTTGTAAACGTTGACAACGGAACGGTAAGCGCGAAAGCCGATGTAACGGTGGACCGCTCTAAGTTTGATGTGCGCTACGGCTCCGAGACCTTCTTCGGAAACCTGGGCGACAAAGCCATCTCGGATGAGTTCACCGTCTCTTTCGATGTAACGGCGAAGAAATAAAGTATACCTCGTATACACTAAGAAACCGCGCTGGCTGTTACAGGTCAGGGCGGTTTTTTTGTTGATGCTTGCCCGCCGTTTTTTCTACCTTTGATCTAAAGTACACTTTACACCCTTACGATGCGCCCGACTTTTAACCTTGCCTATGGCTGGCTGCTGCTTGGCCTGCTGTTTTGCTTTGCCGCCTGCTCCGAAACCGAAAAGCCCGATGCCCAGGCCATTGTGGAGGCCGCCCTGCTGGCCCACGGCAGCGATAGCCTGGAGCAAAGCGTTGTCTCGTTCAGGCTCCGCGACAAGCAGTACCGCGCCCTCCGCGACAACGGCGCCTTTGTATACAGCCGCACCTTTACCGACTCCACCGGGCAGCGCGTACACGATGTGCTCAGCAACAGCGGCTTTAAGCGAAGTATAAATGAGGAGGAGGTAGAGCTGCCCGAGGAGCAGAAGCAGGCCTTTAGCAACTCCGTAAACTCCGTGGTATACTTTGCCTTGCTCCCATATTTCCTGAACGATGCCGCTGTGCAGAAAGCGTACCTGGGTGAGGCCACGGTGAAGGGCGAGCCGTACCACAAGGTAAAAGTGACCTTCGCAAAAGAGGGCGGGGGCGATGATTACGAGGATACGTACATCTACTGGTTTCACCAGCAGCGCCACACCCTGGACTACCTGGCCTACAATTTTAAAGAGAATGGCGGCGGCTCAAGGTTCCGTGAAGCCACCAACCCGCGCGACATAGGCGGCGTGCGCATACAGGACTACAACAACTACAAAATTGAAGACAAAGACTTCCCGATCCAGAACTACGACCGTGCCTTTGAGGCAGGTAAGTTAGAGAAGGTGTCAGAGGTTAACCTGGAGGAGGTACAGGTAGGGACGCTTTAAGCGTATCTGTACTTCGTCTAAGTTCTCTTGCCTCTTCTGCCTCTCGTGCTTTATGGAGGGGAGGCAGAAACAACAACAGGTTCTACAGCAAAAGCAGTAGCTACTGGAAACTTAATCCCAGTCCTTGGGTGGAGTGCCTTTGGAGTTTTTCGGTCCCGCGTGAGCGGGGTTGCAAAGCGACAGCGAGCAAAGAAAAGCTCCCCGCGCGATGCCCTTATCGAGGGCCCCTACCCCAGCCGTAAGCGCTCCAAAGCCGAAGGTGAAACAGTTTATGTTTGAGAGCTGAAGGAACAGCAGTGGCTGGAAAGTATAGCTTGGCTGAAGATGCAGAAAGCAGTGGCAATGGAAGTATGACCAAGGCAGCCAACGGCACAAGCGGACGCTTGCGCCAGTAAGTTTTTTTCGAACCTCTACTGAAATTATGGCTTTGCAAGCCAGTTGAGTCACAGACTCAACATTATAGTTAGACACGAGTTACAAACTCGCGCCAGCAGGAGCCAGGAAAGTTGTAGGAAGCGGGGGCAGCCAACGGCACAAGCGGACGCTTGCGCCAGAGAGGCCAGGTAGGAGAGTGGCACAATCACAATCACTCTTGACCTCAGTCACACCTACAGAAATCCAAAGAATAAGCTACACAATACTTACGAGCTACTCTACCTCAAACTCCTTGGGCAGCGCAACCGTGAGGTGCTTGGGGCGGCTGTGTATTTCCTGTAGAAAGTCGTCCAGCTCAGGCTTGTACTCCAGGTAGTAATCCTCGTGCAGGTGCTTGCGGATAAGCTGGATGGTGCGCAGCAGCAGGCGGGCAGTAGCCGTGTAGAAACCTTTGTAGTAGCTGTCGAGCTGATCGGTGAAGTTGCTGAAGATCAGGCGCAGCGTGTGCAGGTGCAGGTCTATTTCGGCCTTGGGCTCCTTCGTGACGCGCTTGAAGCGGGCGATTTCCTTCATGGCCTTGCGCAGGGCCTTGGTAAGGGCTTTGCTCAGGCTGCGGCCACTGGCATTGATGAGCAGCTCGTGAATTTTGTCGGCGGCCTCGTTGTACACCTCCTCCAGTGTTACCTCCTCCTGTAGTTCGTACCGAAGTATGTCGTACAGCTCGGCATCGCGGCGGGCGGCTTTCAGAATGATGGCTTCTTTTTCCTTGTCGCTCAGTTTTTTAACCGCCTGGCGAAAAGCCGGTGAGATGGTAGGCATACTTACAGGGGCAGATGTTGCAGGTCCAGAAGGTCTTGCTGGCGGGCAGTGGCCTGCTTGTTTTTCTTTAGGTCGGGCAGGCTGATGAAGTTGGCGATGGTGTTGCCAAAGGGCATACTGACTTTGTTTTCCCAGCAGCTGTTAAAGCTTAAGCCGTCCAGGCCGGTGGACAGGTCGATGCGGTTTGGCGGGTAGCCCAGCTGCACCACAATGTTGGCCGTGGTCAGGTCCTCCAGGTTTACCTCCTGCTCGGTATAGCCAAACTTATGCAGTACCTGCAGTACTTTTGCGGCGTTTTCAACGGTAGGGTTTATCCAGATGTCGATGTCGCCGGTGTAGCGCGGGTAGCCGTACAGGGCCACGGCGAAGCCGCCTGCAATGATGTACTCCACACCGGATGCATTTAACTGTTCAATGTACTCTTGAAAATTGTGTGTCAGCTCCATTTGTACTAAAAGACTGTATTGGGCTCTGAGCTGCTCCACGGCCGCCAGGCGCGCTTCTGCAGGTTGGGAGAGCCAATAAGTTAAGTCATCGTTGCTGTCCGACAATTTTTTTTTGCTAACCGCTCTGCTTGCCGGGCGGGGCAGAGGGGTGCTGGCTTTTCTGCTCAAAGTATAAACCTGTTTGATGGTAAAATACAGCTTACGAAAAATCAGCTAATAAGTATGCCAGGCCGCTACCGAAGCAACGGCCTGGCACAAAAGTACAAAATTTATAGGTTCTCGTCAAAGTACCGGGTCACCTTGCGCATCAGGTGCACCCTGTCCTTGCCGCGAACGTTGTGCGGGTGGCCGGGGTAAACAAAGTAATCCAGCTGTACGCCTTCGTCTACGGCCTTCTTAATAAACTGGAGGCTGTGCTGCCACACCACCACGTCGTCCACAGTGCCGTGGATCATCAGCAGTTTGCCCTCCAGGTCCTGTACATGGTTCAAAAGGCTGGCCTCTTCGTAGCCTTTGGGGTTCTGCTCCGGCGCATCCATGTAGCGCTCCGTGTACATCACCTCGTAATACTTCCAGTCGATAACAGGGCCGCCGGCCACGCCTACCTTAAACACGCCGGGGTGGCGCGTGAGCAGGGAGGTCGTCATAAAGCCGCCAAAGCTCCAGCCGTGCACGCCTATGCGGTCGGCATCCACGTAAGGCAGCGACTTCAGGTAGCCTACCCCGCGCAGCTGGTCGGCCATCTCCACGGTGCCCAGCTGGCGGAAAGTTGCCTGCTCAAAGGCAAGGCCACGGTCGCCGGAGCCACGGGAGTCTAGTGTGAACACGATATAGCCTTTCTGGGCCATCAGGTGCATCCAAAGGTTGGCGCCGCCAAGCCAGCTGTTGGTTACCAGCTGCACATGCGGGCCTCCGTACACATACACCACCACCGGGTACTTCTTGCTCTTGTCCATGTTCGGTGGGGTGATCATGCGGGTGTAGAGGTCCGTGCCGTCCTCCGCCTTGATCGGGAAGATAACGGTTTCGCCCAGCTGGTACTCTGCCAGCGGGTTGTTGGCGTTAAGCAGCGTTTGCAGCACTTTGCCCTCCGTGTTCAGCACCCAGATCTTGCGCGGCGTTACCTGGCTGCTGTAGTTGTCGATAATGTACTTGCTGTTCGGGCTGAGCTGGGCGTGGTGTGTGCCGCTGCCCTGAGAGATGCGGCGAACCTTGCCGTTGCGCAGGCTCACGGCGTAAATGTGGCGCTCCAGCGGGCTCTCTGCGGTGGAGGTGTAGTATAGCTCGTCTCCTTTAGGGCTAAAGCCCAGTATGTCCGTCACCATCCACTCGCCGCTGGTCAGCTGGCGGATTTCCTTACCACTGGTGTCGTACAAGTATAAATGGTCGAAACCGGTGCGCTCGCTGATCCACACGAACTGGTCCGGCTTGGTGGGCACAAAGTACAAGCCGTGCTCCGGCTCCACGTACTTCTCCTGGCGCTCCTCAAACAGCGTGCGTTCAAACGCACCGGTCAGGGCGCTGTAGCTGTTAAGCTTCAGGTGGTTTTGGTCGCGGTTGAGCACGGCCACGTAAATGTGCTTTTCGTCGGGGCTCCAGGTCACGTTTGTCAGGTACTGGTCGGCTGGCTCACCCGTTTTCAGGTAAACCGTCTTCCGGGAGCGGAGGTCGTACACGCCTACCGTTACCTCGTGGCTCTTGCCGCCGGCCATCGGGTACTTAATGTTGTTCTGCTTTGCCGGGAGCGGGTTGATGTCCACCAGCGGGTAGTCTGTGACCATGCGCTGGTCCATCTTGTAAAACGCCAGCATACTGCCGCCCGGCGACCAGAACGTGCCCTTGGTAATGCCGAACTCAGAGCGGTGTGCCGCCTGCCCGTACACCACCGCCACGTTGGCATCGTCGGTAATGGCCTGGTCCGGAGCGCCCGGAGCCGATACAAACAGGTTGTTGCCGTTGGTGTAAGCCACGCGCTGCATCGTCGGGTCCAGCTCCGTATAGTCGGCCGTCTCGGCGTAAGTGGTTACCACCGTGGCCTTTCCTGATTTCAGGTCATACTGGAAAATGCTGTTTTGCGCATTGATAACGAAGGTGTTGGCGTCGCGCCAGTGCAGCACCGGAAAGCTGTTGAGCTTATCTGCGCCCACTGCCTCCACCGCCGCGCTCAGCTGCTGCAGCGTCAGGATGTCGCGCTGGTTCTTGGAGGTGGCGCTGCCGCGTACCAGGGCTTTGGTGCCGTTGTTTTCCCTGATGTAGGTAAAGTCATCTGTTCCGGCTACCCAGCGCAGCTGCTGCATGTTCTCGGGCAACAGGGTGGGGTTGATGATGGCGTCTTCCATGGTCAGCTGCTTGTCCTGCGCCTGCAGCTGCAGCGTGGCCGCAACTAAGAGCAGGAGCAGCGCCAGCCGCTTGGTAAAGTATGAAACTGTCATAGGGTTGAAGTATAAATGAAACGAATGCAATCGCAATGCAAGAACGGTTTTATATCCGTAGGGAGCAAAAACAGGGCCCTTTTCAGCTGCTGGGCGTGCAGCAAAGTATAAGGCGTTAATCTGGGCTGCGTGGAATTATACCCGCCCCGATCTTGTTGAAAACTATAGTCCTGAATCGGAAAGGAGAGGAGTTATAGTCACAGGCTAGCTTCTTTAACTGGGCATAATTTAGTAATTTTGTACTATGAATTGGGATACAGATATTTTTCATAAAGAAGACGTTGACGTTGAATTGCTCGAAGAAAGCACCGACCTGCGCAACCTGGTGGTGTATAACGACGACGTGAACACGTTTGACCACGTAATCGAGACGCTGATTAAAGTATGCAAGCATACGGCAGAGCAGGCGGAGCAGTGTACGCTGCTGATCCATTACAAAGGCAAGTGTACCGTAAAAGTCGGTTCTTACGAGGAGCTGGTCGGTATGTGCACAGCGCTGCACGACAAAGACCTTTCAGCGGATATAGAATAGAGGAGGTTTATAGGATTGATGAATTTTCCGTCGAAACTGATTGAGAACGCCGTGGAGGAGCTGGCGAAGCTACCCGGCGTTGGTAGGAAAACTGCGCTTCGGCTGGCCCTGCACCTGCTAAAGGAAGAGACTGAGGAGACCTTTTCGCTGGCTGAGGCGCTGGTGAAGATGCGAACCGATGTAAAGCACTGCAAAACGTGCCACAACATCTCCGACACCGAGATCTGCGATATTTGCTCTAACCCGCTGCGCGACAAAAGCGTGCTTTGCGTAGTGAGCGATATCCGGGATGTGATAGCGATCGAGAACACCTCGCAGTACAAGGGGCTCTACCACGTGCTGGGCGGCGTAATATCGCCTATCGAGGGCATAGGCCCCTCCGACCTGCACATCGACTCGCTGCTGGAGCGGCTTCCTGCCTCGGAGGTACGGGAGATTCTGCTAGCCATCAGCCCGACCATGGAGGGCGATACCACCGGCTTTTACCTTACCCGAAAGCTCCGCGACTTTGACCTGCGCATTACCACCATCGCCCGTGGCGTGCCGGTAGGAGGCGAGCTGGAGTATACCGATGAAATTACACTGGGTAGGAGTATCGTGGAGCGCACGGCCTACGGGAAAGTATAACAGGACTTAAAGAAGTATAAAAAAGGGCTGCAGATATCTTCTGCAGCCCTTTTTTATTTCCCGTGGCTGGTTTCTCCCCGGCCTGCTGCGGTGTTTTTGTGCTGGTGCAGTAGGTGAAGCAGCTCTTATTTTTAGTTAAAATTGTACTTATAAGCAGTATATACATAACTATTTTAATCTAAATTAGTAACATGTAAAGTGTTTAAAGAATAATCCAAAAGTGTGCCTATGCAAGCTTCACCCCCGGGCGCAAAAAGCCACCTTAGTTGGCAACGGCTGTGCTTTGCTGTCATAGCTGTTATCAGCCTGTCCTTACATACTGCCCCGTCTGCTTATAGCCAGGGCGTGCAAGCCCGCACCAGCTGCGCTTCCCCTGTAAAGCCCACAATCAGCGCTAACGGGCCAACCACACTGTGCGCAGGCGGAAGCGTGCTGCTGACTGCCAGCCCGGGCCAAAGCTACAAATGGAGCAACGGCGCCACCACCCGGGCTATCACCGTGACGCAGCCGGGCACTTACGGTGTGGAAGTAACCGACGGCAACGGCTGTGTCGGAAAGGCCGAGGATGTGGTTGTGTCGGTGGCCGGCAAGCTGAAGGCTCCAAAGATCGCATACACAGAGCCGCTGGTCGTGTGTCAGCAGGGGAGCCTTAGCATGTCTGTGCCGGAGCAGGAGGGGGCGGCCTATGTCTGGAAAAAGGACGGGGTGCCGGTCTACGACGACTCGCATGAGTATGTGGCCCGGGAGGCTGGCGTTTACACAGTGGAGCTTTCCAACTTCTGCGGTGCGGTGCGAAGCACAAACAAAGTTGAGTTTAAGGTACTCGAGCCGTTGCCTGCCTTTGAAGTAGAGGCCGCTGGCTCGCTGACCTTCTGTAAAGGGGGCAGCGTGAAACTGACCGTGCCGGAGTACAAGGACGTTACCTATGCCTGGTACAGGGATGGAAACCCGGTAGACGGCACCACCCATGAACTGGTAGCAAAAGAAGCCGGCAGCTACACCGCAACGCTTACGAACGAGTGCGGGGCCTACAGCAGTAAAAACGCGCAGCGCGTAGAACTGCTCTCGCTGCCGGAGAAGCCAGAGGTGCAGGATGTAACGGGCTGTACCAAGACAGCCTTAACGCTCACCGCTACCGGTGCGAGCCCGGGTAAGTACAGGTGGTACACAGCGGCAACAGGAGGGAGCGCCCTTGCCGGGGCAGACGGCCCGAGTTTCACAACGCCTGTACTCACGGCCTCCACTACCTATTATGTGGCCATCACCAACGGGCAGTGCGAGAGCGAGCGGGTGCCTGTGCAGGCGAACATCAAAACCAAACCCACCGCGCCGGAGATCGTGGTGCACGGCGAGCTTACCTTCTGTGAGGGAGGTGCCGTAGAGTTGAGCACCGCCTCTTACAAAGGTTTACAGTATGTGTGGCTCCGCAACGGAGAGGAGGTTGCCACAGGAGTCAGCACGATAGAAGCCTCTGAAAGCGGAGAGTATTCCCTCAAGGTAGAGAACGAGTGCGGCACAGCTTACGCGACGAGCAAGGTAACGGTAACTGTACGGCCCGCCCCTCCTGCTCCCGAAGTGCAGCACGGCAGCACCTGTGGCACGGGCGAGGTTACTCTGTCGGCAACGGGTGGTGCTGCGGGTGACTACCGCTGGTATGAGGGGCTTACCGCCGCCGCAATGGCAGATGTTACCGGCAGCAGCTTTACAACCCCGGTGCTGCAAAACTCCCGCACTTACTATGTGTCGCTTGTAAAGAACGGGTGCGAAAGTGAGCGGGTGCCTGTGCAGGCCAGTGTGCTGCCTGTGCCGCAGGCGGTGGCCAGCGTGCAGGACCTGGAAATAGAGTCGGGCGGAAGCACGCGCCTGTCCGGGAGCGGCGGTGTAAAGTATACCTGGAGCCCGGCCACCGGCCTGGACGATCCCGCTACTGCCAGCCCTGTTGCCACCCCGGCACAAACCACCCGCTACACCCTCACGGTAACGAACGATGCCGGCTGCGAAGACACGACCAGCGTGGTGGTGGCGGTGCGGCAGCTATTGGTTATTCCCAATGCCTTTTCGCCGAACGGCGATGGCGTGAACGATACCTGGGAAGTAAAGAACCTGGAGTACTTTCCGGAGGCAAAAGTGGAGGTCTACAACCGTTGGGGAAACCTGATTTTTGAGCGGAGCAACTACCGGGGCGATTGGGACGGGACCTACAGAGGCGCTGCGTTACCGGTCAGCACCTACTTCTACGTCATCTCCATCCCCAACAAGAAGAAGTTTACCGGCTATGTGAATATCGTGAATTAAAGAATGGAACGCAGCGGACACGCCTATGAAACTACTTATACCTTGCCTTGCCTGGCTTTGCCTCCCTTTGCTGGCTCTGGGGCAGCAGAAGCCACAGTACAGCCAGTACTCCATCAACAATTACCTGCTTAACCCTGCCATTGCAGGCATAGAGGAGTATGCCGACGTTAAAATCGGGAGCCGGTCTCAGATGACGGGGATGGAGGGAGAGCCGACCACTTTTTACTTGAGTGCCCATGCGCCCCTTGGCTACACCTCAAAGGGGGCAGGCCGCAAGCGCGGCAACAGATCCACGCCGTCTTTTGGCGGAAGGAACCAGGGGGGGCGTGTCAGTCAGCAGTTCAGGCCGCACCATGGGCTGGGTATTCTGGCGGTGCGCGACCGCTTTGGCGCTTTTTCCAGAACGGAGGCCAGCCTGGCGTACGCCTACCACCTGGGGCTCTCCCGGGATGTACGGCTGTCGGGCGGCCTGAGCATGGGCCTGATCCAGCAGCACCTGCGCTCCGATGAACTCACCTTCGCCAACCCTGCCGACGCTGCAAAGTCAGACTGGAACATGGTAAAGCCAAACCTGTCGTTGGGGCTGTGGCTCTACGGCAGCAACTTCTACATCGGCACCTCGGTGACGCAGCTCATGGGCAACTCCACCAACTTCGATAACTCGGTAGAGGATCGCAACCTGCTCTACGAGCACTACTTTCTGACGGCCGCCTACAAATTCGACATCACGGAGCAGGTCAGCCTGATTCCGTCTGTTATGGCCATGTGGCTGCAGCCACTGCCCGGCTCCCTGGACTTTAACCTGCGGGCCGTGTATGACAACCGTCTGTGGGTGGGCGGCACTTACCGCCAAAACGGAAACTACGCTGTGCTGGCCGGCGTCACGATAAACCACATCTTTGACCTGGGCTACGCCTATGACCGCGGCGTGCCCGCCTTTAACGGCATGGGGAGCGGTAACCATGAGGTGGTGGTGGGCATGCGCATCTTTAACAAGGCGAAAGTATTGTGCCCTAGTAACCTCTGGTAGGCAGCGGGCTTTTTTCTCCTGTCTTCCTCCTTAATCTGCTGCTTTTATTTTGGCTGCGCCCGATAATCAGCCGTGCTGCTGGAAAGTCTGTGGCATTATGAGTAAATTGCAAGCTTAACATTAAGCTTATGCAAGAAACAGAAGAGGCGAAAGCCATCCTTTCAGATAGAATACTCTCCCTGGCCGAGTCGCAAACCATTGCCATGGCCAAGAAAGCCCGCGAACTGGCAGCCAAAGGCAACGATGTAATCAACCTGAGTTTCGGAGAGCCTGATTTCCAGACGCCGCAGTACATTAAGGACGCTGCCAAGCAGGCCATTGATGAGGGCTTTACCTTTTATACCCCGGTGCCGGGTTACCCGGAGCTGCGCCAGGAAATCGTTAAAAAGTTCAAGCGCGACAACAACCTGGACTTCGTGCCGGAGAACATCGTGGTGTCTACAGGGGCCAAGCAAAGTATAGCCAACGCTATTCTGTGCCTGGTAAACCCCGGCGATGAAGTGGTTATCTTCTCCCCGTACTGGGTGTCTTATGAGGAGATCGTGAAATTGGCCGAGGGGGTGCCGGTGCCGGTGATGGGGCGCCTGGAGAACGACTATAAGGTAACGGCCGAGCAACTGGAGAAGGCGATCACCTCCAACACAAAGGTGGTGATGTACTCTTCGCCGTGCAACCCGACCGGAGCCGTGTTTGACGAGGAAGAACTGATGGCCATTGCGCGCGTGCTGGAGAAGCATCCGCAGGTGTACATCATCGCCGATGAGATTTATGAGTACATCAACTTCGGGGGCAAGCACTTCAGCATGGCCGCCATCGACTTTATCCGCGACCGCGTAGTTACCGTGAACGGCTTTTCGAAAGGCTATGCCATGACGGGCTGGCGCGTAGGCTACCTGGCCGCCAACCGCGAAATTGCCGCTGCCTGCGACAAGATGCAGAGCCAGATCACGTCCGGAACCTGCTCCATCTCTCAGAAAGCCGCTACAGCCGCGCTGCAAGGCGGGAACGCCAGCGCCCTGGAAATGACGGAGGCCTACCGCCGCCGCCGCGACCTGGTGCTGAGCATCATGGACACGATCCCCGGCTTTAAAACCTACCTGCCAAACGGCGCCTTCTATATTTTCCCGGAGGTGAGCCACTACTTCGGCAAGCAGTACAACGGCAACACCATCGAAAGTGCCCGTGACCTGAGCATGTTTATACTTACCGATGCCCACGTGGCCGTGGTGAGCGGAGAGGCCTTTGGTGCACCGCAGTGTATCCGCTTCTCGTTTGCCACATCCGACGAAAAACTGGTAGAGGCACTGCGCCGCATTAAAAACAGCCTCGCAAAACTGCAGTAATGAACCAGATCAATAGCTTAGAAGATATTTTTGAGGCTTTCAACGGCCTGAAAGTACTGGTGGTGGGCGATGTGATGATTGACTCCTACCTGTGGGGCAAAACCTCCCGCATCTCACCTGAGGCCCCGGTGCCGATTGTAAACGTCGTGAAGCGCGAGAAGCGCCTGGGCGGGGCCGCCAACGTGGCACTCAACGTGCAGGCCATGGGGGCGCTGCCGCTGCTTTGCTCCGTAATCGGCGACGATCAGGACGGGGCCGACTACCTGCGCCTAATGGAGGAGAAGGGGCTGCCGATAGAAGGGATTGTACAGAGCCCGGAGCGCGTAACCACAATCAAGCACCGCATTATTGCCGGTGCCCAGCAGCTGCTGCGCGTAGATTCTGAAATTGAGCACAACCTCACCGACTACGAGGAGCGCCACCTGGAGGAGCGCTATCTGCAACTGCTGGAGCAGGCCGACGTGGTCATTTTTGAGGACTACGACAAAGGCGTGTTTTCGAAGCAGAACATACAGCGTTTCCTGGAGTTGGCCAATGAGCGCAGGGTGCCAAGCGTCATCGACCCGAAAAAGAAAAATTTCCTGAGCTATGTGGGCTGTACGCTCTTTAAGCCGAACTTAAAGGAGCTGAAGGAAGGGCTGAAGGTCGATTTTGCAGATGAAAACCTACCCGCCTTCGAAGCCGCCGTAGAAGAACTGCAGCAGCAGCTGCAGGTAAAGCAGGTGCTGGTGACGTTATCGGAAAGAGGTGTTTTTATAGCCGATGGCGACGAGAAAACGTACATCGGGGCGCACCGCCGCTCCATCTCCGACGTGTCCGGCGCTGGAGACACCGTAATTAGTATCGCAGCGCTCTGTATGGCGCTAAAAACCTCCCTGTCATTTATGGCTGGCCTCAGTAACCTGGGCGGTGGCCTGGTTTGCGAACACGTGGGCGTGGTGCCCGTGGATAAGCAAAAGCTGTATGAGGAGGCGCAGCGCATAAGGTTGTTTGAAACACATGAACACAGAATCACTTAACAGATTATTGTATGACAGCAAGTTGACGGCGTATAAAGTAATGCGCCGCACAACGTATGTCTTAACCATTGTGGCCGTTGGCCTGCTGCTTTATGCCCATGGCGTTGTAACGGACCAGGGCCGGCTGCAACTGCTGTACTATGCCATTGATGGTATCCTGGCGATATTCGTTATTATTTATTTTCTGCGGATACTGTACAGTTTTGAGCGGGAGAAGTTTCTCCGGCGCACCTGGTTCGAGGGTGTGCTGATGTCCATTGTTTTCGTGAACCAGGTGTTCACGTACATGCTGGGCATCCCGCTTATCTACAACATCTTCGATGGGATTGGCATACCGCTGTCGGTGGAGCTCTACAGGGTGATTGTGTCTATGTACATGCTAGTGTTCCTGATTGTGGAGCTGCTGGAGACGCGCATCCACCTGAGAACGATGCACCTGGACCCTTCCATCACCTTTCTGCTTAGTTTCGTGTTTCTGATTCTGTTGGGCAGCGGTCTGTTTATGCTGCCCAAGATGACCAACTCGCCGGACGGGATCCGCTTTCTGGATGCCCTCTTTATGGCCACCAGCGCCTCCTGCGTAACAGGGCTGGCCGTGGTGGACCCCGGCACCTATTTTACCTTTGCGGGGCAGGTGGTGCTGCTGACGCTTATTCAGTTTGGCGGCCTGGGCATCCTGACGTTTGCCACTTTCTTTGCTTCGCTCATGCGGCAGGGGATCGGGGTGAAGCAGCACGTTGCCATGCAGGAGCTCATGGAGAGCGAATCGCTTTTCTCTACCAAAGGGTTGCTGCGCCAGCTGATCCTCCTGACCCTTACCATAGAAGGGGTGGGGGCTGTGGTGCTGTTTATGCTGTGGGGGCCTGAGGTGCAGTTTACCAACCTGGGCAGCAAGATATTTTTCTCGATCTTCCACTCCATTTCGGCTTTCTGTAACGCCGGTTTCTCGCTCTACCCGGAAGGGCTCTACACGCAGCCGGTGCGCTTTTCATACTTGCTGCACCTAACGGTGGCCATGCTGATCATCTTTGGCGGCCTGGGTATACCAACGATCATCGATATTTTCTCGCCGGCGGCCATGCGCACCCGCATGCGCATGCCCTGGAAGAACTGGAAAATGCTGACGCGGGTGATCGTGTACACCACGGCCTCCTTGCTGGCGCTGGGGACTGTCGGCTTCTTTTTGCTGGAGTACTTCAACACGCTGTCGCACATGAACTTTTCGGAGGCGCTTATCACCTCCTTCTTCCAGTCGGTTACCACACGCACGGCAGGCTTCAACACCGTGGATATCTCGGCACTGACGGTGCCTACGCTGCTGATGTTCATCTTCCTGATGTTTATTGGGGCGTCGCCGGGCTCAACGGGTGGCGGTATCAAAACAACAACGTTCACGGTTATCCTTTTTGCGGTGGCGACCACCATACGCAACAAGCGCAACATGGAGATAGGCTACCGTACTATACCGCACTCTGTCGCCTACAAGGCCTTCTCGGTGTTTACGTTTGCGGCTATCATCAACATCCTGTTCGTCTTTATACTTTCCATTTCCGACGCACAGTTCGATATTCTGAAACTGGCCTTCGAGCAGGTTTCGGCTTTTGCCACGGTAGGCCTTAGTACAGGTATAACGGCGGGTTTGTCGGATGTGGGCAAATGCGTAATCATACTTTCGATGTACCTGGGTAGGGTAGGTACGCTGACGCTGGCGCTGGCACTCAGTACCCGTGCCTCTACCACGGCCTACAAGTACCCGGCCACGCACCTGGCTGTCGGCTAGTGCGGCCTGTGTACCGGCTTACAAACAGAAAAGGCCTGCTATGAAGTATAGCAGGCCTTTTCTGTTATAGTGTAGGAGCTGTTACTCGCTTATAACGCCGCCGTATTCCTTTACGGTCTGCACAAAGCACTTCACTTTCTCCGGGTCAGTGTCTGGGTAAACCCCGTGGCCGAGGTTTGCAATATGGCGCTGCGGACCGAATTCCTGCAGCATTTTCTTCGTTTCGCGCTCGATGGTGTCGAAGGAGCTGTACAGCAGGCATGGGTCCATGTTGCCTTGCAGCGTTTTGTTTGGGCCAACCTGCTGGCGTGCCTTGGCAACCTCCATGTTCCAGTCCAGGCCGATGGTTTCGCAGTTCAGCTTGCTGAAGTCTTCCAGGGCGAAGAAAGCGCCTTTGGCGAATACCGTTACCGGCACTTCGTTGATGGCGTCGCAGATTTCGGAAATATACGGCAAGGCAAACTCGCGGTAATGTGCCGGCGACAGGATGCCCGCCCATGAGTCGAACACCTGGATCAGGTTGGCACCGGCCTGCACCTGCGCCTGCAGGTAGGCAATGGTGGTGTCGGTGATCATGCGGAGCAGCTGGTGCGCCAGCTTAGGGTTGGTATACAGCATGCCGCGCGCATGGGAGAACGTCTTTGATCCGCTTCCTTCTACCATGTAGGCCAGGATGGTCCAGGGGGCTCCGGCAAAGCCGATAAGCGGCACGCGGCCGTTAAGGGCTCTCTTGGTCACCTTGATGGCCTCCAGCACATAGTTCAGGTGCTCGTGCGGGTCAGCCACGCGGAGCTTCTTCATATCAGCCTCCGAGCGGATAGTGTTGGGGAACAGTGGGCCCCGTTTTTCCACCATTTCGTAGGTACAGCCCATCGCCTCCGGCACCACCAGGATGTCAGAGAAGATAATGGCGGCATCCACATCCAGTATATCTACAGGCTGTATGGTTACTTCAGCGGCCAGGTCCGGCGTTTCCACCAGTTCCTTAAAGCCACTCAGGCTCTCACGTACGGCACGGTATTCAGGTAAAATGCGGCCAGCCTGGCGCATCAGCCAAACCGGGGTGCGTTCTACGGCTTCACCCTTCGCGGCTCTTATAAGCAAGTCGTTCTTCAGTTGCATGGTGCAAAGATACGGAATTTAGCGTGCGAATGGCAACCTATGCCTGTGCCAATCTTACCTGCTCAGCAGTGTTAGTACGCCGGTACTGATAAAGTTAACCCCGATGGCGAGCACAATGAAGCCCATGATGCGCGAAAGGGCCAGGAGCCCGGCCTTGCCCAGGTAGCTTATGAGCTGGTGCGAAAAGCGCAGTATGATAAATGTAACGGCTGCTACCAGGGCGATCGAAAAGATTGTAAGGCCCAGGGCGGAGTAGGAGAGTGCGGGCGTGTACAGGCCGATGCTCACCGCAATAGCGCCCGGCCCCGACAGCATGGGCATCGCCAGCGGCGTAAAGGAGATGTCGTCTTTCTCCAGGCCTTCCTGCAGCACGCCTTTGGACACTTTTCTGCCCCTGTGCGCCTTGCTGGTAAGCAGCCCGAAGCCGGCCCGCATAATCATCAGCCCGCCGGCTATGCGAATATCGGATAACCGGATGCCAAAAAAGTTAAGCACGTACTGGCCAGCCAGAAAGAAGACCGAAAGCATGAGCGCCATGTAGATGCAGGCCCGCAGCGCCTGCTGGTTCCGGTTGTGAGGCGTGTCGTCCTGGGTGAGGGTGAGGAAGACCGGCATGGCGCCGAAAGGGTTTACAACGGTAAAAAGTGCCGAAAAAGTGGCCAATACTAGTTCCATAGCTTGCTTGTATTGGCCGCAAAAGTAGGTGGCGCAGGTTAAGGGAGGGTTACTGGCCTGTTGTGGTTTGGTTAACGTTTGGCCGCTTCCGGTGCTCGTTTTTCCGGTGCCTGCAGAGTTCTTCTTCCGGGCCAACAGCAACTGAAAGAAAAAAGGCCGGTGCCATACTTGATGACACCGGCCTTTCCCGTTTTCCTGAAGCAGGTCTCCTAATCCAGGTGCTCCTTGATAAAGGCGACTGCTGCTTCATGTGCCTCATCGGCAAACGCGGCCTTATACTTGGGGTTGCTGGGGTTCGCAAAGGCGTGGTCTGCGTCGTACATTTTAACGGTCAGTTCCTTACCGGCCTTCTCCATGTTCTGCCTGAACGCTGCTACCACCTTAGGGGTGATCCACTGGTCCTGGCTGGCGAAGATCCCTAGTACGGGGGCGTCGAGCTTCTTCAGGCGTTCCATATTTTGCTCGGGCATGCCGTAGTACATAACGGCGGCCTCTGCCTTGTCGCCGGCCATGATGGCGGTTTGCAGGGCCCAGCCGCCACCGAAGCACCAGCCGATCGTGGCAACGTCTGCGTCTTCTCCGGCATACTGCAGCGCACCGTTGATGATGGCCCTGGCTCTGCCTTCCTCCACGGCCTGCATAAACTGCCCGGCCTGCTCCTGTGTGGTGGCTACCTTACCGTCATACAGGTCCAGCGCCAGGATGTTCACGTTGCCTAGCTCCTGTGCCAGGCGCTCTGCCTCACGCATGATGTAGTCGTTCAGGCCCCACCACTCGTGGATCATAAAAACATACTCATCCGTTTCTTTTTCGGCTTTAACGAGATAGGCGTTGGCTGTTTTCCCGTCAGGCGTTTGGTAGGTAATGCGCTGGCCCTTGCCGTTCTGCAGGGCAAAAGGCAGAGGATTTTCGTGCTTCTGCACGAAAGCGGCATCGTTGCCAAGCATCGCAAACTTCTCTGTGGCCTCTGCCTGCCCCTTTTCGGCCGGCTTTGGCTTGGCGCAGCAGGTCATTTTACCCTGTGCGCGGGCAGAAACAAAAGTCAGGAGGCACAGTGCCAGTATGTACAGGGTCCTTTTCATGGGATGTGGTCAGGTTTGTCTACGGTTGCACAACCAAACAGGCTCAGGCATTGTTTGCAGCAGCCTCGGGGGCCTTTTTGCGTGGTTTGCTTCGGCGTTTGTCTTTGCGTTTGATGTACACAGCAGAGCGCCCCTTGTCATCCTCCTTCCGGATCGTGAAGAGGTCTTTGTGGGCCTTGATGAGCTGTAGCAGCTGTCCGTAGCCAAAGGTGCGCGGGTCAAAGCTGGGGTCGAGCTGGCGCAGGTTGCTGCCCATCATGCCCAGGTGTGCCCAGCCCTCCTCGTCCACCGCCATCGCGAAGGCCTCTTTCAGCAGAGGCACGGGGTTAGGGCGGTTGGAGCCGCTGCCGTTTTCGCCCGTTTTCTCGGTCTCGGCAATTTTACGGTCGTCAATATCATCGGTCAGGTTCTCTGTAAAGATAAACACGTTACAGGCGTTAACGAACGGCTTGGGCGTTTTGCGCTGGCCGATACCCATCACAAATATGCCCTCTTCCCGGATGCGTGTAGCCAGGCGGGTGTAGTCGCTGTCGGAGGAGACGATGCAGAAACCGTCCACCAGCTCTGAGTGCAACAGGTCCATGGCATCGATAATCAGGGCGCTGTCGGTCGCGTTTTTGCCGACGGTGTAGCGAAACTGCTGGATGGGCTGTATGGCATGGTTGTTCAGGCACTCTTTCCAGCCGTTCATCTGCGGCGTGGTCCAGTCGCCGTAAATGCGGCGGATGGTGGGCGCTCCGTACTTGCCGGCCTCGGCTAGAAGCTTTACAATCAGGCTGGGCTGGGCATTGTCGCCGTCAATCAGCATGGCCATCTTGTCTATTTTATTATCTCTTGATGTGTTCTTCATGAATAAAGGGTTGATGGCAGGGGGAAATCCCCACCAAAGCTAACTAGAACTTATTACATAGTTATACTACTATTTTTGCAGGAGGTTGTAGATGAAGAAATCCGTGCATGGCGCTATATTAAAAACTATATTTGGTAGGAGCTCTTGCTCAGGCGGCTAGGGTGCTGGCGCGGCGGTTTTGCCTGGGGCAGCAGGGCCTCTGTTTGCCTCTTTGGCAGGTGCTGTGGCAGCTGGGGTTATCCCGAACAACTTGAATCAAGTATAGAACCATTAAAATGAGAAAGTATAAAGCAATATTACTGGCAATGGGAGTTTCCTTATTGGGCGTGCTCGGTTCGGCTAAAGCGCAGGCTTTTAAGGCGGAGGAGCCGCTGGCACACACGTATTCCATCGTAGCACGCGACCCTAAAACAGGCGAGTTGGCCGTAGGCGTGCAGAGCCACTGGTTTTCGGTGGGTACGGCGGTGCCCTGGGCGGAGGCGGGCGTAGGCGCGGTAGCCACGCAGTCTTTCACCAACAAATCGTTTGGCCCCAGAGGGCTGGCCTTGCTAAAGGAGGGCAAAACACCGGAAGAGGCCCTGGCCATACTGCTGGCAGATGATGAGGGGCGCGAGGTGCGCCAGGTGGCGATAATAGATGCGCAGGGCCGTGTGGCGGCCCACACAGGGAAGCAGTGCATCCGGTACGCCGGCGACATTACGGGCAAGAACTTCTCGGTGCAGGCGAACATGATGCTGACCGACAAAGTATGGCCGGCCATGGCAAAGGCCTTCGAGAAAAGCGAAGGGCAGCCGCTGGCCGAGCGGGTGCTGCTGGCGCTGCAGGCCGCAGAGCAGGCGGGCGGCGACATTCGCGGAAAGCAGTCGGCCGCGCTGGTGGTGGTGCCGGGGCAGAAAGCCGAGCCGTGGGAGGCCAAAACCATCGACCTGCGCGTGGATGACAGCGATAAGCCACTGGAAGAGCTGGAGCGCCTCCTGCAAGTGTACCGCGCCTATGAGCACATGAACAAAGGCGATTTGGCCGTGGAGAAGGGGCAGATGAAGGAGGCCATGCAGGAGTATGGAAAAGCCGAGGCCATGTTCCCGAACAACCTCGAAATGAAGTACTGGCACGCCATCGGCCTGGCCAACAGCGGGCAGATAGAGGAGGCTGCCAGGCTGCTGCGCGAGGTTTACAAGAAAGATGAGAACTGGCGCGAGCTCACCAGCCGCCTGCCTGAGGTGGGGCTGCTGGACGTGAGCAAGCAGCAGATGGAGAAGCTAATGAAGTAAAGACAGTTTAGTTGTAATAGTGCGGGAGCGGCGGCTGTAAGGCTGTCGCTCCTTTTTTTTGATCTCCTCCCCGGGCTACCGCGCTGCCCGCTTTTACCTGTAAAAACGGCTGTAGCCACCCACGGTCCTGTCTAAAGTATAAACATCAATCCATATAAGTCTGAAATAAAATACTTAACTTAAAGGCCTCTAACTAAACATTCTACTTCACCTAAAACAAACATGCTGAACAAAAAGAACCTACGCCACCTGATGGTAGCGGCGGCCGCGGCATTTGCCATGCCGGCCATGGCCCAGCAAAACTATGCACAAGACTCGGCCACGATCAAGAAGATCTACGACAATGCCCTCACCAGCTTTGAGAGCTATGAGAACCTGCGCTACCTGACCAAGCAGATCGGGGCCCGGCTGAGCGGATCGCCTCAGGCCGCCGCTGCCGTAGAGTGGAGCCGGCAGGTAATGGAAGACATGGATCTGGATCGTGTGTACCTGCAGCCGGTGATGGTGCCGCATTGGGTGCGTGGCGATAAGGAAATCGGGCGTATCACAAACTCCAAGCTGATCGGCACTGCGGATGCCCCTATCTGTGCGCTGGGCGGCTCGGTTGGCACCGGAGAGGCGGGCCTGAGCGCCGAAGTGGTGGAGGTGAAAAACTTTGAGGAACTGGAGAAGCTGGGTAAGAAAAACGTTAAAGGCAAGATTGTATTCTTCAACCGCCCTTTCGATAATACACTGGTAGAGACGATGGGTGCCTACGGTGGCGCGGTAGACCAGCGCGGCGGTGGCCCGGTGGCAGCCGCCAAGCTGGGAGCTGTTGGCGTGCTGGTGCGCTCCATGACAAACGACTTCCAGGATGTGCCGCACACCGGTAACACCCGCTACGCCGACGGAGTGGCCAAGATACCGGCGGCGGCTATCAGCACAAACGGCGCCGAGCAGTTGAGCAAGCTGTTGAAAAACGACCCGAACCTGAAGTTCTACATGCGCATGACCAGCGAAACGCTGCCGGATGTGCTGTCATACAACGTGATCGGGGAGATTAAAGGCACTGAGAGACCTGATGAGATTATTGTTGTCGGCGGCCACCTGGACTCCTGGGACCTGGGAGAGGGTGCCCATGACGACGGCACCGGCTGTGTGCAGTCGATAGAGGTGCTGCGCCTGATGAAGGATCTGGGCATTAAACCGAAACGCACTATCCGCGCCGTTATGTTTATGAACGAGGAGAACGGGTTGCGCGGTGGCCTTAAGTATGCAGAGGAAGCCAAGTCGAAGGGCGAGAAGCATATTGCCGCTATTGAGTCGGATGCCGGTGGCTTTACCCCGCGCGGCTTCGGCATAGAGGGCAGCGATGCCCAGCTACAGCAGGTGCTGACCTGGAAGCCCCTACTGGCGCCCTACGGCCTGCACAACATTGGCGAGGGTCACGGCGGAGCCGACATCGGTCCGCTGAAGGGACAGGGAACAGTAGCCCTTATCGGTTTTAAACCGGACTCGCAGCGTTATTTTGACTATCACCACACAGCCATCGATACCTTTGAGCAGGTAAACCGCCGCGAAGTGCAGTTAGGCGCAGCCTCTATGGCTTCGCTGGTGTATCTACTCTCGGAGTATGGCCTGAACGGTACGACCGCAAAAGCGCAGAAATAGCATCTTTTATACTTAAAGCAGCAGGGCCACCCGATCATCGGGTGGCCCTGCTGCTTTATTGCCGTTTGGTGTTGAGGTATAGCCTTGCTACGGCAGCAGCAGAGAGCTGTCGCCATAGCTGAGAAAGCGGTAGCCGTTATCCAGGGCATGCTTGTACACGGTGCGCCAGTTTTCCCCGATCAGGGCAGACACCAGCAGGAGCAGCGTGCTCTCCGGCTGGTGGAAGTTCGTCACTAGGCCACGGCAGATGCGGAAAGTATACCCGGGTGCTATAATGATCTGGGTGCTGGCATGCAGGTAATCGGTGCCCTGGCGGTCCATGTACGCTAGCAGCGCCTGCAGCGCGTTGGTGGCAGCAGGCGGGTTTGTGCTTTCGTAGGCTTGCCACTGGGTAACATGCAGCTGCTGCATGGGCAGCTCCGGCTGCTCCAGTACCTTTGCCCCCAGCCAGTACAGGCTTTCCAGGGAGCGCATGCTGGTGGTGCCCACCGGGATAACAGGGTTATCCAACTGCCGGAGCAGGCGCTGGAGAAACGTTCTGGTAATATAAAGTTGCTCTGCGTGCATCTCGTGCTCTTCCATCACCTCGGCCTTTACCGGTTTGAACGTGCCAGCGCCCACGTGCAGCGTCAGGTAGGCCGTATCCATGCCGGCAGCCTGCAACTGGTGCATTACGCGCGCTGTAAAATGGAGGCCTGCCGTTGGGGCAGCTACGGCCCCTTGCTGGTTGGCGTAGATGGTCTGGTAGCGGGTATGGTCGTCGGGGGTGAGGTCGCGGTTGAGGTAAGGGGGCAGCGGCAGCCGGCCACAGCGCTCCAGCACCTCTGCGAAAGTCAGTTCGGCAGGGTCCCACGTGAAACGTATCAGGAAATGGCCCTCCTGCTGTGCCTCGCGCGCTGCCTCCAGTATGCCTCCCTCAAAATGTAATTTTACAGGGCCGCTCTTCCAACGCTTGTTGTTACCTACCAGGCATTTCCAGGTGCTGCTGCCGGTCTGTTGCATGGCCAGCTGCACCTCGCGGTGAGGGGCCACCGGCTCCAGGCAAAAAATCTCTACCAAACCACCCGTTTCTTTTTGCATCAGCAGCCTTGCCTGCACCACCTTGGTGTCGTTAAACACCAGCAGCGTATGCGGTGGCAACAGCTGCGGCAGGTCGGTAAAGGTGCGGTCTACTATCTGGCCCTGGCGGTAGTGCAGGAGTTTAGACTGGTCGCGCTCCGGCAACGGGAACTTTGCAATCCGCTTATCGGGCAGCTCATACACAAAATCCTTTATCGCCAGCTTTTTGGGGTTGGTCATTGCAATAACATTAGTCCTGGTGCAAAGTTACTGCTTTGTACTAAAACAAACCGGGTGTAAGTGTGGGAAAGGCGGCAGGTTACCAAATCCACTGTGGGCAAACTACCTTTTGCGGGTTGTTCAGCTTGATGCCCAGCACTACCTCATGGCTGTTGGCGCTAACCTTGTTGAGGTCCGAGGTGGTGATGTCCTGGGAGTAGCTGACATCCAGCAAGTGGTTTACATAAATACCGACAGTGCCCGTGAGCGCATCGTGGTGCCGGTAAGAGCCGCCTACCCAAAAGCGCCGGGCGTATGTCAGTTTGGTGTTCAGATCCACCATGGAAAGCCCGTTTTCAGCCACTTTTACCATAACGGACGGTGTGAGCGTGACCAGTGCGGATGCCCTTATCCGGATACCGCCGGTCGCGTAATAGTGTTTCTGGAGCGTTGCGCGCGGGTCTCCTTCCGATTTGCTTGTCTCGCTTCGGAGCAGCTGCAAGCCCGATATGCCAACATAGAAGTTGCTGCTGTACAGCCAGAGCCCCAGCCCCAGGTCCGCCTTGTTCATACTTCCAAACTCTCCTGCCAGGAACGGGTCGTTCGGCGTTACCAGGTTTAGGTCCTCCTTCTTAAGCCGGTATTGGGTAAGGCCGGCAGTTACACCACCGGAGAGGTTCAGGCTGCTGGTAAGGGGCAGGTGGTACGCGTAGCTCAGGTTAAGCGAAAATGTCCTGAGCAGGCCGGCCTTGTCCATCTGCGCAACAGCCCCAAGCCCGTGGTGCGGTTTTAGGTGGAAGCGGTTGTTCTTGTTGGCTCCTGCAGCCGCGTTGTTGCCACGCATGTGCCGCTGCGGCGCGTTTCTGTCGTGCTTGTTTAGCGGGGTGTGCACGCTGGCGTAGAAACTGGAAGGGGCCCCCTCCAGGCCCACCCACTGGGAGCGGTAGCCCGAGCGCAGGTCTACGTAACTTTCGATGCCTGCAACGGCGGGGTTCAGCAGAAAGTTGTTTTGTACATACTGCGTGTGCTGTGGCAGCTGCTGTGCACACACAGGCGCTGTGGCTATAACCAGGACGAGTAAAAGGTGTAGGAGCTTCATGCCTTTATTTTATCAGGGTGATGCTTCCTGCAACCTGCTCCTTTCCTACACCCAGCTCTATCACATAATAGTAGGCGGCCATAGGCAGTGACTTGCCGTGGTGGGTGCCGTTCCAGGGTTCCTTGTATCCCTGCGATTCATAAATCAGGGCGCCCCACCTGGTAAAGATCTTGACGCGGCAGTCGGGGTAGTGCTCGATGTTGCGGATGTGCCAGGTGTCATTCACCTGATCACCGTTCATGGTGATAGCGTTGGTGGGCTCCACGCGCGGCAGTACGGTAACGGTTACTTCATCGGTGTACACGCAGCCATACTCCGACGTTGTGGTGACGGTGTAGGTAATTGTTTCCTGTGGTTTGGCAACCGGGTTCGGCAGGGTAGGGTCAGAGAGCGAGGTGGCCGGTGACCAGGTGTAGGTGGTGCCTCCCTTTGCCCTCAGCTCCGCATACTTTCCCTGGATGATGGTTTGGTCCGGGCCTGCGTCAGCGGTGGGAGGCATCACGGTTGCGGACACAGGTATTCTTTCTGCGGTAGCACAGCCGTTGCTGTTTACCGTTTGCACATAGTAGCTGGTGGTGGTGTGCAGGGCAGGTGTCGTGTAGGTGCTGCCTGTGTGGAGCAGGCGGCCTCCGGCTGGCTGATCGTACCACTCCAGCACATATCCGGCTGCAGGCGAGCTGGCCTGTAAGGTTGCGGTTTCGGCCGGGCAGATAATAGCCCCTTCGGCAGTAGGCGGTGCAGGCAAAGGGTCAACGGTTACAAGTACGGTGTTGCTGACGTCCTCGCAGGGCCCCGACGCTGCTACGCGCCTGAACCAGGTGTTTTGCGTTAAAGGGCCGGCTGTGTAGGCAGCGTTCGTGTGCGTACCCGGTGCGGGCGCAAAACCGGCCGTGGCGCTCACGGTGCTGTACTCCCAGCGGTACGTATAGCCGCCACTCCCTCCGGCTGGTGTGGTGCCCGTCAACTGCGCCGGAGCCTGGGCATAACACACCAGCTGGTTACCGGAAACGGTGTTCCGCGTGATAGTGGGCACCACCGTTACCTGTATCACTTGGCTTGGAACAGCTTCGCACGGCTGCGACTGCACAATGCGCTTGAACCAGGTTGTTTGGGAGAGTGCGGCGGGTTGGTAGTTCTGCGCGGTGTTGTTGCCCTCTGCCGGTCTAAAACCGCTGTTGCCGCTCACAGTGCTGTATTCCCAGCGGTACGTGTAGCTGCCGTTGCCCCCCTGGGGGGCAGTTCCTTTTAAAAGCGCAGGAGCGGTGTTTTTACAGATTGTTTGGTTGCCGGACACCGCGTTGTTCCGAATAGGCTTGTTTACCGTCACTTTTACTGGGGCACTTATACTTTCGGTGCAAAGGCCGGATGTTACCCTTCTTCTGAACCAGGTGGTGCTGGTGAGCGCCTCAGGGCTGTAGTCTTGGGCGTTGCTGCTGCCTGGTGCTTCTGTAAAGCCGCTGCTGGCGCTGGTGGTGCTCACCTCCCAGCTGTAAGTATAAGCGGCAGGCCCCCCGGTGGGCGTGCTGCCGGTAAGGCCGTCCGGTACCTGCCCCGAACATATCGTCTGCTCACCAGAGGCAACGTTGTCTTCTATCGTAAACTGCTTTGTCCTGATCTCTATGGTTTCGGTCCTGGTAACGTTTTGGCCACAGGTGGGAGTGGTGACGGTGAAGGCGATTTCGTAAGAAGGCTGCTTTACCGCTTCACAATCAATCTGCCAGGAAAAGGGGGCGGAAACCGTGCCGACCCCAGCGGCAGGTGAAAACGTGATGTTAGCAGAGTTAAGGTTGAAGTTCTTGCCAACCGCCGAAACAATCACCTCCTCCTCATCCGGGTCGCTGCCCGTCACGTCAAAGCTGACCGTCTCTCCGGCTGCTACCTCTATTACCCTTTTGTTTGTTGAGAAAGAGAGGGTGGGGGGCGTGTCCGACATCGGCTCCACGATCATGCTGATGCGCAGGGTGTCCTGCCGGGGCAGGCCGCAGCCGTTATCGCCGTCGTCACTGGTAATCAGGTCGAGCAGGTAGGTCTCCCCGTTTGTGGTAAAGCACCTGTCCAGGCAAAGCGATGCCTCGAGCACCCGCTGGCCGTTGGCCGTGTTCACGATACCGGTGGTATCGCCTTCAAACCGAAAATAGTGGTTGTTAAAGTTAACCGGCTTGGCCGCAAGCGTGAGCGGCTCGTCTTTGTCGGGGTCTGTAAAGTATACTTTTATGCAGCGGGAGTCGGTTGGCCCGATGCGCAGCACCTGACCCTCCTGGTAAGGAGTGGAAGAGCCATGCGTCACAGCGGTTACCTCCGGTGTCTCGTTTCGGTGGCAGGCCTTTACCAGTAGCTGGAAATCCCTTCTTACCTCACCTATCTTTACACCGTTCCTGAACTCCTGGCACCGAACCCCGAACACAAACAAGCCTACGTTAAGGGGGGTAACGGTAAGCCGCCCTGTCTCGCTGTCGATGCTGAGAGCCGGGGCGCCCTGTATCTGGCTGGCGTTGGAGTAGCCGGGTAGCCACCTGATTTCGGAGTAGGGGGCGCTGGAGGCGGGGGGCGAAACATTATTGGGGGAGCTGTACCCGTTGAGCGGCGTCACCAGGTCATACACCAGTTCATCGCCGTCAGCGTCGGTGCTGCTGAAGTTGTAGTAGAAAAGCTCCCCTACGCAGGCGTAGTCGTTGGGCGGCGGCGAAAGGCGGGGGGAGGAGTTCACAAAAGGGGCCCCCTCTTTTACGACTGCCGGGAACTCCATGTAAAATGTTGTGCCTGCCGATTCGGGCGCCGCGATGTTGTTGATGGTGTTGTTGCGGCAGCAGCGTTCCCAGGCCACGTAGTACCCGGCTGGGCTGTTATAAATGGCGGGGTCCAGGTAAATGTCCTCGGAGTACACCATTTTTGTGGTTTTCAGGTTGCTGGTGGTGCAGCCCACATTGGTGTAGCTCATGGGCTTTTCGGACCGGAGTGGCAGTATCACCGTGGTGACCGACTGATTGGTGCCCTTCTCAAAAATCGTGACCCGCACGGTGCCGTCTTTTGCCCCGGGGGAGCCGTTGAGTTGGTCGAAGTACAAGTTAAAGAAGAGCCTGTAGTTGTACTCTGACAGGTGCTGCAACTCAAACTCACCGCCTACAATGTGCGTTGCAGAGGCGTTAAAGTAAAAGAGCAGCAGCAGTGCCAGCAGCAGTAAACGTGTTTTCATGCTGTTGTGCTTTAAGTTGCAGGAGTACAATCGCCGGAACCGTACCCAAAAGAGCTTACTCTAACTTATGATTTTTTTACTATATTTTAATGTTTTATTTTGAATTTCTGTCTTTATTTTTTTGGATAGGGCAAAAGAAACAGTGGGGCAGCGAAAGTGTCGCTGCCAGCGTGTAGGTGTGGCGGAAAGAAGAGCTTATTGGCCTGCGGAACTTCCTTTCAGGTCGTCCAGCTCCAGCTCCAGGGCTTTGACAGAAATCTGTATCTCGCGAATGGCCAGGGCCAGGGAAATGAGCATCATGAGCAGGCTGAAACCGAATACATACTTACCGAGGGTTTCGTAGCCGGCGAACAGCACAAACATGCAGAGCACGCAGCCGAACATGCTCAGGCTCCCAAAGGCCTGCATGTTGCGGATCAGGATAAGGCGCACGCGCAGGTTCTCGATCTGGCTGTACACCAGCCGGTTTTGGGTGGAGGCGTAGCGGTCCTTAAGGCTGCGGATAAGGTTGGCCAGGCCCAGAAAGCGGTTGGTGAAGGCCAGCAGCAGCAGCGACAGCGCCGGGAACAGCAAAGCAGGAGTGGTCAGGGTGATCTCCATGGCAGCTGCTCTGGTTACAGGTTTTTCAGGAAATCCTCGTCCAGCGGCTCAATATCATCGTCATCCTCGCTGTGCGTGTAGTCCCAGTCCACTTCGGACATCAGCTCCAGGCCATCCATAATCAGCTCGTCCAGCTCTTCTTTGGTGCCGGCATCCAGGGTGCTCTCGAAGAGGTGCAGTATCTCTTCCCGCTGCGGGTTCACGAATATCTCGTGGTAGAGGTGGTCGAAAGAGGCGATGCGCTTCTGAACGATTTTGTCGATCTCGCGGGTGTTCCGGGCCTTGATGGCGTCCTGCAACACCTCCAGCACCTCTTTGCTTTTCTCGTTGTGCGCCAGGCGCACAAAGGCCTTCACAAAAGCGATGGCCACGCCCAGGCGCAACCGCTCAAAGCGGAAGCTAAGCTCCTCCTGGCTTTTGCCCGTCGCTATTCTCGCCTCCCGCAGTGCCCGCTCCAAAGCAGTGTATACTGCAGCGGCCCCCTCTTCAAACACAGGAGGGTTTGGGGAATCGTAGGCGGTTTCGAGTAGCAGTTCAAAGCTTCTGGCGCTCATAATCGGTTTTTGTTTAGCTTCTAAAGAATAAGACCACAAAGGTACGACTTTATACTTTCATACCCTACGCCCGGTTTTACCTGCTTCCCGCTGCCGCCTGGCCAGCCGCTTACGGGGCTGTCATTTTGCTTCGGGGGTGGTGGTATGCGGCGCAGTAGTATTTATTAATGATTTATATATAGTACTAATATAATATATGTTTACACTTTAAGTTGGGTTTAATCATAGATAAGTATAAGTTAAAAGATAACAATTAGTTGCCCGGCAGAAATCTTAAAATTGTATTGCTATGAAACTATATTCCTGTTTACTTTACACAGGTAAAGGAGGCAATAGCTTTATTTAGGCTTAATCGGCTTATGTTTAGCTTTGTAGTGCCTCCGGTTAATTGAAACTTATTTTGTAAGCATACAACAGGGGGATGTTGTGTGCTGCATCATGTTTCGGAAGGTGTTTGTGTGATAAGTGCAAAACCCGTCTTGCCTGTGCATCAGCCATGTTGAACAATGCACTACAAGTGCAATATAAAATTTGTGAGGCATGGGGCGCTGTAAAAGGCAGGCTGTAATGAGCCGCGTAACTGGCCGGGTGGGTAAATCAAGTGTTTGCCCATCCGGCACGTGCCAGTCCTAAAACCAGTCCTAAAAAGAGGTGCTTAAAGCGAAGCGCCGGGCGGGCTGGTGCGGCGCAGGGGTAATAGGCCTTTTCAACCACCGGTACAGAAGCAGAATAACACAGCTCGAAATCCAAATCACAGTTTATGAAATTGAATGATTCCCCCAAAGCAGATTGTCCTTCCTGTTCTTCGCCTATGGCAGTTGCTGCCGCCAACCCTGCAAGAGGAAGGCACAGCGGTATTTCCTATCACATCTAGCATTTAATAGTTACAACATATTGGTTATTGTATGAACAGACTTCTACTGATTTTTGCAGCCATTTCCTTTTCCCTTTTCTGTAGCCTGCCGTCGTCGGGGCAATCCATTAACTGGGTGAAAACCGCGGGCAGCGTTTCGGACGACAATGGAGAAGGGATACAGGTGGACGCCGCAGGGAACCTCTACGTGCTGGGGCACTTTTCCGCACCCTCGGCGCTGTTTGGAACGACAACCTTGTCCACATCCGGGACAGGTACCTACCTGACAAAGTACAGCAACAGCGGGGGCTTTGCCTGGGCCCGGAAAATCTCTGACACAAACCTAAGAGATGGAAGCAGCCTCAAGACGGACGCCGCCGGGAACAGCTACCTCACAACCACTTTTACCGGTTCTGTTACACTGGGCGGGCGTACGTTAACCAGTAACGGAGCCGCTGACATCCTTATCGCCAAGTATAACAACAATGGCGATGTGGTGTGGGCAACAAAAGCGGGCGGTTCTGCGGCTGATAAAGGCAACAGCAT
This sequence comes from Pontibacter actiniarum, assembly GCF_003585765.1. Lineage (NCBI taxonomy): Bacteria > Pseudomonadati > Bacteroidota > Cytophagia > Cytophagales > Hymenobacteraceae > Pontibacter > Pontibacter actiniarum. The sequence continues at coordinate 265,161 of NZ_CP021235.1, forward strand.
AGCGATAGATGCCGCCGGGAACAGCTACCTGGCCGGCAGCTTTCAGGGCGCTGCCACCTTTGGCAGCACCGTGCTGAGTAGCCAGGGCAGCCTGGACGCCTTTGTGGCGAAGCTAAACCCAGACGGTTCTTTTGCCTGGGCGCAGCAGGCTGGCGGTACTGGAGCTGATGAGGGCACCGGAGCTGTGGTTGACGCTAGCGGCAATGTTTACATAACCGGTAACTTTGCCGGCACCCTTGCCCTGGGCAGCACCAGGTTGGCGAGCAGCGGTGGACAGGATATTTTTCTGGCTGCTTACAGCAACAGCGGAAGCCTTACCTGGGCGCAAAAAGCCGGAGGCGCTGGAGCCGATAAAGTAACGAGCCTGGCGCTGGATGCGGGGAACAACCTGTACCTGGGCGGTAACTATAACGGAACAGCCCAGTTCGGAACCCAATCGCTGAGCAGCGCTGGCGGCCAGGACATCTTTCTGGCTAAATACTCCAACACCGGAACCAGCCTCTGGGCAAAGTCAGCCGGTGGCGCGGGTACGGACGAGCTAAACGGTTTGTCTGCCGATGCCAACGGAAACCTGTACCTGACGGGCAGCTTCAGCGGCACCGCGTCTGTAGGAGGCATTACCCTGAGAACAACGGGCGGCCTCGATATTTTTGCAGCCCATTACCTGGGCAGCGGTGTGGTGCAGTGGGCGATTGGCGCTGGTAGCGGTGTGGATGACCGTGGCTTTGGCATTGTTTCGGATGCGGCCAGAAACGCTTACGTAACCGGGTACTTCCAGGGAGCCACCACAAGCTTTGGCGGTATCCCGATCCCGAACAGAGGAGGAGAGGAGATCTTTATCTCCAAGCTCCTGCCGGCACTGGTCACAACCAGCGTTACCAATGGCCCATACTGCGCGGGGCAGGCGGTTACAGTTAACTACAGAACCAATATAAACCTGGGGCGTAACTTCCGGGCAGAACTTTCGGATGCGACCGGGAGCTTTGACAGCCCTGTAACGATCGGAACCGTTACCAGCAATACCGGCAGTATAAACGCTGTGATACCAGCCAGTGCGGCGAGCGGTTCTAAATACCGCATCCGGGTGTACGCATCCGACGCCAGCATACCCGGTACTGATAACGGCAAAGACCTGACAATAAACGCGCTTCCGGCCGTGCCGACGCTTACCAGCAACAGCCCGGGTCTTGGAAGCACCCTTTACCTGACCGCCACCACCGTTGCCGGGGCCACTTACTCCTGGACCGGGCCAAACGGCTTTACCTCTAAGCTTCAGAACCCTACCCGGCCAAGCATGACAAGTGCCGACGCCGGAACGTACACCCTCACGGTGAATGTGAACGGGTGCACCAGAACGGCCAGTATCAACGTGGCGGTGGTTCCCGTTCCGACCTATGACGTAGACCTGACGGGGAAACCCAACGGCACCTGGGACTCCGGCACCGTAAACAGAAACGGGCAGTTGTGCGGAGCGACAGGCAACGACAACTGTATCCAGTTCAACATCACGTTAGACAGAAACGCCGCCGGCCTGGAATTCGCCATTACGGATGGGCCGGTACCGTCAGGCTCCATGGGATACCAGATTGACTGCGGAGGCTATGTACCCGTGGGGCAGCCTATTTGTGTGGAGGGCACAGGGCCGCACGTGCTGACGCTGTGCATGCCGGGCAACGCCAAAGGGCGCTTTGTTATCAAGTCTATTGCAGCGTTTGAGCCGCAGCCAGACCTTTCCGTAACGGCTGGCTGCTCGGCCATACTTCGCGCACCGATCGCCTTCGAGGAATCATCAATAACCTGGCGGGATATTACCGGAGGAGGAGCCTATGATAAATACCTGAGCTTCCCGAACGGAAAGGCAAACCCGGTAGTAACACCTGATGCGAACGTACCGGCCTTTGTCGACTATGAAGTGTGCGGAGCCTCGGTTAACTCGCCTTGCTCCACACTGCCGTACTGCGATGTGGTAAGGGTGTATTTTTACCCGGAGCCGGTAGTTACCATCGGGCCGGAGCCTGCCATTATCTGCCCCGGCGGTAACGGCGTAGACCTGGTCGGCAACGTGACCGGCGGCAGCGGCAACTTTTCGTACCTCTGGACCGACAGCAGCGGCAAACTTGTAGGGACAGACCGTGTCTACAGAGCCACCGCAGTCGGAACGTATACGTTTGAAGCCAGAAACGAGAACTACCCGAACTGTAAAACCTTCTCAGCTTCCGTTAACGTTGTATCTAACCTCACGGTAAACGCCGGCCCGGACCAGCTTGCCTGTTCCCAAAACGCGGTGCAGCTGGCAGGTGCGGTTACGGCAGCTACAGGCGGCATCTGGAGTGGCGGCCGCGGGGTATTTAGCCCGAGCAACACCGCGCTGAATGCCGTGTACACCCCTACAGCAGACGAAATCAGGGCCGGCTCACTGAAGCTGACCCTTACCTCAACCGGAAACGGATCATGCTCACCCCTGCAGGACGAGGTGCTGCTGACTTTCTACTCCATGAACCTTACCTTGTCGGGTACCTCTGTGGTATGCGGCGGGGCGACAGGCACAGTGGCTGCGACGGTAGTAGGCGGGCAGGCACCGGTTACCTATAAATGGAGCTCCGGCGAAACAACAGCTACCATCAGCAACAAGCCTGCCGGTACCTACACTGTCAGCGTAAGCGACGGGCAGAGCTGTTCTGTGCAACAGTCCTTCACCATCACCGAAATGCCGGGCCCTTCGGATTTTACGGCCAGCTTACGCAGCAGCACTTGCGGCGAGAGCAACGGAAGCATAAGCGTTGGCGGTGTAACGGGAGGTACGCCATCCTATACGTACAGCAGGGACGGTGGCAGCACCTACCAGGCATCGGCCATGTTTTCAGGCCTCGCGGCCGGTAACTACACCATCACTGTAAAAGATGCGAACGGCTGTACCACGGTAAAAACCTTTACCCTGGCAAACATAGCGGGGCCGAGCACGGTAACCGCTACCGCTACGCCAGCCAGCTGCGCCAACAACGACGGCCAGATTTCGGTAAGTGGCGTTAACGGCGGCACACCTGCTTATACTTACTCCATTGATGGCACGAACTTCCAGGCAGGCACTGTGTTCACGGGCCTTGCCTCCGGAACCTATACTTTAACGGCTAAAGACAACAACCAGTGCCGCGTAACAACTTCGGTTACGGTACTTAAGTCGGCCCCTACAGCGTTTACAGCCACCGCTACCGCTTCTACCTGCGGCAACAGCAACGGCAGTGTCGCAGTAAGTGGTATAACAGGCGGTAAAGCTCCTTATAAGTACAGTGCAGACGGCGTGACTTTCCAGACTAACCCAATGCTGGAAGGCTTGGCGGCGGGCACTTACACGGTTACTGTAAAGGATGACAACGGATGTACCTTCGCTAAAACGGTAACAGTTACGAACATTGCCGGCCCGTCCGACCTTACGGCATCTGTCAGGCCTTCTACCTGCGGTAACAGCAACGCTGAGCTTACCGTGACGGGCGCGAGTGGTGGCACACAGCCTTATGCTTACTCCCTGGACGGTGTTACTTACCAAAGTTCTGCGGGCTTTGCCGCGCTTACCGCCGGCAGCTACACGGTTTATGTGAAGGATGCCAGAGGCTGTGTATATGCAGAGGGTGTAACAGTAGCAGACGTTGCAGGCCCGGCGTTCACCACTATTGCCGAGGCATCTACCTGTGGCGGAAGCAACGGCAGTATAACCGTGAGCGCCTCAGGCGGTGCGGGCTCTTATACCTACAGCAAAGATGGCGTGAACTTCCAAGCCGCTGCTACTTTTGCTAACCTGGTGGCGGGTTCCTACAGCATCACTGTAAAGGATGCCAACGGCTGCACCCTTGTGAAGCCGGTGGCGGTAAGCGATATCGCCGGGCCAGCTAATATGACCCTGACAGCGGATTCCTCTACGTGCGGAGGCAACAACGGCAGCGTTGTAGTAAGCAACGTGTCGGGCGGTGCAGGGGCCTATACCTACAGCAAAGACGGCCGCACATTCCAGAGCTCAACAAGCTTCGGTTCGCTGGTGGCCGGCGACTACACTATCACGGTGAAGGATAGCAACGGCTGTACCTTCTCAAAGGCTGTAACAGTGGGTGACGTGGCCGGCCCTACCAACCTGACAGCTACCACAAAGTCCTCTACCTGCGGCGGCAGCAATGGGGAACTGAATGTAACAGGCGTAAGTGGCGGCGTAGAGGGGTACACTTATCGTATAGACAACGGCGCTTTCCAGTCTGCGACTACCTTTGCCGGATTGGCCGCCGGTGCGCACACCGTTACGGTGAAAGACGCCAACGGCTGTACCTTCAGCAAGAGCTTTACGGTAGCCAATATCGCAGGGCCTACTGCTGTGGCGGCTACTGCACAGTCGGCCAGCTGCGCCAACAACGACGGCAGCATCCTGGTGGGCAACGTAATAGGAGGTACCACTGGGTACACCTACTCCATCAATGGCACCAGCTTTCAGGCAGGTATAAGCTTTACCGGCCTGGCCTCGGGAGACTATACCCTTACTGCGAAAGATGCGAACGGCTGTACGGTAACAACTATAGTTAAAGTAGGAACGAACGCGCCGACAGCCTTTGCCGCCTCTGTTAAGGCATCTACCTGCGGGGCCAGCAACGGGGAAGTAACCGTAATGGGTGTTACAGGCGGAGCGGCTCCTTATACTTACAGTAAGGGGAGTGATGCTTTCCAGGCATCTGCTACACTTACCGGGCTGGCAGCCGGAGTACACCGCATCACCGTGAAAGACGCGAAAGGCTGTGTGTTTACGAAGAATGTGACGGTAACCAACATCAGCGGGCCTTCCGATTTAACCGCCATGACCAAGGCCTCTACCTGCGGTAACAGCAACGGAGAGTTAGTGGTGGCCGGCGTAAGCGGGGGCACTACACCTTATACCTATGCCATCAACGGGAAAGACTTCCAGAGTGCCACTGCCTTTACAGGGCTGGCCGAAGGCGTTTATACGGTAACGGTGAAAGATGCCAACGGCTGCGTGTACGCAGAGGAGGCGACGGTAAGCAACATCGCCGGGCCGAGCTTTACACTGGCAGCGGTCGCCTCTACATGCGGCGGCAGCAACGGGCGCGTTACAGTTGAAAACGTGACGGGTGCCGCCGCCTCCTTTACATATAGCAGAGACGGGCAGAGCTTCCAGGATTCCAACGTTTTCACAGGCCTTGCCCAAGGTACATATACCATCACCGTGAAAGACGCGAATGGCTGTACACTTGCCAAAACGATAGAAGTAACAAATATCCCGGGGCCGAGCGGTATAACCCTGGCCGGGGAACCTTCTACCTGTGGGGCAGCAAACGGTACGATAACTGTTACAGCGGTAGCGGGCGGTACGCCGTCTTATACTTATGCGCTGGATGGAGGCGCCTTTCAGGCTTCTCTGAGCTTTGGCTCGGTGCTGGCGGGCGAGCACACGGTAACGGTAAAAGACGCTAACGGCTGTACATTCTCTAAGAAGATCACCCTGGAGAATATAGCAGGCCCAACCGGTTTCTTGGCCAGCGCCAAAGCCTCTACCTGCGGCGACAGCAACGGCGAACTAAACATCTCCGGCGTAAGCGGGGGCACTTCACCTTATACTTACAGCAGGGATGGGGTAAACTTCCAGGCCTCAGCAAACTTTACAGGGCTTATGGCCGGTACGCACACCATTACGGTGAAGGATGCCAACGGCTGTACCTTTACAAAGGCGGCTACGGTAACCAACATTGCCGGGCCAACCGCTGTGGCAGCCTCTACTACACCAGCCAGCTGCGCCGACAACGACGGCAGCATTCAGGTTGGTGCTGTAAGCGGCGGAACGGCTCCTTATACTTACGCTATCGACGGCACTAACTTTAAAACAGGCACCCGCTTTACGGCACTGGCCGCCGGTACTTATACTGTTACTGCAAAGGATGCCAACGGTTGTACTGTAACGGCTTCTGTAACAGTGGGCGCTAACGTGCCGACAAGCTTCACCAGCACCACGGTGGCTGCCAGCTGCGGCCGCAGCGACGGTGAGCTGACCATTACAACCGTAAGCGGCGGAACGGCTCCTTATACATACAGCAAGGGCAACGCTGCCTTCCAGTCTGCCGCTACTTTCGGAGGGTTGGCTGCCGGCACTTACACTATCACGGTGAAGGATGCCAACGGCTGTACATTCACAGAGGATGTTGCGGTACGAAACGTGGAGGGGCCAACCCTAAGCGTATCGGCGCAGCCAACTACCTGTGGGGGCACCAACGGGCATATCAGCGTGAGCAACGTGGCAGGCGGTGTCGGCCCTTACACTTACTCGATGGATGGGGTAAACTTTCAGGAGGAGGCAAACTTCGGTAACCTGACAGCCGATACCTACACGGTGAGTGTGAAAGATGCCAAAGGGTGTCTGGGTACGGCCACGGTACAGGTAGAAGACATTGCCGGCCCAAGCGACATCAGCCTGGCTGCTGTTGCCTCTACCTGCGGTAACCGTAACGCACAGGTGGTTGTGCGCGAGGTAACGGGCGGCACTTCACCTTATACTTACAGCAAAGACGGTGTGAACTTCCAGAGTGTGGGCACCTTTACAGGGCTTATGGCCGGCACTTACACCATTACGGTGAAGGATGCCAATGGCTGTATCGTGACCAAGTCTGTAGAGGTGGAGGATGTTGCCGGGCCAACGCAACTCACGCTGCAGGCAGCTTCCTCTACTTGTGGGGATGCCAACGGAGCGGTTTCGGTAACCGGCGTGAGCGGTGGTACTGCACCTTATACCTATGCGGTAGACGGAGGGGCCTTCCAGACTGAGACTGCCTTTGCCTCTCTTCTCGCCGGCGAACATACAGTAACAGTGAAAGACGCGAACGGCTGTACCTTCGCTGCTAAAATAGTGGTAGAGAACATTACCGGGCCATCAAACCTGACTGCTGTAACGAAAGCCTCCACCTGCGGAGCCAGCAACGGCGAACTGAAGGTAACCGGCGTAAGCGGTGGCACCTCGCCGTATACCTACAGCATCGATGGCGTGAACTTCCAGGCAACAGCTACTTTTACAGCCCTGGAAGCCGGTTCTTATACCACCACGGTAAAAGACGCCAATGGCTGTATATTTACTAAGAACGTTACGGTGGCCAATGTTGGCGGACCTACAGCAGTAGCAACCACGATTAAGGCTGCTACCTGTGCCGATAACGACGGCACTATTACGGTAACAGGCGTTACGGGGGGAGACGCCCCGTACAGCTACGCCCTCAACGGGGGAGCTTTCCAGTCTGCGGGCATCTTTACGGCCCTGGCCTCCGGGGAGTACACCCTCACGGCCAAAGATGCCAAAGGATGTGTGATGGAAGTGCGGGTGACGGTAAGCAAGAGCGGACCGGCCGACTTCACCAGCGTTGCCAGCGCTGCCAGCTGCGGAAACAGCAACGGTAGCATTAGAATAACGGCTGTGGCGGGCGGTGCAGCTCCTTATACATACGCGCTGAACGGAGGTGCTTTCCAGAGCACAGCTGCCTTTACAGGTTTGCCTGCCGGTACTTACCGTGTGGAGGTGAAGGATGCCAATAACTGCTCGTTCGCCAAGGAAGTACAGGTGAACAATGTGGCTGGGCCGTCTGGTCTCGAGGCTACCGTGTACACGGCCAGTTGTGGTAACAGCAACGGCCAGGTGGTGGTAGCTGGCGTAACGGGCGGTACGGTTCCGTACACCTACGCCATCAACGGGAAAGATTTCCAAAGCGCGGCCGCCTTTACGGGCTTGGCCGCCGGAGCGTACCAACTGAGCGTGAAAGACGCCAACGGCTGTACGTTTGTAACAGCCCTGGTGGTGCCTAACGCTACGGGCCCTGCCGACTTTGCCGCTGTCAGCAAAGCCGCTACCTGCGGTAACAGCAACGGCGAGGTGACGGTAACAGGTGTTACCGATGGCACGGCTCCATTTGCCTACAGCCACAACGGCACCACCTTCCAGGCGGGTGCTACCTTAACAGGCTTAGCGGCGGGTTCTTACAACATCACTGTAAAAGACGCCAACGGCTGCAGGTTTACAAAGGCGGTTGTGGTCGAAAACACTGCCGGGCCTACAGGCTACGACCTGACGGCGACTGCCTCAACTTGCGGCGCTGCCAACGGCACAGTAACGGTGGGTGCGGTAGCAGGTGGCACGGCCCCTTACACCTACGCGCTGAATGGCGGCAGCTTCCAAAACACCAACATGTTTGCGGCGATAGCTGCAGGGGAGCACACCGTTACGGTGAAAGACGCCAACGGCTGCACGCTCGTGAAGAAGGTAACGGTGCCTAACGCAACGGGGCCTTCAGAGTTATCGTCCCAGGCCACACCATCGTCCTGCACTGCCAGCACCGGCTCTATTACAGTTACAAAAGTTACCGGTGGCGCACTGCCTTATACGTACTCGCTGGATGGAGCAAGTTTCCAGGCCGCCAACACCTTTGCAGGGCTGGCGCCGGCAGTATATAATGTGTACGTGAAAGATGCTAACGGCTGTCTTACACATGGCACTGTTACCGTAACTACCAACGGGCCAAAGGCGGCCAGCAGCTCCTCGGTGGCGGCAACCTGTGGCGAGTCCAACGGCAAGGTCACGGTCACATCAGTAACAGGGGGCACTCTGCCGCTGGCTTATAGTATAGATGGTGGCAAGAGCTTCCAGGCAGCAGCTGCTTTTGATAACCTTGCCGCCGGAGGCTACACGATCATCATCAAAGACTCAGAAGGCTGCACCTTTGAACTGAGGGAGAATGTAGGCAACAGCGCCGGGGCAACCTTTACAGCCACAGGCTATGATGCCAGCTGCGGCAGTGAAAACGGCAGGGTGGTGATCAGCCAGGTAAGCGGCGGACAAAGCCCTTATGCCTACAGCATTGATGGCACTACCTTCCAGGCAACACCTGCCTTCAGCGGTTTGGCCGAAGGGGTGTACCAGGTAGCGGTGAAAGACGCTGCCGGATGCCTGAACTCTCAGACGGTTACGATCCGTAACACGCCACCACTAACCGACCTCAAGGCAATGGTAACCTCCGCAGGCTGTGGCCTGGCTACAGGGCAGGTGGCAGTAGACGGGGTGACCGGTGGTACAGCGCCTTATACTTACTCGCTGGACGGCAAGAACTTTACTGCCGCTACCACCTTTGCCAGCGTGGTGCCGGGTAGCTACACTTTAACAGTGAAAGACGCGAAAGGCTGCACCTTTGCCAAGCCTGTAAAAGTGGAGGCCGGGGTTTTGAGCGAGTTGGCCTATGTGCGTAACCTGAGCTGTACTGGTGCTGCTACCGGCGTTATCGCCTTTACATCGGTAGGGGAGAATGCCCAGACGCAGTACAGTATCGACAACGGACTTACTTTCCAGAAAGACTCCGTGTTCACAGGCTTGCCAAAAGGCGTGTACCAACTGGTGACCAAGTTCTCCGAGACTTGCCGCATAGTAGTGGGTACAGCCGAAGTGAAAGAGGCAGACCAGATACAGGTAGAGGTAACGCCGCTCAGCAAAGCCATTGGGCAGGACAAGTCCGGCAGCGCAGCCGTGACTAATATCAGCGGTGGGGCGGCTCCTTATATGTACTCCGTCGACGGAGGGGGCTTTACTGCCGATTCTGTCTTTACAAACCTGGCCGCTGGCCTGCACACGCTGATGGTGAAGGACAGCTTCGGATGTACCGCAGAGGTCACGTTCACAGTTGAAGGCTTTAACGATATTGACATCCCGAACGGCTTCACGCCAAACGGAGACGGTATCAACGACAAGTGGATGCTGAAGAACCTCGCGACCCTCTTCCCGCACTGCAGGGTAACGGTGTACAACCGCTGGGGTAGCCCGGTGTTTGAGTCGAGAGGCTACACCAACCCTTGGGACGGTACTTACAACGGAAAGAGACTGCCGGACGGCACCTACTACTGCGTGATTGAGTTCGGAGACGGCTCTTCGCCGCTCAAGCGATCTGTAACCATCATGCGATAACATCGGCCTTTCATCCATCAAAAAGAGCGTTATGAAAAATTACATACTTATATGCTGCTTTCTGCTTATGGGCTCGGTTGCTGTAGCCCAGCAGAAGGCATTGTACAGCCAGTACATGACTAACTATTTCCTGATCAACCCGGCTGTCAGCGGGCTGGAGAAGGACTGGAACTTTAAGGCAGGCTACCGCAACCAGTGGACCGGCTTTGAAGGAGCCCCTAAAACCTACTACCTGAGCGGCGAAACAGCTTTGTTTAAGCGGAGCATCCGCAGCAAAAGGGTGCAGCCTTACCATGGGGCCGGCGGCTATGTGTACACCGACCAGACCGGCCCGACTACTCGCACCGGCTTGTTGCTGTCCTATGCGTACCATGTGCCGATCAACAGGAAAATCTACCTTTCGTCGGGCGTGTTTGCCGGGGTGCAGCAGTTTCGCTTCGATGCGAACAAGATCCACCTGGCTGAAGGCTCTGACGAGCGCGACCCGGTTACCCAGGGCGGTAGCTTCAACTCGTTTATGCCGGACCTGAGCGTGGGTACCTACATCCACTCCGATGAGTTCTATGCCGGGGTGTCGCTTTTTCAGGTGCTGGGCAACAAGATTGCTAAGCGTGATGACGTGGAGGACCCGAGCCGGCTTGCGCGCCACCTGTTTGTGTCCGGCGGCTACAAGTTTGAAGTAAACCGGAACATCGTGGTGACGCCTTCGGTGTTGCTCAAGTACGTGAGCCCGGCGCCGCTGCAGGCCGACCTGAATGTAAAGGGGGCCTACCACTTCACGAAGAGGCGCAAGACGGATGACGATGACATGGTTTGGGCCGGCATCTCTTACCGCACTCAGGATGCGGTGGTGGGCCTGGTGGGGCTGCAGTTTATGAAGCAGTACGAGCTAAGCTACACATACGATATCACCGTTTCGCCGATGCGGCACTACAGCGCCGGCTCCCACGAAATTATGCTGGGGTTTCGGATGAGGTAAAGGCCCAAAACAAAAGAGCCGGTGCTACTGCACCGGCTCTTTTGTTTTATAGCGGGCGCTAAAGCCTGCGCTGGCCTGGCGGCTGTTTTTCCGCTGGCTTACGAATGTTGTTGTTGTTCCATCTCTGGCTTTAGAGGAAAGACACTGTTGCCGTTAGCAAAGCTCTTCAGTAAGGAGGGCAGGCGAGAGGCTCCATACTACATCATACTTCCCTCGCCTGCCCATCCTGATGCAGGCAAAAGAAAAACGCCAGCGCAATTGCGCTGGCGTTTTTCTTTTGCTGTAGCTGTGCTGTCTTAATGGGCATCTTCATCGGCACGGGCAGAGGCTCCGCGGATGATCTGGCTAAAGAAGATGCTGTTCAGGAACAGTTTGTTGGTGCCGTACCAGAAGGCCCGGAAGTTCGGGTTGTCCGGCATGGCAATCACTTTTCCGGCTCCCAGCGAGGAAACGTCTACGGCTGCCGTGCCTTTGAGCTGCTGCAGGTTCGGCTTTGAAATGTAGCCGGCCATAAGCGGGGTGGCCGTGTACATAACCGGGTTGGCATAAGGGCTCTTGGAGCGCTCCATAAACAGGGTGTTGCTGCGGAAAATCGGCATCTGCGCATCGGTGTAGCCATAGGCCAGCGGGTGCGTCAGGTCCAGCTTCGTTTCGAAAATAGCGCCGCCTATTACCTGTGCGCCGTTGGTGTTCGACATGTCAGCGTAAGGCTTCTGGGCCAGTGTGTCTTCTTTGGCCTCTTTAAAGGTAATGTTGCCGATGCCGTTATCGGACAGCCACTTGGCCGCCTGCCCCATGCCTATTACGGTGCCTCCCTGTTGCACCCAGCTGCGCAGCTTATCCTTGGAGATGTTGCGGTAGGATCCCTCTGCCATCACCAGCACCGTATACTTGCCTAATGCCACATTGTTAAAGTCGTTGGTTTTGATCAGGGTAGGCCGCATGCCGAAGCGTTCGTCCATCAGGTGCCAGGCTTCTCCCGCGTCGTAGCTGTTAACACCGTCACCGATCAGCATCATGACCTTTGGCTGCTCCAGGGGCAGCATCATAGGGCTTCCCAGTTTTATACCTTGGGGGTTAAACCCGGTATGCAGCGCATATACCTTCAGGCCGTTCTGCTGTGCCACCTCCTGCAGAGCGCGATGCAGCTCCTCAGCGCTAACCGGCTGGCCGCTTACGGGTATCAGAATGGTGCCGTAATCATACTGCTTGCCCTCTGCGGTGGTGAATTTATCCGAGGCTACCCGTGTGGCTATGCCGCGGTCCATTAACTGGTTTAGGGCGCGCGGAGCGTAGTAGCCGTGCCATTCAAACGCGTAGGCGTAATTGCTCTTGCCACCTACCACTTCACCAGCCGGAAAGGCCAGGCTGTCTATCCTTTGCCCCAGCTGGCTGCTTTTGAAATTCCTGCCTGTGAGCGGCGCGTAGTCCAGGTCGAAGGCCAGCGGAAAGGTCCAGGCGGAGATGTCGTAGAAGAGGCTGTCCTGGAAGCTTGTGCGCTTCTCAAACATGGCCTCAATCAGGCGGTGCTGTGCTTGTTCCGTCGGGATGATGTAGGCGTTCTCCGGTGTGTAAGTTACGTTGTTGATCTTAAAGCTGTCCTTGGGGCGGTACACGTCTATCTGGTGTTGCCTGATGATCTCGGCCAGGTGAAAGGCCTTTGCCTTGTCCATCTCGGAGCCGAACACATAGGCTTTTACACTTGCCTTCTTGGACTCGTTCAGGGCGTTTTTGTAGAAGTCGCGCTGATGTGCGAGCAGTTCCTCGCGCATGGCCTGGGCCGCCTCCAGGGTAGACAGGGTGGTGGTGAACTGGTTGCGGATCGTGAACGGGAACGAGAGGACGCCATTCTCACTCTCCTGTGCATGGCCCCTGGAGCTGGCTTGTTCGAAAAGGATGCCCACCGCGCCGTTTACGTCGGGGTAGGTAGACCCCTTGCCGTAGTAAAAGTCGTCGTAGCTTTCCTCGGTGTAGTAAAAGGAGCCGATCTTGTCGAGGGCCTTGGCGTGGTAGGTGCCCATCTGCTGGGTGAGTTTAAAGTTGCGTTCCGGCGTAAGCGGGTTGTTCCGGCTCGGGATGCCCGGCTGAAAGAAGAAGGTCGCGTTGGTGCCCATCTCGTGGTGGTCCGTCAGTACGTTTGGCTTCCACTCGTGGAACTTGGCCAGGCGCCCCTTCGACTCCGGGTGCTGCAGCGGTAGCCAGTCACGGTTCAGGTCGAACCAGTAGTGGTTAGTGCGGCCGCGTGGCCATACTTCGTCAAACTCGGCGCTGTTCGGGTCGGTTACCAGGTTCTTGCTGCGGTGCGTGTTTACCCAGCTGGCGAAGCGGTTCATGCCATCCGGGTTAATAGACGGGTCGATCAGGATGACTGTCTCCTCCAGCAGCTTCTCTATCTCCGGGCCCTGCGCCGCTGCCAGGTGGTATACCGCCAGCAGCGCGGCATTGCTACCGCTGGGCTCATTGCCGTGCACGCTGTAGCCCATCCACACCACGGCCGGCATGTCTTTGATGTTCAGCTCCCCAGATGCGGCAGGGTCCGTTAGCTTACGGTGCAGCTCCTTTATCTGCTCAATGTTTTGGTGGTTTTTGGGGGAGGTAACCGTCAGGAGGTACAGCGGGCGGTTTTCGTGGGTGCGCCCGTACTCTGTCAGCGTGATGCGGTCTGAGGCGTCTGCCATCAGGCGTATGTACATGGCCAGCTGGTCGTGGCTGGCGTGCCATTCGCCCACGTTGTAGCCTAAAAGCTGCTTTGGAGTAGGTATGGCGTCGCTGTAGGAGGTGTTAGCCGGTAAGTAGTAGGACAGGCTGGTGTCGGCTTGCTGGGCCACAGCTACCGAGCCAAGGCCCAGCATGGCCGCTGCTGCAAGTGCGCGTAGGTTTTTCATGCGTAAAGGTGAAGCAAAGGTTAGTGTTTCGGTTCGGTTATACTTGCAATTTGTTGTTTTACTGAGGCTTTTGCAAGTATAGCGATACATTGCTATTTCCTTTTAAGGTGTCCTGAAACGGGGCACCTTCCGGCTGCTGTGTTGTGGTAGTAGTTTGGGCCATACCTCTTGGCTGGCGCTGGAGGCGTACCCTGTTACCCAAGGCTGTTTTCACGGCACAGGCGCTCCCGCCTAGCTCACAAACACTACTTTGCTCTGCCACAGCCAACACGGCTCCTACACCGGCCACTGCTTTCGAACAGGGTACAAAGCGCTTACTTATGTAAAAGTACAATTTGCTTATATTTTGTTTCTGTTCACGGAATACTGAAAAGTAAAAAGCTTTATATATACTTATTCTGATAAAATATTTAAATATGTGTGTAACTATTTTAGATAGGAAGGGTATTTATCCTTTATAGAATCATACACAATATATAAACCATTATATAAATTTCCGTTTCTGCTTGTTTTTGCCCACACCTTGTGTCTGGGGGTGAAATGTAAAGAAGCAATAGTGAATCAGTTGATATAGGCTGCTGGTGCTCTGATAATTACCTATGAAGGGCAATATCTGGTGCGGTAATTCTAAAAAAAGAACTACTGAACCAGGCGGCTCCCTTTTGCCCTGCTGTAAAGCATTTAATGCTTTTGTTCTACGTGATGATAAAATAGTTAAACCCAGGCCTCTTGAGACAGCCTTAAACCCACCCCTAATTCATGTTTTTATGAAAAGAAGCTTTACTCATTTAATTGCGCAGGCAATAAATGCCCGACCTGGTGTAACGTTCACGGCTGTATGGCTACTGCTGCTGCTGTTCCAGATGATGGGGCAAACGGCTTGGGCGCAGACGATTAGTAGTATCAGCCCTTCATGTGCTACAGTTCCTGCTGGCCAAAGCTTAGTGTTAACAATAACAGGTACAGATTTCAGGACTGGAGGGGGAAACAACGCAGCAGTAGTTGAGGTGAACTCCAGTTCTGCTTACATTACTCCTTCCAATAGAAGCTCGGAATCAATTACTGTAACTATTCCCGCCGAACGCGTTACTACACCTTCCATTACTATTATAGTAGTGCAAGGCAGTGGCGGTAATTTTCAAGCGTCTAATCCATTTACAGTTAACGTTTCTCGCCCAGCTGGGGCTGCAGGAGTGATTTCTGGCCTTCAAAGTGTGTGTGCAGGCTCCCAGGCTGTATATTCGGTGGGTGCAATCCCAAACGCAACAACATATCAGTGGACTCTTCCTACAGGGGCAACAATTGTAGGCAATTCAACAGGTAGCCAGGTAACTGTAAACTTCACAGGCGCAACTTCTGGGAACATAAGTGTAGCCGGTGTCAACAGGTGTGGCGTGGCAGGAGTAGCAAGTACTTTACCAGTTACTGTAAATCCACTGCCTGCTGCTCCTGTTGCAGAGGATGTCG
Source organism: Pontibacter actiniarum (assembly GCF_003585765.1). NCBI lineage: Bacteria > Pseudomonadati > Bacteroidota > Cytophagia > Cytophagales > Hymenobacteraceae > Pontibacter > Pontibacter actiniarum. Next base: position 280,468 of record NZ_CP021235.1, read on the forward strand.
CACGCTGTGGCCCTGGAGAAATAACCTTAAGGGTAGCAAATATCACTGCTGGGGTTACCTACAGGTGGTACAACGGAAGTGGGGTTCTGGTGGGTGAAGGTTCGCTTTTCAGGACCCCATATCTCGAAGCATCCACCACATATTACTTAGCGGCTGTCGGGCAAGGAGGTTGTGAAAGCGCCGCCAGAATCCCTGTTGCAGCAACGATACGTCCGCTTCCTGTTGCCAGTATTACCGCGGATACGCCACAGTGTGATAACCCGAGCGGGCCCAACGTGTTTGGCATTACAGGCAACGCAGAAAATGGAACTCATGTGTGGCAAATTATAAGTGTAAGTGACGGCACCAGTGCTACGATAGCTGATGCCAACACGCTAACGCCTACTGTAAGTGTAACGGAGCCCGGTACCGTCAGATTACGCCTGACGGTAACAAGCGAGGCCAATGGCTGCTTACCCGCTGTAGCTGAGATTAACCTGGTGGTAGAGCCGATTCCTGCTCCTTTGGCTGCAGAAGATGTGCAGGGAGGAGAGCGCTGCGGACCTGGCTCAGTAGTGTTAACTGTACTTAACCCTGGCACTGGTTTTACTTACCGCTGGTATGCTAGTGCAACGGGTGGCCAGCCCCTTGGAGAGGGCACTACGTTCGAGACAGAATCCTTAGCAACATCAGATACATACTATGTGGCCGTTGTAAATGGAGCAGGGTGTGAGAGTGACCCGCGTACCCCGGTGTCGGCGAGTGTTACGCCGCTGCCTATAGCAGCGATTGCCACCGAAACGCCGCAGTGCGAGAACACGGACGGTGCCACTGTCTTTGAACTCACCGGTACCGTTACGAGCGGCGACTATGTGTGGGAGATTGTAGAAGGGGAGAGTATTGCCACCATAGCCAATATCCTGAGCACCACGCCTACAGTTAGTGTGTCTCAGCCGGGCACGGTGAGAGTACGCCTGACGGTGACAAGCGATAACGGCTGTGGAACCGACGTGGCGGAGGTAGAATTGGTGGTAAACCCTGTGCCGGAGGCTCTTGTCGCATCTGATGTGCCGGGGGTAGAGCGCTGCGGGCCTGGCTCAGTAACCCTGACAGCCACAGGGGCACCTGCAAACGGAACCTACCGCTGGTATACTGCTCCTACCGGAGGTGACCTGGCGTTTACCGGGGCTGTGTTTACAACGCCTTCTCTTGAAAGCTCAAAAACATACTATGTGGCGGCTGTGGGCGAGGAGGGCTGCGAAAGCGATGCCCGTTTGCCGGTAACAGCGGGCATTATTAGGCTTCCGGTAGCCATGATCGAAGCTGAAACGCCTCAATGTGATAACCCAAGTGGGAATAACGTTTTTGCGTTAACGGGCCGGCCTGATAATTTCACTACCTATACCTGGGAGATCGTGAGTGGTAGCGAAATTGCCACGATCACCGGGGCAACTTCGCTTACGCCACAGGTAACGGTGTCTGGTACAGGCACCGTGAGAATACGCTTTACCGTAGCCAACGGCAACAACAGTTGCCCGGCGGCTGTGGAAGAGTTGGATTTGGTTGTTAACCCGCTGCCAGCTGCTTTGGCACAGGGAGATGTGACAGGCGCTGAGCGCTGCGGCCCGGGATCGGTTACATTACGCGCAAGTGGAGCTCCTGCAGGCGGCTCTTACCGCTGGTACGCGAGCGCTACAGGAGGCCAGATTTTAGGAGAGGGCGCTGCGTTTACAACAACCGTAAGCCAGACAACCGATTTCTATGTGGCAGCCTTAAGCAGCGCGGGTTGCGAGAGCACAGGAAGGGTAGCCGTGAGAGCAACTGTGAATGAGGTGCCAATCGTAAACGCTGGCGCTGACCAGGTTGCCTGTTCGGGGGGAGCATCAACCTCCTTCACCTTGAATGGCAGCGCCTCTTTGGGTACAGTGGAATGGAGTGTCATCAGCGGCACAGCGGACATTGCGGACAACGAGGCTTTGTCCACTACGGTTAACGTTACGAGCGCGTCAGCCATCTTAAGGTTAACGGCAACAAGCGCAGGTTGTACAACTACAGACGATGTCGTGCTGAGAGTGAACCCGCTGCCAACCGCAGACGCAGGACCTGCCCAAGCGAAATGTGCCACGCCAGGAGGAACTTCCTTTACGCTGGCAGGCACCGTGACTGACGGCGATGGTGTGTGGAGCGTGCTGGGTAGCACAGGTAGTGCATCGGCCAGTATTGAAAACGCCAGCAGCCTCACTTCGGCTGTGACAGTAACCGGCACGGGTACCGTTACGCTCCAGCTGACAGCAAACAGTAACACTATACCTCCTTGTGGCTCTGCTACAAGTACTGTAACGTTAACTGTGAACCCTCTCCCTGTAGCGAATGCAGGTGGAAACAGAACCGTGTGCTCCGGTGAGGAAGTAACGCTCGGCGTTGCCCCAGTTACAGGCTATACTTACCAGTGGTCGCCGGCAACCGGCCTTAGTGCAGCAAACGTGGCACAGCCTACAGTTAGAATCACCAACACTGACCCGGCAAACATTTCACGTACCTACACTGTGACTGTTACAGCGAATGGGTGCTCTTCCACAAGCGCAGCAACTATCACGGTAAGGCCAGCTCTTGGTGGCAACACCATCAGTGCGGCGCAAACTATCTGCGAAGGTACGGCTCCTAACACTCTTACAGGAAGCACCCCAACTGGTGGTGGCGGAGTTGGTACGTATACCTATACCTGGGAGAGTAGCACCACATCTGCTACGGCAGGGTTCAACGCCGCACCCGGTAACAATACAGGCCAGAACTATAGCCCGGGTACCCTAAGGGACCGAACCTGGTTCAGACGTGTGGTCCGGTCATCTGCCTGTGCCGGTACAACTGTTAGTATCAGCACACCTGTGGAGATATCGGTTACACCTACTACTACTTACACACTGGTGCTCACTGCAAGCCCATTCCCGGTGTGCCCCGGGGTAAATACCACCTACACTGCCACGGTGCTGGCAAACGTGGAGTCTGTTAACTATCCTGCTAACCCAAGGTATGAGCAAATCACTTGGGTAGGTGGAACAGACGTGTCGGATCAGTTTGTGTTTGACTGGTGGAAGAACGACGTCAACGACCGTGCTAACGGGCAAGTCGTGCGGGAGATAAGCCTGTCCGGCTTGTCATCCACTGACTACTACACGGTAAGAGCCACGCCTAAGAGTGGTGCCAGCCTTAGTTGCCCTAGTTTTGCGAACCGTCCTGACCTGGTGCCAGCTAACCCTGGCAGTGCCGTACTGTTCTCTAACAGAATTTACCTTGGCCGGTCAGACAACTATGGCGTTTCCATCAGCAGGCTGCCAACCGGTTCCATCTGCCCCGGTACTCCTGTAGAGTTTACAGCCACTCCTAACGCGGAGTATGTGAACCTCACTATGGAGTGGGTCGTTACAAACAGCGCTGGAACGGTTATCCAAACAACTCCGTTCTCTGCCAGCAGGACGTTTACGTCCAGCACATTGAACAACGGTGATGTGGTGAGCCTGAACTTTACATCTGCCGAAAACAGGTGCCAGCCTGCGGCGTCGAGTAACACTTTAACCATGGTTGTGGTGACGCCTCAGACCTTAACCGGTGGCGGTGCCTTCTGTGCAGGAAGTGCGGGGGTGCCTGTGGGGATCGGCAGCTCTCAGGAAGGCGTTAACTATCAGTTGATCCGGACTGTGAATGGCAATGCCCAGCTTGTTGCTACCAGAGCCGGTACAGGTGGTGCCATAAGCTTTGGCAACCAGGCTACCGCCGGCAGTTACACCGTGCAGCCTGTTTCCGCTAACGGTGCCTGCCCTCCTGCCTACGGACCTGTTAATGTGTTTGTAACGCCACTGCCAACTGCGTTTGCCGTAACCGGTGGAGGAGAAGCCTGTGCGAACGGAGGCGGGGTGCCGGTTGGGCTGGCAAGCTCTGAAACGGGCGTAAATTACCAGCTAAGGCGAACAGTAAACGGATCTACAACGAACCTGGCTACGGTAGCGGGAACTGGTAACCCGATTAGCTTCGGCAACCAGACTGTAACCGGTGCATACTCAGTTGTCGCGACTTCGGCTGTCAGTTCTACAACCGCAGCATGTTCGCAAAGTATGACAGGAAGCGCGAATGTGGTCATCAACCCGCTGCCGATCGTTGCCCTGGAGGACGCATCAGCCTGTAGAGGTACTAGAGCAACCGTTTCCGCTAACGTGACCAGTGGAACAGGAGGCTATACGTACAGCTGGTCAGTTCCTGCTGCCTGGCAAGGGCCGGTGCCTACTACACCTAGCTTCGAAACAACGGTGCCAGGTACTTATACCCTTACCGTTACCGATGCGGAGAATTGCGCTAGTGCTACTGCCTCTAGTACTGTCAGCTTCACTACCCCTGTTATGCTAACTGAGCCTGTACTGGGTGTGTACCTGATAGAGAACAACACGCAGTGGCGCGTAGAGGCCAGTGAAGAGGACCCGATTCCTGAAGGTGCGTTCGGAGAGGACCCAGTGTTTGTGTGGTACAGAAGAATAGCGCCTGCAGATGATTGGGGAATGCCTGTACAGTCAGGTACAAGCAACGAATACATCGAAGCTGCCCCAGGCGAGAATGTGCAAATAAAGGCGGAGGTGTTTAACGGGGCTACTTGCAGGCTGTACGCGCTAACCAACATCGGTGTCGTACCGCTTCCTGTGGAGCTCATCTACTTCAAGACCCTGAAACAAGGCAACGAGGTACTGCTGGAGTGGGCAACAGCCTCGGAGGAGAACAACGCCGGCTTTGAGGTGCAGGTGTCGGAGGACGGTTTCAACTTCAGGAAGCTGGCCTTTGTGGAGACGAAGAACGGAAACGCGATAGTAAAGCAGGTGTACAGGTATGCAGACAAGTCTGACGGCAAGTACGGCACGCGTTACTACCGCCTGAAGCAGCTGGACCTGAATGGCAACTTTGAGTACTTCGGCCCGAGCGTGGTAACCTTCGGCGACGTGGCCAGCCAGGTGAAAGCGTTCCCGAACCCGTTCAACACAGAGCTGACGCTGGACATTGCAGCGGAGCAGGACGGTGAGGTGCAGGTAACTGTAGCGAATGCCGCCGGTCGGCAAGTGCTGCAGCGTAGCCTGACGGTAGAAAAAGGCTTCAATACGAAGAAGCTGGAGATAAGCCCGGACTTACCACATGGGGTATACTTTGTGAGGGTATACCTGGAGGGAAGAATGTATAACCTGAAACTTCTGAAACAATAAAACTAATAGGGTTTAAAGCAAAAGAGCCGGGTATTTTACCCGGCTCTTTTGCTTTAAACTGATTTTTTTTGGTACAATTTATTTAGCTCTTATTGATTTAGGGTTGTTATTCCATATTTGGTATATGTGTCTGTTAAATAGACCTGTGTGCACTTGTGGGCCTTCAAACACGGATACTAAATAGTTACTGTTAATTGTTTTTAGTGCAAATTAATAGGTGATTAATTAAAATATATTGATCACTATCTTTTAATATATGTTTAGCCTTTGTATGTTTGTGTCCTAGTTAAGTATAGTATTTAATATAATAAATACCTTTTTAAGCCTTCATTACTGTTTAAGTAAAATAAAAGAGTGGTAAAATTATTTATTTTCTAAAGCTAAGATAAGCTAAGAGCAGCCTATATCTGCTACTTTAAAATTTGGTTAAATTCTTATGTTTTTTAGCACGGTTTCAGATCGTGGGTGGGGATTTCTTGTCTGCACTTTTTAGGATTGCCCTTTTTTTATAAATAATTGACTCTATACAGCCATAACCCTTAAAGCCCTTTTTATGAAAAGAAGTTTTACGCAGCTATTCTTTGAAGCACCCCAATCAAAGCTCAAAAGGTCCACCGCAGCTTACATGCTGTTTCTCTTTTGTTTGTTAGCCTCTACTGTGGCTACTGCACAGACGACTGAGGTTAAAAAGATGGATTTCTCTAGCCCAGATGGAGTGAGCTACAGTCTTGATGCAGGAACAGGTAATGTAAGTAATGGGGTGCTGTCAGTAACAGGTAGAGCGTATGACTTTTTTCTTGTGTGGGGAAGGCAATATTCAGGATATGTTAATGTTAACCCTTCTCTTACACTACAACCTGGTTACGAATATCAGGTTTCTGTAAGAGCAAGAATGGGAGGTGCATCAGGTAAACTTGAAATAAACAGAGGTACATCTGCAGCTAATGCTCGAAGCGCTACTGGCACTAATGTTATTCTCACTTCTTCAGGAGATAACGTGAATAGTTCAGATTATGCGACTTTTACATCAAATAAGTTTTCCGTGACTAGTAGTCAAAGCTTATTCTTAGCTCTTCTTGTTGACAGAACAACTATTTGGTCTAATACAGAGATATCTTTGGTTTTAGATGATCTTATCGTCACACAAACCTGTATCTCACCACCGACACCAACAGCAGCAGATGTTATAGCTTGTCGTACTGGTAATAGCCGCGTTACCTTGACTGCCTCAGGCGCGACCACAGGTTACGGCTATCGTTGGTACAACCAGCCAACAGGGGGGGCGGTCATAGCAACCACTGCGCGTTACCAAACTCCCTCGCTTTCACCTGGTGAATACCGCTACTATGTGTCTATTGTGAATACCGCTACTGGTTGTGAAAGTAACAGGGTGCTAGTGAAAGCGATTACAGGCAGTGCTGCACCAATTGTATCTAATACAAGCGTGTGCCCTATGGGGTCGGCAACTTTAACGGCTTCGGGGGCTCCTGCCGGTAGTACGTATAAATGGTATGATACCAACGGAAATAACGCTATAGCTGTGGCAACAGGGGCAACATACACAACAGGCCCCCTTACAGGAAGCAAAAAGGACTATTGGGTAAGCACAGTAAATCAAAACAATTGTGAAAGCAGTAAAAGCAAGGTAACCGTTACTGTTGTTGCAACTCCTGTTGTGCAAATCACTAACCCAGCGGCAGTGTGTTCCCCCGCAACGGTTAACCTGACTGCTGCAGCTATAAAAACCGGAAGCACAAACGTTTCGGCCTACACCTACTTTACAGATGCGGCAGCTACCACGGCTTTAGCTGACCCAGGCGCAGTAGCTACATCGGGCACTTACTACATAAAAGGCACTAACTCAGCCGGCTGCTCAGACATAAAGCCTGTCACTGTCGTTGTAAATCCCACAACAGCTCTATCTGACATTAAGATACCGGATGACATAGAGATTGGCAAACCAGCTACGATTGTGTTGAACTCAGAAATTATAGACAGGGGGCATGCTGCCAGCTTTACATGGTACATGAGCATAGACGGTGGCGAGTTTGTGCAGCAGGCCGGTAGTACCAGTGAGCTGAGCTTAGCAAGAGTGCCTAAAGGTAGCCTGCAGTTTCGCTGCGACATGACACAGATGAGCGGGTCGTGCTACGATGCCACTTATTTACAAGTACGCTCTACCCCGATCGTGCCGCTTCCCGTGGAGATCATCTACTTCACGGCTTTGCGGCAAGGGAAGGACGTGCAGTTGAGCTGGGCGACGGCCTCGGAGGAGAACAACGCGGGCTTCGAGGTGCAGGTGTCGGAGGACGGTCGGGCTTTCCGCGCGCTGGGCTTCGTGGGCACGCAGAACGGGGACGCGCAGGTGAAGCAGTCCTACGGCTACACGGACACGGAGAACGGCAAGTACGGCACGCGCTACTACCGCCTCAGGCAGGTGGACCGCGACGGGCAGTTTGCCTACTACACGGCCAAGGCGGTGAGCTTCGGCGCGGTGAGCTACAGCATCAGGGCCTTCCCCAACCCGCTGGAGGGGGACCAGGTGAGCGTGGCGGTGCAGGCGGAGGCCGGCGGGCAGCTGCAGCTGCAGGTGCTGGACGCGATGGGCCGGGTGGTGGCCAGCCAGGCAAGGGAACTGGGCAGGGGCGAGTCGCTGGAGCGGGTCCAGCTGGCGCCGGCGCTGCCAAAGGGCATCTACTTCGTGCGCACAGAGATGGGCGGCGTTGTCAGGAGCTTTAAGCTGCTGAAGAAGTAGAATTAATAGGGTTTAAAGCAAAAGAGCCAGGTGTTTCACCTGGCTCTTTTGCTTTAAACTAATTTTTTTTGGTACAAATAGATATTAGGTTTCTTGTTAACATGCGTGATTCCCTATTTGGTATATCTGTCTGATATTTAGACCCGTGTCTGTGTACGATGTTTTGACATCATGTAAATATTATATTGATTTAATGTTTAATATAGTGCAATAATATATTTGATAGATAAAAATATATTTATCTGTATGTTTTAATGTGAAACATTCCTTTGTATACTTGCAGTGGTTTAAGTTATATATCAAACACAATTAATACCTTTTGTGCCTTTGTGATGTGCTTATAATTAAGTTTTATAAAAGTACATTTACAAATGGGCTGCTTTACTGAGAGACAAGACGACGATATTTTAACGCAGTAACGCCGAGGATAATGATATTCTGGTGTGTTTTAGCACGATTTTAAATCGTGGGTGCTACTACTTTGCCTCTATTTTTCCCGATTGACCTTTTTGTATAAATAATTGACTCTATACAACCAAAACCCTTTAAACCCTTTCTTATGAGAACAATTTTTACAAAGAAATTTATTAGATCGTTATACATGTTGCTTATGCTGATAGTCTCAGGGACGTTCAGCCATGTTTATGCACAAAAGAGTGTTCCAGTCCTGTCTACTGTTGACTTTTCTTGTGTGACTGTTAACAGAGGTGAATTAACACTGAAAGTAACAGGAAGTAACTTTGATACAAAAGCAGGTAATGCTAAAACTGATGGACGCTTTAGGTTAAACGTTTCCAACGCTGCTACGAGCCTGAGCATTGATGTCTATCCAGAAGCAGAGGGCTTTACTGCGGCAACTGCGACATTTAAAATCCCGTCAACAGCCTTCACCACTATTCAGGTTTTATCAGTAACTGTGCAAAACGCGAACGGTAACAGTGGTAACTACAAATGGGAAGCATCAGTCCCTCAATCACTATTCGTGATAGGTCCTCCTACGGCTCAACCTGTACAAAGCTGTCCTGGCCAAGTGACACTAAGTGCTTCAGGTGCCCCGGCAGGTGCAAGCTATAAATGGTACAGACCTGACGGAACTGTTATCATAGGAGAAACGGGCTCCACGTACACTATACCTAACCAAACGGCAAGTGCTTCTTACTATGTAGCTATGACGGCTCCCGGTGGTTGTGAGAGTACAAGAACTCCTGTTACTGCTACAGTGAACCCAACAGCTACGGTAGTCATTACAAATCCAGCGGCAGTGTGTTCCCCCGCAACGGTTGACCTGACTGCTGAAGCTATAAAAACCGGAAGCACAAGCGGTTTAACATACACCTACTTTACAGATGCGACTGCGACCACGGCTTTGGCTAACCCAGGCGCAGTAGCTGCGTCGGGCACTTACTACATAAAAGGCACTAACTCAACCGGCTGCTCAGATATAAAGCCTGTAACTGTCACTATAAAGGAGACAATTACAGTGACAGCCGGAAGAATAGCCATAGACACAGAGCACCCAGAGGAAAAACTAGAAGTTGGAAAGCCGGCAACCTTTACAGCTGAGTCAGAGATAACAACTAACGGTTACGCGGCTTCATATAAATGGTACACTAAAAACAAAGGTGTGGATTGGGTTCTGCAGCCAGGCGCTTCCTTGCAGACGTTCAGTGTAGCCTCTGTGCCGTCGGAGTCATATGAAGTTAGGGTGGATATAACTCCAAACCAGGAGACGGCTTGCTTCTCCGGCTTGCCTGCGTCAGGTATACAGTCGATAGAGACAGGAGTAATCGTGCCGCTTCCCGTGGAGATCATCTACTTCACGGCTTTGCGGCAAGGGAAGGACGTGCAGTTGAGCTGGGCGACGGCCTCGGAGGAGAACAACGCGGGCTTCGAGGTGCAGGTGTCGGAGGACGGTCGGGCTTTCCGCGCGCTGGGCTTCGTGGGCACGCAGAACGGGGACGCGCAGGTGAAGCAGTCCTACGGCTACACGGACACGGAGAACGGCAAGTACGGCACGCGCTACTACCGCCTCAGGCAGGTGGACCGCGACGGGCAGTTTGCCTACTACACGGCCAAGGCGGTGAGCTTCGGCGCGGTGAGCTACAGCATCAGGGCCTTCCCCAACCCGCTGGAGGGGGACCAGGTGAGCGTGGCGGTGCAGGCGGAGGCCGGCGGGCAGCTGCAGCTGCAGGTGCTGGACGCGATGGGCCGGGTGGTGGCCAGCCAGGCAAGGGAACTGGGCAGGGGCGAGTCGCTGGAGCGGGTCCAGCTGGCGCCGGCGCTGCCAAAGGGCATCTACTTCGTGCGCACAGAGATGGGCGGCGTTGTCAGGAGCTTCAAGCTGCTGAAGAAGTAGAATTAATAGGGTTTAAAGCAAAAGAGCCAGGTGTTTCACCTGGCTCTTTTGCTTTATGTGTAATATGTACTTGCTGTGTTTTAGGGCTTTACTGCACAGAGTGGAATCACCCCCTGCAAAAACCTTATGTTTATACTTGCGCAGGAGCTTTAAAACTTCTGCAAAGCAGAGGCTACAGCACCTTTACCTTTAGGTTGGTTGGCTGCTGCGGCGTGTGGTATACTTTATGGGTGGCCTTGATAAAATCTTCTTCGTTGGCCTCATAAATGTTTGGCACGTACTTCTGCGGGTTGCGGTCCACCAGCGGGAACCAGGTGCTTTGGATCTGCACCATCAGGCGGTGGCCTTTCTTGAAAGTATACAGCACGTCCTGCAGCTCCACGTTTACCGGCGTTACCTGGTTCGGCGTGAAGGGCTCGGGCTTCTCGAAGCTGTTGCGGAAACGGCCGCGGAAAACCTCGCTTCGCACCATTGCCTGATAGCCGCCCATGGGCTTGTCCGGTTGGTGCGGGTTTGCCTGTGCTGTGTCTGGGTACACATCGATGAGTTTCACTACCCAGTCGGCGTCGGAGCCGGAGGTGGCTACTTTTAGCTGCGCCAGTATGGCTCCGGCCAGCGTTATGTCTTCGGTCAGCACATCCGTCTGGAAGGCAAGCACATCCGGGCGACGGCTGGCAAAGCGCTGGTCGTCGGTCATGTACTCGCGCGTCATGCCGATGGCTACCTCCTCGGTGAAGGGAACGGGCTTGGCCGGATCGGAGATAAACTCACTTGCCTGTACTTCTCCTGCCTCTGGGGCCTCAAAACTCAGCTTACCGTTTTCATGGAAGTACAGCGTGCGGTCCTGCGCCTGCTTTGGCGGCCATACCTCAAACTCGCGCCATTGGTTGTTACCGCCTTCAAACATGATGGCCTCCGGGAGTTTTACCGGCTGCTTGGCGTCGTTTTTCAGGTAATGGTTAAAAAAGCGCGCCTCTACTTCCTGCTGGTACCACGGTGAGTTTTTCTGCCCGAAGTGCACGTTGCCGATGCTGGAGCCGTCGGTGCGGGCCCAGCCGCCGTGTACCCAAGGCCCCATCACGATCATGTTCGTTAGCTTGGGGTTGTTCTTCTCGATAGCCTGGTAAATTTTGAGCGGGCCGTACAGGTCCTCGGCGTCATACCAGCCGCCAACCGTCATCACGGCAGTGCCTTTCAGGTTCTTGAGGTGAGGCAGCAGGTTGCGCTTTTGCCAGAACGCATCGTAGTTCGGGTGCGCCATCATCTCGTTCCAGAAAGCCACGCTGTCTTTCAGGTACTTGGCGTTGGCGTTTTTAAGCGGGCCCATGCGCATAAAGAACTCGTAGCCGTCCGGGGTGCCATGCTGAAAGCGCTCGTTCCAGTCGGTGGTCAGCTCCGGCCGGGGCAGTCCGAACACGCTCAGGAAGTTAAAGGCGTGCGGCAGAAAGAAAGCGCCGTTGTGGTGAAAATCATCCCAGAACCAATCGGCAATGGGTGCCTGCGGCGAAACTGCTTTCAGGGCCGGGTGGTTGCTCATCAGTCCGGCGGCGGTGTAGAAGCCCGGGTACGAGATGCCCCACTGGCCTACGCGGCCATTGTCGTTATCCAGCTTCTTTACCAGCCAGTCCACCGTGTCGTAGGTGTCGGAGCTTTCGTCTATGTCCTTTTTGCCTTTCTTCTTCTCGATGTGTGGGGTCATGTTCACAAACTCACCCTCAGACATAAAGGTGCCGCGCACATCCTGGTACACAAAAATGTAGCCGTCGCGCATCAGCGTGGAGCTGGGGCCAAGGCTTGTCTTCATGCCATCACCGTAGGGCGCAACTGAGTAGGGCGTGCGGTTCATCAGGATCGGGTATTTCTTGCTCTTATCCTTCGGGGAGTACACCACCGTGAATAGCTTTTTACCGTCGCGCATCGGTATCTGGAACGTGGCTTTCTCGTAGTGCTGCCGGATGTAGAGCGAGTCTTCGTTTACCTGCTGCGCCATACTTTGGGAGGCAAACAGGCAAAGCACCAGCAGCAACACCAGTGGCTGTAGCAGGTCTTTTGTTCTGGTCATAGGTTAGGTGATAGTGAGTTAAGGTTCAAACCCTGAAGGTAAGTATTCTATACTTTAAATGGTATGGCTGTGGCGGCGCTAAGGAGGTAGAAGTATACTTCAGCACTTATATAGTATGAGCCTCATGCCTGTGCACAGCTTTTTTATTGATTTTGTGGAGACCCTGGAACAAGCCGCTGATGAAAACAAAGCGCTCAAGAACCAGGCTAATCGGGCGATCTTACTTTTGCTGGTGCCAGCCACAGGCTACCTGAGCGGTGAAAGGTTCGGCCGTTTCGGTGCACGGCTTGGAAGGACGCACCCAAACGGCGGCTGCGGATGTAGGGCGGGTTTTGGCTAATCGCTGGGCTGCTTTTTTATAGTCCACAGGTGCTTATCCGGGTATAAAATCAACAGCGGGCGGTATAGGCCGTACGCATAAGAACTGACACTAAGGAAAACAGAGACTATGAAAGCAGTTTATTATGAAAAGTACGGCGATGCCGATGTGCTGCAGTTCGGGGAGCAGCCAACGCCCGGCATAGATGACCACCAGCTGCTGGTGCGTGTGCACGCCTCCAGCGTTAACCCCGTGGATTGGAAAATACGCGCAGGAAAGCTACTGCCTGTTTCAGGGCTCAACTTCCCCAAAATACCCGGCCGCGACATTGCCGGCGAAGTGGTGGAGGTGGGCGGCAAAGTGCTGTCCTTTAAGGTGGGAGACCGGGTATACGGCATGACGGACACGCGCAACGGAGGTGCTAACGCAGAGTATGCGGTTATCTCGGAGGGTACTGCCGTTATGGTTCCGCCAAACCTAAACTATGCCCAGGCTGCCGCTGTGCCGCTGGCCGCTCTTACCGCTTTACAGGCGCTGCGCGACAAGGGGGAGCTGGAGCAGGGCGAGCAGGTGCTGGTAAACGGTGCCTCCAGCGGCGTAGGCTCCTTTGCCGTGCAGCTAGCCAAGGCTTTGGGGGCAGGAGAGGTATCCGGCGTTTGTGGCACAGACCATGTGGAGCTGGTAAAGAGCCTCGGCGCAGACCACGTCATCGATCATAAAAAAGAAGACTTCACGGAAGCCAAAGACAAGTATGATCTGATTTTTGACGCGGTTGCCAAAAGCACGTATTTCGACAGCAAAGCAAGCCTGCGCCATAACGGCCGCTACGTAACCACGGTGCCCGACCCGAAGGATGTTGCCTTTGGCTTTGCCCTGTCCGTTTTCTCTGACAAAAAGCTCAGAGCCCTCTTCACCAACGACAAAGCCGAAGACCTGAAGCTGATCAGCTCCTGGATAGAGGCCGGTAAGGTAAAGCCAGTGGTAGACAGGGAGTACCCGCTGCAAGAGGCGGCAGCGGCGCACCGCTACAGTGAGCAGGGGCATGCTGCCGGCAAAATCATACTGGTGTCGGAGTAAGTGTGAGTGCCTCGCAATCAGGCGAGCACAAATGCTAACTTCCCGTTACAGCAGCCGTTAGATCAAAGGCTAACACAAAACCGAAAGCAAATGGAACAGGAACAGACGACACTTCTAAAGGATTATCCAATACAGGAAAAAGGGGCTTACTTTGGCGCCCTGGCCACGATGGCCTCCGCTGACGGGCACGCTTCGGAGGAGGAGCTTGAGTTTTTATACATGATGGGGGAGGCGGCAGAGCTGCCGGAGAACCTACAGCAGGAGGTGGAGCAGGTAGCCCGGAACCCCTCGCAGATTAGCCTGCAGAAGTGCCTGGATACGCTGAAGGGCAGCCCCTTGCGCTTTTCTCTCCTCACAGATATTATCAGCTTTGCGAAGGCAGACGGGAAGTATACGCCGGATGAGCAGAAGCACATTGAGGACATGGCCGCTTACCTAGGCGTGGACCAGAAGCAGTACAGTATACTGGAGCAGTATGTAAACAAAGCGGATGAGGCGCAGAAGCAGGGCGAAGACCCCACTTCACAGAGCTTTATGAACAAGAACGGCTTCGGGGACATGTTTAAGAAGGCGGGTATATCGCCGCAGATGGTACAGGGTATGTTAGGCGTACTGGCGCCCCTGGTGCTGGCCAAAATGATGGGCGGGCGCAGGCGTAGCCGCTATGGCGGTGGCCTGTTAGGCGGGTTGATGGGGGGCGGTATGTACAGAAGCGGCGGCGGCCTGGGCTCCATCATCTCCATACTTGGCGGCCTGAACGGGCGGAGAGGCTATGGCGGCATGCAGTCTGGCGGGCTCGGAGGTTTACTGGGCGGCATCCTGGGCGGTGGCAGGCGCCGCGGCGGGTTTGGCTGGTAGCTTCTAAGGCAAAGAGAGGTGGCCGGTGCCATGCCTCTTTGCCTGCACCGGCTGCTGCTTCACAAACTAGTCTCTCTCCTCCATTGGCTATAAGCTCTGTGTTTTTTATTACTGCTCAAAAGGGAGCCTACGCGATACCGCTGTTCCCTTATAGGCTTTGCGCAGCGGCTTTTCTTTATGTTACCTTTCAGGGAGTGGGTGTTTTTTGCTAGATTTAGTAAGAAACCAATCCTTTCACATGATTCGACACACTTACTTCCTGCTGCTCCTGGCGCTGGGCTTTACCGCCTGTCAGCAGCAGCCCCAGCAGGCTGTTACCGTACAGGAGCAGCAGGCGCAGCAACCGTACTACTACCCCGGGCAAGGAGATGCGTGGGAGCACCGTAACCCGGAGGAACTGGGTTTGGATGCCGCCAAACTGCAGGAGGCTGTAACATGGGCCCAAACTCAGGAAACGCAGCAGATGCTCAAAGACTTCTCTACCCAGGCCGAGATCTTTGGTGAGCCGCTGGGGCCTTTGCCCGCCAGTAGGGCCAGCACGAACGGCATCATCCTGAAAGACGGGTACATTGTAGCGGAGTGGGGCGATACCAAGGCTCCTGACCCAACCTACAGCGTCGCCAAAAGTTTTCTCTCAACCATACTTGGGCTCACGCTGGACCGGGGCATGATCCAGAGCATAAACGACCCGGTGGCAAAGTATGTGCAAGACGGCGGCTACGCTTCGGAGCATAACAGGAAGGTTACGTGGGAGCACCATGCCCGCCAGACCTCGGAGTGGCAAGGGGAGATGTGGGGCAAGAAGGATGACTTTGTAGGTAAAGAAGCCTTCGGACGGGGCGAGCGAAAGCTGCGGGAGCTACAGGAGCCGGGTGCTTTCTACGAGTACAACGATACGCGCATCAACCGCTTTGCGCTTTCGTTGCTGCGCCTTTGGGAGAAGCCGTTGCCAGCAGTGCTGAAGGACGAGGTCATGGACCCGATCGGGGCGTCCGGCACCTGGCGTTGGGTGCCCTACCGAAACTCCAATGTGGTGATCAACGAGCAACTGATGCCGTCGGTGAGCGGTGGCACGCGCTGGGGTGGCGGCCTATGGATCAGCGCCCGCGACGAAGCGCGCTTTGGCTATCTGTTTCTGCGCAACGGGCTTTGGAAAGACAAACAACTGGTGTCGGAGGAGTGGGTGAAACAGGCTACTACGCAGCGTGGCCCCGTCGGCCCGGACTACGGTTACCTCTGGTGGCTCAACACCGGCGGCGAAGCCTGGCCCGACGCGCCTACCACCAGCTATGCGGCCTTAGGCGCCGGTCAAAATACTGTTTGGGTAGATCCAGCGCATGGTATAGTTATAGTGTGGCGCTGGCATAACGGCAACCAGAATGAGCTGTTCAAGCGGGTGCTTGCGGCAGTAAAGGAGTAAAAGCGCCGACCTTTCTGTTTCCTCAGAGGGCGCTAACAGAAGCTGCCCGCGCTGTGTAGCCGTAAACAAAAAGAGAGGCCACCCCAGATGGAGTGGCCTCTCTTTTTGTACTTCTTACGAGAAGTTTAGTGGCGGCAAACACAGTGCTCGCCGGCAATGCCTTCAAAGCGTGTGTCTGTGCCTTCGTGCCAGTCAAAGGCGGTGGCATACTTGTCGTTTTCCCACCAGAACTTGCTTGGCTTCTTATCATAGTTGCCTACCTCTGCCATGGTTGCGGCATCGTACAGGCGTCCGTTCACCATCGTGTACTTCACGTGCTCAGAGTTCTGGATGTTTTCCAGCGGGTTCTTGTCCAGCACGATCAGGTCGGCCAGCTTGCCTACCTCCAGCGAGCCCAGGTCCTTGTCCATGCCCAGGTACGCTGCCCCGTTGATCGTAGCTGACTGTAGAGCCTCCAGGTTTGTCATGCCGCCTTGCTGCAGCATCCAGAGCTCCCAGTGTGCCCCCAGGCCCTGCAACTGCCCGTGGGCGCCCAGGTTAACCTTCACGCCGCTGTCAGCCAGGGCCTTGGCAGCTTTGGAGGTGGCGATGTGCCCGTTTTCATACTCTTCGTCGGGCACCAGTGTAACCCGGCGTGAGCGGCCGTCTATAATAGAGCGTGGCGTAAACTTCAGCAGGCGCTCTTTGTCCCACACGTTGGTTTTCTGATACCAGTAGTACTCACCGGAGTTGCCGCCGTAGTTCACGATCAGGGTAGGTGTGTAGCCGACCTTGGTTGCCTTCCACAGCTCCGTCACGTCTTTGTATACGGGTGCTACCGGTATGTTGTGCTCTATGCCGGTGTGGCCATCCAGTACCATCGACATGTTGTGGAAGAAAGTGGAGCCTCCTTCCGGGTACACGCTCATGTCCAGCTCGCGGGCCGCCTCAATTACCTGCTGGCGCTGCTCGCGGCGTGGCTGGTTGTAGCTCTTTACAGAGAAACCACCAACGGCCTTCAGGCGGCGCAGGTGTGAGCGGGCATCGTCCAGGCTGTTGATGACGGCCTTAAAGTTTCCGTCAGCGCCGTACAGAATTGTGCCGGTAGAGTAAATACGCGGGCCTACCATTGCGCCCGACTTCACGGCCTCCGACTGGCTGAAGACCATCTCGGTGGTAGAAGAAGGGTCGTGGGTGGTGGTTACACCATAGGCAAGGTTGGCGTAGTAAGACCACTGCTTTTGCGGGCTCATGCCCAGGCGGAAGGTGCCTAAGTGTGCATGCACATCTACAATGCCCGGCATGATCGTTTTACCGTTGGCATCGATCACCTTGGCATCCTTCGGCACGTCCACGTCTTTGCCGACTGCCACAATGCGGTTGCCGTCTACGATGATGGTGCCGCCTTCTATTACCTCGTCACCTTTCATGGTAATGATGCGGGCATTGGTGAAGGCTACTTTGCCTTCCGGCACATCCGTTTGCAGCTCCAGCCCGATCTTTGTACCTGTGGTGTCGATGGTAGGCAGCTGGTCCGGAGCGCCGGGTACAAAGGCGAAGCGCTCTTTTAGCTCGTTAGAGAAGTACTCATCGCCCAGCACCCAGTTCACCTTTTTGCTGTCGGCAGACCAGTGGATGCTGGTGCCGGCGTCGCGGGTGAAGCGAGCAACCGGAACAGCCTTGGTGTCGGCGCTCAGGTCAAGGCCGCTTCCGTTGGCCGTGAAAGGAGCCACATAACCGTTAAACAGCTCCACAAAGGCTATCCATTTGTTGTCCGGGCTGGGGTAGAACTGGTCGGTGTACTTCGAAGTATAATGCGTTTGCTCGTTCTTCCCGTTCAGGTCCACGCTCTTGAAAGCATACTTGTCGCCCTCGCTGCCCGTGAAGAACACGCGGTCTGAAGTGGCGTTGAAGAGCGGAGAGGAGCCTCGCTCCTGCACAAGGGTAGCCTTACCGCCGTCTGCAGGCATATAGTAGATACCCTGCTGCTTTCCGTGCGCATAGCCCATGTGGTTGTTGCCACCGTCTTTGCTGTACACAATGTACTTGCCGTTTGGAGAGAAGGTAGGCTCTGTATAAAAGCCCTTATCAGCGGTGAGCCTGGCAGGCTTTGCGTTCTTCCTGCGGATATCGAGCTTGTAAAGGGCTCCGTAACTGTCGTCGCTCCAGGTGGAGTACACAAGGTGCTTGCCGTCCGACGAAAAGGCAGGGTAAAACTCAAAGTCCTGGCTTTTGGTGATGCGCTCCGGCTTCCCGTTCGGCAGCTCCTTTTTATAGATGTGGCCGGCGGCATTAAACACCAGCGTCTTTCCGTCGGGAGAGGTAACGGCGTGGCGAATGGCCTTGGCGGTAAATTGCTTTGGCGAAACGCCGCCGTCTTTGCTGTGGTCGTGGCGGACGGCGTCGGCCACATAGTGGGTTGCCGTTGCCTCAAAAGGAATGTTGCTTACCTTTTGCGTGGCTACGTCAATTTTGTTGATCTTTCCATCGGCCCAGAACACCAGGTGTTTGTTGTCCGGTGTCCAGGAGAAGTACGGGTACACGCCGAAAATAGCCCATGCTTCCTGTTGATCGTGGTTCAGTTTATCGTAAATCGGCCACTGCTCGCCTGTCTGCAGGTCATGCACAAACAGCACCGACTTGGTGCGCACGCGACGCACAAAGGCCATGTACTTTCCGTCGCGGCTCAGGACCGGGCGCACGGCCCCTCCATTACCCGTGATTACGTTCTCTATCTCCCCGGTATAGCGGTCTACGCGGCGGATCACGTAGATTTGGCCGTTGGGGTCCTTGTTATACTCGAAAGTGGAGCCCCCGCTCATGTCTTCGGAGTAGTACACATACTTGCCGTCCGGCGAGGCGAAAGGCTCCCCGGCGTCCTGCTGGTCGTTTTTGCGCTTGGTGAGCTGCACGCCAGTGCCGCCTGTGCGGTGGTACATCCACATTTCGCCGGCGCCCAGGGAGCGGGTGTTGGTAAAGTGCTTCCGGGCCACAATGTACTCACCGTCCGGTGTCCAGACCGCGTTGTTCAGCAGGCGAAAGCTTTCGTTGGTAATCTGCTTGGCATCAGAGCCGTCGCGCTTCATGATCCAGATGTTATCCCCGCCACCTGCATCCGAGGTAAAGGAAATATACTGGCCGTTCGGGCTGAAGCGCGGCTGTACCTCGTAAGGGCGACCGGTGCGGAGCAGCTTTGCTTTGCCGCCGGCGAAAGGCATGATGTAGATATCGCCGAGCATGTCAAAAACGATCTCTTTGCCGTCCGGGCTCACGTCTACGCTCATCCAGGTACCTTCATTGGTCGTGATGCTTACCTCTTTCTGTGGCCCGTGTGCGGCGTCCACCTTCCATTTAGCGTCTTCTTTTTTGTCCTGGGCCTGTGCCGCGCTGTAAGGGAGCGCCAGCGCCGCCGCCAGGAATATACTCAGATAAGTGCGTTTATTCATGAGTAGAGTAGGAGTTAGGTTAGTTGAGCCTCTAAGTTAAGGATTTAGTGCTTTGGGAGAAACATTGTTTGCCTGTTTGGCCGCTGCTATAAACAAGAAGCAGCAGCCCCGGCTCAGATAACGAAGGGCTGCTGCTTATGTACTGCGTGCTTTACGGTGGCAGTGGGCGGGATAAGCTTAAAGTGCCGGGAATTTGTCCTGCGGCGGCTTCTCCTGTAGTTGCTCCAGGGCGGCTGCCGCTGAGTGCACGGGTAGCAGGCAGGTGTGGTTGTGGCAGACGTAGAAGGTGGTTTTGCCCTGTATGGCCGTTCTGTCCTGGAGCAGCGGTAGCTTGCTGCCCCCCTCCAGGCTTCCCGCCTGAATCATGTTGGGCAGGTAAAAAGAGCTGAGCTCCGCGCGCATGGCCGGTGCTTTCGGCCCTACAATGGCGACTTCGGCTGTGGGTGTAAGCTTGTGGAAGTACAGCGTTGCCCAGTTGCTCAGGTGCGAGGGCTCTTTGACCACGAGGTCTTTCATCCGCGCCAGCATCTTGTCAGACAGCTCCGTGTAGCGTTCCTCCCCAAAGTATAAACCCAGAATGTGCAGGTTAAGGGCCGTTACGGAGTTGGAAGACGGAATGACGTTGTCAAAGACCTCCTTCTTGCGGGCGATGAGCCTCTCTGCGTTTTTGTCTGTGAAATAGAACATGCCTTCCGCCTTATCAAAGAAGTTCGCCAGGGTATAGTCCGTGAGGTCCTTTGCCTCCTGTACCCACTGTTCGTCAAAGGTTACCTCATAGAGGCGGATAAAGGCCTGGGCCAGCAGCGCGTAGTCCTCCAGAAACCCGTCAATGGTGGCATGGCCTTTTTTATAGTTTCGGTAAAGTTTGTCGCCTTGCCGGAGCTTATCAAGTATAAAATGGGCGTTCTGCAGGGCCAGGTCCAAAAAGCGCTTGTTGCCGAAAACGTAGTAGGCGTCGGCCAGCCCTTTCAGCATCAGGGCATTCCAGGAAGTAAGGATTTTGTCGTCCAGGCCTGGGCGCACCCGCTTGGCGCGTACTTTCAGCAGCTTTTCTTTCCAGGTCTGCACCATGTCCTGTAGCACATCCAGCTCCAGCTCGTTTTCCCTGGCAAACTCTTCGTCGGACATGCGGCGGTGCAGGATGTTGCGCCCATGTTCAAAGTTGCCGGCGGCAGTGGCATGGTAGTACTTGGAAAACAAAGGCTCTTCTGTGCCCAGTATCTTGTGCAGCTCATCCTTGGTGAAAGTATAGAAGCGGCCTTCCTCTCCTTCACTGTCTGCATCCAGAGAGGAGTAAAAGCCTCCTTCCCTGCTCATCAGCTCACGCTCCACAAATCCGATCGTCTCATACACCACGTCATGGTACAGTGTTTCGTGTGTTGCCTGGTACGCCTCCGCATACAGGCTGATAAGCTGCCCGTTGTCGTAGAGCATCTTTTCGAAGTGCGGCACCAGCCACTCTGTGTCCACGGAATAGCGGGCAAAGCCTCCGCCTACCTGATCGTAGATACCGCCGTACGCCATCTCGCGCAGCGTACGGTGCAGGTGTTCCAGTGCCTGCTCATCCCGGGTATGGTGGTGGTAGCGCAGCAGGAAGAGGTAGTTTGTTGGCATCGGAAACTTTGGGGCGGGGGAGAGGCCGCCGTGCTTTTTGTCAAAGTGGGTGCTGAAGTTGTAAAACATCAGCCTGAAGTCCTCCTCACGCACCTGCAGCGTACCCTGCTTCAGCCCGTACTTATCTAACTCGCTCTGGCGGAGATGCTGCACGAACTGCGCCGCAGAGCTGTCCAGCTCCGCACGGTTAGACTCATAGGCCTCGGCCACGTTTTGCAGCAGGCGCATCCACTGTTGCGGCTGAAAGTAGGTGCCGCCGTAGAAGGGCTGCGCCTCCGGGTTCAGGATAACGTTGAGTGGCCAGCCTCCCTGCAGCCCCATGGCCTGCACCGCATCCATGTACACGGCGTCTACATCTGGGCGCTCCTCCCGGTCTACCTTAACGCAAACGAAGTGCTTGTTCATGATGGCGGCCACCTTTGGGTTCTCGAAAGACTGGTGCTCCATCACGTGGCACCAGTGGCAGGCGGCGTAGCCAATGCTGACGATGATCGGTTTATCCTCCTGCTTTGCCTTCTGCAGTGCTTCCTCCCCCCAAGGGTACCAGTCTACCGGGTTGTAGGCGTGCTGCAGGAGGTAGGGGCTGCTTTCATGTATGAGTCGGTTGGGTTGTTTGTCTACTGCCATAGTCGTACGTGTTTTCGGTGAGTGAGACAAGGGCTAAGGTTGCGCAAGGCTTCATGCGGCCACGGTGCAGACGCACAGGGTTGCGCTGGCCTGTTTTGCGCCCGATGCTTCCCTTGCCTGCACTAAGGTAGAAGTATAAAAAGCTGGAGGCTTCTTGTGTGCGCAGTACCCTTATCTTCCTTTTCTTACGGACAGGGCTGGTAAAAGTAGTAGACAGGCACGCGGGGCTACGGCGTTAACTGCTGTTGCAGCGCCTTTGTTTCTGCACTGGCACTGATGCCGTAGGTGCGTTCCAGTGTCTGGATCTGCTCCAACGTGTTTCTCACGAAGCTTTGGTGTGCTGCTGTGTATGGGTGGAAAGGCCGGTGTGCCACTGCCCGCTGCACTTTTGCCCATCGGCCCATAAACTGCCTGAACTCCGGGGCGTAAAAGGCATCTACAAACTTTTGCCAGATATAGTCTTCTGCCAGGGGCGTGGGGTGCAGCATGTCCTCCTTGTAAAAGCGGTAGTCGCGCAGGTCATCCATCATCATCTCATAAGCCGGGAAATACAGCACATCCTCATGCGCCTCCTGCAGTTGGTGGCTCAGCACCCGCAGCAGCGATTTGCTGACACTGTTCACCGGAATGGTTTCTTTGGTGTGGCGTACAGGGCTGACCGTCAGGAGCACCTTCAGCGTTGGGTTCTCCGCCTTCAGGAGCTGGTATGTCTCCTCAAAGGCAGCCTGCATCTCCTCGAGGGGCAGCAGCTCGCGCACAAAGTTGGCGGCGGGTAACTTGTGGCAGTTGGCGACAAGCTTGCCGCTTTGCTTCAGGCGGTAAGACACGGCGGTGCCAAGGGTTATAATCAGGAGGGACGCCTGCCGCAGGTAACTCCTGCATTGCGCCTGCCGCTCCTGCACGGTCTGTAACAGTGCTTCTTTGCTTTGGCTGGAAAGGGAGGAGTGAAGGTCGTAGGCATACCAGACCCCGTTTTGTGCTACCAGGTTATCCTTAAAGCTGTAGGGCTTGCCCAGCGCTGACTGCAGCAGCAGGCAAACGGAGACAGGGTTGAAGATGGTGCCGAAGGGGTTGACAAGAACATCCACTTTGTTTTGGTGCAATTTGCTGCCGATCACTTCGGCAAAGCAGGAGCCCATGGTCAGCACCTGCTGCTTTAGCGTTAGGTTAAGGTCTGCGGGGGATACCTGTACTTCGGTTCGGAACATATTCGAGCGCTTTTTCTTTGGTTTATACGGCAATATGGCGAAAAAAAAGCGTCCTGCCGTTTGGGCAGGACGCTTAGAGTAGTAGTCTTCTTGGTGTGCTTATTCAGCAACTACTGTGAAGTTTACCTGGTGCTTCACTTCTTTGTGCAGGTTCAGCGTAGCAGTGTAATCGCCAGCAGTTTTCACATCCTGGTCGAAAGAGATACGCTTACGGTCTACATCAAATCCTTTTGCCTTCAGAGCCTCTGAAAGCTGGTTAGTAGTTACAGAACCGAAAATTTTGCCGGTTTCACCCACTTTAGCAGGAAGCTCAAGCGTGATAGCACCGATGCTGTTAGCCAGCTCCTGTGCATCGTTCTGGATCTTCTCAGCTTTGTGCGCAGCCTGGCGGATGTTTTCAGCTACAACTTTTCTGCTAGACTTGTCAGCGATAACAGCCAGACCCTGTGGGATCAGGTAGTTACGGCCGTAGCCTGGTTTAACCTCAACAATGTCGTTCTTGTAGCCAAGGCCTTTAACGTCGTCTTTAAGTATTACTTCCATCGTTAGCCCTCCTTATTTTAAAGAATCCGTTACATAAGGTAAAATCGCAAGGTGTCTTGCTCTGGCAACCGCCTGAGACACTTTACGCTGGAACTTCAGGCTAGTACCTGTAAGTCTTCTAGGAAGGATCTTACCCTGCTCGTTCACGAACTTCAGCAGGAAGTTACCATCTTTGTAGTCGATATACTTGATACCGCTCTTCTTGAAACGGCAGTATTTCTGACGGTTTTCTTGTTTGTGTACTCTTTCGTTAACTAAGCTCATTATCCTTTAACCTCCTCTTTTTTAGCTTGTGATTTGAACTCGCCGTTTCTTCTGCGCTCGTTGTAAGCCACTGCGTGCTTATCAAGGGCAGTTGTCAAGAAACGAACTACTTTTTCATCACGGCGATAAGCCAGCTCAAGAGCGTCTACCACGTTGGTAGGAGCCTTAAACTCAATCAGGTGATAGAAACCTGTAGACTTCTTCTGGATAGGATAAGCCAGTTTACGAAGACCCCAGTTTTCTTCGTGGATAACGTCGGCGCCATTTTCCTTAAGCACCTCTCTGAACTTCTCGACCGTTTCTTGCATCTGCACCTCGTTCAACAGAGGCGTCAGAATGAAGACAGTTTCGTAATTTCTCAATTCCATCGGTTCGAATTATGTTTATAATTTTAGCCTGCAAAGGTAAGGGCCTATTTTGTTTTTAGCAAGAAATTGCGATAGATAATTATGTAGAACAGAAGCTGTAGCAGGCAAAGGGAAGGGGCGTGCGCTACACTCCTTTATAATAGAAGGTGTGAGGAAAGGGGGCGCAGCAACGGCGGCCTCTTTTGCAGCCAAACTCGAGGTTGTTTTAGTGCAATATTTTGTGGTGCAAAGTCAAATATTGAGGGAAGGATGAGTGCAATGCGAGGGTGGTATAATAGCGGTGTTTAGTTGGATGGAATGTATAATGCAAAAGATTAATGTTGTGGCGGTCTATTTAGAATTGTTTTAAATAAAAAGCCTCAAATAACAACGGAAACAGGTTTTTAGCGGCCATAGAGGGGAGGGGGTGCCGGTGGCGCTCCAGAGGCCAAATAATAAACTTATTCTATTTGATTAATGGATTTCGCATAGTAGATTTGTGGCCGTAAAGTAAATTCACCATATACTAAACACACAAGTGATCTTGGCTATGATTAGCTGTATACTTAAATCTAAAATCAAAGTTCTCTACACCTTCTTGTTTGCCTTGGTGGTGTCATTCGGTGCTTTAGCACAAGAGGCCAGCGAACAAGGGCAAGCCAGCGAACAAGGAGAAGTAGCAACGAAAGGAGTAGTGCCTGGTGCAACTGAGGGTGCAGAGGTGCCGTCAGGGGATCCAGCTGTGATTTCGGCAGGCGAGGCTCTCTTCAAAAACAACTGTGCCGTTTGTCACTCTGCCGGGAGCGACGTAATAGTGGGCCCTGGCCTGCAAGGCGTGACCGACAGACGCAGCGAAGCATGGTTGCTGAAGTGGATTAAGAACTCTCAGTCTCTGATCCAGGCAGGCGATCCGCAGGCGGTTGCTGTTTATGAGGAGTATAACAAGCAGGCGATGCCTTCTTTTGCTTTCTCTGATGATGAGATTCAGTCTATCCTAGCTTACATCGAGTCAGGTCAGGGTGTGGTATCGGCGCCGGTTGCAGGTCCTGAGGGGGCTACTGCCGGAGAGAACGTAGGTACTGATGCTATCGGAGCTGTAGGTAGCTACCTGGATATCGTACTGGTGGTGCTGATTATAGTGCTGATTGTGCTGGTTGTGACGCTGTTGCTGATCACTTCGCTCCTGAAGAACTACCTGAACAAGAACCGTACGCTGAACGAGTACGACGCAGAGGTTGTAAACCAGCGTTTCGACTTCTCTAAAGTATACAAGTCTAAGGCCGTTCGCACACTGGTGGTGCTGATTTTTGTGGTGGTGCTGCTGGACCTGTCTCTGGACAAGGTGATGGGAGTGGGTATCCAGCAAGGATACCAGCCGAAGCAGCCGATTGCCTTCTCGCACAAGCTGCACGCAGGGGAGCACCAGATTAACTGTAACTACTGCCACTCTACTGTATATAAGAGCAAGAGCGCCAGTATCCCATCTGCCAACATCTGTATGAACTGCCACAGCCAGATCAAAACAGAGTCCCCTGAAATTCAGAAGATCTATAGAGCCATTGAGCGCAACAGGCCGATTGAGTGGGTGCGTATCCACAACCTGCCTGACCTGGCTTACTTCAACCACTCGCAGCACACGCAGGTTGGTGGTATCGAGTGCCAGACTTGCCACGGCCCTATCCAGGAGATGGATGTGGTTTACCAGTATTCTCCACTAACAATGGGCTGGTGTATCGACTGTCACCGTGAAACTCCTCTTAACACAGAAGGAAACGAGTACTATGACAAGCTGGTGAAGCTGCATGACGAGTCTTCTAAAGGAGCCTTTACTGTGTCTTCTAATGGTGGTACGGAGTGTTCTAAGTGTCACTATTAATATTCTATATTTCAATTAAGTCTATTCGAGTTTTCTAGATATATTATGCAAGACAGAATAAAATACTGGAAAGGAATTGAGGAGTTGGAAAACACTCCGGAATTCGAAAAGAATGCTCATAATGAGTTTCCAGAATTCCTGCCGGTTAATGAAGCGGATGGAGGGGATGCGAACGGCAAAACTCGTCGTCGCGACTTTCTGAAGCTTCTAGGGTTTAGTATGGCAGCCGTATCGCTGGCTTCTTGTGAGACTCCGGTGCGCAAGGCTATCCCATACCTGAACAAGCCTGTAGACGTAGAGCCGGGTGTGGCAAACTGGTATGCATCCACCTATTTCCTGAACGGCGACTACAACAGCATCCTTGTAAAGACACGTGAGGGCCGCCCAATCAAGATTGAGCCAAACCCGACTTCTTCGTTAACACCACTAGGTACAAGCCCAAGAGCGCAGGGTTCCCTGTTAGGCCTGTACGACAACAACCGCCTTCGCTACCCGCTGATCAAAGGGAAAGAGGCGACATGGGAGGAAGTAGACAAGCAAATGAGCGCGCGCCTTGCCAACGTAAGAGGCAAAGTGGCTTTTGTTTCTTCTACGATCATCAGCCCGACAACTAAGAAACTGATTGACGAGTTCGGAGCGCGCTTTGCCAACTTCGAGCACGTAACATACGATGCGCACTCTGCTTCCGGCCTGCTGCAGGCTAACGGCGGCGTGATCCCCGGCTATGACTTTAGCCAGGCCAACGTAATTGTCGGCATCAATGCTGACTTCCTGGGTACCTGGTTAGCGCCGGTTCCATTCGCGAAGCAGTACATCAAGACAAGAAAAGTAGATGCTGACAACCCTACTATGTCGCGTCACTACCAGTTCGAGACCATGTACTCCCTTACTGGTGCCAACGCAGACTACCGTCAGCCAATCAAGCCGTCTGAAGAGGCGGCCCTGATAACGGCGCTTTACAACGCTATTACCGGCCAGGGCTCTGCCGCCGCGTTCGATTCAAAAGTGCTGGCCTCAGCGGTGAAAGAGCTGCAGGCGAACAGAGGCAAAGCGCTGGTAGTATGCGGATCAAACGACCCGGCTATCCAGGCCATGGTTTCTGCTGTGAACAAAGCGCTGGGCGCAGAGGGAACAACTATCGACACGGCTTCTCCTTTCTATGTGAAGCAGGGGAACGACGCCAACATGATCCGTCTGGTGAATGAGATGAACGCCGGTACGGTTGGTGCCGTGTTCTTCTACGGTGCGAACCCGGTTTACAGCTATCCACAGCAAGAGAAGATCATCAGCGGCCTGAAGAAGGTAGAGCTGAGAGTTTCTTTCGCTGACAGAGTAGAAGAAACAGCTGAGTTTGCAGAGTTCGTAACGCCAGACAACCACTTCCTGGAGTCTTGGAACGACTTTGAGCCGAGAAAAGGCTTCCTGAGCTTGGCACAGCCGGCTATCAGCCCGATTTTCACAACGCGCCAGATGCAGGACAGCCTGCTGGCCTGGAGCGGCAACAATACGAACTTCTACGAGTACCTGCGCAACAACTGGAGATCGGCTACGCCGTCCAGCGCGAAGGACTTTAACACGTTCTGGGAGAAAGTAGTGCACGATGGTGTACTGGAGAACGGTACCAGCATGCTGACAGTAAACACAACGGCTGCCCCGGGAGTACCTGGAGCGGTAAAAGTGATTAAGTCAAGCGCAATCGAAGCGGTACTGTATGAGAAAGTAAGCATCGGTACTGGCGAACTGACCGGTAACCCATGGTTACAGGAGCTTCCGGACCCGATCTCAAAAGCAACCTGGGGTAACTATGTGGCAATGCCACGTAAGATGGCCGAGGAAATGCAAGTGGTTCAGGGCGATGTGCTGAAAGTAACCATGCCGAACGGGCAAACCATAGAGCTTCCGGCCCTGATGCAGCCAGGACAGGCAAACGGAACGGTAAGTATAGCCATGGGCTATGGACGTAACGTGGAGTCTATGCCAGTTGCCAACGGACTGGGTGCCAATGCCTACCCTGTTGCTACAATCGTGGACAACGTTGTGCTTTACACAGGCCCGGTAACGCTTGAGAAAACAGGTGCTACGTCGCCTATCGCACAAACGCAGACGCACCACACCATCATGGACCGTCTGGTAGTACAGTCAAGCACACTTGCTAAGTATAAAGAGAATCCGAAGGAGGTAACGGAGTATATCCGTATTGCAACGCACGAAGGCCCTGTAAAGCCAGCGGTTATCTCTCTTTGGGATGATTATGAGTACAAGAACCACCACTGGGGAATGGTTATCGACCTGAACTCCTGTATTGGTTGCGGTGCCTGTACTATGAGCTGTAATGTTGAGAACAACATTCCGGTAGTAGGTAAGGCAGAGGTTCTGAACCGCCGTGAAATGCACTGGATGCGTATAGACAGATACTACAGCGCAGTAGAGCACGAGGAGAAGGATTTCGCAGCCATGGAGGATCCGGCAGAAAACCCATCTACAATCTTCCAGCCAATGCTTTGCCAGCACTGTAACCACGCTCCATGTGAGACTGTGTGCCCGGTGGCTGCCACAATGCACAGCTCAGAAGGTATCAACCAGATGGTATACAACCGCTGCGTAGGTACACGCTATTGCGCAAACAACTGCCCTTATAAAGTAAGACGCTTCAACTGGTTCTCTTACGCCAACAACGACAAGTTTGGCTTCAATGAACCGATGAACAGCGACTTAGGTAAAATGGTCCTTAACCCTGATGTAACAGTACGTGGCAGAGGTGTTATGGAGAAATGCTCGTTCTGCGTGCAGCGTGTGCAGCTGGGTAAACTGGAGGCGAAACGCGAAAACAGAAGACCTAAGGACGGTGAAATCGTTACAGCCTGTGCTCAATCTTGCCCAACGGAAGCTATTGTTTTCGGTGACATGAAAGATCCGGAGAGCCGTGTGTCTAAAATCCTGGCTCGTCAGAATGGAGAGCG
Organism: Pontibacter actiniarum; assembly: GCF_003585765.1. NCBI lineage: Bacteria > Pseudomonadati > Bacteroidota > Cytophagia > Cytophagales > Hymenobacteraceae > Pontibacter > Pontibacter actiniarum. The sequence continues at coordinate 309,395 of NZ_CP021235.1, forward strand.
TGCTTTCCACGTGCTGGAAGAGCTTAACACACAGCCAAACGTAACGTACCTGACTAAAATTAGAAACTTAGCTTAAATAAAATTTCGATAGCGTTATGCAGCATGTATCTCCGATAAGAGAGCCTCTTGTAACGGGGGGGAAAACATACCATGACATCACCGAGGATGTCTGCAGACAAGTGGAGGCCAAGCCCAACCCGCGTTGGGCTGCCGCCTTTGCAGTGTCGTTGGTTGGCTTAGGTATTTTCTTCTACTCCGTATACCGTACCCTGTGGTTCGGCATTGGTGAGTGGGGCTTGAATAAAACTGTAGGCTGGGCATGGGATATCACCAACTTCGTGTGGTGGGTAGGTATCGGCCACGCCGGTACGCTTATCTCAGCAGTATTGCTGTTGTTCCGCCAGAAGTGGCGTAGCTCCATTAACCGTGCAGCAGAGGCGATGACGATCTTCGCCGTAATCTGTGCGGCGATGTTCCCGGTACTGCACATGGGCCGCCCATGGCTGGCTTACTGGGTGCTTCCTTTGCCAAACACCTTTGGCTCGCTTTGGGTTAACTTTAACTCACCGCTCCTTTGGGACGTATTCGCGATCTCTACTTACTTCTCGGTATCACTGGTATTCTGGTACATCGGTCTGATCCCGGACTTTGCAACCATCCGTGACCGTGCAACTGGCCCGATCGCCAGAAGAGCCTACGCGCTTCTGTCTATGAACTGGACTGGCTCAGCTAAATCATGGTCTCGTTACGAGACGGTGTCCCTGATCCTGGCCGGTGTGGCTACGCCGCTGGTACTTTCTGTACACACCATCGTATCCATGGACTTTGCAACCTCGGTTATCCCGGGCTGGCATACAACAATCTTCCCTCCATACTTCGTGGCTGGTGCGATCTTCTCAGGCTTTGCAATGGTATTGACCCTGATGATCATCACTCGCAAGGTGTTTAAACTGGAAGACTATATCACGCTGGAGCACGTAGAGTCGATGAACAAAGTAATCATCACCACAGGTTCTATTGTGGGTGTGGCCTATACAACAGAGTTCTTCATTGCCTGGTATTCCGGCGTGGAGTACGAGCAGTACGCCTTCATCAACCGTGCTTTCGGTCCTTACTGGTGGGCATACTGGTCAATGATGACTTGTAACGTAATTACGCCTCAGCTTTTCTGGTTCAGAAAGATCAGAAGAAGCCTTACCGCTACCTTCATCATCTCCATCTTTGTGAACATCGGTATGTGGTTCGAGCGTTTCGTAATTATCGTAACCTCCCTGCACCGCGACTACCTGCCATCTTCATGGGCGATGTTCTCTCCAACTATCATCGATATTGGAATTTACGTGGGCACGTTCGGTCTCTTCTTTACCCTGTTCTTCCTGTTTGTGAAGTTCTTCCCGGTAGTGAACATGGCCGAGGTGAAAGCCATCCTGAAGTCTTCTTCAGAGGTGCCTCACGGACATCATACGCCTGCTAACTCTATGCACGGCACACACGGCACGACAACAGATACAAAATCAAAAACACATCACAATGAATAAGAAATTTGTTCTAGGTATATATGATGATGAAGATGTGCTGTTAACAGCCATCGAGAACATACGCGCTGCCGGTACTAAAATTCACGAAGTGTTTTCTCCGTACCCTATCCACGGCATTGATGATGTGTTAGGAATTAAGCGCTCCAGACTGCCAATCGTAGCGTTCTTCTGCGGCCTCTTCGGTACTTCGTTTGCCCTGTGGATGCAGATCTGGATGCTGGGCTTTGACTGGCCTATGATTATCGGTGGTAAGCCGCACATTGCCCTGCCATCCTTTATCCCGGTAACCTTTGAGTTAACGGTACTGTGTGCTGCGTTCGGAATGGTGATTACCTTCTTTATCGTAAGCAAGCTGAAACCGACACTACGTGTCAATATGTTCGACAAACGCTCTACTGACGACAAGTTTGTAATGGCAATAGAAGTAAAAGAGGGAGTAACCAACATGGCTGCTCTTAACGACCTGCTTCGCTCTAACGGTGCCATTGAAGTTAATGAGAAGGAGGTAGTAAAATAATGAAAAGATTTACATCACTAGGTTTAAAAGCCTCTGCTATACTTTTCTCTTCTGCGGTTTTCTTTGCCTGCAGCAATGAGCAAGACCCAGGTCTGGAGTATGCTCCGGACATGTACCACTCCATTCCACTGGACCCTTATTCTCAAATTAAGGAGAATAAGTTTAACCCGGGAGGCATGAACATGCGCGAGCCGGCAAGAGGCACTGTAGCGCGTGGGAAGGAAGGCTACAACCTGTACCTGTCTGTCGATACGGCAGAGGTGGCAGGCGTAGAGCTGAAGAACCCGCTTCCGTACAGCAACGAGAACCTGGCACAGGGTAAAGTACTGTACTCGCGCTTTTGCGCTCCGTGCCACGGCCCGGAGGGAGATGGACAGGGCTTAGTTGGACAAAAGTTCAAAGGTGTTCCTTCTTACTCAGCCGGTCGTGTTGCCGAGCTTCCTGCAGGGCACATCTTCCACGTGATTACGTACGGCAGAGGCCGTATGATGCCACACGGCTCACAGGTAAACCCTACCGAGCGCTGGAAGATCGTAATGTACGTGCAGCAACTGCAGCAAGGCATTGTTGATGTGCCTGCCGCTGGAGAGCAGATCGAAGATGAAGCGGGAGGAGAGGCCATCACTGACAACCCGGTAACAGGTACGCCGGAAGACACTCCTAACAAAGAAACCCCTAAAAACTAAGTCTAAGGCATAATTAATAGGATAATGACAGAAGAAAGACTCATCATTTCCAGAAAAACGAATAACAAGTTTTTCTTAATGATAGCTGTAGGTGTAGTTTTGCTTATAGCAGGTATCATTTTTATGGCCGCAGGCGGGGGAGCAGAGCATGCTGCAGAAGGGCATGGAGAAGCCGCAGCTGCGGGGCACGAAGCTGCTTCATGGTCTAAGCGCTTGTTCATAAACCTTTGGCTGAACAACGTATACTTTACAGGCATAGCGCTGATCGGCACGTTCTTCGTTGCCGTGCAGTATGTCGCTTACGCTGGTTGGTCTGTACTGATCAAGAGAATCCCGGAGGCACTGAGCTATTACCTGCCAATCGGCGGTGTGATAATGCTGCTGGTGTACCTGTTCGGCTCACACGATATTTTCCACTGGACACACGAGTACCTGTACGATGTAAACGACCCGCGCTATGACCCGATCATCGCCGGTAAGTCAGGTTACCTGAACACGGCCTTCTTCCTGATCCGTATGGTGGCGTACTTCGCCCTGTGGACACTTTTCTTCATGTGGTTGAGAAAGAACTCCATTGATGAGGATTTGAACGGTGGTACAGACTATTACCATAAGAGCATCCGTATCTCAGCGATGTTCCTGGTGGTGTTCGGTATTACTTCCTCTACATCTGCCTGGGACTGGGTACTGTCTATCGACACACACTGGTTCTCAACCATGTTCGGCTGGTATGTATTCTCTAGTTGGTGGGTATCAGGTTTGGCGGCTGTAACTCTTGCCGTAATCATCCTGAAGCAGAACGGTTACCTGAAAATGGTGAACTCCAACCACCTGCACGACCTGGGTAAGTTTGTGTTTGCATTCTCTATCTTCTGGACGTACATCTGGTTCTCGCAGTTCCTGCTTTACTGGTATGCCAACATTCCGGAAGAAGCGATCTACTACATCGACAGACTAGGCGGTAACCAAGGGCACTACATGTGGATCTTTTTTGTAAACCTACTGGTAAACTTTGTGTTCCCGTTCCTTGTTCTGATGACAAGAGATGCCAAGCGTCAGATGATCATGCTGAAACTGGTTACCATTGCTATCCTTATCGGTCACTGGCTGGACTTCTACCTGATGATGATGCCAGGTACCATGCGTACAGATGGCGGTATCGGATTCATTGAGGTGGGTACTGCGTTGATGTTCCTGGGTATATTCCTGCTTGCCTTCACAAAAGGCCTGACCAAAGCTTCTCTGGTGCCGGTTAACCACCCGTTCTTAGAGGAGAGTGTTCATCATCATGTTTAGAGATTATACTAAAAGCGTTATATAATGATTACGATCGCCATAGTTTTATCCGTCCTTCTACTATTAGTTATCCTGTACCTGCTCTTCAGGATAGGAACACTTGCCTCCATTTTCAGAGGCTCTTCAGAACGTCCCGCGGGTACAACTAAAACCAGCAATCGCGTTAACGGTACCCTCCTGCTGCTTTTCCTGATAGGTGGTGGTGCTGCTTTCGCATGGTCTTTCGCTGATGCGTGGGACACTATGAACCTTCCGTTGGCTTCGGTGCACGGAGAGTGGACTGACAACCTGTTCTGGACGACAATGATCATCATTGGTGTGGTGTTCGTTATCACGCAGATCCTGCTGTTCTTTTACTCTTACAAGTACCAGCACAAGGATGATAAGCGCGCCTACTACTACCCGCACAACAACAAGCTGGAGATCGTCTGGACGATGATCCCTGCGGTAGTAATGGCACTGCTCGTATTCGGTGGCTGGAAGACCTGGACTAAGATTACCAGCGCCGCCCCTGAGGATGCTGTGGTAATTGAGATTATGGGCAAGCAGTTTAACTGGATGGTGCGCTACCCAGGTGAAGATGGCAAGCTGGGGGTAGCAAAGCATACCCTGATCGATGCTACAAACGAACTGGGTGTTGACTTCTCCGATGAGAATGCGCTGGACGATATTATCAACCCGCTGCAGATTCACGTGCCGAAAGGGAAGCCTGTGCTCCTGAAGATCCGCTCAAGAGACGTAATCCACAGTGTGTTTATGCCGCACTTCCGCCTGAAAATGGATGCTGTGCCGGGTATGCCAACCAAATTCTGGTTTGTACCAAGCAAGACCACCGTTGAAATGCAGAACGAGACCGGAAACCCTGACTTTAAGTATGAGCTTGCTTGTACAGAAGTATGCGGACGCGGCCACTTCGCCATGCGCTATGTAATTGTGGTGGACGAGCCAGAAGACTACGAAGCGTGGATAGCTGAACAAGCTCCTTTTGTGGAGCAGAACCCTCAGGTATTAGCGAAGTTTACTGACGGTGCAAAAAAAGAGCTTGCATCTAAGGCACCTGCGGAGCATGCAGCAGAAGAAGTAAAAACTGAGTTGTAGCATTCAAATCCCTTTAAATATGTCTAGTACTGATATTTCTATTCATGAGGAGGTGCATCATGCCCACGAGGAGCATGATCATCACCACGATCAGAACTTTTTCGAGAAGTACATCTTTAGCCAGGACCATAAAGTTATTGCCAAGCAGTTCCTTTTCATGGGTATTGCCTGGGCCTTCATCGGTGGCTTCTTGTCTATACTCTTCCGCCTGCAGTTGGGCTGGCCTGAGGCCACCTTCACTTTCCTGGAGCCAATCCTGGGAGGCTGGATCGAGAACGGTAAACTGAATCCGGAGTTTTACCTGGCGCTGGTTACGATGCACGGCACCATCATGGTGTTCTTCGTACTGACAGCCGGCCTGAGCGGTACCTTCTCCAACTTCCTGATTCCACTGCAGCTTGGTGCGCGTGACATGGCCTCTGGCTTCATGAACATGCTCTCTTTCTGGATCTTCTTTGTTTCCAGCATTATTCTGTTCTCTTCTTTATTTATAGAGACGGGCCCTGCAGCCGGTGGCTGGACAGTTTATCCTCCGCTGAGCGCGTTGCCGGAAGCTATTCAAGGTTCAGGTGACGGTATGACGATGTGGCTGATCGCGATGGCGCTGTTCATTGTGTCGCAGCTGCTGGGCGGTGTGAACTACATTACTACCATTATCAACCTGAGAACAAGAGGTATGTCTATGACAAAAATGCCTCTGACGATCTGGGCATTCTTCCTGACTGCCGTTCTTGGTCTTTTGGCCTTCCCGGTACTGTTCTCTGCCGCATTGCTGCTGATCTTCGACCGTAGCTTCGGTACCAGCTTCTTCCTGTCTGACATCTACATCGCAGGACAAGCATTAACAAACACAGGTGGCAGCCCGATCCTGTTCCAGCACTTGTTCTGGTTCCTGGGTCACCCGGAGGTGTATATCGTAATTATGCCAGCGTTCGGTATCGTGTCAGAAGTAATTGCCACGAACGCACGTAAGCCAATCTTCGGTTACCGCGCCATGATCGGTTCACTGATCGGTATCTCTGTGCTGTCTTTCGTTGTGTGGGCGCACCACATGTTCGTAACAGGTATGAACCCTTTCCTGGGCTCCGTCTTTATGTTCCTGACCCTGATCATTGCCGTGCCTTCGGCGGTGAAGGTGTTTAACTACATTGCAACACTTTGGAGAGGTAACATTCGCTTCACAGCCGCGATGATGTTCGCAGTTGGTTTCGTGTCGCTCTTCATCTCGGGCGGTCTGACAGGTATTATCCTGGGTAACTCCTCTCTGGACATTCAGCTGCACGATACCTACTTCGTAGTAGCTCACTTCCACCTTGTAATGGGTGCTGCGGCCTTCTTCGGTATGTTTGCTGGTGTTTACCACTGGTTCCCGAAAATGTTCGGACGCATGATGGATGAGAAGCTGGGCTATGTACACTTCTGGTTCACGTTCGTAGCGGTATACCTGGTGTTCATGCCAATGCACTACATCGGTATCGCCGGTTTCCCAAGAAGATACTATAACTGGACGGGCTTCGAGACCTTCAATATCTTTACTGACCTGAACACGTTCATCAGTATTTCGGCTATTCTTGGTTTCTCGGCACAGTTGATCTTCCTGTTCAACTTTATCTACAGCATTTTCCGTGGCCGCAGAGCTACGGCTAACCCATGGCACTCTAACACGCTGGAATGGACTACGCCTGCACTGCCAGGACATGGCAACTGGCCTGGAGAACTTCCGGTAGTGTACAGATGGCCTTATGACTACAGCAAGCCTGGTGCTGCTGAAGATTACATCCCGCAAACAGTACCTTTTTCTCAGACAGCATCTTCAAACATGCCGCACGAGAAAGAGTTAGAATAAAAGATTGATGGCTAACAAATCTTTTCAGTACAAAAGATTTAAGCGTATTGGAGTAATCACGGTTATTGCCGTTTACTTTCTGATATTGGTCGGAGGAATCGTTCGTAGCACAGGTTCAGGCATGGGTTGCCCGGACTGGCCTAAGTGCTTCGGCAGTTGGGTTCCTCCGACTGATGTTAGCCAACTACCGGAGGATTACCTAGAGGTATACAAGCAGAAACGAATCGAGAAAAACGAGAAGCTCGCAGGTCAGTTAGATAAGCTTGGCTTTGACGAAGTATCGGCGGCTATTTTCTCCCACCCGAGCCAGTTTATAGAGACAGAGTTCAACGTCACGAAAACCTGGATCGAGTATGTGAATCGTTTGGTAGGTGTACTGATAGGTTTTTTTATTTTACTGACGGTAGTTTATGCTTTCCCATACCTAAAGTCAGATAAGGTCGTCTTCTTTCTGGCGCTCGGCAGTTTTGTGCTGGTAGGGTTTCAGGGTTGGTTAGGGTCCATTGTGGTATCCACGAACCTTCTCCCGGTAACCATTACCGTACACATGGCACTGGCGCTGGTAATTGTTGCCATGCTCCAGTACGCTGTTGCCAGGGCCCACAGAGACGAAGTACAAGCTGAATTAAGGTATTCAGGCCAGGTTAACTGGTTGTTGTGGATTATAGCGGTGGTAACCTTTGGGCAGATCCTGTTAGGAACGCAGGTGCGCGAAGAAGTTGACTTGGTTGCCTACATGATGAACGGCGCAAACAGAGAACTGTGGGTGGATAAGCTGGGAACCAGCTTCTATGTACACCGCTCGTTTTCGATCGTGGTTGTCGCGCTTCATGTGTATGTGGCCGCCCTGCTGTACAAACTCCGTAACAAACAGATAGCAAGGCTGACGAATGTCATGCTGGTTTTGGTCGGTGCAGAAATAGTTATCGGTATTATCATGGCGTATTTTGCCATACCTCCGGTACTGCAACCGCTGCACCTTACCCTCGGGTCCCTGTTGTTCGGGGTTCAGTTCCAGCTTCTTATTGTTTACCATTATGCCTCTCGCGAGGCAGCAAAACCGCAAGTAGTTGTTCCACATTAATGTACACACAACAAAAGTCAGATACACTACTGCACGCTTCCACCATGGCTACTAAAGCATCAGCATACTTTCAGTTACTCAAGTTTCGCCTAAGTCTGACTGTTGCTTTCTCCAGCGCCATCGGTTTTATACTTGGTTACCCGAACACGCATTGGTACGACATTCTGCTTGTGATGCTGGGAGGGATGCTGGTGACTGGCTCAGCTAACATCATCAACCAGATTCTGGAGAAGGACCTGGACAAGTTGATGAAGCGAACGTCAAAGCGCCCACTGCCAACCGGGCAGTTAAGCGTAACAGAGGCCGCTGTGTTCTGCGTGATGCTAGGGCTGGCGGGCTTAGCGCTTCTCGGCTTTTATTTTAATGCGCTTACGGCTGCGCTCTCCTTACTTTCGCTGGTCTTGTATGGCTTTGTCTATACACCGCTGAAGAGGATGAACCCCATCTGTGTTTTTGTGGGGGCGATACCGGGCGGTATGCCCCCCTTGATCGGATGGGTTGCTGCGACGGGAGCCATCGAGATAGAGGCGATTATACTTTTTGGCATTCAGTTTTTCTGGCAGTTCCCGCACTTCTGGGCTATTGCCTGGGTGCTGGATGACGACTACAAGAAAGCAGGCTTTAAGATGCTGCCAATGGCTGGCGGTAAAAATCTGAAGACGGCGATACAGATCATGATCTATACTCTGGTGCTGATCCCGTTGAGCCTGTTGCCGCTGCAGTTCGGTATGACCGGAGCGACCTCAGCCATGGTTGCTGTAGTATGCGGAGTGCTGTTCTTAGCTCAGACGTTTTATCTCATGCGCACTTGCTCTAAGAAGGCGGCGATGAGTATCATGTTCGGCTCCTTTTTGTATCTGCCGATCGTGCAGATAGCCTTTGTGTTAGATAAAATTTAGTTGTAGCCATGGCTAACTTTCATATTGACGAACAAAACAGCCGCAGTGGGATACACCCACTAAAGTTTTCGCTGTGGTTGATTATTATTTCTATTATTATGATGTTTGCAGCTTTTACAAGCGCTTACATTGTAAGGAGAGAGGAAGGCAACTGGTTGGAGTTTGACCTGCCGAGCATCCTGCTGGTAAACACGATCATTATTGTCCTGAGTTCTGTTACGATGCAGTTGGCGCATAACGCTGCCCGCAAGAACAACCTGGGAACGCTAAAGGCGATGCTGCTGGCGACCCTGCTCTTAGGAACAGCGTTCCTGATCGGCCAGTGGTATGGCTGGGCAAACCTGGTGCAGAACAACATTTACTTTGGCGGCACAGGAAGTAACCCTTCGGGCTCTTTTCTGTACGTATTAACAGGTGTGCACGGATTTCACTTGGTAACAGGGCTTATCTTTGTCCTGCTGGTGTTCCTGAGCAGCCTGAAGTATAAAGTACATTCTAAAAACATGCTGCGGATACAATTGTGCACGATCTACTGGCACTTTTTAGGTGGACTTTGGCTATATTTGTATATATTCTTAAGAATAAATCACTAAACACGTTTTTCATTATATAAACTATGTCTACTTCAACTACGCTGGAAGCACCTAATTCAGGTACATGGGACGGTGGCAATGAGCCAATGAAAGCGAGCTATGGTAAACTCATGATGTGGTTTTTCCTGCTCTCTGATGCGTTTACTTTTGGTGCTTTTCTAATTGTCTATGGACTGTCTCGACACAAGCACTTGCCTTACACCGGCGAACCTGAGGCGTTCACGTTCTCAACTCAATGGTGGCCAATTCCGGAGAAAGTCTTCAACGCTTTCCCTGGTTTTCACGGGGTAGATCTTCCGCTTGCTTTCGTGGCTTTGATGACGATGATCCTGATCCTGAGCTCAGTTACCATGGTGCTGGCTGTGGAGGCAGGTCACCGCATGGACAAAAACGACGTGCAGAAATGGTTGCTGTGGACAATCCTGTTTGGTGCTACCTTCCTGGGCTGCCAGGCGTGGGAGTGGGCTCACTTTATCTCTGGTACTGAAGAAGGCATGATCCTGTCAGACGGTACCCGTGTGATTGGCGCCAACCTGACCATTAACCAGTACGGCCCGCCGTTGTTTGCCGACCTGTTCTTCTTTATCACAGGTTTCCACGGTACGCACGTTTTCTCTGGCGTTGTGCTGCTAGTGATGATCTTCATCAACACCGTAAACGGGGTGTACGAGAAGCGTGGCCACTACGAAATGGTTGAGAAAGTAGGTCTGTACTGGCACTTTGTAGACTTGGTGTGGGTGTTCGTTTTCACATTCTTCTACCTGATCTAATTCTAACAGATAATAACCAGGCGTACTGCGCCCGTGGTTTAGCCGCGGGGCAGGCGCTACCTAAATAGATACTACTGTATTATGGCACATCATCATACTGACAACGATTTTAACAGAACAGGCGACATTCCGGAGCCACAGACCAAAGCTATCTGGAAAACGTTTGGAATTCTTGTTGCTCTAACTGCGCTTGAGTTCGTCTTCGCTTTCTTTATGGACGCAGGTACGGCGCGTAACGCCATCTTTATTATCCTGACGCTGTTCAAGGCCTTCTTTATCGTAGCGGAGTTCATGCACTTAAAGCATGAGACCAAAACCCTGATCTGGTCCATCATCATCCCGATGGCTTTGGTTATCTGGCTTATGGTTGCACTGCTGTCTGAAGGAAGCTATTACTTCGAATCGGTTACGAACTACTTCAACTAAGGAATACATCATTGATGAAACCTGTAAAGGCACTAATACTAGGAATCCTATTATTAGTGCCTATTCTTATTTTTATATTTATCAATATTTTTGGCACGCATCACTTCTCGCTGCAGACCTTGTACCCGATGCTGGACGATAGCGGAGAAGTAGTGTATGATGCGGCCGGCGACACCGTTTATCAGCGGGTTCCATACTTCAAACTCACCTCTCAGCAAAACCAGGAGGTGACGCAAACGGACCTAGACAGCAGCCTTTACATCGCTAATTTCTTTACCACAGCCTGCCAGGACTCCTGCCAGGAGGTTTTTTCTGAATTAGTGCGCGTGCAGGAGAAGTTTGCGAACATACCGGAGCTAAAAATTGTTTCTTTCTCGGTAAACCCTTCTGAAGACAGTGTGCAGGCCCTGCAGCGTTTTGCCGCGCAGTATGGGATAAAGCCAGCTAAATGGCTCTTGCTAACGGGAGACAGTGCTAAAATCCATACTTTGGCGGAGCAGGGCTTTCACCAACCTGTGGAGGTAGTGGACGGGGAGCCGCAGTTTAATCAGCGCCTGGTGCTGGTGGATAAGGATAAGAAGATTCGTGGCGTCTACCAGGGAGCTGATCAGCTGGAGGTGGACCGCCTGGTGTTAGAAATTAATGTATTGCTGGATGAATACAGTAAAAGAAAATAAGCTCACGAGCGACAATGATAAGAAGTACCTCACCGTAATTGCCGTACTTTCAGTCGCGATCCCGGTGGTAGTGGCGGTGCTGTTCTTTATGCCCAAGGCACACACACCGGGCCTGGATGTATCGTACCTGCCTGCCTTCCACGCTATCCTGAACTCGTTGACGGCCGTGGCGCTGCTCGTTGGCTACTTTAATGTGAAACGGGGAAATAACAAGGCGCACCGGGCGGCTATGCTGACGGCTTTCGGCTTATCTTCCATCTTCCTGGTTTCCTACGTTACCTATCATTTTCTGGGCCAGCGAACCATCTACGGTGGAGAAGGAGCGTTAAAGTATATCTATTATTTCATTCTGTTGACACACATTGTGTTAGCAGCCGCTATTGTGCCGCTTGTGCTGCTGTCGGTGTACTACGGTATCTCGAATCAACTCAAGCGCCATCGCCGTATTTCTAAATGGACATTCCCTATTTGGTTGTATGTGGCTGTGACGGGGGTGCTGGTATACCTGATGATCTCGCCATACTACGCCTAAGCGCCGGGAATTTTAAAGTATAAAAGACATGAAACAGACGGTAAACAGATTTTTCGCTGTGTTGGCAGTTGCTTTCGTTATGATGTTTGCCACCACAGATGCCTACAGCCAGTGCGCTATGTGCCGCGCCACGGTAGAGTCTAACGTGGGGACAGGCGGTACGGAGCAGGATAACGAAGTAGGCTCTGGCCTTAACTCGGGTATACTTTACCTGATGGCCGTACCGTACGTGCTGCTCGGCTCTGTTGGCTTCCTGTGGTACAGATACAGCCGCAAAAACGCGAAGAAGGCATGAGCGAACCCTCTAAACTGGGGGCCGTCCTGAAATGCCGTTGTCCGCGCTGCCGCCGTGGCGTTGTCTTCAAACACTCTTTTCTGAACCTCACCAAGTTTGATGAGATGTATGAAGACTGTGCCGTTTGCGGGCTTCACTACGAGGTGGAGGTCGGTTTTTTCTGGGGGGCGATGTATATCAGCTATGCTTTCTCGGTAGCTATTGTACTTACAGTCGGGGTATTGCTCTATTATCTGGCCAACGACCCGGATATGTGGGTGTATCTGGTTACAGTGGCTGCCACCGTTGTTGTACTTACCCCGCTGTCGTTTCGGTACGCCCGTATTCTAATGCTTCACTTCTTTTCCGGGGTGCGTTATAACCCCAACGCCATAAAAGGCTAGCACGATTCTTGAATCTATGGCGGTTATGCTACGTTTTGCTTAAATTCGTAGATAAACTGCGCTGCTTTGAACCGGAAATTTACCCCTATAGTTTTACTGGCCCTTTCGTTGCTGTTCTTCCTAGCTACAGCAGCCCTGTACTTCAATGTGTTTTCTACCCGTGCGTCAGAGCAGGACCACCAGAAGGAAGTGCAGGAAATTACGCAGCGCGTCCACCAGTGCATTGACAAAGCCACAGGGCAGGCCGAGGCTCTTAAGCCAGGGCTGGGGGATAACACTGTTTCCTTCTCAAAGCTGCTGAAAGCAGCAGACTATCCTGTTTTCGTTTACCGCTCCGATCAACTGGTGTTCTGGTCTAACCACACGCTGGTGCCCCAGCTGAATACACCCCAGCGGTTCGACCGGGCTCTGGTGACGGAGAATGAGTACGGCCGCTTTATTGTGGTGCCGCACCAGGTAAAGCAATACCAGGTGGATGTTTACATTCCGCTGCAGGTAGAGTATAACATCAACAACTCATACCTCACCCCAAAGCTCGACGAGGAGGTGTTTAAGCGAAGCGATCTTCGGATTATACTTGACCCGGACGCACCGCAGCCGCACGTGCTGAGCAAGAATGGCGACTTCCTGTTTGCCCTGGATTTTCAGGAAGCCACCAAAACAGATACGCACGCAAAGCTACAGCTGACCTTTCTTACGCTGGGCGTGCTGCTGTTCATCCTTTTTGCCGTTGCAGTCTGCCAGTATTATATCCGGAGGCGGGAGTACAGCCAGGGCGTGCTGCTTCTCCTGGCTTTGCTCGGCGGGTTGCGCCTGTCGCTTTTGCTGCTGAACCTGCCCTTCGCCATAGCGGAGACCGAACTCTTCGATTCAAAGCTTTACGCCGCCTCTTTCTGGTCGCCCTCTGTCGGTGACCTTCTCCTGAACATGCTGCTGCTAAGCGTGGTGGCCGGCTGTGGTTTGTACCTTTTCAGGCGTAACCACGTGGTGATCCAGCTCAACAAGCTTCCGAAGGAGCAGGCCCGCCTGCTGCAGGTAGGTTGTGTGCTAACCTTCTTCTTCCTGTTGCTGGTCCTGTTTCAGTTTTACTACAACATCTACCACAACACGCCGCTCGTGCTCGATATCACCAGGTCGCTGGATATTACGAAGTATAAAGCCGTGATGTACGGGGTAATGCTGGTGCACACGGTGGCGCTGAGCATGTTTACGTACATGCTGGCCACGGTGGTGTCGGTGCTGGTGCCGAGGGTGTCGCGCGTGTGGCCGTATAAAATGCTGCTGGTTGTTGCCGGCCTGCTCCTGCTGCTGACCGCTGTGTTTGTGGCAGAGCTCTTTACAGTGGTGTTCGTTGGCTTCGTGTTCTGGACCATTATTGTGCTGGCGGCGCAGTACCAGCATGCGGTGAGCTTTGCCTACCGCACTTACCTGTTCTTCTTCCTGGTCATCATTGTGAGTGCCCTGACGGGGGCTTACTCCCTGTTCTCCCACTATCACAACGACCTGAAAACCTACAAGCAAAACCTGGCCTTCAACATCCTGCAGGAGAACGATGTGCTGGGAGAGTACCAACTGAACCAGCTGGCGGACCAGATCGCCGCCGACGAGCTGATCCAGATGAAGATGATGGGGCCCTATGTGGATGAGTCCTTTATCAAGCGTAAAATCACGAAGCAGTACCTCAACGACTATTTTGACAAGTATGAAATCAGCGTGATGCTGTTCGATAACAGCGGCAGGTCCCTGGAAAGCGCTGACACAGCGGCGACTTCGCTCCAGGAGCTACGGGCACAGTTCGACAAGCCACAGGCGCAGACAGAGCATCATGAGCTGTTTTTGCTGAAAGACCCGGCCCGGTACAATGCCCGCACCTATCTAAAGTTGATCGAAGTGCCGATGGGCAATCTGCAGACAGGTACGATCGGCCTGCAGCTGACGCTAAAGAAGCTGCTCCCCAACAGTGTGGTGCCTGAGCTGCTGGTGGACCAGAAGTACGACCAGCCCTTTAGGCGGGATATGCTGAGCTATGCCATTTATGAAGGAGGCAAGTTGCGCTACAGCGAGGGCGAGTACGACTATGCCACCAACTTTAACCGCAAGCTCATGCAGCGAACGGAGTTTTATCGGCAGGGGCTAACACAGGATAGCTTTCACCATTACGGCTTGCGCAGCGAGGATGGGAAAACGCTGATCATAACGACCGAGAAGTATGGCGGCCGGGAGATACTGTCGAACTTCTCGTTCCTGTTCCTGGTGTTTGTGGCGGGCTTTGTTTGCCTGGGCTTGCTGTACCTCTTTCTGCAGCGCCACCGCCTGCGGGAGTTCAGCCCTAACTTCAGCGCGAAGATCCAGCTTTTCCTTAACTTCGGGATTTTGCTTCCGATGCTGCTGGTAAGTATAGCCACGGCCGGCCTGGTCACCACCTCCTATAAAAAGGATCTTATGCAGACCTATGAGCAGCGGGGAGAAGCCATACAGGAGCACCTGGCGCAGCAGCTGAGCCAGCGCCTGCTACAGCGGAAGCAGCGCCTGGAGCGAAGTATAAGTGAGATTGCCTCCATTTCCGAAACAGACATCAACCTCTACGACCGCAACGGAAAGCTGCTGGTGACAAGCCAGCCGTTGATATTCGAGACGGGCTTGCTCTCTAAACTCGTCAACCCCTACGCTTTTGCGGCCATCTCCGAGCGGCAGGCCCTGCGCGTGCTGCTGGAGGAGCAGGCGGGCAACCTGAACTTTAACTCGGTGTACCTGCCGCTGCGCGATGAGGATAACCCGGCAGAGCTGGCGGGCTTTATCGGTATCCCGTTCTTTGACTCTGAAAAGGAGCTGGACCTGAAGCTGATCGAGCTGGTGACGACGACGATGAATATCTTCACGGTTATGTTCATCGTGTTTATGGTGCTGACCTTTTTCGCCTCCCGCGCTTTAACCGTGCCGCTGCGGGTGCTGGCAGAAAAGCTGAAGCGCACCTCCCTGACAGGCAAGAACGAGATGCTGGCCTACGAAGGGGCCGATGAGATCGGGATGCTGGTGAACGAGTATAACCGGATGCTGCTTACGCTGGAGCAGAACAAGCAGGACCTGGCGATACAGGAGAAAGAGGCGGCCTGGCGCGAGATGGCAAGGCAGGTGGCCCATGAGATCAAGAACCCGCTGACGCCGATGAAGCTCTCGCTCCAGTACCTGCAGAAGGCCATTGCCGAAAACCGCCCGAACACCGAGCAGCTCATCCAGAAGATTTCGCACACGCTGATTACGCAGATAAACATACTGAACGACATTGCCTCCTCCTTCTCCAGCTTTACCTCCATGCCGGAGCCGAAAGCGGAGCCGATGGATGTGGCTGCCTCCCTGCACAAAGCGGTGGACCTGCACAACGATCCGGCCACGGCCATGCTCTCCAAGGATATTCCGGAGCAGGAGGTGGTTGTGAAAGCGGATGAGAGCCTGATGGTGCGCACGTTCAATAACCTGCTGATTAACGCCATTCAGGCGGTGCCGGCGAGCCGCAGGCCAAACATACGGGTGAAGCTGGAACTGCAAGACGAACATCAGGTGTTAATCTCCATCAGAGATAATGGCAGCGGCATCCCGAAAGAAATACAGAACAAGGTGTTCATCCCGAACTTCAGTACCAAGTACAGCGGCTCGGGCATTGGGCTTGCCGTGGCAAAGCGCGGTATTGAGAATGCTGGTGGCCGTATTTGGTTTGAGACGGAGGAGGGGCAGGGAACCACGTTCTACATTCAGTTACCGCTGGCCGATGCCTAAGCGGAGCTGGCCTTTGGTGCTGTGCCTGTGGCTGCTAAGCTTACCGCTGTTGGCGCAGGCGCCGCTCAGCAACAAACGCTGCAAATGGGTGTATGTGCACGGCATGCCGCAGCAGCTCGATTCGCTCACCCTCATGCCCAGCTCCGTCACGCTGCAGCACCCTAAAAAAGAGCAGTTTACGTTCGACTATAACTTTACCCGCAACGAGTTCCGGTTTACCAGCTTTCCTGCCCCGGACTCCGTGGCACTGGACTCACTTGGCACGATGCGGGTCGTGCGCGACTCGGTGCTGGTGTGCTTCCGGGTAATGCCGCTGAACCTCACGAAGCCCGCTTTTAAACGCGATATTACGCAGCTGCAGCTGAAGACCTCCCAGGACGGTTATTATCAGGAGGACATCAGCACCAAAGAAGAGATTTTCCGGACGCCCGGGCTAAATAAAACGGGTAGCATTTCGCGGGGCATTTCGTTTGGTAACACGCAGAACGTTTTCGTGAACTCCGCCCTTAACCTGCAGCTGGATGGCAAGCTGACCGACGATATAAGTATAACGGCCGCCATCACAGACCAGAATATTCCTTTCCAGCCCGAGGGGAACACACAGCAGTTGCAGGAGTTCGACAAAGTATACATTACCCTGCAGCACCGGCTGTGGCAGCTGACTGCCGGCGACGTGGTGCTCCGGAGCAAGCCCTCCTACTTTATGCAGTTCTACAAAAACGTGCAGGGGGGAGCCTTTAGCTATAAGTTCGGCGAAGACCCGAAGCGGCAGGGGGTGACCACGGTGGCAGCCTCAGTGTCGAAGGGCAAGTTTGCCTCCCAAACCCTGCCGACGCAGGAGGGCGTGCTTGGCCCGTACCGGTTGCGAGGCCCGAACAACGAGCTCTACATTATCGTGCTGGCTAACTCAGAGCGAGTCTTCCTGGATGGCGTACTGCTTAAACGGGGGTATGACTACGACTATGTGATCGATTACAATCAGGCGGAGATTACATTCACAACACGGCACGTCATCACGAAGAACTCGCGCGTGAAGGTGGATTTTGAATACTCGGACCAGAACTACAGCCGGGGCATTTACCACCTGAGCCACTACCAGAACCTGGACAAGCTGCAGGTGTACGCCAACTACTATAACGAAAGTGATAACCCCAACAGCCTGATTAACCTGAACCTGGATGCGGAGCAGAAGCGGCTGCTCTCCAGCATAGGCGACAGCCTGCAGCAAGCCATAACGCTAGGGGCAGACAGTGTGACCTACGACCCGGCGCAGGTACTGTATGCCCGGCGCGATACGCTGTACAACAACGGGCAGCGCTCCGAACGCATTTACGTCTACTCCACCAACCCCGACTCGGCCCACTACAGCGTTAGCTTTACGAACGTAGGGCCCGGAAACGGTGACTATGTGGCAGTGAACGGCGCTGTAAACGGGCGGGCGTACCGGTGGGTGGCGCCTGTAAATGGTGTAAAGCAGGGGAACTATGCCCCTGTGCGTGTTTTGCCGACGCCTAAAAAGAAACAGCTCATCACCTTTGGCGGTAACTATGAACTGCAGAAAGGCATCAGCTTCTTTGTGGAGGGGGCTGCCTCCGAGTATGACATCAACCGCTTTTCTGACCTGGACGCGCAGGATGACAACGGCAAAGGCCTGCGCCTGGGCTACATTGTGCAGGACAAGGAACTACCGCTGCTTGGCAAGTACAAGCTCAGCAGTACCCTGAACTATGAGTATACAGACGAGCACTTTGAACCCATAGACCGCTACCGTCCCATAGAGTTTGACCGCGACTGGAGCCTAACCGCCACCGAAAAGGCCGAGGACCATATCTTTAACTTCTCGGTAGGGGCCGCAGAAGATGCTGCCAACCTGGTTAACTACCGCATCAGCCGCCGCTACCGGCAAGACCAGCTGGATGGGGTGCAGCACTTCCTGGATGTAAAGAAGAAGCTCGGAAAGCTGGTGTCGCGCAACCATTTCTTCCTGCTCAACAGTACGCAGGGCGAGCGGGAGTCGCAGTGGTACCGCGGCGACGTGAACCTGGAGTATGGCATCGGGCGCCTGTCTCCCGGTTACGTGTATAGCTTTGACAAGAACCGTATAACGGCTCTTAACTCTGACTCTGTGATCGGCTCTGCACAGTATTTTGAGCAGCACCTGTTTTACCTGGAAAGCGGCGATACCACCACCACAAAGTTCAGGCTGGACTACAGCCACCGCACCGACAGGTTTGCGACGGAGGCCGGGACCATGGGTAACCAGGAGGTAGGGCAAACCTATAACGCGATGATGCAGTCGCGCCTGAACCCGAACCAGGACCTGACCGTGCAGGCCACCTACCGTAAGCTGGAAGTGCGAAACGGCAAGAACGAGGAAACTATCCAGTCGCGGGTAGATTGGAACGGGAGCTTTGTGGACGGCAGTTTCCGCTCGGAGCTAAGCTACGCCACAGGCACAGGGCGTGAGCTGAAGCGTATCTACATTTTTCAGGAAACGCTGCCGGGGCAGGGAACGCACTACCTGCGGGAAGGCGGCGACCCGAACAACCTCAACGATTACCTGGAGGCGCAGACAGTGGACCAGCGGCGCTACATAAAGATCTACCTGCCTACGGATGAGTACATCAACGCCTACACCAACACGTTTTCGTACCGGCTGACCACGGCTGCACCGCGTACCTGGCGCAGTGAGCCGGGCATAAAGGCGACGCTGTCTAACTTCTCCATGCTCAGCTTTATCAGCATCAACAAAAAAACAACGGATAATGACCTGAGCCAGCGGTTTAACCCCTTCAGCCAGGAGGTGGAGGACCTGTACCTGATATCGCTGGTGAAGCAGCTGCGCCACACCGTGTACTTTAACCGCAGTAGCCCCAAGTACGGTATGGAGTACACGGTGCAGCAGAACGAGCAGAAGCAGTTGCTAAAGAATGGCTCGGAAACGCGCAATACCTTGAGCCATGTGGTGGTGGGCCGGCTGAACCTGAACGAGGTGCTGAGCTCGCAACTGAGTGTGGGCTATAATGTGCGGGAGAACCAGTCTAATTTTCTGAGCTCAAAGAATTTTAAGATACAGGCGCGGGAGCTCTCGCCGGAGCTGGCCTATCAACCTAACGCAAAGCTGCGCTTTACCGGTAAATACCAGTACTCGCTCAAGCAGGATGTGTTGGCGTTGTCTGATGTGGAGCAGGAGGGGGTGTTTCATGAGCTGGGGCTGGAGACAAAGCTGAGCCAGGTAGGCAAGCGCACGGTGGCGGGCAACATTAAGTATGTCAACATCGATTTTGATGGCGACGAGAGCTCCTATGTGGGCTACGAAATTCTAAACGCCCTGCGCCCCGGCAACAACATGACCTGGTCGCTGGTCGTGCAGCAGCGCCTGAGCAACGGCCTCAACATATCCCTGAACTACGATGGCCGCAAAGCAAACGGAGTAGGAGCCGTGCACACCGGCAGAACGCAGGTATCGGTGCTGTTTTAAGGGCTGTGTCGCTTCTGCCTAAGCAGCCGGGCCGGCCACCAAGCTTTCCTACTTCTTTTCGGTGGCTGCATCAAGTATAAAGTGTGGGTGCTTCAACACATCGTTCTCCCAAGAATCCTGAATAAATAGTATAATCTTATGAAGGCGAAGACTGACAGGCGAAATAGTGTGGAGCTGCTGCGGGATGGCAGAAAGTTTGAGATCAAGTTTGTAGAGCGCTTGTCTGGCCCTGTTTTACATGACGTGGGCACAGGTGCGTACGGTGGAAACAACATTCGCCTGAGCCTTTGTAACTATGGCTGGCCAGCGCAGGTTATTGCCATTGAGAACCTTGAAGGAAGTGTTAACTGGTCTGAAGACTTACCGAAGCCTGCCCCAACGGCACAGTCGCTGCGTTCTCCGTCTTTTACTATCAGTGGTGTAGGATACAAGAAAGACCAGAAGTACAAGTTTAAACTAGTGTTGCTGGACTCCCTGAACCGGACCCACGCTTACATTATTGAAGGCCATAATCTAACGAAGTCAATTCAGAAGTTATGGTATAGCAGTGTGCTTACACAGAACAACGCCCTGCCTCCGGACTCAGAGGCAGGGCGTTGTTCTGTGTAAAGTATAAACTCTGGTAAGGAGCGACTCTTAATAGTACTTGCGTTCCATCAGGTAGTTCTGCACATAGTCCTTCACGCCTTCCTCTAACGTATAAAAAGGTTTGTCGTAGCCTATGGCGCGCAGCTTGCTCATGTTGGCTTCTGTGAAGTACTGGTAGTTATCGCGCAGGTTCTCCGGGGTGTCCATAAAGTCGATGTTCGGGTCTATGCCCATGGCGTCGAATGTGTTAAGGGCCAGAGCCATAAACGTGCGGGCCTTGCCGGAGCCGAGGTTGTAGATGCCGGAGTTCTTGCGGTGGTGCATCAGGAACATGCATACCTCCACCACATCCTTTACATACACAAAGTCGCGCATCTGCTCACCGTCGGCGTAGTCCGGGTTGTGCGAGCGGAACAGCGTCATGCTGCCCTTTTCCTTTATCTGGTTGTAGGCATGGAAAATAACGGAGGCCATTTTGCCTTTGTGGTACTCGTTGGGGCCATACACGTTAAAGAACTTCAGGCCGGCCCAGAAGAAAGGCTTTGCCGTTTGCTCCAGCGCCCAAATGTCGAAATCGTTCTTAGACTCGCCGTAAGGGTTGAGGGGCTTTAGCAATGGAATGGTGGCTTCGTTATCGTCATAACCGAGGGTGCCGGAGCCGTAGGTGGCCGCCGAAGAGGCGTAAACCAGCGGAATCTGGTACTCCGCGCAGGCGTTCCACACTTTCTTGGAGTAGTTCAGGTTCAGCAGGTCGAACACCTCCTTGTTGAACTCAGTGGTGTCGGTGCGGGCACCCAGGTGGAAGATAAACTCCACTTCCTCGTAGTGCTCCTCCAGCCAGTCGAAAAAGTTTTCGCGGTCCACGAACTCCTTTATCTTCTTACCTTTGAGGTTGTTTTCTTTCTTGGCAACGGAGAAGTTGTCCACTACCACTATATCGTTAAAATTATCCTGGTTTAATCTGCCTACGAGGCAGCTTGGGATAAAACCGGCGGCACCTGTTACTACTATCATGCGTGATTGCTATGCTGTTCTTAAATTTGCGCTAAATTTACAAAAATAAACCGAGCCACCTGCGCGACGGCGGCACCATCTGTTACTGTGAAAAATATACGACTGATACTTCATACGTTTCTTTGCCTGTTTTTCTTCTCGTGCGGCCAGCAGGAGCAGAAAGTGCAGGAGAGCCTGGTACTGCACGATGACCTGGGCCGCGAGCTGACGCTGCAGAGGCAGCCGGAGCGGGTCTTCTCCTTTGCCTCCTCCCTAACCGAAATGCTGTTTGCCGTGCTCGACACCAGCACTATTGTAGCGCGTACGCCTCAGGATGATTATCCTGCCGCCGTGCTGCAAAAGCCGGTGGTGAGCAATTACCCGGTAGACTATGAGCAGGTGCTGGCCCTGAAGCCGGACCTGGTGTTTTCGGTGGAGGGCATTACACCAATGGAGGTGGCCGAGCGGCTGGAGGAGCTGGGGGTGCCGCTGTACTACCAGAAGTATGAGTCGGTGGAGGATGTGCTGACCGGCCTGGAGGACATTGGCCGCATTATGGGGCGCGAGGAGCAGGCAAAGCAGCTGACGGATTCGCTGCGCCAGGAGGTGGCAGTGCTGAAGAAGCGGCACCAGCAGGAGCAAAAGCCGCTGCAAGTCCTGGCCATCACCTGGACCGACCCGATCTATGTGCACGGGCAGAACACCATTCTTACAGATAAGCTCCGCATTTTAGGGGCTGAGAACGCCGTAAAAGAAACCTTTGAGCAGCCTTACCCCGCACTCACGCGGGAGTACATCTTAAAGCTAAACCCCGACGTGCTGCTGGGCGGCACAAAGGAGGAGATGGAGGAGAAGTTTTTCAGCCTTTACCCGGAGCTGCGGAAAATCAAGGCTTACCAGAACAACCGGATCTACAAACCGACGGATGACCTAATGTCGCGGCCAAACCCGAGAGTGGTGGAGTCGCTGCGGGAGCTGGAGGGCTTCCTGTACCCATGATGCGGCGCGTCTCATACTTTATACTTGCCCTGCTGCTGATTTTGGTGGTGCTGGTGCTGGGGCTGCAGGTCGGCTCTTTCGATACCGGCATCGCAACCGTATTCAACGCGTTCATGCACTACAACCCGGCAGACACCACGCAGTTTGCCATACTGCACCTGCGCCTGCCACGGCTTGTACTTGCACTTGTGGTTGGGGCGTCGCTTGCTTTCTGCGGATACCTGATGCAGGCCATGGTAAATAACGGCCTCGCCGACCCATACCTGCTGGGCACGGCTGCGGGGGCCTCGCTGGGGGCCGTCGTCGTTTTTTTCGGCTTTGTGCCCATTGCCGTGGCTGGCTTTTACTTGCCGCCGGTTTTTGCCCTGGCCGGAGCCTTCCTGGTAACCCTGGTGGTGGTGCTGCTGGGCTATCGGAAGGGCCAGATCATCCCCTCGCAACTGCTTTTGGGAGGCATCGCACTTAGCTCGCTTGTAACGGCCATAGTAGGGCTGCTCACCTTTTTGTCGGATTCGGAGGGCAAGCTGAAGTCGGTTATTTTCTGGTCGATGGGGAGCTTTGAGCGTGCCAGCTGGAACCTGGTGCCTTACCCTACGGTGGCGCTGGCAGTGGCCCTGGTGGTGTTTGCGTTTTACCAGAAGCAGCTGAATGTGCTGCTACTAGGGGAGGAGCGGGCGCAGGCGTTAGGCATCCGGGTGGCGCAAACGCGCTGGGTTATCCTGGGCACTGTGTCGGTGGTAACGGGCTTTGCGGTGGCCACCTCCGGGCCCATTGGTTTTGTGGGGTTGATTATTCCGCATATCACGCGCGGGCTGCTGGGTACCACAGGCCGCTCCAACCTGCTTTTCTGCGCTTTTGTGGGCGGTTTGTTTATGCTGCTCTGCGATTTACTCTCCAGAATTATTTATCCGCCCGCCGGGCTGCCTATTGGAATCATTACTTCGTTCTTTGGTGTTCCTTTCTTTGTATATTTGCTGTTCAGAAAGAATTACAATTTTAGAGGATAAATGATTTACGTTAGCAGGTTAGAGCACTTCAACGCCGCTCATAAGCTATTCAACCCGAACTGGTCGTTGGCAAAGAATAAGGAGGTTTTCGGGCCGTGCGCCAACACCAACTGGCATGGGCACAACTATGAGCTGATCGTGACGGTGAAGGGAAAGCCCGACCCGGACACAGGCTTTGTGATTGACCTGAAAAAGCTCAGCACACTCATCCGCACCCACATCATTGAGAAGGTGGACCATAAGAACCTGAACCTGGATGTGTCTTTTATGGAGGATAAACTGGCCAGCACCGAAAACCTGGTGGTGGAGTTCTGGAAGATTCTGGAGCCGCGCGTCCGCGAAATATCAAACAACATTGCTGCGCTACACAGCCTGAAGCTGTATGAAACCCCGCGCAACTACGTAGAGTACTTCGGAGAATAAGTTTGGGTGCGGCGGCGTTCTTACACTGCTGCCGTAGCTGACTTTACTTACTAGCTCCAAAAGAAAAATACCCATGAAATATTACATCATAGCCGGGGAGCGCTCCGGCGACCTGCACGCGTCTAACCTCATCAAGCAGCTCCACAAACAAGACCCGGATGCGCAGATTAGAGGCTGGGGAGGCGATATGATGCAGGCTGCCGGGATGGAACTCGTGCGCCATTACCAGGAGATGGCTTTTATGGGGTTTGCCGAGGTCTTTAAAAGCCTGCGCAAGATCATGGGCTTCCTGAGCGAGGCTAAAGCGGATATCAAACGCTACCAGCCGGATGTTGTTATCCTGGTGGATTATGCCGGGTTTAACATGCGCATTGCCCGCTTCGCCAAAAAGCAGGGGATGAAGGTGTTTTATTACATCTCCCCTAAAATCTGGGCCTGGAACCAGGGGCGCGTGCATGGCATCAAAAAGGTAGTGGACCGCATGTTCGTGATCATGCCGTTTGAGGAGGACTTTTACGCGCGCTTCGACTATAAGGTAGATTATGTGGGCAACCCTGTAAACGACTCCGTAACGGACCATGTGGCGAGCAATGACTTCCGGGCAAAAAACAAGCTCTACAATAACAAGCCGATCATTGCCATACTTCCGGGGAGCCGCCGGCAGGAAATTGAGAACATGCTGCACGTCATGCTCAGTGTGCTGCCCAACTTCCGCGACTACCAGTTTGTGGTGGCCGGGGTAAGCAATTTTTCGAAAGAGTACTACGAGCAGTACAACAAGGACCCAAACATCAAGATCATCTACGACCAGACCTATGACCTGCTTGCCCATGCCAAAGCCGCATTGGTAACATCGGGTACAGCCACACTGGAGACGGCCTTGTTCGGGGTGCCGCAGGTCGTGTGCTATAAAACGAGCGCCATTTCCTACAACATCGGGAAAATGGTTATCAAAGTGCCTTATATTTCGCTGGTGAACCTCATTGCCAACAAGCCGGTGGTAACAGAGTTAATTCAGGACGAGTTTACGGCAAAACAGATTGTGGCGGAGTTGAAGCGGATTCTCTTTGACAGGCACTTTATGCAGAAGCAGCAGGAGGGATATGCCCTTGTGCGCAAAAAGATAGGGGAGTTTCGCACTGCCGAGCGCGCCGCCGAACTGATGGTGCACTATCTGAAGGAAGAGAAAGTATAGCATTGCTTAGTACAGCAACGGAAAGTCCTGGCCCCACGCCAGGACTTTTTGCGTTATGGCCTGTCAGGTAAAGGCGCCGTTGTAAGCCTACCGCGTAAAGCCATACCTGTAAACAACTCTGTGCCACACTTGTGTGCGTGAGTCAAAAGCTAATGCCCTTTCCCGTTGAGCAGGTAGCTTTTTTTTTGGGAGAGCAACGCGTCAGAGGCTTTTACTACTGTAGGGGCCGCTGCCTCCTCACAGGCAGCTAAGGGCATGTGGAGCATGTTGGTGGTTTTTATACCTGTTGCGCTTGCACATAGGGTACTTTAAAACGAAAAGCCCCGGCTTTAAGGCCGGGGCTTTTTATCTTTTATGGAGTACCGTTTCAGGCTACTTCCAAACTGTGTGTGCGTCTGTCGTTAAGCAACTTTCAGTTGCTTTAATCCTGATTTCTCAAACTTGTCGCGGGCATAGTCGCCGGTAATAACCAGCTCTTTGGTGCCCTCTTCGGATGGAAGCTCAAACATGGCGTCTGTCATGATGCCTTCGCAGATAGAGCGCAGGCCACGGGCTCCCAGTTTATATTCCGCCGCTTTCTCCACAATGTATTCCAGAGCGCTTTCGTCGAAGGAAAGGTTGATGTTTTCCATTTCAAACAAACGCTTATACTGCTTCACGATAGAGTTCTTCGGCTCCAGCAGAATAAGGCGTAGCGTCTCTTTGTCCAGCGGGTTCAGGTGTGTGGCTACCGGCAATCGACCGATCAGCTCCGGAATCAGACCGAAGTTCTTCAGGTCCTGAGCAGTCAGGTACTTCAGGAAGTTCTCGTTTTCCTCCATGTCATCCAGCTTAGACTTAGAGAAGCCGATAGGCCGGGTGTTCAGGCGGTTTTTGATCAGTCTGTCGATGCCTACGAATGCGCCGCCGCAGATAAACAGGATGTTCTCGGTGTTCACCGTAATCATCTTCTGCTCCGGGTGCTTGCGCCCGCCCTGCGGTGGTACGTTTACAGAGGTTCCTTCCAGCAGTTTCAGCAGGGCCTGCTGTACACCCTCGCCGCTCACATCACGCGTGATGGACGGGTTATCGCTCTTGCGGGCGATCTTGTCTATTTCATCGATGTAGACGATGCCGCGTTCTGCAGCCTCCACATTATAGTCGGCGGCCTGTAGCAGGCGGGTAAGTATGCTTTCCACATCCTCGCCTACATAACCGGCTTCGGTTAATACGGTTGCGTCGGCGATACAGAAAGGAACCTGCAGGATGCCGGCCATCATACGGGCCAGGTACGTCTTACCGGTACCCGTTTCGCCCACCATAATGATGTTGGATTTCTCAATCACCACATCATCTTCCGTCGGCTGTTGCATCAGGCGCTTATAGTGGTTATACACCGCCACCGACATCACCTTCTTGGCCTCGTCCTGCCCAACCACAAACTGGTCGAGGTAAGTTTTCATTTCCTTCGGCTTCATCAGGTTGAACTTGGGAGCGCGACTGCTTGCGCGAATCTTGTTCTCCTCGTTCAATATCTGCTGCGCCTGTCCGATACAACGGTCACAGATGTGCGCGTTGATACCGGAGATCATCACCGATACATCCTTCTTGTTTTTGCCGCAAAATGAGCACGTAATTTCTGCCATAAGAAACGATTGATCCAGAGTAGTTTACGCATCTTTTTCAGATGTGTAAAGCAAAGGTACAAAATTGAAGAGTTAAACTGATAGAAAACTTTTGGAGCCAATGTGGATGCACTCCAGGAAACGGGGTATTTATTTTAAGATAAATATTTTACTATTTTTAGGTAATTGGCTTGTTCTAAGTGATTTATGCTTTGAATGTATCCACAGTGGTATGTGGATAAGTTTTTTAGCTATAACGCATGCAAGCCAACCCAAGGCTACTGCAGGCTACCCAATTAAGTGCAATCTGGAAGCTAAAAACCCGCTCCGGTAGGCCGGAGCGGGTTTTTGTAAGCTATAATATATTAAGCCTTAGCTAGTCTTGCGCGTAAGCACCTCGTCGATCAGGCCGTACTCTTTGGCCTCTTCGGCACGCATCCAGTAGTCACGGTCAGAGTTGTCGTACACTTCCTGGTAAGACTTGCCTGAGTGGTCGGCAAGGATCTCGTACAGCTCTTTCTTTAGCTTCAGGATCTCGCGGGCAGTGATCTCAATATCAGATGCCTGGCCTTGCGCGCCGCCCATTGGCTGGTGAATCATGATACGGGCGTGTGGCAGGGCAGAGCGCTTGTTCTTTGCGCCACCGGCCAACAGCACCGCACCCATAGAGGCAGCCAGACCTGTGCAGATCGTTGCCACATCTGGGCTTACGTACTGCATAGTATCATAAATGCCGAGGCCGGCGTATACCGAGCCTCCCGGGCTGTTGATGTACAGCAGGATATCTTTCTTCGCATCGGCAGACTCCAGGAACAGCAGCTGCGCCGTGATAATGTTGGCGATGAAGTCATCCACCTGCGTGCCCAGGAAAATAATGCGGTCCATGATCAGGCGGGAGAACACGTCAATCTCACGGAAGTTGGTCGGGCGTTCCTCAATTACGGAGCGTGTCATGCTTTCGATGTTGTGCATGGCTCTGCCTTCCACGTGGTGTATATATTGGTCTACGCCCAGGCTACTCATGCCCTGGCCCTTTACGGCAAATTTTCGGAACTCGTCTTTGTTAAACATCATGTTGTTTAGGTTTACGGTTTACTCAAAAATAAAAAAGTCCTTCTAATTTCGAAGGACTTTTTTAGTAAGTTATATGTATGCGCTTTTATTAGAGCGACATATTTCTGAAGTCCTCTGAGGAGATGGTTTTCTCCACAACAGTCATCTGCTCTTTTAGTTTAGCGAGCACCTTCTCGGCCAGCAGCTGCTCGTACTCATTAATGTAGTTACGGCCGTTGTCCTGCTGCAGATACTGCTGAGCATAGTTGTTCATGCTTTCTTTCAGTTCTTCAGGTACTTCCGGCATGTTGAACTGCGCCAGCATCTTCTCTTTGGTAGCTTCCACTACTTCTTCGTTCGTCACTTTCAGCTCGTTCTCCTCAACCACCTTGTTCTTGATCATGGACCACTTCAGCTCGCGCACATACTTGTCGAAGTTCTCTTCGATCTGCTCTTCAGTCAGCTTGCCTTCGTTTGTCACCTGAATCCAACGCTTGAAGAACGCTGTAGGAAGCTCTACCTCTACGTTGTCCACCAGGGTGTCGATGATTTCGCGGTAGATCAGGTTGTCGGCCTCACGCTCATAGTTCTCCATGATTGTCTCACGGATCTTGGCGTCAAACTCTTCCTCTGTCTTCACCTCGTCTTTACCGAAAAGCTTGTCGAAAAGCTCCTGGTTCAGTTCAGCAGGCTCTGTGCGGTTGATTTTCTCTACAGTAAACTCGAACTCGCCGTTCAGGTCAGCCACAGCTTCTTTGCTCAGGCCGGTTACGTGGGCCAGGGCAGCGTTGTCATCGCCGAAAGTTTTACGGATATCGAAACGGATAACGTCGTCGGCTTTCACACCTGTGAACTTATCCTGTCCTTCTACAACACGGTTTGTCGGGATCAGTGTCTTCGACTGGAACTCGCCGTCTACCTGCTTCAGCTCACCTGAGATAAAGTCGCCTTGCTCAGACGTCTCCGGGTTGGCTGTTTTGCCGAACTGGCGCTTCAGGTTTTCGTAAGCCTCGTCGATAGTTTTCTGGTCCAGCTCAACTTTGTAGCCCTCTACGCTTTTATCCAGCGGAAGGTTGAAGTCTGGTAGCAGACCTACGGCGTAGTTGAACTCAAATGTCTTTTGGTTATCCCAGTCAATCTGCTCCTGGTCTGGCTCCGGAAGGGGCTCGCCCAGCAGTTTCACGTCGTTTTCACGGAGGTACTTAGAGATCTCCTCCTGAAGCGTCTTGTTGATCTGCTCCACCAGGATGCTCTTGCCGTACATTTTCTTTACAAGCCCCGCAGGTACTTTGCCAGGTCTGAAGCCTTTAATCTGGGCTTTTTTGCTGTATTCTTTTACCTGCTGGTCTACTTTCGGTGCGTAGTCCGCCTCTTCCAGTACCACCTTCAGTTGCGCATTGGTGCTGTCGGTTTGGTTTAATGTAATATTCAAGGCTTATAAAAATTTAAGATTTTAGAAATACCTACTAAAAACAAACCCCCAACAGGGTATGTTGAGGGTTCATGTTGTTCTGTGCGGATGGAGGGACTCGAACCCCCATGCCTCGCAGCGCTAGATCCTAAGTCTAGTGCGTCTACCAATTTCGCCACATCCGCTTGAGTGTGCTTGTTTGTAATAGTGATGCAAAGGTAAGCAACGTTTTTATAAATGCAATACCACGGTTCAAATTTTCTCAAATATTTTTCGGTTTGCATATAGCGGCGCCTGCATGGTTGCTTTGGGGCAATGGTATTGGTTGCATCTTATAATCAGTTATATTTGAAACTTATAAAGCAGCCATGTTATTTATACTTATAGTGTGCGCCGCATAAGGGGTAGCCACACTATATTATAGTTGTTTAAAATGATCGATCTAGAAACAGAACGCAAAGAGATACTACGGCACTACAGAAGGCTCCTCCGCTATGCGAAGCCTTTCCTGAAGGACAATGACGCCAAGATTATCAAAAAAGCGTTCAACACCTCGCTGGAGGCGCACAAAGACATGCGCCGCAAATCCGGGGAGCCATACATCCTGCACCCGCTGGCCGTGGCGCAGATCGCCGTGGAGGAGATTGGCCTTGGCACTACCTCCATTGTGGCGGCGCTGCTGCACGACGTGGTGGAGGACACCGAACTGGAGACGGCCGATATCGAGCGGGAGTTCGGCCCGAGCGTGGCCCGGATCATAGAGGGGCTTACCAAGATCTCGGGCGTTTTCGACTACGGCACCTCGCAGCAGGCGGAGAACTTCCGCAAGATGCTGCTCACGCTGAGCGATGACGTGCGCGTGATACTGATCAAGCTGGCCGACCGCCTGCACAACATGCGCACGCTGGACAGCATGCCGCGCCACAAGCAGCTCAAGATCGCCTCCGAAACCATGTACCTGTACGCCCCGCTGGCGCACCGCCTGGGCTTGTACGCCATTAAGTCGGAGCTGGAGGACCTGTACCTGAAGTACACTGACACGGATATATACAAGGACATCTCCAACAAGATCCGCCAGACGCGCAGCGCCCGCAACAAGTTCATCAAAGACTTTATCCACCCGATAGAGGACGAGCTGAACAAGTATGGCTTTAAGTTCAACATTAAGGGCAGGCCAAAATCCATCTACTCCATCCTTAAAAAGATAAAGAAGCAGAACATCACCTTTGATGAAATCTACGACCTGTTCGCGATCCGGATCATTTTGGATGTGCCGCTGGAGAACGAGAAGGCGGCTTGCTGGCAGGTGTACTCTATTATAACAGACTTTTACCAGCCCAACCCCGACCGCCTGCGCGACTGGGTGAACACCCCGAAGGCAAACGGTTACGAATCCCTGCACACGACGGTGATGAGCAAATCGGGCCAGTGGGTGGAGGTGCAGATCCGCACCAAGCGTATGGACGAGATTGCCGAGCGCGGCTATGCTGCCCACTGGAAGTATAAAACAGAGGGCGCTGCCTCGGCGGAGTCGGGCCTGGAGCAGTGGATAAACAAGGTGCGCGACATGCTGGAGACCAATAACTCCAACGCGCTGGAGTTCATGGACGAGTTCCGCAAAAACCTTTTCGTGGAGGAGGTGTTTGTGTTTACACCGAAAGGCGAACTCATTATACTTCCTGATAAATCCACCGCCCTGGACTTTGCCTTTGAGATACACTCCCAGATCGGGCTGCAGTGCCTCGGGGCCAAGGTAAACCAGAAACTGGTGCCGCTCAGCTATAAGCTGAAAAACGGGGACCAGGTGGAGATCCTGACCTCGCAGAAGCAAAAGCCGAACGAGGAGTGGCTGCAGTACGTGGTAACCTCCAAAGCCCGCACGCGCATTAAGGATGCCCTGCGGGAGGAGCGGAAGAACAAAGCGGAGCAAGGCAAAGCCATGTTGGAGGCGAGGCTGCAACTGCTGGAGGTGCCGGACACGCAGCAGAACCTCAACAAGCTCCAGGCCTTCTTTAACACGCCGACGCTGCAGGACCTGTATTATAGAGTCGCCACCGGGCATATCGACATCAAGAACATCAAGCAGGTGATCTTTACGGCCTCTGCCGATAAAGGCAGCTCCATGCTCGACCTCAAGTCCTTTGACAAGGAGGTGCAGAAGATACGGGGCGTGAACTCGGATATGCTGGTGATCGGCGAAACCACCTCCAACTGGGAGTACAGCATGTCGAAGTGCTGCAACCCTATTCCGGGAGACGATGTGTTCGGTTTTCAGACGGAGGACGATGGCATTGAGATACACCGCACCAGCTGCAAGCGCGCCATGGAGCTGATGTCCAACTACGGGAACCGCATTATCAAGGCGAAGTGGACAGAGCAGAAGGAGCTGGCCTTCCTGGTGGGGATCCGCATCAAGGGCACCGACCGCGTTGGCTTGGTAAACGACCTGACGAAGGTGATCTCGACCAGCTTGAAAGTGAACATGCGTTCCATCACCATCGACTCCAACGACGGTATCTTTGAAGGGAACATCATGGTTTTTGTAAACGACACCGGCCACCTCGACAAGCTCATCCAGCGCATGGGCAGGGTCCACGGTATACTTACCGTAGAGCGTTTCGATTAAGAGAGGGCTATATATACACTATAGATAATGGCATTAGATCATATTAAATTTGAAGAGGTAAAAAAGATCTTCACGGCGTACTTAGAAAGCAAAGGTTTGCGTAAAACACCTGAGCGGTATGCCATTTTAGAGGAGATCTACTCCCGTGACGGGCATTTTGATGTGGAGTCTCTCTACATCAGCATGAAGAACAAGAACTACCGCGTGAGCCGGGCCACTGTGTATAACACGCTCGACCTGCTGGTAGAGAACGACCTGGTGAGCAAGCACCAGTTTGGGCGTAACCTGGCGCAGTACGAGAAATCGTACGGTTACCGCCAGCACGACCACGTGATCTGCACCGAGTGCCACAAGGTAGTGGAGTTCTGCGATCCGCGCATCCATAATATACAGACGATGGTGGGGGAGCTGTTAAATTTTCATATCTTGCATCACTCCCTGAACCTATATGGTGTCTGCGGCGATTGCCGCGCAAAAAAAGCGACAGAGGAACCAAAGCATGAAGTATCAGACAGAACTTAAGGAGGACATCCTCTTTATCCGGCTGGAGGGCGACCTGATTGCAGGCACAGACACGCAGCAGTTGATTGACGGCGTGGACGGACTGTACGATGGCAAGGTGCTGCTCTGTGC
The DNA here is from genome assembly GCF_003585765.1 of Pontibacter actiniarum. Taxonomy (NCBI): domain Bacteria; kingdom Pseudomonadati; phylum Bacteroidota; class Cytophagia; order Cytophagales; family Hymenobacteraceae; genus Pontibacter; species Pontibacter actiniarum. The sequence goes on from NZ_CP021235.1 coordinate 341,822, forward strand.
CGTGGATCTGTCTAACGTGCGTTTCATGGACAGCAGCGGCATGGGAGTGCTGGTGTCTTTGCTGACGAAGTTCCGAAACCGCGGCGGCGAGCTGGTACTGATTAAGCCATCCGACCATATCCGCAAGCTTTTGATCGTAACAAAGCTGAACGCTATCTTTACGATCGCTGAGAACGACGACTTCGCAGCGCAATTCTTAAAGGAATCAACATATTAAATACTTAAATGGCAGTTGACATTTTAATAGGGCTGCAGTGGGGCGACGAGGGCAAAGGCAAAATCGTTGACGTACTGGCTCCGACCTATGATATTGTAGCCCGTTTCCAGGGAGGCCCGAACGCAGGGCATACATTAGAGTTCGAAGGCACGAAGCACGTGCTGCACCAGATCCCTTCCGGTATCTTCCATCCGCATATCCAAAACATCATCGGAAACGGTGTGGTGCTCGATCCAATCGTGTTCCGTACCGAAATGCAGAAACTGAAGGACCGCGGGGTAGACGCTGCCAACAACCTGTACATTTCTAAAAAGGCGTCTCTTATACTTCCGTCGCACAAAGCGCTGGACCGTGTATCAGAAGAAGCACTGGGGACCGGCAAGATCGGCTCTACTTTAAAAGGCATTGGCCCAACCTACCAGGACAAGATTGGCCGTGTAGGTTTACGGGTGGGCGATATCCTGGCAGATGACTTCCAGGACCGCTACAACAACCTGGTAAGCCGCCATCGCCAGGCGGTGGAGTTCTATGGAAAAGAGCTGGAGTTGGGCGACCAGGAGCAGGACTTCTTTGATGCCGTGGCATACCTGCGCACCCTGAAGCTGATCGACTCTGAGTACATGATCAACGATGCCATCCAGAGCGGAAAGCGCATCTTGGCAGAGGGAGCACAGGGAGCGTTACTGGATGTGGACTTTGGCACGTATCCATATGTTACGTCTTCCAGCACTGTGGTGGCAGGCGCCTGCACGGGCCTGGGCGTGGCACCAAAGTACATAGGTGAAGTCTACGGTATATTTAAAGCGTACTGCACGCGTGTAGGCAGTGGGCCTTTCCCGACAGAGCTTCTGGATGAAGTAGGGGAGGAGATCAGACAAGCCGGGCGTGAGTTCGGCTCAACTACAGGCCGCCCGCGCCGTTGCGGATGGGTAGACCTGCCTAGCCTGAAGTACAGCATCATGCTAAATGGCGTAACACAGCTGAACATGATGAAAGCGGACGTGCTGACGGAGTTTGATACTATAAGTGTTTGCACGCACTACAAGTTGCCATCAGGTGAGATTACAGACAGAGTGCCGCACTCCATGGAGGCGGGAGAACTGGAGCCTGTATACGAAACGCTGCCAGGATGGAAAGTAGATCTGAATAAGATTGAATCGGTTGATGAACTGCCGGAGGCGTTTAACAACTACTTAACTTTCCTGGAGAAGCACCTGCAAGTGCCTATTACTATTGTATCAGTAGGGCCAGACAGAAAGAGCACACTCAAAAGAGAAGCAATAAACGCATAGGTAGCACAGCAGAAGCCTGAGCGATCAAAGCAGGAGGGGCCCGTGGCATAAGCTGCGGGCCCCTCTTGCTTTGCTTCCGGGGGAGAGGGGGGAGGCCGTGCCGGGATCTTTCCGAGCGCCGGGCGGCCCTTTCGGGGAACGGGCGAAAATAATCCCCTTCAGCTCCAGGCTGTTGCGTATTTTGCGGTTTTATTTGGCGGCATGCGCTTGCGGGCCGGGGAAAGTTTGCTACTTTTGCATCCCGGTTCAGCAGGGACGGGAGAGAAGGGGGGACGCTAACACAGGCTGCGGCCGCGGTTTTGGGCCCCCGGCGGAGAAAGAGAGACTGAAAAAAAAACTTGGCCGGGGCCTTGCGGAACGGAAAGCTTTGCTTACCTTTGCAGCCCGCCTCGGAAGGAGACGGCCACCGGCTTCCGCCCCTTTGGAGGGACGGGCCGGGGAGAGAAAAAGAAAGAAAGTTTTTCTTGTTTTCCGGAAGTTTCCCCTTACCTTTGCAGCCGCTTCCAACGCGAGCCGCGCTACGGAGGCCGGGAAAATAAAGTTCAAAAAAAGTTTTGCGGTTCGAAATAAAGCCGCTACCTTTGCACCCCGCCACGGAGCGAACGGCTCTGAAGGGGAAAGAGGAAAGAAAGGAAGATAACGTCGCAGGACGGCAAGCGAGGACAACAGGTCCTCGGAAAGTTCTTTGAGAGATTGCTTGAGACAGAAATTAAGGTAAGACCTTGCGGCCCCCTCGGGGGCCAGACACAAGGGGAGCCGGGGTCGGACAGACACATTTTGCGGTTTTATGCCGCAGGAAGCATATTCTTACAATGGAGAGTTTGATCCTGGCTCAGGATGAACGCTAGCGGCAGGCCTAATACATGCAAGTCGAACGGATCAGGTTCCTTCGGGGACCTGGTTAGTGGCGCACGGGTGCGTAACGCGTATGCAACCTACCTTCCACAGGGGGATAGCCCGGAGAAATCCGGATTAATACCGCATGTGACCACGAGAGGGCATCCGACCGTGGTAAAAGCTTCGGCGGTGGAAGATGGGCATGCGTGCCATTAGCTAGATGGCGGGGTAACGGCCCACCATGGCTACGATGGCTAGGGGTTCTGAGAGGATGGTCCCCCACACTGGTACTGAGACACGGACCAGACTCCTACGGGAGGCAGCAGTAGGGAATATTGGGCAATGGCCGAGAGGCTGACCCAGCCATGCCGCGTGCAGGAAGAAGGCCTTCTGGGTTGTAAACTGCTTTTGTATGGGAAGAAAACGCCCCTGCGGGGGTAACTGACGGTACCATGCGAATAAGCACCGGCTAACTCCGTGCCAGCAGCCGCGGTAATACGGAGGGTGCAAGCGTTGTCCGGATTTATTGGGTTTAAAGGGTGCGTAGGCGGCCCGTTAAGTCAGCGGTGAAATCCCACGGCTCAACCGTGGAACTGCCGTTGATACTGGCGGGCTTGAGTTCGGTCGAGGCGGGCGGAACTGGCGGTGTAGCGGTGAAATGCTTAGATACCGCCAAGAACCCCGATTGCGTAGGCAGCTCGCTGGGCCGAAACTGACGCTGAGGCACGAAAGCGTGGGGAGCGAACAGGATTAGATACCCTGGTAGTCCACGCCGTAAACGATGATGACTCGATGTTGGCGATACACTGTCAGCGTCCAAGCGAAAGCGTTAAGTCATCCACCTGGGGAGTACGCCCGCAAGGGTGAAACTCAAAGGAATTGACGGGGGCCCGCACAAGCGGTGGAGCATGTGGTTTAATTCGATGATACGCGAGGAACCTTACCTAGGCTAGAATGCGCGTGACCGCTCCAGAGATGGAGCCTCCCTTCGGGGCACAAAGCAAGGTGCTGCATGGCCGTCGTCAGCTCGTGCCGTGAGGTGTTGGGTTAAGTCCCGCAACGAGCGCAACCCCTATCTTCAGTTGCCAGCACATCATGGTGGGGACTCTGGAGAGACTGCCTCCGCAAGGAGCGAGGAAGGCGGGGACGACGTCAGGTCATCATGGCCCTTACGCCTAGGGCTACACACGTGCTACAATGGCCGGTACAGAGGGTTGCCACCCAGCGATGGGGCGCCAATCTCAAAAAGCCGGTCTCAGTTCGGATCGGAGTCTGCAACTCGACTCCGTGAAGCCGGAATCGCTAGTAATCGCGTATCAGCAACGACGCGGTGAATACGTTCCCGGGCCTTGTACACACCGCCCGTCAAGCCATGGAAGTCAGGGAGACCTGAAGCCGGTGACCTCAAAGGAGCCGTCTAGGGTAAAACTGGTAACTGGGGCTAAGTCGTAACAAGGTAGCCGTACCGGAAGGTGCGGCTGGATCACCTCCTTTCTAGGGACGGCCCTCGGCTCCCCTAAGGCTTACGTTAACGTCTGTCTCGGCAATTGCTCAAAACTCACTTACTCGGGCGGCCAGGCCCGGCCAGAGAAGCGGGCTTGTAGCTCAGGTGGTTAGAGCGCTACACTGATAATGTAGAGGTCCGTGGTTCGAGTCCACGCAGGCCCACCGCGAATTACCTGGGGGATTAGCTCAGCTGGCTAGAGCGCCTGCTTTGCACGCAGGAGGTCAACGGTTCGACTCCGTTATTCTCCACACCGAGAGTAAACACAAGGCAGGAACGACAGGTTCTTGCTTCATATCTTAAAGAGTTGGCAAAAGGGCTAGATGTCTAACATCTAGCGTCTAATGTCCAGCGTCTTCAGGAGAAAGTTCTTTGACATGATGGGAGAGAGACAAAAGAAATAGACTAGGCCCTAGCGATAGGGCCCTAGTGCGAGAGAGGCGGGCCGGCCCACGCTTGTGGGGCCGGCCGAAGACGCAGAGAAGGGCGCACGGGGGATGCCTAGGCTCTCAGAGGCGATGAAGGACGCGACAAGCTGCGATAAGCTTCGGGGATCGGCACATACGAGTTGATCCGAAGATTTCCGAATGGGGCAACCCAGTGTATTGAAGATACACTACCCTACGGGGGGCGAACCCGGGGAACTGAAACATCTAAGTACCCGGAGGAAGAGAAAACAACAGTGATTCCGCAAGTAGTGGCGAGCGAACGCGGATTAGCCCAAACCAGTGCTGTTACGGCAGCCCTGGGGTTGTAGGACCACGTCGTGGGACCAAGTATTGAAGCATAACAGGCTGGGAAGCCTGACCATAGGGGGTGATAGTCCCGTGTGCGTAAGCTGCTTGGCCCTAGTGGTATCCTGAGTAGGGCGGGACCGGAGAAATCCCGCCTGAATCCACCGGCACCATCCGGTAAGGCTAAATACTCCTGAGAGACCGATAGTGAACCAGTACCGTGAGGGAAAGGTGAAAAGCACCGTGAATAACGGGGTGAAACAGATCCTGAAACCGTGCGCTTACAAGCGGTCGGAGCCACTTCGTGTGGTGACGGCGTGCCTTTTGCATAATGAGCCTACGAGTTACTCCTCCCTGGCGAGGTTAAGTGTTTGAAAGCACGGAGCCGCAGCGAAAGCGAGTCTGAACAGGGCGCGCAGTCAGGGGGGGTAGACGCGAAACTTTGTGATCTACCCATGGGCAGGATGAAGGCTGGGTAAAACCAGTTGGAGGTCCGAACCAGTTTACGTTGAAAAGTATTTGGATGACCTGTGGGTAGGGGTGAAAGGCCAATCAAACTGAGAAATAGCTCGTACTCCCCGAAATGCCTTTAGGGGCAGCGTCGTGGTGGAGTCATATGGAGGTAGAGCTACCGATAGGACTAGGGGGAGTCACATCCTACCGAATCCTGACGAACTCCGAATGCCATTTGATATACACGGCAGTGAGGCCTGGGGTGCTAAGGTCCCAGGCCGAGAGGGAAAGAACCCAGACCGCCAGCTAAGGTCCCAAAGTCTGCGCTAAGTTGAACAAAGGGGGTCCAGTTGCCTAGACAGCCAGGAGGTTGGCTTGGAAGCAGCCATTCCTTTAAAGAGTGCGTAACAGCTCACTGGTCGAGCGACAGGGCATCGATAATAATCGGGCATCAAGCACAGCACCGAAGCTGCGGATTGTATTTATACACTGGTAGGGGAGCATTCCAAGGGCGACGAAGGCGTCCCGGCAAGGGGCGTTGGAGCGCTTGGAAAAGCAAATGTAGGCATAAGTAACGATAATGCGGGCGAGAAACCCGCACACCGAAAGACCAAGGTTTCCTGATCAACGCTAATCGGATCAGGGTTAGTCGGGTCCTAAGGCCGAGGCGAAAGCGCAGGTCGATGGACAACTGGTTAATATTCCAGTACCGGCACGTCATAGCGATGCGGTGACGGAGAAGTGAAAGGACGGCGCGCTGACGGAATAGCGCGTTTAAGGGCGTAGGTAGTAGGACGGTTGTGAAGTACGCCGACCTAGCTGAAACCCGAAAGTACTCCGCGGCCCCGGCCAAGGAGATCGTCCCTAATCAGGCTCCCTAGAAAACCCGCTAAGCGTTTAAATGGCTTGCCGCCCGTACCGCAAACCGACACAGGTGGTCGAGGAGAGAATCCTAAGGTGCTCGAGTGAATCACGGCCAAGGAACTCGGCAAAATGGCCCTGTAACTTCGGGAGAAGGGGCGCTTCCTGCTAGCAATAGCAGAAGCCGCAGTGAAAAGGCCCAGGCGACTGTTTAACAAAAACACATGGCTTTGCGAAATCGAGAGATGAAGTATAAGGCCTGACACCTGCCCGGTGCCGGAAGGTTAAGAGGGGGGGTTAGCCGTAAGGCGAAGCTCTGAATCGAAGCCCCGGTAAACGGCGGCCGTAACTATAACGGTCCTAAGGTAGCGAAATTCCTTGTCGGGTAAGTTCCGACCTGCACGAATGGTGTAACGATCTGGGCGCTGTCTCAGCCGTGAGCTCGGTGAAATTGTAGTCTCGGTGAAGATGCCGAGTACCCGCAACGGGACGGAAAGACCCCATGAACCTTTACTATAGCTTAGCATTGACGCTGGGTAACTCATGTGTAGGATAGGTTGGAGGCTTTGAAGCGGCGTCGCCAGGCGTCGTGGAGCCGTCCTTGAAATACAACCCTTGAGTTGCTTGGCGCCTAACCTTGTAAGACAGGGGACAGTGCTTGGTGGGTAGTTTGACTGGGGTGGTCGCCTCCAAAACAGTAACGGAGGCTTTCAAAGGTGCCCTCAGCACGCTTGGTAACCGTGCGCAGAGCGCAATAGCATAAGGGCGCTTGACTGTGAGGCCCACAAGCCGAGCAGGGCCGAAAGGCGGATATAGTGATCCGGTGGTTCCGCATGGAAGGGCCATCGCTCAAAGGATAAAAGGTACTCTGGGGATAACAGGCTGATCTCCCCCAAGAGCTCATATCGACGGGGAGGTTTGGCACCTCGATGTCGGCTCGTCACGTCCTGGGGCTGGAGAAGGTCCCAAGGGTTCGGCTGTTCGCCGATTAAAGTGGCACGCGAGCTGGGTTCAGAACGTCGTGAGACAGTTCGGTCCCTATCTGTTGTGGGCGTAGGAGATTTGAGGGGTCCTGACCTTAGTACGAGAGGACCGGGTTGGACGAGCCTCTGGTGGACCTGTTGTGGCGCCAGCCGCAGCGCAGGGTAGCTACGCTCGGACGGGATAAGCGCTGAAAGCATCTAAGCGCGAAACCCGCCCCAAGATGAGATCTCCCTTAAGGGCCGTCAAAGACGATGACGTCGATAGGCCGCAGGTGTAAAGCCAGGAATGGCAAAGCCGAGCGGTACTAATTGCCCGAGCGCGTCCGGTCAGCAGCACCGGCCCGCCGCTCTCGATTTTGTTTCTCCCCCACAAGTCATGTCATAAAGCATCCGGCACGCATAACAGCCGTGCGCAAGATAATGGTGGCTATGGCCCCGGTGAGCACCTCTTCCCATCCCGAACAGAGAAGTTAAGCCCGGGCGCGCCGATGGTACTGGGGTCACACCCGGGAGAGTAGGTGGCCGCCAACCCCAACAAAGAGCGCCCCCTCCGCAGCCGCGGAGCGGGGCGCTCCCTTTTTACCCCCGTCCCGAAACCGCACCACCCGCACCAGGCAGGGCCTGAAGGAGGAGCGGTGGCGCGTGCAGCAGCACAGCAAGCAGCCGCCAGAGCAACAAGCCCGTGGCAGAGAGCAAACGGAAACAAACACAAAGGCCCCGGCGCGAAAGAGCGCCGGGGCCTTTGCCTTTTTCAGGGCCGGACGGGTTAGCTGTTGATGAAGCGCGGGTGGATCAGGTTCTCCACCGAGAACACCTCGTCCGAAACAGCAGACAGACCACCTTCCGCATTTTCTTTACCCGAACTACAAGGATGATTTAGGAGTATAGGTGTGGAGCAGTTGCTTTTTCCCCTGCTCCTCCATAAATTGAAATATGACATTCTTATATCCGTCCTTTCTTTTTGCGCTTGCAGCTGTTGCAGTGCCGATAATCCTGCACCTGGTGCAGCTGCGGCGGGCTAAGCGAGTAGTTTTTAGCAATGTCAAGTTTATACAGGTTTCCAAAGACCTGACAGCTAGCCAGCGAAATCTAAAGGAGCTGTTGATCTTGTTGTGCCGCATCCTCTTTATTGTTTTCCTGGTATTGGCCTTTGCGCAACCCTTTCTGCCTGCTGCTGACGCAGCGGCTGGAGCGCGTGATGCAGAGGTGTCTGTGGCTGTAGATAACTCTTATAGTATGGAGAACCTACATGAGGAGGAGGAGCTCACCCTGCTGCATGTTGCCACAGACCGTGCTAAAGCCATCGCGGATCTTTTCCCTCCCTCATCTGCTTTCAAACTCTTTTCTACTGATAAGGTTAACCATGGAGCTGCTGTGCAGCAAAGTGAAGTGCCTGCTTATCTTGACCGGCTGAACTTCTCAGCGAAATCTTTTTCTCCTGCTGTAGCGGTAGGTGAGAAGCCTGCTCACACGTTTATCCTTTCCGATTTTCAGAAAGAGACGTTCTCTCCCGCTGCACTCGATGCATTTGACACCTTAACGCAGGTACACCTGGTGCCACTGGCGGCCGCCAATACCGTGAACATCACGGTTGACTCTGTTTACCTGGAGGATGAGTTTATTAGGCCCGGCACTGAAAGCGTACTGCATGTGTTACTGGCAAACACCGGCTCTGAGCCGGTGGAGGATGTGCCTGTAAAGCTGTTTATCAACGACCAGCAGGTTTCAGCGTTAAGTATAGACCTGCCGGCCCAACAGTCTACGGAAGCTGTTATGGCGTTTAGGGCAGCGGGTAGCGGCGTGCAAAAGGCCTATCTACAGGTAGAGGACTACCCGGTGGAGTTCGATAACACCTACTATTTTGTCCTGTCCCCGTCATCCCCGATCTCCGTTACAGAAATCACGGACCAGGCCAATACCTCTTTGCAGCGCCTTTACCGTAATGAGCCTTTCTTTGATTACAGAGCCTACAGCAGTAACAATGTAGACTATGCCGCACTTGCCGCCTCCGATGTGGTACTACTGAACGGCATAGAGACACTTTCGCCAGGGTTGGCAGCTACCCTGGCAAATTATGTGAAGGCAGGCGGAACACTGGCTGTGCTCCCTCCTGCAGGGCAGGAAGGAGGAGCCTACGCGTCTCTTTTTCAGAACCTGGGCCTTACGGCCTCGTTTACCGGGAGCAGCGCCACAGCGCCAAAAACTAGTCTGGCTCCCCCGGACCCTAACAGCCCTTTTTTCAGGAGCATTTTCTCTGATTTTGACCCGAAGATGCAGATGCCTTCCGCAGCCAGAAGTATAGCCTGGTCCCGGGCGTCAGAGGACGTTCTGAAGTATAGAGGCGGTGCTCCCTTCTTTTCGCGCTTTGACAGGGGCAGTGGCGCAGTGTACCTGATGGCGGCACCCTTGGATGAGGAGCTGAGTTCCTTGCCGAACCACGCGCTCTTTGTGCCGCTGATGTACCGGCTGGCTATCAGCAGCTATAAGCAGGAGCAACAGCTGGCTTATGCCTTGGGTGGTGGTACAGTGCAGGTGCCGGCTGTGTCGCTGAGCAAAAAGGAGGGCGTATACAAACTGCAGCAGGATACCGTGGCCTTTATTCCGGAACAGCAGGTGCGAGGGGGCAAGCTATACTTTAATGTGCCTGCGGATATGGGGCAGGCGGGCTTTTCCACGCTGCAGCTACAGGACTCCACCATAGCGACTTTGGCGTTTAACTACGGAAAAAAAGAGTCTCAGCTAGAGCAGTATACCCCCGAAGAGCTTCGCGCTTTAGTAGGTGAGGAGAGGCCCAATGTGCATGTGTATGCGTACGGAGATGCCTTTTCTGTGAAAGGTGAGTTCGAAAAAAGATATTTTGGCGTTAAGCTTTGGAAATATTGCCTAATATTGTGTCTGTTTTTCCTGATGGCCGAAATAGCACTTATTAGATTCCTCTAACATGAAAGTACTTCTCAGAGCAGCAACTATTTACAATCCACAGTCCGAGTTTCACCTGCAGCAACAGAACATCCTGATAGAGAACGGTACCATTGCCTACATAGGACCGGATGAACAGCACGCCGATAAAGTTATTGCCAGAGATGGCCTGTGCGTGTCGGCGGGATGGGTAGACATGCATGCCTTTGCCGGGGAACCGGGGCTGGAGTACAAAGAAGATCTGGAAAGCCTTGCTGCCGCTGCCGTGGCAGGCGGTTTTACGGAGGTGCTGCTGCTGCCTAACACGGAGCCGGTTGTGCAGACGAAGAGCGCCATTAGCTACATCAAAAACAGAAGCCAGAGTTTGCCGGTAACATTCCTGCCAGCCGGTGCCGTAACCGTAGAGGCAGCAGGAAAAGACCTGACAGAGATGATTGACCTGCACCGCGCCGGCGCTGTTGCATTCACGGACGGCACGCATCCCTTGCAGGGTGCGGATGTAATGCTGAAGGCACTGCAGTATCTGCAGACGTTCAACGGTGTGCTGCTGAACAAGCCGGAGCACACCCGCCTGACTGAGAACGGGCAGATGCACGAGGGCGAAGCCAGTACACGCCTCGGCATGAAAGGCATTCCGGCACTGGCCGAAGAGGTAACGGTGACCCGCGATCTGCAGCTGCTGCGTTACACCGGCGGAAAGCTGCACTTCTCCCTTATTTCCACTGCGGCTGCCGTCGCCTCTATTCGTAAGGCCAAAGAGGAAGGGCTGGAGGTAACCTGCGATGTGGCCAGCTACCAAGCCGCCTTTACAGATGAAACCATTGAGCCCTTCGATACAAACTACAAAGTAGCACCGCCGTTCCGCAGCGCAGCAGACGCAGCGGCGATTAAGGAAGGACTGAAGGACGGGACGATTGATGTGCTGGTGTCGGGGCATGTGCCGCAGGATGTGGAGGCCAAGAAGCTGGAGTTTGACCTGGCGGAATTTGGCATCATTAACCTGGAGACAGCCTTTGCCGTGGCTCACACCACCCTGGAGCTGCCGCTGGGGGCCCTGCTTGAGAAGCTGACCACCAACCCGCGCCGTATTCTGGGGCTGCCGGAGGTGCGCCTGGCTGTAGGAGAGGCCGCCAACCTGACACTCTTTAACCCGCATATCACCTGGGAGCCTACGGCAGAAAACACCAAATCAAAGTCCTACAACAGCCCCTTCTTTGGGCAGCAGCTAAAAGGCAGGGCCCTCGGCACGATTCACAGAGGGCAATTAGTGCTCAACGATTCTTTTTAATATATTTATACTTATATTGGATTGGAGCAGGGCCTGTACGAGGCTGCTCCTGTAGAGACTATGTTCAATCAAACAATTGTGCGGGAGGGGATACGCTACGGCGTACTGTGTGGCATTGCGTGCTTTGCACTAGTGGCCCTGATCTATTTTTTAGGCTATAACCCCTTCGGCGAGTTGGGGCGCCTGACGTACCTGCCCATCCCGGTGTTTATTTTCCTGGGCATCCGAAACTATAAGAAGTACAACGATAGTGAGTTGAGCTTCGGGAAGGGCATCCGGCTAGGGCTGGCGGTTTCGTTTTACACAGCGCTTTGTGCCGCCATGCTGGTGTTTATCTTTATATTTTTGGTGGGCCCTGAGATTATACAGCAGCACGTGGCAGAAATGAAGGCTTTGCTGGAAGAGACGCGCGAGGAGCAGATAAAGCTGCTGGGGCAGCAAATGTATGAGGAGGGCTTCAAGGCCCTGGATTCGGTATCACCAAGTATGTTGGCCGCGGACGATTTTGTGCGGAGGATTTTTGCAGGGGGGATTTTTTCGTTGGTGGCTGCCGTATTTTTCAGGAAATAGCAACCTCTAACCTTTTAAAACTAAACACTATGACTGAGAAAGAACCCTCTGTTGGATCTGTAGCCTTAAAGTGGGGCTTTATCTTCGCGCTTGTCGGCGTTATTTTTAGCCTTATACTGATGGTTTCCGGCCTGGCGGAAAACCGCTGGCTGTCCAGCCTGGCGTACCTTATCCTGATTGCAGGCATCGTGGTGGCCATGAAAAACTACAAGGAGCAGAACTATGGCTATATGTCCTATGGGCAGGGCCTCGGGATCGGCACCATTGTTTCAGGGGTGTTCGGCTTCCTGTCCGGCCTGTTTACCTGGCTGTATGTGGAGTTTGTGGACACAGAGTACATGGGCCGCGTAATGGAGCAGCAGCGCGAGGAGATGATCCGCCAGGGCCTGACCGACGAGCAGATCGATGCCGGTATGGCGATGGCTGAGAACTTCCAGGGGCCGGTGACCATGATTCTGGGAGCCACCATTGTTACGTTGATTATAGGGTTTATCCTGTCGCTGATCATCTCTGCGGTGATGAAAAACAAGCGACCGGAGTTTGAATAGAACATGCAATACGCTTACGATATTTCGGTAGTAGTTCCGCTGTATAACGAGGAGGAGTCGCTGCCTGAACTTGTGCGCTGGATCAAACGTGTGATGCACGCGCACGAGTTCTCTTACGAGGTTATTCTGGTGGATGACGGCAGCACCGACCATTCCTGGGACGTGGTTCACGCCCTTGGAGAGGAAGACAAAGCCGTGAAAGGCATCAGCTTTAACCGTAACTACGGCAAGTCTGCCGCGCTTAACGAGGGCTTCCGGCGTTGTACCGGGGAAGTGGTGATTACCATGGACGCCGACCTGCAGGACAGCCCGGAGGAGATTCCGGGGCTTTACGACCTCATTAAGCACCAGAAGTATGATTTGATCAGCGGTTGGAAGAAAAAGCGCTTCGACCCGCTCAGCAAAACTATCCCTACAAAGCTGTTTAACGCCGCCACCCGCAAGCTGTCTGGCATACAGCTGCATGACTTTAACTGTGGCCTGAAGGCTTACCGCCAGCTGGTGGTGAAGAGCATAGAGGTACACGGTGAGATGCACCGCTACATTCCGGTTATTGCCAAATGGAATGGCTTTACCAAGATTGGCGAGAAGGTAGTGCAGCACCAGGAGCGCAAGTACGGCACCACCAAGTTTGGGCTGGAGCGTTTCGTCTACGGCTTTCTGGACCTGCTTTCGATTACCTTTGTGAGCCGCTTTAAGAAGCGCCCGATGCACTTCTTCGGAACAATGGGTACGCTTATGTTTGTGGTTGGCCTTGGCATAACGTTCTGGCTCATCGCCCAGAAGCTCTTCGGCCTGTACTTTAACGGCCGTGCCCGTGACATTGTGGACCAGCCGTTGTTTTTCCTGGCGCTGGTAGCGGTGGTGCTGGGGGTGCAGCTGTTCTTGGCTGGTTTCCTGGCCGAGATGATCTCTATGGCATCCAACAAGCGTAACGAGTACCTGGTCCGTGATAGGGTGGGTGCCCTGAAAAAGTAATGGCGAGGCGGGTAACCATCGTAGGGCCGGCGCACCCGCTGCGCGGCGGAGGTATGGCTACCTTTAACGAGCGCCTGGCTTATGCTTTCCAGGAGGCCGGCGACGAGGTGGAGATCGTTACCTTCAGCCTGCAGTACCCCTCTTTTCTTTTCCCGGGCAAGAGCCAGTATACCACGGAGCCAGCCCCTGCCGGCCTTCGGATCAAGGCGCTGATCAACTCGATAAACCCGCTGAGCTGGTGGCGTACAGGGCGCTACATTCAGCAGCAACGGCCCGATCTGGTGATTTTCCGGTACTGGCTGCCCTTTATGGGGCCTGCGCTCGGCACCATAGCCCGGCTCATCCGCCGGAATAAGTACAGCCGTGTTCTGGCTATTACCGACAATGTGGTGCCGCACGAGAAGCGCCCCGGCGATGTGCCCTTCACAAAGTATTTCTTCAGCTCCTGCCATGGCTTTGTAACCATGTCGCGCTCGGTGCAGGAGGACCTGCAGCAGTTTGAGCCCCGCAAGCCCAGCGCCTATCTGCCGCACCCGCTCTACGATAACTTTGGAGAGGCGGAGCCCAAAGAGGCCGCCTGCGCCGCTCTAAACCTCGACCCAACGTGTAACTACATTCTTTTCTTTGGTTTTATCCGTGCGTATAAAGGCCTGGACCTGCTGCTGCAGGCTATGGCAGACCCACAGGTAAAGGAGTTGCAGGGGCTTAAGCTGATCGTTGCCGGGGAGTACTACGAAGATGCTGCCCCCTACCTGCAACAGATAGAGCAGCTGCAGCTACAGGATAGGCTGGTGCTCCGCACCGACTTTATACCCAATGCCGAGGTGCGCCACTACTTCTGCGCGGCTGACCTGGTGGTGCAGCCTTACCGGCACGCTACCCAGAGCGGCGTAACACAGGTTGCCTACCATTTCGATAAGCCGATGGTGGTGACGCGCGTGGGAGGCCTGTCAGAACTGGTGCCGGACGGGGAGGTGGGCTATGTGGTAGAGCCGCAACCGGAAGCCATCGCCGCCGCTATCCGCCAGTTCTATACTTCAGGCGCTGCGGCCACCTTTTCCCGGAACATCAGCAAGTATAAGCAGCGTTTTAGCTGGAGCCGCTTTGTGGCCGCTGTCCGTGAGCTGGCAGACAAGGTTCGTAGCTAAGGATTATACTGCGTTCACTCACTTCCCGGTATTCAGGGTAATTCTTCGGAGCCTAGCTTTGTTTAAACAGTACAGGTGGTAGCTGTACCGTTTTGCGCTCAATCACGATGAAGACTTACCTACTACTACTGTTTCTGTACCTCTTAGGCTGCCTGCCAGCCTTTGCCCAAACCATCGATAGCCGCCGCTCCTCTGTTTCGTTTACCGTTGAAAACATGGGCACGGACTACACAGAAGGTAAATTTAACAGTATTTATGGCCGTGTTCTGCTGGACCCCCTGCACCTGGCAGAGGCGCAGATAGAGGCCGTGGTAGACATCACATCGCTTGGTACGGGCATGGAAATGCGCGACAGGCACTTGCACCAGGCTGTGTTCTTTGATGTGGAGACCTACCCGGTGGCAACCTTCTTATGCGACCATATTGTGCGGAGTAGCTTCGGCTACGTTGCCACAGGCACCCTGGAGGTAAAAGGGCGCAGCAAAGAAATCCGAATTCCGTTTACAATTCTCAACCATGAGCAGGAGCAGCTGCTGGAGGGGCACGTTGTGCTTAACCGCCAGGATTTTGGTTTGGGGGAAGGGATAAGCCCGCTGATCGTGGGAAATGAGGTGAGGGTGTCCATCAAGTGTTATGTGCTGAAGTAGCGCGGGCAAGAATAGAATTGCAGCTATATTTGCCAAAAATTACCCCATGGTTAAAGCAGAACAGTATAGCGGGCTAGCACCTGCGCTTAGGCAGCAGTTGGCGCATTGCATTGATGAGGAGTTTGGGCACGTAGCCTTTGTGCAGGAGCGCGAGTGGGCGCAGCCGGACTGGGTATTGGCAAAGTATGAAGGGAAGGAACTGGCTACTTTCTGCAACGTGGTGCTGCGCAGGGTACTCATGGACGGGCAGCTTTACACCGTGGCAGGCATCAACAACGTAATTACACCCAGGGCCTTCCGGGGCAGAGGCTACGCTAGCCAGGTGCTGCGCGAAACCGAGCAGTTTATTTTTGAGGAGTTAGAGTGTGCCCACGGTTTGCTGCTTTGCGCCGATGCCCTGTTGCCGTTCTACAGCCGCCTGGGCTGGTATAAGCTGGAAAACTGCTCTCTGCGCTACCACCAGCCGTCGGGCGAGCAGTTGTACGACTCCAACGTTATGCTGCTGTCGCCTGGGCAGCAGCACTCTTTCCGCCCGCAGCACATAAACCTGAACGGCCTGCCCTGGTAGCTTCACCTTTGTGTAATAGCCGCAAAGGCAGCCACTGTAGCAGGCCTTTGCGGTTACTTCTGCCAGGTAAAGGAGAAGCGGGCGCCCTGCCCAAGCGCAGAGTCTATCCAGATGCGGCCTCCTTTGTCTTCCACAATCTTTTTAACCGTGGCCAGTCCGATTCCGGTGCCTTTGGTTCTGCTGGTATCCCGCAGGAGGCGCTCATACAGGCCGAATACTTTCTGGTGATGCTCCGGCGCGATGCCCGGCCCGTCGTCCTGCACAAAGAACGTGTACATGCCCTTTTGCTCCGCCTCCATACCTATGGATAGGTGGCCGCGGCCTGTGTGGTGGTATTTAATGGCGTTGGAGATGAGGTTGGCAAACACCTGCTGCAGCAGCACCTTCTCCGTCTGAAAGGTAGGAAGCCCCGGGGCAACGACAACCGTAAAGTTACCGGACCTCTCCAGCTCCGATAACACCTGCCGTACCAGCCGCTCCACGTCAACGTTCTCTTTCGGGAGGTCGCGTACGTTCGTCATAGAATACTCCAGCAGCCCTGTCACAAGCTTTTCCATGGTGGAGATGCGCTCTTTTAGCAGGTGCAGGTTACTGCCCAGGTTGCCGTAGTCTTTCTCCTGCAGGTCCTCCTGCAGCCACTCCGTCACTGCCTGCATGTTCATAATCGGCTCCTTCAGGTCGTGCGATACCATGTGCACGAACTGGTCCAGCTTCTCGTTGGCCACCTGCAGTTGCTGCTTCTCGGTTTCGAGCTGCTTTTGCTTCAGGCGTAGCTCCATGTTGGTAATCACCTGCTTGGAGAGCACCTCCAGCGCGTATTTCTGGTCCGGTGTAAGGCGGCGCGGGATGGTGTCGAGCACACAGAGCGTGCCCAGTTTGTGGCCGCTCGCGGTGACAAGCTGAGAGCCGGCGTAAAACCGTATGTTCGGGTCGTCGGTGACCATCGGGTTATTCTTAAAGCGCTGGTCCTCCATCGTGTCCTGTACTTCGAACACCTCGCTTTGCCGAATGGCGTGCTGGCAGAACGAAATAGAGCGGGGTGTTTCCGGAATGCCAATGCCTAACCGGGACTTAAACCACTGCCGGTTCTCATCTATCAGGCTGATAAGGGAAATAGGCGTACCGCAGATCTGGGAGGCCAGCTGTGTCAGCTCGTCGAACTCCTGCTCGGCCGGCGTGTCCAGAATATCGAGGCTGTTCAGCTCTTCCAGGCGTTCTGACTCTTGCATCGTTTTCGTATCTTCTGCAACCATGGTCGCGGTAAAGTTTGGTACGGTTGTTAAATTAAATTTAAATTGGAAAAGTTCAAATAGGGAGGCGTGTAATAGCAGGTAACTTTATACTTTAAACGAGGGCGCCCACACGGGAGTATGTTTTGAGTAGAAAAGAATTATTGCAAGGTTTGGTATAACCGTGCTACCGTAGTGTACGGAAGGGGAGAGAAGCGGTACAGGCGAAAACAGAAAATCCCCGAGAACCGCAGCTCCCGGGGATTTATACGTTCTGCTTTAAGAAAAGCCTGTACCTATATCAGCTGTACTCCGGTGTAGTTAAAAGGGGAAATGCTTTTCAACTCCGCCTTTACTTCATCGCTTACCTGCAGCGTGTCAATAAAGGTATGGATACGCTGCTCCGTCATTTTCTCATTTTTGCGGGTCAGCTCTTTCAGGGCCTCGTACGGCTGCGGGTAGCCCTCCCGGCGCAACACAGTCTGGATGCCTTCCGCCACTACGGCCCAGTTATCCTCCAGGTGGTTGTGCAGTGCGGCTTCGTTCAGCTCCAGTTTTCCAATCCCTTTCTCCAGTGACTTTAGCGCGATAAGGAGATGCGCCAAAGGCACCCCCACGTTGCGGAGCACGGTAGAGTCGGTGAGGTCGCGTTGCAGGCGCGAGATCGGGAGCTTGGCGGAAAGGTGCTCCAGTATGGCGTTGGCTATACCAAGGTTACCCTCAGCGTTTTCAAAATCGATCGGGTTTACCTTGTGCGGCATGGCAGAGGAACCCACTTCGCCTGCTTTGATCTTCTGCTTAAAGTAACCCATCGAGATGTACTGCCACACATCGCGGGCGAAGTCCAGCAGGATGGTGTTCAGGCGCTTAAGCCCGTCAAAGTACGCTGCCAGGTTATCGTAGTGCTCAATCTGGGTTGTGTACTGGCTGCGCTGTAGCCCCAGTGCCTGCTGCACGAACTGGTTGCCAAACGCCGGCCAGTCTATACTTGGGTAGGCCACCGAGTGGGCGTTAAAGTTACCGGTGGCGCCACCGAACTTGGCCGAGAACGGCACTTGCTGCAGCAGGGAAAGCTGCTGTTGCAGGCGCTCGGCAAACACCATGATCTCCTTGCCCAGGCGGGTAGGGGAGGCGGGCTGGCCGTGGGTGTGCGCCAGCATCGGGATATCCTTCCACTGCCGGGCCAGTTCGCTCAGCGTCTCGTATATAGCCTGGTATGCCGGCTGTATCACCTGCTCGTGTGCCTCGCGCAGCGATAGCGGGATAGCCGTGTTGTTCACGTCCTGGGAGGTGAGGCCGAAGTGGATGAACTCCTTGTGCTCGCTCAGCCCCAGCTGATCAAACTGCTCTTTTAAAAAGTACTCTACTGCCTTTACGTCGTGGTTGGTGGTCTTCTCCGTTTCCTTGATCACCAGGGCATCCTCCTCGGAGAAGTGCTCATATATGGCGCGCAGCTTCGCAAACAGGCTGCTGTCGATGCTTTGCAGCTGTGGCAGCGGCAACTCGCAAAGGGAGATGAAGTACTCCACCTCTACCAGCACTCGGTAGCGGATCAGGCCAAATTCAGAAAAATACGGGGCAAGGGCGCTGGTGTGGCGGCGGTACCGGCCATCCACCGGCGAGATAGCAGTAAGTGTTGTTAAGTTCATGTTAAGGGCTGTGGTTCTCCTGTTCAAAGATACACAGGTTTGCCACAGTAAGCCAAAAATCAGGCAAACAGTTATGCGCACCCTGCTGCTGCTGCGCTGCCCGGGTGTTGATGGGTGCGGTAAGATGTTGATTTATAGGTGGTATTGTGCCTGAGTCGTACTCTTAAAGACACTGTTTGGCACTATGATTGCGTATACGGCCGTTGTAGACATATCCTATAAGGCCTGTAGCCGTAATAGGTGGGGTATATAGTAGAAGTTATACTTCAACCCACAGGGTTATATCGTATAATGTCTTTTTAAATACGCGCTACTTTTTTAGATACAGATCTTATTACTTAATTCGCATCGGATTATATTTTGGACCATCGTTTGAAAAACAGAATTCTCGCATGGGCTGGCGGCGTGCTGGCCTTCCTTTTACTGCTCGTGCTGCTGCTCTTTATATTCAGAAGCAGGGTTCTGAGCTATACCATTGATCGTATTGTCGCCAAGGTGGAAAACAAGTACCCGGCCGACCTCAACATTGGCAATGCCGAGTTTGTGGACTGGAACTCCGTGGTGCTGTCGGATATTTCCTTCGTTCCGCACCAGCTCGACACCCTCTTCACCACCGACAATGTATACGCCACCGTGAGTTTCCGCTCGATCTTCCAGGGCCGCATTGTGTTTAAGCGCTTGGAGGTGACCGACGGCTACCTGACCGCTGTGAAAAAGGGCAACCAGACCAACTTTGCCTTTCTCTTCAAAGATGGGGAGACGGCGGAGCCAGCCGACACGGCCGATACCGGGCGCAACTACGGCGCTTTGCTCAACCGGGTGATCGAAACTGCTTTTGACAATGTGCCGGACCAGGTGGACTTTAAGAACCTCAATGCCTCTTATGTCTCGCCTAACCGCACGATCGATTTCAGGATGCCTTTCCTGTTGGTAGACGACGGGCACATTGAGTCGGAAGTATATGTGCGCACAGACTCTCTGGTGAACAACATGCGCGTGCGCGGCACCATTGACCCGCGCGACTACCGTATCGCTACCAGCCTGTATGCCGCAGACACCAACGGGATACGCCTGCCTTACATACAGCAGAAGTTTGATGCAACGGTAGCCTTTGATACGCTGCACATCAGCCTGGATAACAAGCGCTTCCGCAACGATAAGCTGACTGTAAGTGGCCGCGCCGTAGTGGACGACCTCGTGCTGAACCACCCAAAGCTCGCCTCTGAGGACATTCAGGTGAGCGAAAGCGCCGTGGACTACGTGGTAACGCTGGGGCCGGACCTGTATGTGATCGACAGCCTGACGGAAGTGCGGGTAAACAAGGCCCGCGCCAACATCTACGCTGCCTACGAGAACAAAGACGCAAAGATCATAGACCTGAAGGTGAAGACCGAGAAGGTGCCTGCCAACGACTTTTTCGGCTCATTGCCGGCCGGTTTGTTCGAGAACCTGGAGGGGATAAAGGCGAAAGGATGGCTGCAGTACAACCTGAACTTCCATGTAAACATGGACAGCCTGGAGCAGGTGGTGTTTAACTCCGATCTGGATGCCTCTGATGACTTCAGGATTCTGGAGTGGGGCAACACGAATATAGAGAAGATAAAAGGCTCGTTCTCGCACACGGTGTATGAGTACGGGAAGCCGGTGCGAACCTTCACAGTTGGCCCTTCTAACCCTTTTTATAGCCCGATAGGAGAGGTGTCGCCCTACCTGCGCAACGCTATCTTGTCTGCCGAGGATGCAGGCTTCTACAGCCACAACGGCTTCCATGAGGAGGCGTTCCGGCAGGCGATCATCAAGAACCTGAAAGAGGGCGAGTTCGCCCGGGGCGGCAGCACGATCTCCATGCAGCTGGTGAAAAACGTGTTCCTGACGCGCAAGAAAACAGTGGCCCGTAAAGTAGAGGAGGCGATTATTGTGTGGATGATTGAGAACCTGGACCTAGTGTCGAAAAACCGCCTTTTTGAAGTATACCTGAACATTATTGAGTGGGGGCCAAATGTGTACGGTGCCAAGGATGCGTCCCGGTTTTATTTCGGGAAGCAGCCGTCGGAGCTGAACCTGGCGGAAGCCATCTTCCTGACCAGCATCATTCCAAGCCCCAAGCGGTACCGCTCCTCTTTTGACAGCTACGGCAACCTCCGCAACTATAAAGCCGGCTACTACCGCATGATCGGGGGGATTATGCGCCGCCGCGGCCTTATCTCGCAGGAGGAGTATGAGAACCTGTACCCGAACGTGCGCCTCTACGGCCGTGCCCGCGACCTGATTGTGACGGCGCAGGACAGCAGCGTAGTGGAGGAGGAAGACACCACGCAGTTTGAGCTGGAGAGCATCGATCTGCTGGACTTTTAGAGCCTGAAAGTATAAAAAAGCCTCTGTAGCTATGGTTACAGAGGCTTTTTGCTTTAAAAGAGGAAGATTGCGTATACTTGCTCTTATGGAACAAAAAGAGAAAATAGCTCCTGAGCCGGTCGGGCTTGTGCCGCGCATCGGTAAACTGGCCGCCCGCGCGGGGCTGGACTGGTTTCTGCTCGCGCTGATAAGTATGATCTTTCTGGCCTACCTGTGGCCGCAGGTGGGCGTGGACCGGGAGCCGGTTTCGCTTGGGGATGTCGCGAACTATGGCGTGTCGGTTATTTTCTTCTTCTATGGGCTGCGCCTGAGCCCCGATAAGCTTCGGGCTGGGCTAAGCAACTGGCGCCTGCACACGGTGGTGCAGCTGAGCACCTTTGTCTTGTTCCCGCTGCTCATATTGCCGTTGCACAGTTTGTTTGAGGGCACGCCGCAGGAGCTGTTGTGGCTGGGCGTCTTTTACCTGGCTGCGCTTCCGTCCACGGTTTCCTCTTCCGTTGTGATGGTTTCAATTGCTGGCGGCAACATACCGGGGGCCATCTTTAACGCAAGCATCTCGAGCCTGATGGGTATTTTCCTCACACCGCTCTGGATGGGCCTGTTCCTGACGAGTAGTACGGAAGGGTTTGATATCTGGAGTGTGATGGGCAAGCTGGTGCTGCAGGTGCTGTTGCCGGTGGTGCTGGGCATTGTGCTGCACCGTTACTGGGGTGCGTTTGCCGAGCGTCACAAAGGCCGCCTGCGTGTCTTCGACCAGGTTATTATCCTGCTGATCGTGTATACTTCCTTCTGCGAATCGTTTGCCCGCAAGATGTTCAGCGGCTACAGCGTGGGAGACATCCTTATACTTGGCGGAGCCATGATCGGCTTATTCTTCCTGGTGTACAGCATTATTTACGGCATCACCAAACTGCTGGGCTTTAACCGCGAAAACCAAATTACCGCCATCTTCTGCGGCTCAAAGAAGTCGCTGGTGCACGGCACCGTCATGTCGAAGGTGCTGTTTCCGGGTGCGAATATGGTGGGGATAATACTTTTGCCCATCATGATGTACCATGCCCTGCAACTGTTAGCCGCCAGCATTATTGCACAGGCCGAGGCACGAAAAGCAGCGGCTGATGCCGGATAGCTCATCGGTGCAAGCGCTATCTGCGTGTTAAGCACTGTAACCTGAGCTGTTCAGGAGGGTTTCCTTCTGCCTAAAGGGAAGGTCCTGTATTTAAAACAGAAAACCTTTGCTATCGAACTGATCCCAGTCCTTGGGTTGAGCGCCTCGAGAGTTTCCGGTGACGAGCGCGAGCGAGGCAGCCCGAGGCACGAGGGCAGGAAGCGAAAGCAGCGCGATGCCCTTATCGAGGGCCCCTACCCCCAGGACGAGCCCTCGCGGGCATGAGCGCTCCAACGTATAAAGTAAAACATTTGGTATTTGGGGAACTGGAGGATGAACGGAGGTTAGAAAGTATGGCTTGGTTGGAGATGCGGAAAGCAGTTACTATGGAAGTATAACTGTAGTAAGTATAGCCAAGGCAGTTGGAGGCACAAGCGGACGCTTGCGCCAGGGAGGTTGTTTCGACCATCAAATGAAAATTTGGCTCTGCGAGCCAGTTGATTTACAAACTCAACATCATAGTAAGACACGTTTGCAAACTCGCGCCAGCGGGGAAAGTATAAACTACAGTTAGCAGAGGCAGTCACAGGCACAAGCGGGCGCTTGCGCCAGAAAGGAGCATCGGCAGAAGGAGATTAGCGGCAGCTCTGGAGCGAAGGAACGCGAGCAAATCACAAAAAGCAAAAAGCCACCCGTGAAAGCAGGTGGCTTTTTATATCTATAAACAGCGCAGCTTACGCTACTTGCTTTTGTCTTTCCTGAGTCTTCGGCTCTTCCTGGTCAAGTATCTTTTTATCGAAGATAAACGGGCCAAATGGGAGCAGCGAGGCAACGAAACCGGCCGCAAGCTTTTTGAAGCCCCAATTGTGCGCCAGCGTAACGTGCAGCAGCGCCAGAATGTAGAGCACAAACAGCAGGCCGTGCGCCCAGCCGGTGTACTTGACCATGGCCGGCATATCAAACATATACTTCAGCGGCATAGCTATACCGAGCAGCAGAAGGTAAGAA
Organism: Pontibacter actiniarum; assembly: GCF_003585765.1. Lineage (NCBI taxonomy): Bacteria > Pseudomonadati > Bacteroidota > Cytophagia > Cytophagales > Hymenobacteraceae > Pontibacter > Pontibacter actiniarum. The sequence goes on from NZ_CP021235.1 coordinate 364,718, forward strand.
ATACCTTCCAGGGTGCCCACCAGGCGCAGGCGAGAAATCGGAGTGTTCATCAGCTTAATGATTTAGTGTGGTTGCTGCCTTGCAACACGCCAAAGGTACAAAACGTGCCATGCAAATTACCCAAAATTCGACGGAAGGCAGCTGTGGGCTGTTGCTCTGCCATAAACCACACGCAAGCAACTGAACCGCTGCGACTCTTACTGTACCTGGGACACAGGCTGGCCAGGGGCCTGTGTGGCAAACACCTCGTTCTGAATGCCGAGCGAGAAGCTATGGATGGCATCGAAAATAGCTTTAACAAAATCCTGATCGAGGCCGGTGTCGGTGGCGGTCTGGAGGCGGTTCTGTAGCAGCTGCTGCCAACGGTTGGCCTGGTAAATATCCAGCCCATTCGTTCGCTTGTACTCACCAATGCGTTTGGATACATCGGAGCGCAGGAAGAGCACGTTCAGCAGCTCGTTATCCAGTTTGTCGATAAGCGAGCGCAGGTCCTGGAGCTGCTCCGGCTGTGCCACGCGCTCCGACTCCAGGTCCAGTGCCGTCAGCAGCCTGTCGAGGCCTGCTGGGGTTACCTGCTGCGAAGCGTCGCTCAACGCCACATCCGGGTTAATATGGGTTTCGATCATGAGGCCATCCGCTCCCAGGTGCAGCGCCTGCTGGCTTACGGTTTCCAGCAGGTCGCGGCGGCCGGCAATATGGCTGGGGTCACAAATCAGCGGAATGCCCGGGGCCAGACTGCGGATCTCCTGTATGGTTTGCCACTTAGGGTGGTTGCGGTAAGGCTTGTTGTTTGGCGTGGAGAAGCCGCGGTGTATCAGCCCCAGGTCCGTGATGCCGGCCCGGTTCAGGCGCTCCAGCGCACCCAGCCACAGCTGAATATCGGGGTTTACCGGGTTCTTCACCATAACAGGCACATCTACGCCCTGCAGGGCATCAGCCACTTCCTGCACCGAGAACGGGTTTACCGTGGTGCGGGCGCCAACCCAGAGGATGTCCACACCGTGCTTCAACGCCTCCTCCACATGTTGTGTGTTGGCCACTTCTACAGCTGTTAGCAGCCCTGTTTCCTCCTTCACCGTTTTCAGCCACTCCAGCCCTACTGTGCCTACTCCCTCAAACATGCCCGGGCGGGTGCGGGGTTTCCAGATGCCTGCCCTGAAAATGGATACCCGGTGGTCTTTCTTCAGCTCCTGCGCGGTCTGCAGCATTTGCTCTTCCGACTCTGCACTGCAGGGGCCGGCGATAACGGTAGGCAAAGGGCCGCCGTTCAGAATCTTGGTTTTAGCGGTTGTTTGTAAGGTAGCGTTAGATGTACTCATGGTTATACTTTGGTTATGATTTCTTTGGTTGATTTTATTCTTTGAATGGCCTCTTCAAGCTCGCTGGCAGGGGCACAAAGCGACACCCGCAGGTACCGCTCGCCCTGGCTGCCGAATATTTTTCCGGGCGTCAGGAAAATTCCGTGCTCATAAAGCAGTTCGTCCAGGTAGGCTTCTACATCGGCGACATCTTCGCCCACGCGCGCCCACACAAACATGCCGACCTGCTCAGGTTGGAACGTGCAGCCTATCTCTGTTAAGAGCCGCTGGGCGAGTTGTTGCCGTGCCGCATAAAGCCCGTTGCGTTCGGTGTGCCAGGCGTGGCTGTTCTGCAGGGCGGCAACGGCGGCTTCCTGCACAGGCAGCAGTTGCCCCGAATCTAGGTTGCTTTTCACGGCAAGTACAGCATTCAGATACTCCTGCCCGCCCAGCACCATGCCCACGCGCCAACCCGCCATGTTATGCGACTTGCTCAGGGAGTTTAGCTCCAGGCAGTTGGCTTTGGCACCGGCTATACTTAAGAGGCTGAGCGGCGGCTGCTGGTGCAGCACCAAGCTGTAGGGGTTATCGTTGACGAGCAAGAGGCTATGTTTTTGGGTGAGTTCTACCAGCCTTGCCAGGGTATTGCGGTCAGCTGCCTTTCCGGTGGGCATGTGCGGGTAGTTGATCCACATCATCTTTACACCGCCTTGCGCTAGCAGCCCTTCCAGTTCTTCCTGCTGCGGAAGCCAGTCTGTTGCTTCGCTCAAAGTATAGCTCACGGCTTCTGCACCGGCCAGTCGTGCGGCGGCGGCGTAGGCCGGGTAGCCGGGGTTGGGCACCAACACCTTATCGCCCGGGTTCAGAAAGGCCATGGAAATATGAAAGATACCTTCTTTAGACCCAGCCAGCGGTAACACCTCCTGCTCCGTGAGGGATACCTTGTACAGCTGCTGGTACCACTGCTGCATGGCCTGCCGCAACCGGGCGGTGCCGTTGTAAGGCTGATAGCCGTGGCTCACTGCCTGCTGTGCCGAGGCGGCCAGGGCCTGCACTGTCGCTGCGGAAGGAGGTAGGTCGGGGCTGCCAATGCCGAGGTTGACGATGTGCTTTCCCTGCGCCTGCAAGGCTCGGACTTCCGCCAGCTTCCGGGAGAAGTAGTACTCCTGCACCTGCTGTAGCCGCTCTGCTTTAGGTATGATCATGGTTTTAAACTGTAGCTGCCTCTTGTGGTTCTCTTGCCGTAGGTGTCGGTAGGGCTGCTTTTTGCAGCAGCCCCAGCAGGTGCAGGTCTTCCACCAGCGGGCGGATGTGCGTAACTGCCTCCTGCAGTTGCTCTTTACCGGCGGCCTCCAGTTCTGCCACCAGGTAAGGCTGCTGATTGCCGGAGGGGAGCGTTTGCAGCAGCTTCAGCTCTACCTGGTGCTTCTGCAGCTGGCTCAGGAGCAAGGTGAGGGTTGCGGTGCGAAGCGGCTTTCGGCACACAACAATGGCTTTGTTGGCTGTGGCCGGAGCTTCCGGCTGCGCGCGCTGCAGAAACAGAAAGCGGGTGTAGTTAGTGGGGGAGTCGGCAATGTTTGCCTGCAGTACCTCCAGGCCATAAAGCGCTGCCGCTGCTTTGCCAGCGATGGCCGCTGTGCCCTTTAGCTGACCCTCCCGAATGGCTTTGGCACTGTCGGCCGTGTCGTGGGAAGGCTGTGCCTGCAGGTGGGGGTGCCGCTGCAGAAAGCTGCTGCATTGGGCCAGCGCCACGGGGTGCGAAATAACGCTATGCACGTCCTCCAGCCGTTGCCCGGGCAGGGCCAGCAGGTTCTGGTCTATCGGGAGCCAGAGCTCCGCGGTTGCCAGCAGGCGGAACTCCTGCAACAGGGTGTAGTTCGGGAGCAGGCTCCCGGCCAGTGTGTTTTCAATGGCCATCATGGCGGCATCCGCCTCGCTGTTGGCCAAGGTGGTGCAAAGGCTGCGGAAGGAGGTGCAGGGCACGGTGTCTACCTGTTGCGCCGGGTGCAGTTGCCTTGCCGCCGCATCGTGGAACGAGGCCGGGCCACCCTGGATCGCGATTCTGGTTCTGTTCATGTTGCTGTGTGGGGTAAAAAGAAAAAGCCCCGCTTTTGGCGGGGCTTCTCTGGTTTATACTTTGTTTGTTCGCAAACACAATAGCATTACCTGTGGAGCCCCGGCGGAGTACCAAAAAAGTAATAGCTAAAATAAAAAGTGCTGTGCGACATCGGTGTTTTCTAATTATGGCTCAATCTAACTGGTGTTAACTACAACTCCAACATAAAACTAATTTAATTTATGCCACCGCCGAAGACTCTACTCCGTCGGCCGGGCCTTTACGGTGTTGCTGCAGGGCCTCCATCAGCGATTTTACGAAGCCGCTATCCATTTGGGTATAGTCCTCGCGCTGCAGCCAGGCATCAAGCTCCTGTTGCCAGCGGCTAACCTGCAGGCTCTCCTGTACATCGCCCATCTGGTGCAGGCTGATCTTCTGCGACACCTCCCGGCGGCGAAGCAGCAGGTCCACCAGCTCCTTGTCCACGCTGTCCATTTGCTGGCTCAGGTCGTCAAGCTGCTCTACCAGGTAGTTGGTGCCCTCCAGCCTTACCTTCGATTCGATGGCGTTGATGAGCAGGTCCAGCTCCTGCGGCATCAGCTGCTGCTGGGGGCTGCTCAGGGCGGCGGCCGGGTTTACGTGCGACTCGAACAGCAAGCCATCCGCGCCCAGGTCCACCGCTTTCTGGCTAACAGGGTACAGCAGGCTGCGGCGGCCGGCGATGTGCGCGGCGTCGCACAGCAGAGGCAGCTCCGGGTGCATCTGCTGCAGTTGCAGCATGTGGTCCCAGCGCGGGTGGCTGCGGTACGGGTACTGTTCATCGGCGCTGAAGCCGCGGTTAATCACGCCCAGGTCCGTGATGTCGGCATGGTTCAGGCGCTCCAACGCCCCCAGCCACAGGCGCAGGTCCGGGTAAACCGGGTTGTTTACCAGCACCGGCATCCGGGTGCCCTTCAAGGCGGCGGCAATTTCCTCCATCGCGAAGGGGTTCACCGTTGCGCGGCCGCTGATGCTCAGGATGTCCACGCCGTGCTTCAGCGCCTCTTCGGCATGCTGCGCGTTGGCCACCTCGCAGGTGGTGCGCAGGCCGGTTTCTTGCTTTACCATGTTAAGCCACTGTAGCCCCACCGTACCGACGCCCTTGAATGAGTTGGGGCGTGTGCGCGATTTCCAGATACCTGCCCTGAACACATTGATGCCGTTGATGGCTTTTAGTTGTTGGGCTGTTTTCAGCATTTGTTCTTCACTTTCGGCACTGCATGGTCCCGCAATCAGCACGAGCTTGCCGTCTGCGTGTCGGAAGCTGCTGTCTTGTGCTACATTGATGGGTGTTCTACTTGCTTTCATGGTTTTGGCATGTTAAAAAAATCTGTTTTGGTTTTTACTGTAGATTTTGGTTTGAAATAGGTTTAAAACAAAAAAGCCCCGCTTGTGGCGGGGCTCCCTTGGTGGTGTATATATTACAACTCATTACGCTGCACAATACGCTACCTCAGAAGCCCCGGATGAGGCACCTTAAAGGAATTCGTATAAATGCTGGCTAGTAGTTGTAGCATGTCTGTGTTCTAATTTTCAGCAAGTAAAACAATAAAGATGCATACTTGCAAGCTTTTGCCTGAAAATATTTTTTTATTCCGATATACGGAGCGTCTTCTTTCGGGGCTGTTACACAGGCGTTTACTCCTCTGTAGGCGGCTTGGGGAGCTCCTCCTTTTTAGGGAACAGAAGCGAGGCAATGACAGAGACAGCCAGGATGGCACCGACCACCAGCAGCGCGTAGCGCATGTCAACTTCTACAATGTCGCTCAGGAGCAGCTTGGCACCGATAAACACCAGTATAACCGATAGCCCGTAGTGCAGGTAGTGGAACAGCTGCATAATGCCTGCCAGGGCAAAGTACAGCGCCCGCAGGCCGAGCAGGGCAAACACGTTGGAGGTGTACACAATGAAGGGGTCTTTCGAGATGGCCAGAATGGCCGGGATGGAGTCGGCAGCGAACACCACGTCGGTACTTTCCACCATCACCAGTACCAGGAACAAAGGCGTGGCAAACCACTTGCCGTCAATCTTGGTGAAGAATTTGCCCCCCACCGGCTGTTTCGTGACGCGGATGTGCCGGCTTACCCAGTTCACAAGCGGGTTGTTCTCCGGGTGTACTTCGTCACCGCCGTGCGAGAAGGCCATCTTGATACCTGTAAACACCAGGAACGCCCCCAGGATGTAGATGATAAAGTGGAACTTGGCAATGAGGGCTACGCCTACCAGTATGAAAATGGCACGCAGCACCAAAGCCCCGATAATCCCCCAGAAGAGGATTTTGTGCTGAAACTTGAGCGGGACCTTAAAGAAGTTGAAGATCATGATGAAGACAAACAGGTTGTCTACGCTCAGGGACTTCTCGATCAGGTAGCCGGTCAGGAACTCCAGGGCGGCGGCAGGCCCCTCCCAGAAATAGATCAGCGCATTGAAGCAGAGCGAGAGCACAATCCAGAACAAGCTCCAGAGCAGTGCCTCTTTGATCTTTACCTCATGCTCTTTGCGGTGGAACACAAACAGGTCCAGGCCGAGCAGCAGGAGCACGAAGGCGTTAAAGATTATCCAGAAGAAGATTTCATCCATAGGGGTACGCGTGGTGCGTCTTTTTCAGAAGGCCTGTTGAAAGTATACTATACCAGAACCGGCAAATTTAGTTTGAAATTGCATTGCTTGTACACCTCCTGCTCACATCTGCGCCGCAGCCGGGTTCCATGGCCGTGCCCTAGCCTGCAGGGCACCAGAAACCGCACCGGGTTTTGTGTGAGTTAAACCGGAAGTGGCAGAAAAACAAGTAAGAGGGATTCGGCTAGTAGCGGTCGAAGTGACGGAAATAGCTACTCACCTTCATCTGAAGCACCCCCATAACGGCTTCCTTAAAAATGCCTGTCGACATTTTGGACGTGCCTTTGGTGCGGTCGGTGAAGATAATGGGCACTTCTTTGATCTTGAAGCCATACTTGTAGGCCAGGAACTTCATCTCGATCTGGAAGGCGTAGCCCACGAAGCGGATTCTGTTGAGCTGTATGGTCTCGAGTACCTTGCGGCGGTAGCATTTAAAGCCGGCCGTGGTATCGTGGATCGGCATGCCTGTTACCACGCGCACGTAAGAGCTGGCGAAGTAAGACATCAGCACGCGGCTCATCGGCCAGTTTACTACGTTTACCCCCTGCACGTAGCGGCTCCCGATGGCAACATCGTAGCCGTCGGTGGCGCAGGCGTGGTAGAGGCGCACCAGGTCGGCGGGGTTGTGGGAGAAGTCGGCATCCATCTCAAAGATGTATTCGTAGCCGTGGCGCAAAGCATACTTAAAGCCGTGAATATAAGCGGTACCCAAACCCAGTTTGCCCTTTCGGACCTCCAGGTGCAGGCGGTTCGGAAACTCTTGCTGTAGCTGGCGCACAATGTCGGCGGTGCCGTCCGGCGAGCCGTCGTCTACGATCAACAGGTCGAACGGGTGACTCAGCGTCATCACCCTGCGTACCATCGCCTCAATATTCTCCCGCTCGTTGTAAGTTGGGATAATCACCAACGAATCTTTCATGCCTCAAATATAGCTAATCAGCTATTGAGGGCATGGGGCATCTTCAAATTAATTTTATGCGCCAGCTCTTTGGCTGCCCGGATGCAGCCCGGCACCGACACCCCGTTGTACCAGTTGGCGGCGATGAACATCCCCTCCGCCTCCAGGTCCTGGGCTATGTTGTGGGCGTCCTCAATGTGCATGTCGTACTGCGGGATGGAGTGCTCCCAGAGGTGGGCGTACTGGAAGTTCGGCTTATCGGCCGCTATGCCGTGCAGTTCTTTCAGCTCGTTGTGCACCTGCTGCATAAGGACGGTGCGCTCGGCCAGGGCATGCTGCGCCGACTGCACCCCGCCCACAAAGGTGGTAAACAGTACCTCGTGCGGGCGGCAGCGGCCGCTGAACACGGAGCTGCTCCAGATAGAGCCGGCAGCGAAGGTGTCTTCGGCCTTGGGGTGCAGCACCCCGAAGCCGTCCAGGCTGTTGCTCACGTCGCGGCGGTTATAGATGCTGTGCACGATGGCTAGCGGGGGGTAGTGGATGTTCTGTAGCGCTGCGGCCATGCCCGGGAAAGTATAGTGCAGGAGCTCCGCCGCCCGATAGGCGGGCAGTGCCAGCACCAGCAGGTCGTACTCCTCTGCGTCGGTGTCGGAAGGGGAGGAGCAGCTGATGACATATTTGCCCGCGCTGCGCGTGATCATCTCCACCTGGTGCTCGGTGTGCAGCGAAATCAGCTTTTCGGCGATCGCTTCGGGTAAGGTATGCATGCCCGACACAAAGGAGAAGACCTCGCGGCGGTCCGTGCTTTTCTCCTCCTGCGCCAGCCCCTTCAGCACGGAGCCGTACTGCTGCTCCAGCTCCTTCAGCTGCGGAAACGCCTTCCGGAGCAAGAGCTTGCCGGGGTCTCCGGCGTACATGCCGGTAACCAAGGGGTGTACGGCATAGTCGAGCACACCGGTGCCGAAGCGGCGCTCAAAGAACTGCGAAATGGTTTCGTAGTCGTAGTCGGCCGGCGGGATGTTCTTCTCCTGCAGAATGCGGTACTTTGTCTTCCAGCTGAAGAGGTTGTTGGAGAGCAGCGAGAAAGGGGTGAGGGGCAGCTGCTGGTAAGTTCCGTTGCGCAGCACGAAGCGGTTGTGGCTGTGGGTGGCGGCTGGCAGCACTTCCTGCTCGAGCTTTAGCTCGCGAATGAGCTCGTCTAACTCGGGTGAGCACTGCAGCGAGTTAGGGCCCAGCTCCAGCAAGTAGTCTCCCACCTTTAGGGAGCGCATGTTGCCGCCCACCTGTGTGCTTGCCTCAAACAGATCGTAGGGGACGCCCCGCTTCTGGAGGTAGTACCCCAGCGCCAGCCCTGAAATTCCCGCTCCTACTATTGCTACTCTCATGTGCTCCTGTTTCTGATATGTTGGCTGTAGCCAGTATAGTTTACGATTTTGCACCGGCAAGGTGCTGTAGCTTTACAGCCAGCCACAGGTAAAACGTTTAATTCTGTAAATTAGCGCCTCCACCACTTAGACTAGAATTGCATGCAAAAGCAAAAGTGCATTTTCCTGGACCGCGATGGCGTGCTAAACCGGGAGCGAGGCGACTATACCTATAAACTGGATGATTTTGAGGTGCTGCCCCGTGTGCCCGAGGCACTTAGGTTGTTGAAGAAGAACGGCTATCTGCTGATTGTGGTTACAAACCAGGCAGGCATCGCCAAAGGATTGTACAAAAAAGATGATGTGCTGGCTTGCCACGGTAAATTGCAGGACGCGTGCAGCTCCCTGTTGGATGCCATCTATTTTGCACCGAATCACCCGAATTTTTCCGCTTCGCTTGCCCGCAAGCCGGACAGCCTGATGCTGGAGAAGGCCATGGCAAAGTATAATATTGACCCTGCCGCAAGCTGGATGGTGGGCGACTCTGTGCGCGACATAGAGGCGGCTGCCAAGGTGGGGGTGCGTTCTGTATTAGTCGGGGACAAGTACGGCCCCGGCACCCACACCAACCAGGTGCAGGACCTGTGGGAAGCCACCCAGCTTATACTGGCGCAGAACACCTGAGCTGCTTAACTGTCTCCCTTGCTCTTGCTGACAATACTTGTTGCAGATGACTGGTGCTACCTACCACTTACCGTTAGTGAGCTGCCGGGAATAGTTTTCCGGCTGTAAGTGCATTTTAAGCCCTGTTGGCGGGTGCCTTGCTGCTGCAAAAGGTGCCAGCCCTGCTATGGGGTGTTATGTGGCGTTTGGCGGCGGACGTTTTGCCTGTTTTTATTTTTGCCATGCAGCGCCTAAAAAGGTGCAGGAAGTGTGGGGGGGATAAAAATATTTTTATATTGTATAGGCTTAATTTGGAGAATGGCACCTGCGGTAAAGTATCGGATAGCCGAAGTTTACGGGGGAGGCCCAGCTGCAGGCAGTGTAGCCTAAACAGGCAGGCTGGCACCAACAATACCAGAAGTAGCAGTAAGATAAAAAGCGCGGAAACAGTTAAAATAACATAATGATGGAGAAAAAAATGAGGCTGTTACTTCAGCTTGCCCTTTGCATCACTCTCTTAACTGCCTGCGACAAGGACGATGAAGATGAAAAGGTGCCGGTCAGCATTTTGGTTTCCAAAAGCTGGTCTCCCGCGCTGACAGACAAGAACAAGGCCAGCAACCCACCCGGGGGTGTTTTATACTCCCCCGTGCCGGATTGCCAGCAGGATGATGTGTACAACTTCGGCGCCGACGGCTCCCTCACCATTAGCGAGGGAGCTACCAAATGCGACCCTGACGCACCCGCGACAAAGACGGTGCCTTACAGCTACAACAAAGACACCAAGGAGCTGGTAATTGATGGCTTTAGCTATACTTTGGCAGAGGAGTCTGAGACACAGATTAAATACTACGTGCCCATAAACCCCTCAACAGGGTACAGTTACCTGGTGTTTCTGCTGCAGTAGGCCCTGGCCGCAGGCTTTTTTACTGCCGACAAAGTACAACAAGCAAACATTATCACAGCGCATGAGGCATAAAAAAACCGGCGCCAGGGCCGGTTTTCTTATGTATGGTTTAGTTCTTCGGAACGGATTAGCTGTTCACTTGTTCAGTCGCTTTCTCAGCTGAGGTAGCTCCTGTTGTCTTTCCCTTCACTGGGTTCTCTACCTTGGCGTAATTGTACGCCGGGCAGTAGGTTTTGCAAGAGGCCATGCCAAGCGCCAGGCATAGGGTCCCCATTAAGATTACTTTCTTCATGATTATGTGATTTTTTGGAGGATTCTGCATCAAAAATAGTTTAAATACTTTAAAAGCAAAACAACCCGGCTAAAAACTTCAATTGCACTGATTTATACTTCGTAGCCGAGAATTCTCATCATCGACTCGCTGCTTTGCTCCGGTGCAAACTGCCAGGTCTTAATCTCGCCGTTCTCATCGCGGTCCACCAGAATGTGCTGAGGCGATGGGATCAGGCAATGCTTTATACCGCCATAACCGCTTAATTGTTCCTGGTAAGCACCTGTATGGAAGAAACCGATGTACAAAGGCTGCTGTTTTGGTGTCTTCGGCAGGAACACCTGGAACGAGTGCATCTCCGAGTTATAGTAGTCCTGGCTATCGCAGGTCATGCCGCCTAATTGTATTTTACGGTATTCCTTGTCCCAATGGTTTATGGCAAGCAGCGGCCAGCGCTGGTTCAGGGCCCAGGCATCCGGCAGGTTGGTGATAAAGGAGCCGTCGATCATGTACCAGAGCTCCTTGTCGTTTTGCAGCTTCTCGTCCAGAACGGAGTAAATATTGGCAGCGCTTTCGCCTACGGTAAAAATGCCGAACTCCGTAAAGATGTTTGGCTCCGGCACGCCTCCCTCGTTACAGATGCGCTTGATGGTGCGCAGGATCTCCTCCGTCATGTACTTGTAATCGTAATCGGCCTGGATGGAGGTTTTGATCGGGAAGCCGCCGCCGATGTCGATCGTGTCCAGCTCCGGGCACACCTTCTTCACCTCAACGTACTTATGCACAAAGCGGCTAAGCTCTGACCAGTAGTAGGAGGTGTCTTTAATGCCGGTGTTTATGAAGTAGTGGAGCATCTTGAGCTCAAACCGCTCGTCCGACTTAATCTGCTGCTCGTACAGGTCGATCACGTCGTTGTAGCGCACGCCCAGGCGCGAAGTATAGAACTCGAACTTCGGCTCCTCGTCCGATGCCAGGCGAATGCCCACCTTGGTCTTCTCCTTTACGTGCTCCTTGTAGTACTCTATCTCGCCCAGGTGGTCCAGGATAGGCATACAGTTCACAAAGCCCTCGTTAATGAGCTCAGAGATCCACTGGCGGTAACGCTCGCGCTTAAAGCCGTTGCAAACGATAAAAGTATTCTTGTTTATCTTCCCTTTCTTGTAAAGGGATCGTACAATCTGCATGTCATAGCCTGACGACGTCTCGATATGGATATCGTTTTTCAGGGCCTCTTCCATCACGAAGGAGAAATGGGACGCCTTGGTGCAGTAGCAGTAGGTGTAGGTGCCTTGGTAATCCAGCTTCTCCATGCCCTCTTTAAACAGGCGCTTGGCACGCTGGATCTGTGAACTGATCTTCGGTAAGTATGTTAATTTGAGTGGGGTGCCGTACTTTTTGATGATATCCATAAGCGGAATGCCATTAAAAAGCAGCTCATTATTTTCTACGGTAAACTCTTCTGTGGGAAAGTCAAACGTTTGGTGAATGAGGTCTGTGTATTTATCCATTCTGTTGGTTAGGCAATTAAGAAAACATGCAATATTGTTGGTATTTTACCATCTTTGCAAAAAGTTTGTTTAAAAAGTATGAAAAAAGTAAAACTGATAGAAGTCAGGTCTGAGCTGGGGGCCGGAACACGTGGAGCCAGCATGGGAATTGAGGCACTACGGGTAGCTTGCTGGGACAAGGGATCCGATTACTTCAAGCGCTTCAACTCTGTCAGCGTACCAGATTTAAACTATACTTTATTTGATCCGGATGTTTTCCCCAATGCGCACCGCATTGATAGTATACTAACCGTTCAGAAAAACATTGCCAGGGCTGTAGAACAAACCATCGCCATGGATATGTTCCCGCTGGTGCTGGCCGGAGACCACTCTAACGCGCACGGAACCATTGCCGGTATAAAAGCCGCCTACCCGGATAAAACGCTGGGAGTGATCTGGATCGACGCGCACGCTGACATCCACTCGCCCTACACCTCGCCCTCGGGCAACGTGCACGGCATGCCGCTGGCCATGGCCCTGAACGTAGACAACCTGGACCGCCAGATAAACGACCCGGCGCCGGAAACGGTCTTCTTCTGGAACTCGCTGAAGAAACTGGGCTACGACGGCCCCAAGCTAAAGCCGGAGCACCTGGTGTACATCGTGGTGCGCGACACCGAGGAGCCGGAGGACTACTTTATCAAGAAGTACGGCATCAAGAACTTCACCTACGATGAGGTAAACAAGAAAGGCATTCCGCAGGTGGCCCAGGAGGCCCTGGAGCGCGTAAAAGACTGCGACATTATCTACGTGTCTTTCGACGTGGACAGCCTGGACTCCAAGTTCTCCAAAGGAACGGGCACCCCCGTGGAGACCGGCCTTACCGTAACGCAGGCCAAAGAGCTGAACTACCTGCTGCTGCAGGACCCGCGCGTGGTGTGTTACGAGATGACCGAGATCAACCCGACGCTGGATACGGAAAACACCATGGCAGAGAATGCCTTCGATATACTGGAAGCCGCCACAGAGGCGATCCTACAAAAAGAATCTAAAAGTACAGCCACACATTAAATGCAATTACAACACGCCATTAGCCAGAGCATCAGCCAGGCGCTGCATGCCTTGTTCGGAATCACTGTTGATGCCTCTGAAATAGCCCTGCAGCCCACACGCAAGGAGTTTGCAGGTTCGTTTACCTTCGTTACGTTTCCTTATACCAAGCAAGTGGGCAAAGGGCCTGAGCAGATCGGCCAGGCGCTGGGTGAGCACCTGAAGGAGAACGCCAGCGAGATCAAAGACTTTAACGTGGTGAAGGGCTTCCTGAACCTGGAGGTGCAGGAGCGCGAGTGGCTGCGCCTGTTCCGCGGCATCATGACCAACCCGGGCTACGGCTACGGCGAGCCGAGCGGCCGCAACGTGATGGTGGAGTACTCTTCGCCGAACACGAACAAGCCGCTGCACCTGGGCCACCTGCGCAACAACTTCCTGGGCTACTCCGTGTCGGAGATCCTGAAGGCAAACGGCCATGAGGTGATGAAGGTGAACCTGGTGAACGACCGCGGCATCCATATCTGCAAGTCGATGCTGGCTTATGAGAAGATGGGCAACGGCGAAACACCGGAGAGCAGCGGCATAAAAGGCGACCACCTGGTGGGCAAGTACTACGTGCTGTTCGACAAGGCTTACAAAGAGCAGGTAGACGAGCTGGTGGCGCAGGGCATGGACAAAGAGGAAGCCAAGAAAAAGGCGCCGCTCATGCTGGAGGCGCAGGACATGCTGCTGAAGTGGGAGCAGGGCGACGAGCACGTGGTGAACCTCTGGAAGATGATGAACAGCTGGGTGTACGCCGGTTTCGACGAGACCTACCGCACCATCGGCGTTGACTTTGATAAATACTACTACGAGTCCCAGACCTACACCCTGGGGAAAGAGCGTGTGGAGGAAGGCCTGCAGAAAGAGGTCTTCTTTAAGAAAGACAACGGCTCTGTGTGGGTAGACCTGACGGACGAAGGGCTGGACGAGAAGCTGCTGCTACGAGCTGACGGTACCTCTGTGTACATCACCCAGGACCTGGGTACGGCCGAGCTCAAGTATAACGACTTCCCGTACGACCAGTCGGTGTACGTGGTGGCCGATGAGCAGAACTACCACTTCCAGGTGCTGAAGGCCACGCTGAAGAAGCTGGGCAAGCCCTATGCCGAAGGCATCTACCACCTGTCTTACGGCATGGTGGACCTGCCTTCGGGTAAAATGAAATCCCGCGAGGGTACGGTAGTGGATGCCGATGAGCTGGTGCAGGAGATGGTGGATACCGCACGCCAGCAGACAGAGGAGCTGGGTAAGATAGAGGGCTTTACGGCCGAAGAGGCGCAGCACCTGTACCACACCCTGGCCATGGGCGCCCTGAAGTACTTCCTGCTGAAGGTAGATCCGAAGAAGCGCATGCTGTTCAACCCGCAGGAGTCCATCGACTTCCGTGGCAATACTGGGCCGTTTGTGCAGTACACCCACGCCCGTATCTCGGCTATACTTCGTAAGGCCGGTGAGATGGGCATCAGCGTGGATGCGGCTTCGTTTGAAAACTTCGGAAACCTGCACGAGACAGAGCAGGAGGTAATCATACAGCTGGTGAACTTCCCGGCTGTGGTGAAAGAGGCCGGTAACCTGTACGCACCGTCTATTATCGCCAACTACGCCTACGAACTGGCCAAGTCCTACAACCGCTTTTACCAGGAGATCTCCATCTTTAACGAAACAGACGAGCAGGCGCGCAACTTCCGTATTGCCCTGTCGGCCATGGTGGCCCGTTTTGTGCGCGAAAGTATGAAACTGCTGGGCATTGAGGTGCCGGAGAGAATGTAATAAGTATAATTGCGCTGCAGGGCAACAAAGTGTAAAGCTGACGGTTGTTCCTGCAACGCAACATCAACCGAAACTCGTATGCTTAAAACGTTTACACACGCGCTGCAAACAGCGCTGCTGCTGGGGCTGTTATGTACAGCAGCAGCCTGCCAGCAGCGTGGCACAGCTAACCTTAACACAGAAGCAATGGCAACTGAAACAACCTCAACCCCCAACTCCCAGACCAGCGATTTCTACGGCTTTAAGATGAAGTCGCTTGACGGGAAAGAAGTGGATTTCTCGCAGTACAAAGGCAAGAAGGTACTGCTGGTTAACACCGCCTCCGAGTGCGGCTACACCCCGCAGTACAAAGACCTGCAGCAGCTGCACGAAACGCATGGCAGCGATGTGGCGATCCTGGGCTTTCCGGCGAATAACTTCGGCGGGCAGGAACCAGGCTCTAACGAGCAGATCGCCTCTTTCTGCCAGAAGAACTATGGCGTAAGCTTCCCTATGTTCGAGAAGGTATCGGTGGTGGGCGACGACAAGCACCCTTTGTTTGTGTGGCTGGCACAGAACGCGCCGAACCACGAGGAGCCGAACTGGAACTTCTGCAAATACCTGGTAAACGAGAACGGGCAGGTGCAGGCCTTCTACCCGTCTAAGGTGAAGCCGATGGACGAGGAGCTGTTAAGCGCGATAAAGCAGTAGGTACAAGAGTGGTTTTGCCCGGTGCAAGCGTTTGCTTGTGCCTTTTATAGTATAGCGCTCATAGAGCGTTCTGGCGCAGGCGTATGCCCGGGCCAGGTTTTAGCACCGTATACAACGTTGAATACATCATCACACACAACAACCCCGAATCCAGGTCTTATGAAGGCTTGGATTTCGGCTTTTAGGCCGCGCACGCTGCCGTTGGCGCTCTCCTGCATTGGCATGGGCGGCTTTATGGCGGCAGCTAACGGCGCCTTCGATGCCACAGTGGTAGGCCTTTGCGTACTTACAACGCTCTTCCTGCAAATTCTCTCTAACCTGGCCAACGATTACGGCGACTCCAAGCACGGGGCCGACAGCGTGCACCGCGAAGGGCCCATGCGGGCCGTGCAGGCGGGGCACATACAGGCAGAGCAGATGAAAAAGGGAATGGTGGCCTTCAGCCTGCTGTCGCTTGTGTCGGGGCTGCTGCTCCTGTGGGTGGCTTTCGGTGCCGAGGGCATACTCCTTTTCCTGCTGTTCCTGGCGCTGGGCGTGGCCTCTATCTGGGCGGCTATCAATTACACTGCCGGCGACAAACCCTACGGCTATGCGGGGCTGGGCGACATCTTCGTCTTTGTTTTCTTCGGCTTGGTGGGTGTGCTGGGCACTTACTTTCTGCAGGCGCAGGAGCTGCAGGGGGTGGTTATACTGCCGGCGCTGGTGTGCGGCTTCTTTTCCACGGCAGTACTCAACGTAAACAACATCCGCGACATTAAGTCTGATGTGCTGGCAGGCAAGCGCTCTGTTCCTGTGCGGCTGGGGCCTAAACGGGCGCGCATTTACCACCTGCTGCTGTTGCTGGGCGGGGTAACCAGTGCGTTTGCCTACGTGCTGCTCAACTACGAAAGCCCCTGGCAGTTCCTGTTTGTGCTGGCCCTGCCGTTGGTGCTCGTGAATGCCGTAAACGTGTGGCGCAAGCAAAGCTCGAAGGAGCTAGACCCTTACCTGAAGCAGATGGCGATGACTACGCTGCTGTTTGTGCTGCTGTTTGGCCTGGGGCAGGTGCTGTAAGCAAGCATGAAGTATAAATAAGAAGCCGCCGGTAGGGTAACCTACCGGCGGCTTCTTTATTGTAATGGCATCAGCAAGAGGGTTAGCCTGTTTCTTCTCTTTCCTTCCCGCGTCAGTATGTAGAAGTCTCCGGCACAAAAAGGTGTATGCTCCGGATTCCATTTAGCGGTACTGTGCCTGCAACCAGCTCGGGCAGCTATAAGGCAGCGCGCTTTGAGATAACGTAGGAAAACTGAACACCTGCCGCCGGATAAAGCTGACTGTTGTCGAAATCGAAGTCGGTGGCATAGCCTAAGCCAAGGTGCAGGTTAAAAATGAACTTCTGCCCGAGTGGCCGTTGCATCCCCCAATGGGCTTCGTTTAGGAGCGTCCTGTTCAGCGGTTCTTCCAGAAAACTGTAGTCGTTGCCTTCAAACACTCGGTTCGTGGTGTATTTTACCTGGAAGGCAACGTAGTTCCCCGCATTGTTTAGGATGGATTTAGACTTTGAAAGCCTTCTGTCGCGGTTATAGGTATACTTGAACTCTGACCGGAAGTAAGCAACAGGCTCATTGATGATCCAGGTGCTGTTGAAGCCATTCTCGAAGTCGTTTTGCTCTATAGCGTACCCGCCGCCCAAGCCAGCACTCAGGTTAGCAGACCACCTTGCGCTAAGCGGCACTTCGTAAGCGAGTCCGAGGCCATGGAGTCCTAGTTCGATTTTGCTCATACTTTCCAGCTTTGTGCTGGGCTGGGCAGGAGAGGCAGTTTGCGCGAGCGCACCAAAGCTGATGATGGATAAAGCGGCTGCTAAAAAGTTCGTTTTCATATTGCGTATGTGTTGGTAAAGTAAAGGTCATGTTACTTGTTATTGCAGCAGGCTTGTATCCGGCCCGAGAATAAGCCGTGGTATCTTTAGGGGATACTCCCCACGCAGCACCCGTTTGACTTCGCTCATCGCTCCAGGTTTTCTCCCGTTTGTTACGCGGGTGGAAAGCGAAAGGGCGCGTACTAGGGCAATCAAAGGAACATACTCTTCCCAGCTAAGCTTTTTGAAGTAGTACAGGGGTGTCTTCTCTGGCTCTGTTGGCTGCCTGTGCTTGCAGGCAGTTGTACTACGCAGCCGGGGAGGCCAAGTATAGCCTGGCAGTTCCGCAAAACAGCCAGGCTATACTTTGTTATGTCGGCTGTTAGGAATTAACTGCCACTTCCCCCTTTGCTGTCGCCGCCGCCTTTCAGGTCATCGTTTTTGATGCCGCGCTTGGTGCGCTTAATATCTTCCTTCAGCTTTCCGAACTTGTAGTTGAAGCCAATGCTCACACGGCGGGTCATGTTGCGGTATTCGCTGCGCTGGTAGAAATCAGGGCCGTTCAGCTCATTATAGTTGGAGATATACTTGTTCAGCGGGTTCTGCACCGAAATGCTGAGGCTCGCCTTCTCGTCCTTCAGGAAGCTTTTGCTCAGGGACAGCCCGTGCCAGACCCGCCCCGACGACTCGCCCTGCAGCAGTACCCGCGGCGCATAATACCCGATGTTTACACCGGCGCGCCAGTTCTTCTCAAACCGGTAGCTGGCGTTGCTGTACATATAGCCGCTGATGCCGCTGTTCTCCAGATCCTCCCCGCCAATATTGCCACTTAGCTGGCTGTAGGACAGTGTGCCGTTCAGGTTAAGGCTAAGCTTTTTAAACAGCGTGCTGTTGCCGCTGAGCGAGAGTGTGGTGGTGGCGTTTTTGCCGATGTTGCCGTATGTGGTGGTGCTCACGGAGTCTGCCGGGTTAAAAAGCGTGTAGCTCTGGATGGCGCTGTTCGTGAAGGCGTGGGTCAGGGTGCTGTTTAGCGAGTTGCTGCCCTTAAAGAGGCTGTGGGACAGGCTGAACACATGGCTGGTGGCCGGGTCCAGCTTCGGGTTACCGTAGGAGATGCTCTTTTCGTTCGTCCGGTCTACGTAGGGGTTCAGGTACCACAGGCTTGGCCGCTCAATGCGCTGCGTGTAGGAGAGTTTCAGGCTGGCCATATTCTTCAGGGTGCGGGTCAGGGAGACGCTTGGGATCAGGTTCAGGTAGTCCTGCTTTGCCGCCGCCTCCGAGGATTTAAAGTCAGCGTCTACCACGGTCTGCTCCAGGCGCGCGCCTGCCCGCAGGCCCCACTTGTCGTAGCGCAGGCTAAAGGAGGTATAGCCCGCGTAAATATCCTGGCTGTAGTCAAACTCGTTGGTCAGGCTTGGCACTTCTACAAAAGAATCGGTCTCCGGGTTGTAGTTGCGGTAGTAGTAATCGCTGGCGTTGTCGCGCAGAATAGTTTTGGCGCCTACCTCCAGTGTGTGTTTCTTAAACGGGTGTACATAGTCTGCCTGCAGGGTTTGCTCCACCGAGCTGCCGTTGTTGAGCGTGCGGGTGTCCGCCGGACCCCTGTAGTTAAAGACGTCTGTAAACGAGAGGTTTGATTTGTTGTCACTGGTTTCGTCCCCGATCTTGTAGGAGAGCGTGAGCAGTTGGTTCTTGTTGCGCTTAAAGGTGTGCTGGTAGTCCAGGCCCAGCTCATAGTTGCCCCAGCCGCCGGTGTTGGCGTTGTTGCGGTTAACGGCGCTGGTGCGGTTGCCGACCCTGTCGAGTTCCTCCACTGTCTGTAGCGCCGTTGCTTCCCAGTCGCTGCTATTCAAGCTGAACTTGGCAGACAGCAGGTTGAGGGTGTCAATCTCGTAGCTCATCTCACCGTCCACGTATTTAAAGAAGTTCTCTTCCTTACCGCCGCCGTCCTGTAGCAGCAGCGCCCCTGTTTCCTTGTTCAGGCGTTCAAAAGAGGAGTTATAGCTGGGGCTGGTGTACTGGCTGATTCCCCCGTAGGCTGAAATACCGAATTTCCCCATTTTTGCGGTTACGTTGGCGGAGCCGTAGCGGCTGTTCGGCGTGCTCTGCGAAAGGTAAATGCTGCCGTTGTACCCGTTATTCGGCTCGTTGTGGGTAATTACGTTGATAATGCCCCCGATGCCCTCTGCGTCATACTTGGCCGGCGGGTCTGTAATAACCTCGATGCGCTTAATGGTGTTGGCAGGCATGCTGCGGAACACATCCTTGGGGTTGCGGGCAAAAAGGGTAGAGGCCTTGCCGTTCACCAGTACCTTATAGCTGCTGCTGCCGTTCAGCTTGATGTTCTCTTCCGAGTCCAGGCTCAGCATGGGCACTTTGCGCAGCATGTCCAGGGCCGTGAGGGTTTTGCTTTCCGGGTCAAGCTCCACGTTGTAGCTGATCTTGTCGATGTCCTGGGTGATGAGCATCTTCTCTGCCGTTACCTCCACTTCCTGCAGCTGTTTGGCAGAGCTGGCGATAGCTATGTTGCCCAGGTCCGCCACGTCCTTGCCTGCCTCCAGGGTAGGCAGCTCCATGGAAAAGGGCTTGTAGCCCACGTAGGTAAGGATGAGCTTATACTTGCCCAGCGGCAAACCGGAGACAGTAAAGCTGCCGTTATCCTGGGTGAAGGTGCTTTTAACCGGCTCGTCTTTCTCGGGTTTGCTGACTACCACGGTTACATAGCTGAGTGGCTTTTGGCTGAGGGAATCTACCACCACGCCTTTGATGGTGCCGGTTGCCGGGCTCTGTGCCCGGGAGAAGGAGCTTAACAGCAGGCACAGGGCCAGCAGTATCGTCTGTTTCATGTGTATAGGTTGGTAAAATGAGCACGCGATGCATCCAGTCGGTATTCCCTTTAGGTTCTCACGCTCCTTCCTTACACACGGAGTTGTACACTCTCCTCTCCTAAAAGCTCACAACGGAATTACAAAATCAGTTGTATTATGATTTTGAGGAGACAATATATGTAAAATACGATAACTATGACTGTGGTTGAGAAATAAATTCGTGGTAAAACACTAAAATTAAGTATAAATGCGGCCGTATTGTCTCGGGAGGTGATAAGGGGGCACCGGGTGGAAACGATGAAGCCGCTCCAGCAAGGAAGCGGCTTTCAAGTATAGAAGTGTACAGACCGGTTTTACGGTAACAGCGTATGGCTTTGCACAAGGTGCCCTCCCCGTTGCAGTAGCTCAGCTTTGGCCCGGGAGAAGCCATCCGCGTCAATGGCGCGCGTGGCATCCTCTATAAAGTATACCTGGAAGCCTTCGGTTAAGGCATCCTTTGCAGAAAAGAACACACAGTAATCAGCGGCAAGGCCAGCCAGGTAGACTTCCGTTACGGATTTACCGCGCAGGTAATCCGCCAGGCCCGTGCTCTTCCGCCGCCCGTTGTCGAAGAAGCCGCTGTAGCTGTCTACCGCTGGGTCGGTTCCCTTTCTGAAGATGGCCTCGATGCGGTTCTGATCCAGCGCTTCGGAAAAGGCTGCGCCCGCGGTGCCCTGTACGCAATGGTCCGGCCACAAGACCTGCTCCAGGCCGTTCAGGTCTATCACCTCGAACACGTTTTTACCTGCATGGCTGGAGGCAAAGCTCTTGTGCTGCGGTGGGTGCCAGTCCTGGGTCGCTACCACCAGGTCAAACTGGTCCTGCAGCCTGTTCACGATGGGAAGTATGGCGTCTCCTTGCGGCACAGCCAGGGAGCCGCCGGGCAGGAAATCGTTTTGTATATCTACTAGGAGTAAAGCACGCATAGTATGGGGTAATAGGTGTAAGGGTACTGTCTGGGCTTTATATAGCCGTTCTGCTCAGCGCCAAGTTAGCGAATTTCTGCCATTCCCTCGTCCCTCGTACAGCTGAAGCAGCCGCCGGGCCCGGCTGATCCGGCAAACCAGCAGGCTCCGGGAAAGGGGGCATGGCTGGAGGAGTAAAGAGGGGTAGTAAAGGTTGCCGTGCAGGCCTGAAAACAGCAAGAGCCGCTTTAAAAGCGGCTCTTGCTGTTTTGTATTAGCTGTTGTCCTGGGAAACCTGTGGGTTAGGGCTGCCCTGGGCGTTTTGTGGCTTATTGCTTTTTCTGTTGCGGTTACGGTTCCTGTTGCGGCTCTTGTTTCTGCCTTCGCCCTGCTGCTCTCCGGCAGCCTGGCCTTCGGCACGTGGTGGCCGTGGGTTTGCTTCCCGCTTTGGCCTGTTTGCCTGAGCCTCGTCTGTGCGGGCTGCACCGTTTCCTTCCGGTTTAGGGCCTCTGTGGTGCTTGCTTCTGTTTTTGCTGCCTTTGTTTCCTGTGCCCGGTCTGCCGCCGCCGCGTTGGCGCTGGCTACCGCCGTCCCGGCGCGTCGGGTCGTAGGCCGGCCCTGGTCCGAAGTCGCCCGGCAGGGGCAGCTTCGGCAGTTCGCGCTCAATGAGGCGCTCCACCTTCTGCACACGGAACATGTCCTTCTCGTTGACGAAGGTAATGGCCATACCGGTAGAGGCGGCACGCGCGGTGCGGCCTACACGGTGCACGTAGTCTTCGGCGTCCTGTGGCATGTCAAAGTTCACCACGTGGCTCAGGCTATCGATGTCGATGCCTCTGGAGAGAATGTCGGTGGCGACCACTATCTGGTACTGCTTGTTCTTAAAGCCCTGCAGCGCCTTCTCACGCTCATCCTGCGTCATGTCGGAGGAAATGCCTTCCGCCGTGAAGCCCATCTTTTTAAGGGAGCGCACAATCTGGCTTACGTTCGACTTGCGGGAGGTAAAGATGATCATGCTCTGAACGTCCAGCTCCCGGAGCAGGTACTCCAGCAAGGGCAGCTTTTGGTTGTCGTACGTCAGGTAGAAGCGCTGGTCTATACCTTCTGCAGGCTTGGAGATGGCCAGGTTTACCTCGGCGGGCTGCTGTAGGATCTGCTGTGCCAGGTCCCGGATCTTGCGCGGCATGGTGGCCGAGAACAAGAGCGTCTGGCGCTGCTTGGGCAGCTGGCTGATGATCTTGATCAGGTCATCCATAAAGCCCATGTCCAGCATTTTGTCTGCCTCGTCCAGCACCAGGTGGTTCAGCTGGTTCAGCTTTACATAGCCCATGGCCATGTGCGAGAGCAAACGGCCTGGCGTGGCGATAATAATGTCGGCGCCTGTGGTGAGGGCACGTTTCTGCTGCTCCCAGTCGTCTCCTTTGTTGCCGCCGTAAATGGCGATAGAGCTTACCGAGGCAAAGTAGCCGAAACCTTCCACCTGCTCATCTATTTGTTTGGCCAGCTCGCGTGTAGGCACCAGAATCAGGGTGCTGGTGTGCTCGTAGCCTTCATGCGAAATACGGTCAATAAGCGGCAGCAGGTAGGCGGCTGTTTTGCCCGTTCCCGTCTGGGCACAGGCAATCAGGTCCTTCTGCTCCAGAATCAACGGTATTGCCTGCTCTTGTACTGGGGTGGGCTGGTTGTAACCCATCGAGTTAATGCCTGTCAGTACGTCTTCGTGTAAGTTAAAAGAATGGAAGTCCAATGCTTATAAATTTTGGTTTTACTACATGGCGGCCATCTTTTTCCATCAGCCGCTTTTGCAGAGTAAAGATACTATAAATATGAGTACGAAAAATATATGCTTTAATTCAAATATTTTATTGCATAATGTTGCGAATATATAGAACAATGTATTATGTTTGTAAAAAGTTGCACAGGGTAGTGGGTTGTGCAATAAACGAATGCCTCGATTATTCAATTCTTGTCTTTTTGTGGCGCGTGTTATTTGTTGGTTTAGGGCTGTTTAAGGGAATGTATGAATATCGATATATGTTAATGCTTATTAGTTGAGTACTATTTGTTGCAACATTGCCTTACAAGTAGCGTACATACCAACAGGAAAAGAGATATAAAACATAATAAAAACTATATATAAAATCATAAATATAGCCATGAAAAAATTTGTACAAGAGTCTCCTAACTTCTCACTACTGTTAGGCCTTAACATTATCAATGCTATCTTCATGCTGCTCCTTTAGCGCAGCATCTTAAATACACCACCACCTGATTAGAGCGGCCTCGCCACAAGCGGAGCCGCTCTTTTTGTGTCTTTCAGGTAAAATTTTCTTTATTTTGTTTTGAGGAGGAGGGGGCGTTCCCCGAATTCAGGAAACGCAGTAACGCAGACTTTTCTATGGCAGGACACAACAAATGGTCGCAGATCAAGCGCAAGAAAGGAGCCCTGGACGCCAAGCGATCAAAGATATTTACCAAACTCATCAAAGAAATAACGGTAGCCGTGAAAGAAGGCGGCGCCGACCCGGATGCCAACCCGCGCCTTCGCCTTGCCATACAGATGAGCAAGGGGGCCAACATGCCCAAAGACAACATTGAGCGTGCCGTATCAAAAGGAGAGGGAGGCGACGCCAGCGACTACAGTCAGGTAAACTACGAAGGCTACGGCCCCGGCGGCGTGGCCGTATACGTGGAGTGCCTCACAGACAACATTAACCGTACCGTGCAGAACCTGCGCACCATGTTCAACAAAAGCGGCGGCAGCCTGGGCACCAGTGGCTCGGTAGAGTACCTGTTCGACCGGAAAGGCGTGTTTGTGGCACACCGCAACCCGGAGCAGCCGATAGACGAGGACGAGCTGTTGCTGGAGCTGGCGGACGGCGGTGCCGAAGAGGTTGAGTTCGAGGAGGGTTACATGACCATCTACAGTGCCATGGAAGACTTTGGGGCACTGCAGAAAAAGGTAGAGGAGCTGAACCTGGACCTGGAGAGCGCAGACCTGCAGCGCCTGCCGCAAACCACCGTAAAGGTAGAGGACCCGGAGGCGGTGCGGAAGGTGCTCCGGCTGATCGACTCGCTGGAGGACGACGACGATGTGCAACAGGTATACCATAACCTGGAGCTGAGTGAGGAGGTGATGGCAGCGCTGGAGTAGCAGCCAGCATAATACCACACTTTAGTGCTGCCCCTGCTGGCGATGCCGCTTTGCCTGGACTAGCCTTTGGTGATCCAGGGCGCTGTAACAGCCGCCCGCTAGGGCGTTAGGTGCGACACAAGCTTTCGGGAAGGGGCGTGTGCAGTGCCAGGGGGCTTTCTTTTCGTGGCTGAGCAGCCAAGGCTACCGTGCCAAAGCTGCTGAAGTGGCGACTAACCGCCTGCATTCCCGTACCCTTATCAGGCCGCAGCCTCTGTTCTGCGGTTTCTTATCTTTCATCAGCGTACAGTAGAACTCACGTTTAACAATGGCGGAACACATCTTTAAAGACATGCTGGTGCTCGAACTGGCAAGCGTGCTGGCCGGGCCAAGCGTCGGGCAGTTCTTTGCGGAGCTAGGCGCCCAGGTTCTTAAGGTAGAGAATGCCGCCACCCGCGGCGACGTTACCCGCAACTGGAAGCTTGCATCCGAACCCTCCGGCACCGACACGCCCGCTTATTTCTGCGCCGCCAACTGGGGCAAAGCCTCCCTGGCCCTGGACCTGACACAGGCCGCGCAACTGCAGCAACTCTACAGCCTGGTGCAGCAGGCCGATATAGTGATTGCCAGCTACAAGCCCGGCGATGCGGAAAAGCTGCAGGTAGGCTACGATACGCTGAAAAACATAAATCCGCGCCTGCTTTATGGGCACATTACCGGCTACGGCCCGCACGATACACGGGCAGGCTACGATGCGGTCGTGCAGGCGGAGAGCGGCTTCATGTACCTGAACGGGGAGGCAGGCGGCCCGCCGGTAAAGATGCCGGTGGCGCTGATGGACATCCTGACGGCGCACCAGCTGAAAGAGGGGCTGCTGGTGGCGCTGCTGCAGCGGGAGCGTACCAGGCAGGGGCAACTGGTGCAGGTGTCGCTGCTGCAGGCAGCAGTATCGGCACTGGCAAACCAGGCGACGAACTACCTGGTGGCAGGGCAGGAGCCGCAGCGGATGGGCTCTGAGCACCCGAATATTGTGCCTTACGGGTCGGTTTACACGGGTCGCTGCGGAAAGCAACTGGTGCTGGCTATCGGCGACGACAGGCAGTTTAGCAGGCTCTGTGCCATACTTGGCGCGGAGGAGATGGCCCTTGACCCCAAGTATAAAACGAACGCTGCGCGGGTGCTGCACCGGCAGGAGGTAAACGAAAAGCTGCGCCAGTTAATTGGCCGCCACGGGCGGGAGGAGCTGCTGCAGCGCTTGCACGCGCAGCATGTGCCTGCGGGGGCGGTGCGCACCATCCCGGAGGTTTTCGCGCTCCCCCAGGCGCAGCAGATGCTCCTGCACTGCCAGGGCGCCAGGCCAGGGCTGCGGCAGGTCGCGTTTCAGCTACAGGGCCAGGAAAATCAGGCGCTTACCCCACCACCGAGCTATCAGGACTAACGTAACATAAAGGAAAGGCAGGGGTGCGTTGCAGAAGCCCTGCATGGAAACCCAGCGGAGGGAAAGGCATCGGCGGGCGGTGCGCTGGAGCGGTTGCCGGCTCGGCCCGGGCAAGGGCTGCACAGGCCGGCGCACCCGCCTATGAGCCTCCTGTAGGTATGGCTGTTTCTCTTCTAAACTAAACAAAGTGTGGCGAAGAGCGGTAAAAACAGAAGCTAAGAAATAAATCAACAGCGCACACAACATGGAAGACAGATTAGATGATATCATAAACGGGCTGCATCACAAGTCCAAAACAAAGCAGATCATTTACCGCAATACCAAGGAAACCTTTGAGCGTATGAAGCTTATTTCGCAGCAGCTGGTGGAGGAGCTGAAGGAGCGGGTTGCGGAGCAGGATGCGGATGTGGAGATGGAGTACCGCAGCATAAGTGAGCATGAGTTTCAGGTGAAATTCTCCGGCGATTTGTTGGTGTTTGTGATGCACACGAACGTGATCACCTTCCCGGACGACTACGAGATTATGCGCAACCCCTACGTAGAGGAGGATTTTAGAAGGAGGTTCTTCGGGCATATCATGGCCTACAACTTTATGGCAGACACCGTGAAGTATAACCGCCTGGACGACCCCGGGTACCTGGTGGGGCGTATGCTGGTGAACATCGAAAATCACTTTTGCGTGGAAGGCGTAAAGCAGCTGGACCTGCCGTTCGAAAAGATAACAGACTTTGCAAACAACAAACTGAACGACCGCGTGCTGCGCATTATCGTGGAGAGCGCGATGGTTGCCTCCGTTAACAACGACCTGATGGGGCAGGATGTGAGTGATATTGAGCGCATCACCCTAAAGCAGAAACTGGAGAACATGCACCTGACCAAGCCGCGCAAGCTGGGCTTCCAGGTCAGCCATGAGCTAACGAACTAACCACGATAACCACGAGGGAGAAGTATAAAAAAGGCCCGGGCAACACCCGGGCCTTTTTTGCTCATCTTTAAACAAAATTTCTTTCAAGATTGGCTTAGCACGTCTCCACTGGCTCCTCGCGCAGCTGCTGAATAGCCTCTTCGATCTGCGGCAGGCTGTGCAGTAGCTGCTCAAAACTCTCAATGCAGAAGTACTGGCTCTGGAAGGTCTCCTTGATGTAAGAGGTGTCGAGGATGTGCTTGACGTCAAAATCATACTTCACGCTCTCCTCAGAAACCGACAGCTTGCTTTCCCCGACGGACGAAAGGATGCCGGCGCCGTAAATCTTCGCTTGCTCGCCCGGTTTGCGGAACAGGCCGAACTCAATGGTGTACCAGTAGATGCGCGTCAGGCGGTCTATGATGTCCGGCCTGTCGATGTGCTGCAGCGCCATTGCCGACAGCCGGGCCAGGAAATCGCAGTAAACCGGAATGGTGAGGAGCGGCACGTGGCCGAACACATCATGGAACATGTCGGGCTCCTCCAGGTAGTCGAGCTGGTCCATGCGGCGCACCCAAACGGTTGCCGGGAACTGCTTGTTGGCAATCAGCTGGAAGAACAGGGCATCGTCTACAATACCGGGGGCGGCCACCACCTCAAAGCCGGTGATCGGCTTTATGCGCTGGTTTACCTCCTCAAAGTTCGGGATGCGCTCGCGGGTGAAGCCCACTTTCTGCAGGCCGTCCATAAACTCTGGGATGGCTTTATCAGGCAGGTTCTCTAGCTGGCGGTCAAACAGGATGGTCCATACGTTATGG
Source organism: Pontibacter actiniarum (assembly GCF_003585765.1). NCBI lineage: Bacteria > Pseudomonadati > Bacteroidota > Cytophagia > Cytophagales > Hymenobacteraceae > Pontibacter > Pontibacter actiniarum. Next base: position 391,777 of record NZ_CP021235.1, read on the forward strand.
TTTTCTGCGGTGTAGGAGCTGTAGTTCTGTTTCAGGTTCATAGGTTCTGTGGTTGATATTGTCGTTGTTTTTGAATTAGGTGCAAAAAGAAAAAAGCAGGGGCTTGAGCCGCTGCTTTGGCAGGTTCACCGGTGGTGGGAGAGTGTTCTCCGAGTCCTAAAAAATGGGTGTGGTGATTGCCTTAGCTGCGGTTGCTGTAATAGCGGTAATAATAGCTGTAATAGCTATACACGCTCAGGCAATAAGAATAAGAAGTATACAGCAGCGCCATGCCAAGGGAAGTTGGCAGAGAAAGAGTTGTCGCTATGGCTGCTGGTTTGTGCATTCAGATTCTGTGTACTGCAATAATGCAAACTTCTGGTTTAAACGCAAACTTTATTTTATGGTTTTGCCGTGCGGCACTGGAAGCCGGTAGGGCCCTTAACCACAAAAGGCACCGCATGCGGCGCCTTTTGTGGTTTTAAAGTATGGTTTAGGGCTACATGAGCTCGGCCAGCTCGAGCCAGCGGAACTCTTTTTCCTCTAACTGCTCGTTGATGCGCTCGAGTTCTTTGGCCAGGGCCGTCAGCTCCTCGTGGTCTGTCAGGGTGTTGCTGTTCATGGTTTCGATGATCTCGCTTTTGCGGGTCTCCATCTGCTCGATCTCCTGCTCCAGGCGCTCGTACTCCTTTTTCTCATTAAATGTGGCTTTGCGCTTGGCGTTTGGCTGCTCCTGCTTTTTTTCAACGACTGGTGCGGGGGCGGCTTTGGCTTCTTCCTGCTGTAGCTTTTCCTGCTCTTTCTGCCACTCGCGGTAGTCGGTGTAGTTGCCCGGGAAGTTGCGTATCCGGCCTTCGCCCTCAAACACGAACAGGTGCTCTACCAGCCTGTCCATAAAGTAGCGGTCGTGGCTGACAATGATCAGGCAGCCCCCAAAGTTCAGCAGGAAGTCCTCGAGTATGTTCAGCGTAATGATGTCGAGGTCGTTGGTGGGCTCATCCAGGATCAGGAAGTTCGGGTTCTTGATGAGTACGCGCAGCAGCTGCAGGCGGCGCTTCTCCCCACCGCTCAGCTTGCTTACAAACGTGTACTGCTGTGGCGGCGCAAACTGGAAGTGCTGGAGGAACTGGCTCGCCGTGATCACCTCGCCGTTGGCCATCTCCACTACTTCGGCTATTTCCTTCACGATATCGATCACGCGCTGGTCCTCCTTGTACACCAGCTCATCCTGTGTGTAGTAGCCAAAAACGGTGGTCTGGCCGGCTTCTATCGTGCCCGCATCCGGCTGCAGCTTGCCCGTCAGCATATTCAGGAACGTGGATTTGCCGGCTCCGTTAGGGCCAACGATACCAATGCGGTCCTTCTTTTTGAATATATAGCTGAAGTCATCCACGATCTTCTTCTCCCCAAAGGATTTCGAAATATGGTCGACTTCGATGATCTTGCCCCCCTGGCGCGTGGTCTTTACCGACAGCTCCAGCTGCGGGCCGCTGGTTTTTTTGGCCGCCTTCTCCTTCAGGTCCTCAAAGGCGTCTACTCTGTACTTGGCCTTGGTGCCGCGTGCTTTTGGCATCCTGCGGATCCACTCCAGCTCCTTGCGCATCAGGTTGCGGGCCTTTTCGGTTTCGGCGGCGGCAGACATTTCGCGCTCCGCTTTTTTCTCCAGAAAGTAACTGTAGTTGCCTTTGTAAGTATAAATCTCGCCGTTGTCGAGCTCTGCGATCTCGTTGGCCACTTTGTCCAGGAAGTAGCGGTCGTGGGTAACCATCAGCAGCGTGGTGTTCTGTGTGCTCAGCATCCCCTCCAGCCACTCAATCGTGTCCAGGTCCAGGTGGTTGGTAGGCTCGTCAAGGATCAGCATTTCGGGCTCCTCTATCAGTACACGGGCCATGGCCACCCGCTTGCGCTGCCCACCGGAGAGCTTCTTGATCTGCACATCCAGGTTGTTGATGCCCAGCTTGGAGAGGACCTGCTTTACCTTGACCTCAAAGTCCCAGGCCTGCAGCTCGTCCATGCGCTCCATCAGCTGCTGCATCTTTTCGGCGCTGGTGTTCGGGTTGGCGATGGCCGCCTCGTAGGCCTTTATCAGCTCCAGCGTCTCGTTCTGCATAGAGAAGATCGTCTGCTGTACCGTCAGTTCCTCGTCGAACTCCGGGTTTTGGCCCAGGTAGCCGATGCGCACCTCCTTGCGAACGCTTACGCTGCCTTCATCAGGCGGCAACTTGCCTGCCAATACGTTGAGCAGGGTGGTTTTGCCGGAGCCGTTTACGCCCACCAGCACCACGCGCTGCCCCTGGCTGATGCCAAAGTTAAGGTTCTTGAAAAGCCAGCGGTCGCCGAAACTCTTGGATATGTTTTCTGCTGATAGATAATTCATAAGGCAAAGTTAGCGATGTGCCGACACAAAAGATAGCTGCCGGCCATAAAACAGCGGGTAACCTGGGGCTGCGGGTACAAAAAAGGCCGGCCCTGCGGGGCCAGCCTCTCTGTTGCGTGTGGTTAAGACTTGTTTTCTAGTGCATGGTGCTTTCGGTGGCGTGTCGGGTGCGGTACGATTCGCTCGGCACGCGGTGCGTGGTCAGCGAGGCCAGTATAGAGAATATACCACCAATCAGGTGTGGCATAAAGACACGCTCATCAAAGTTAAACATCCACGGCGACAGCGCGAGAATCACACCGAGTCCGAAGTCAAGCATCAGGTGTGTTTTCATCGGAATCTTATGAATGACACCGACCTCGTAGTCTGTGGATGCCGCCTGTAAGAGTACAATAATACCTGCAATCACCATGGTCCAGGTTGCCCAGCTTACGTCTGAGAAATCAAACAGCCAGGGGGCAATTATAAACACCAGGCCTACAACATAATCTATAATCCCGTGAAATCGGGTTGGGATAAATCTCATAATAATCCTCCTTTCGTCTTTGGTTCAGACTTTTGTATACGCAAGAAGGTATGCAGAGGGAGGAAACAGTACAATTTTTTAGTGAATGGTTAGTCTGTAACGACCAAGGTGCGCGCCAGGTAATCGTGCAGCATCTGATGCCGGCGGGACGTTAGCATCAGCAGGAAGCCCAGGGCCAGCGGAACAGCCGACACCAGCTTGGAGAAATAACGCAGGTTTGCCTGTGCAAAAGAGATGCGCTTGCCGCGGAGGTCGGTCACCTTGAGGCCGTGGGTAAACTTACCGATCGTGGCCTGTTTCTGCGACGACTCCAGCAGGGTATAGTAAGCCCAGTGGATGATAGGGAAGTAGGGGTTCAGGAAGAGCATTTTTACGGCCACCAGCATTTCGGACAGGCTAAAGCTGTCCTGCGAGAGGTCTTTCCAGGTGTAGAGTTGCTCCGGTGTTGAGCTTAACCCGTACAATATAAACGTGTAAGAGAACACGAGCAGCGTGGTGTCTACCAGGAAAGAAACAAAACGGATAGACAGGCTGCCGTACAGGGCCGATCGCTTGATGGTAGGGGCGTTGGGTAGGGTATAAGCTGTTTGCATGGGTAACATTTTAAGGGTAAAGCAGCAGTAAACAGCTTGTTTACACTGGAAAGGTAAGTGCGAAAGAGCTCACCAGAAAACAAGTACGTTTTACACCATCTGTAAAGACCTTTGCCAAGGTTTAGCTTCCGGGTGAAAGCTAAGTGTGGAGCGTTGAGGTTATAAAAATAGCTATTTGTTTTAAACCAACAAATACTTTGATATAATTAATTTACAGCCTCTTGTTGTATAAATAACTTTGTTAAGGATGTAACTTTTTATTGAAATGATTAATTCGAAAAGGTTACAAAATATGGTGAATGGCCTAAATAGGAGGGCGAAAGTATGATTTGGCCTGCTTTTCGTTAATTTCGCTTATTATGACTCAGGAAAAGAAGGATAGACCCATTGGGGTTTTTGATAGCGGCATTGGTGGGCTTACTGTGGCTCAGGCAATTATAAACGTGCTGCCCAACGAGCGCATCGTGTATTTCGGCGACACGGCTCACCTGCCCTACGGCGACAAGTCTACGGCGGCGATACAAGCCTACGCGGTAAAGATATGCGACCTGCTGATCCGGCAGAACTGCAAGGTTATTCTGATTGCCTGTAACTCGGCCTCGGCGGCGGCCTACGAGCTGGTTAAAGAGTACGTGGGCAGCAAAGCCAAAGTGCTCAATGTAATCGACCCGACAGTGCACTACATCGGGCAGGCCTACGCCCAAAAAACCGTCGGCCTTATCGGCACAAAGCAGACGGTGAACTCCAACGTTTACCGCAAGAAGGTCGACGAGCTGGACCGGGGTGTTGAGCTGCGGTCTCTGGCCACGCCCTTGCTGGCGGCCATGATAGAGGAGGGCTTTTTCAACGATTCCATCTCGGAGAGTGTGATTCACACCTACCTCTCAGACCCGCAACTGCGCCACATCGAGGCGCTCATACTGGGTTGCACGCATTACCCGCTCATCAAAAAGCAGATTGAGGGCTACTACGAGGGCAAAGTGGATGTGCTCGATGCCAGCCAGATTGTGGCCCAGTATGTGAAGGCTTACCTGGAGGAGCACAATCTGGCGGCCGACAAGCCTTCCGGCGACCACACGTTCTATGTGTCTGACTTTACCCGCTCGTTTGAAGAAAGCACCCGTATCTTCTTTAAGCGAAAGGTAAACTTGGAGCACTACCCGCTGTGGGAGTAGGTGGCGCGTAGCATTGGCTGCGCGTTATAAATGATGAACGAAGAGTAAGAGTTGGAGCAGGCCATGTAAACGCCCCTGCTGAGCATGGGGGAATAAAAGGTGCGCGCTACCTAATAGGACTGTTGAAAGTATAAGCGGGGCTCTGTTTTACACGCCTAGTTCCCCGTAAAAAGCGTATCTTTAAGCTACACGCAAGTATCATCCCGATGAAGAAAAAATACCTGACCATAGGAGACCTGAAGCGAAATGCTTTTATCGTGGCGGCGGCAGCCTGTATGGGCCTTAGCGCCTGTGGCTCCAACCGCAATGAAGAATGGAATGCCGGAGAAGAGGTGGCCGTGCCCGACGGCATTATCACAGAACTGACGGAGGAAGCGCCGGACCAGTGGAAAATAACCGATGAGCAGACCACGACACCGGGCCAGAGCATGGCCATACTGAAGTACAACGATGGCCGCGTGGACACGCTGAAGGGCCTGGAACTGGAAAACCAGATGAAGGCATTGGCCAATAACCAGCAGCAGTACCAGCAGGGCGGTTTTGGCATGGGCAATGTGCTTTGGTGGAGCGCCCTTGGCTATATGGCTGGCCGTAACATGGCACCGCGCGCAGGCTATTATGCCAACCCGGGCCTGATGAACAATACCAGCGCCTGGCGACAGAACGTACAAACCTACCGCCAGCGTGCCACCGCACCAAGGTCTGGCCGCAGCGGTTTTTTCAGAGGTCGAAGCGGAGGAGCGGGAGCCTAAAACCTGATTGTATTCATGCAAGATAAAAGCAAAATGCGCCTGCAGACGCACAAAGGCGATATAGAGACTGCTGTGCGAGGCCTTGGCTGGGATTGGTGTGTGGAGGATGGCTGTGCCAATTATGTGCCGGGCGAGGCCGTTGTGTTGCCCGAAAATGAAGCTGATGCCTTACTCGAGGCTGCCGATACGCTGTACGAAATGATGGTGAACGCCATCCCCGACGACCTGCCCGATGAGTTTCTGAAAGTGCTGGGCATACCAGAGAACCTCTGGAAAATGGTTCGCCACTCCTGGAACGATGAACGGCATTGGCATCTGTACGGCCGTTTTGATCTGGTACAAACACCGGAGGGGCCCAAGCTGCTGGAGTTTAATGCGGACACGGCTACCTCTATACCTGAAACTGCTGTGGTGCAGTGGGCGAGCTTGGCGGCGGCCGGCAAAAAAGAGGCGAAGCAGTATTCCGGTTTATACGAGGAGCTGGTAGAGCAACTGAAAACCTGGCGCATGTTGAACGATGACCTTGCCCCTGCGCTTTTACTCACCTACATTGGCGAGAGTGCCGAAGACGAGGCTAACTGTGCTGTTATAGCACAGGCCGCAACCGAAGCTGGTTTTGATCCGCACCTTTGCCCGATAGAAAATGTAAGCGTGTCTACAGAGGGAACGGAGCGCGGCGTATGGGCGCAAGTAGCTAACGAGCAATGGCAGCAGTTTCCGTTCCTGTTTAAGCTTTTGCCCTGGGAGCAGATTGCCTGGGAAGAACCTGAACTTTGCCATAGCCTTGCCGAACTGTCTGCTACCCGAAATGTGATAGTTGCAAACCCTGCTTATACGTTGCTGTTTCAGAGCAAAGGCATGCTGGCCTGGCTCTGGAAGGCGTACCCCTACCACCCACTTCTCCTGGAAACAGACCTTACCCCGATTAGCGGCAAGTATATCCGCAAGCCATACTTTGGCCGCGAAGGACAGAGCGTGGAGGTAATGGATAAGGTGCGTGTGTTAAAAGTAGAAGGTGAGTACGACGATCAGCAGCAAGTATACCAGCGCTGGGTGGAGTTACCTGAAGATGACAAAAACTACCAGTACCAGGCAGGCGTGTTTTGGGCAGGAGAAGGCTGTGCCATTGGCTTTAGGCGGGAGAAAGGTATTATCACTAACCTCTCGCAGTTTGTGCCGCACCTGGTAGAGTAAGTAAAATATAAAAGTTAAAAAGAGACATGATCATAGAGTCAGAAGCAGACCTGGAAGGAATAAAGAAAGTAAGTGAAGCCGTTGCCGTTACGCTCCGAAAAATGAGGGAGTATACCAAAGTAGGTATCACCACTAAAGAGCTGGACGAGTATGGAAATAAAAGACTGGAAGAGTTTGGAGCCAAGTCTGCGCCTAAATCAGAGTACGATTTTCCGGGTTATACTTGCATCAGCGTCAACAACGAGGCTGCGCATGGTATTCCTTCCGAAGACACCATTTTGAAAGAAGGCGATTTAGTAAATATTGATGTGTCTGCGGAGTTAGATGGTTTTTATGCTGATAACGGTGGCTCATTTATACTTGGCGAGGATATCAATGGGCTAAGCAAACTGGTTGATGTCTCCGTAACGGCACTGCACAAAGCACTGAGTGAAATCAAAGGCGGAAAGAAAATAGCAGAGGTTGGCCGTACCATTGAGCAGGAAGCTAAAAAGAATGGGTTCAAAGTAATTAAGAACCTGGTGGGCCACGGCGTAGGGCGCAGCCTGCATGAGGCGCCTGACGAAATCCCGAATTTCTACGACAAAGACAACACGCAGCGGTTCCGGAAGAACAGTGTGGTAGCGGTAGAAACGTTCATCTCAACCAAAGGCAGTTATACCCGCGAAAAAGGCGACGGCTGGACCTTACTAGCTGATGAAGGTGCCTATGTAGCGCAGCACGAACACACCATCCTTATAACAGACGGTGAGCCCATCATCCTGACAAAGGAAAACGGCATATAAATTTTAGTAGAGCACATTAGCAGATCTAGCCCGACATCCTTAACTCAAAAGGTGTCGGGATTTTCTTTTAGCAAACCCTCCCATTCATAATTCTTAATTCATAATTCTTAATTAACTACAGTTTGCCCTACCTTTGGGGTAACAAACACAAACACGTATGCTTGCTTTTCTGCTGACATTAGGTGCTCTGCTAGGGGTGGTGATTGTGCTGGCGTATGCTGAGCGCAAGGTGGCTGCTTTTATGCAAGACCGTATGGGACCGACAGAAGCGGGGCTGCAAGGCTCGTTGCAGGCGGTAGCCGATGTGCTGAAGCTGTTGCAGAAAGAAGATATCATACCTGCTGCAGCAGACAAAAAGCTGTTCAAGCTGGCACCCATCCTGATCTTTGCGGCTGTATTCGCGGGCTTTGCCGTAATTCCATTCACACCCACTATGGTGCCAGCAGGTATCGGTATAGGTGTGTTTTACCTGTTAGCCATCGTGTCGTTGGATGTGGTTGGGTTGCTGATGGCAGGTTGGGGCTCTAATAACAAGTATGCCATGCTGGGGGCCATGCGCTCTGTGGCGCAAATTGTGTCGTATGAGATTCCGGCTGGTTTGGCCATACTATCTGCTGTCATGATCTGCCAATCGCTGGACTTTCAGGAAATCAGCTATCAGCAGGGGGCGTTAATGAATCAGTTTCCGGGCTTGGAGTATGACATGAACTGGCTATTCGGTGTGGAGGCTTTAGGTATAAATACTACAACCATTGGTGGCATTACTACCTGGAATATCTTTCGGGCACCTATGCTGCTGGTTAGCTTCGTGATCTATTTTATTGCCTCGCTGGCTGAAAGCAATCGAGCTCCTTTTGACATTCCGGAAGCAGAGTCGGAGTTGGTGGCGGGTTTCCATGTGGAGTACTCGGGCTTCCGTTTTGCGGTGCTGTTTTTAGCGGAATATAGTATGATGGTGCTGGTTTGTTTGGTTGCGGTCGTGCTGTTTTTAGGCAGCTGGAATACACCTTTACCAAACATCGGCCTTATAAGCCTAGCTTACTGGACCACCGGCACGCCCGGCGAATTATCAGGTATACTTTGGGGCATTTTCTGGCTGTTGAGCAAAACCTTCGTGCTGCTGTTTCTGCAGTTACAAATACGCTGGACTTATCCGCGCCTGCGCGTAGACCAACTCATGCACCTCTGCTGGAAAGTGCTGACACCCATTGCGCTGGGTATTGTGCTGCTGGCAGGCATCTGGCGACTATCAATGATTTAAGTTAGACACAAGCAAGTAGAAAGACAGGATTACTTTTATACTATACTGTCATCCTGAAAGGATCTTGTGGGCGAACTAGAATGGCTTTTATAGAGCGCAGATACCGCTCGCGGAGGTAGGGGCCCTCTTTAACCAAGACCCTTTCAGGATGACAACAAAAAATTGGTTAAACTAATTTAGTCTCCATACTCAGCAATGCACAAATTCATTGAAGTACTTAGGAAGAGATTGCAGGAACCACTACCTGGTGAAGCAGCCCATAATCTAATGGCAAGTACAACAAGGAGTAATCTCAAATTCAGGACAAAGCCTGATAGCCAGACCAAGGAGAGTGCAGTATTGATATTGTTCTATCAGGATGAAGGTAAAATTAAGTTGCCATTGATTCTGAGACCTGTTTATGAGGGAGTGCATAGCGGCCAGATAGCCTTACCTGGAGGCAGAAGAGAAAAGGCGGATGCAGATTTCTACCAAACAGCTTTGAGAGAAGCGAAGGAAGAAATTGGTATCAACCCGGCAGATGTGACAGTTGTTGGCCACCTGAGTGATCTGTTTGTGTTTGCCAGCAACCATATGGTGCATCCGGTGGTTGGTTATATAAACCACAAGCCAGCGTTTTTAACTGACCCCAGGGAAGTAGACCAGCTGATAGAAGTACCGCTCTCCACGTTGCTTGATAAAAGTATCAGGGGCATCACCAACATTGTAGTGTCTAGCAACATGGAGATTTCTGCACCTTACTTTGATGTGGACGGTCATACCGTGTGGGGTGCCACCGCTATGATGTTGAGTGAGTTGCTCACTATAATTAATGAGCTGGGGGATGAAAGCCTTCCATCTTAAAAACAGTACTTGTTTAACTGCGCCATGCGTGTTTTAACCTGCTAACCTTTTAACTTTGAAGGATGAAAGAAGCTTTTCGAGCTAAAACCGGATTCTGGAGCGGCGTAAAGTCACTGGCAAGTGGCATGCGCCTGACGTGGAAGCACTTTACCGGTGCCCGAAAACGCCGTACGCCAGAGTATGTGTCGGATGAGAATTACTTTAAGCAGGCAGATGGGCTGGTAACGCTCAAGTATCCGTACGAAGCCATACCTGTGCCTGACAATGGCCGCTACCGCCTGCATAACGAGATAGATGATTGTATTGTCTGCGACCTTTGCGCTAAGATCTGCCCCGTTAACTGCATTACCATCGAGTCGGTAAAGGCTACGGAGGACATTGACACTACCTCGGACGGCACGAAGAAGCGCCTCTACGCGCCTACCTTTGATATAGACTTAGCGAAGTGCTGCTACTGCGGCCTCTGCACCACAGTTTGCCCAACCGACTGCCTCACCATGACGCCAGTGTACGATTTCTCTGAAGTGGATATTAAAAACATGGTCTACCACTTCACCGACCTCACACCAGAGCAGGCAGAAGAGAAGAAGCAACAGTTTGCGAAGCAGCAGGAGGAAATGGCAGCAGCTAAAGCCGCTGCGTTGGCCGCACGAAAGCAGGGGTAAAGCGTCTTTCCATTTAAGAAGCAAATAGCCTCAGATACTCACAGACCCTTCGGACACTGCGAGGTCCTTACGAAATCTAATTGATTAATGTTAATGGATAACATAAACATGCTTTTTTACATCTTCGCCATACTTGCCATACTTTCCGCAGCCTACATGGTGCTAACACGCAACCTGCTGTACGCAGGCTTTTCGCTGCTCATTACGCTGCTAAGCTTAGCCGGAATATATGTGTTGCTTTTTGCTGATTTTGTGGCCGTAACCCAGCTGATGGTTTATGTGGGAGGGGTGTTGGTGCTGATCTTGTTTGGCATTATGCTTAGCAGCCGTGTACAGGATAAGTCAGTGCTGTCGGAGAGTGTAAACAAGGTATGGGGCACAACGGTGGCAGGCCTTATACTTGTTGGCATGTGCTATACTATACTTAAATCAAACATCAGTGCGCTGCCCTGGCTGCAAACCACAGAAGTAAATGTGCTTGGCCTGCAAAAAAGTACCGTGCAAAGTATAGGTATAAAATTGATGACGGATGTAGTAGTACCCTTTGAACTGGCCTCGCTGCTGTTGCTGATCGCCCTGATAGGTGCTGCCTATATTGCCACGGATAACCAGAAAGCGTAACCATGGAAGCTGTCCCTTTAGAACATATCTTACTGCTAGGTGCTGTACTGTTTAGCCTCGGTATCCTGGCCGTTATTTCTAAACGCCATGCCGTGGTGGTGCTGATGGGAATTGAACTGATCTTTAACGCAGCTAACCTGAACCTGGTAGCTTTCAGCCGTTATGACCCGTCGCTGTTGCAGGGGCAAATGTTCTCGCTGTTCGTGATTGTAGTGGCTGCAGCCGAGGCAGCCGTTGCGCTGGCTATTGTGCTGCGGGTATACCAATACTTTAAAACGGCCAACCTAAACGAAATTGTTAGCCCCGAAAATAAATAGCACCTGCTGCGCTCTTAATCTCCTCTAAACAATAGGTATTAATTTTAGGCAATATATGTAACTTTGCCCGCTGTTAGCCAGCAGCAGCTACTAACATCAGAAACTGTAATCGATTTTGCTTTGGAGCTATCCGACCTATTACAGCCTTTGGCAGGCACACCCGAAACCGCAACCGCTCTGGTTGTGCTGTTACTGCCGCTGTTAGGTTTTCTGATTTTGTACCCGTTCGGCAAACGCTTCCCACGCCATGGCGATTGGTTAAGTATAGGCTTAACAGCCATAGCTTTTATACTATCAGCATGGCTCTTTACCCAAACCTGGAACACAGCCACTTATCACAGTCGAGTTACCTGGTTTAGCTTACCGGGCAGCTCCTTAACTCATTTTACAGCCGGCGTGCTGCTTGATAACCTGACGGTGCTCATGCTGTTCATCGTTACATTTATATCCCTGTTGGTGCAGCTATTCTCAGTTGGGTATATGCACGGCGACAGGGGCTATAGCCGCTATTTTGCTTACCTGGGGCTATTTACCTTTAGCATGTTAGGTATTGTGCTGGTTGATAACCTGCTGCTGCTTTTCATGTTCTGGGAGTTGGTAGGCCTCTCCTCATACCTGCTGATTGGCTTCTGGTTTAAAAAGCCTGCAGCTGTTGCAGCGAATAAAAAAGCATTCCTCATAAACCGCATTGGTGATATAGGGCTACTGCTTGGCCTGTTTGCCTTTTATACTTACTTCCGCACGTTCGACCTGGAGACACTACGCCTTTTGATTGGCAACGGCACCTGGGACAGTGGTAGTTTTATCGCTACTTACACTTTAAACGGGCAGGACTGGCAGGTAGAGCTAGGGCCGATTTTCCTGACAATGGCAGGACTGGGGCTGTTTATGGGTTGTGTAGGTAAGTCTGCTCAGTTCCCCTTACAAGTGTGGCTGCCCGATGCGATGCAGGGGCCAACTCCGGTTTCAGCACTGATACATGCCGCAACTATGGTGGCAGCCGGTGTATACTTGGTGGCCCGTTGCTATGCCTTTTTTACGCCGCAGGCGCTGGTGGTGATAGCAGTAGTTGGAGCCGTGACAGCCTTAGTGGGAGCCTTGGTGGCCCTTACGCAAAACGATATCAAAGCTGTACTCGCTTTCTCTACCATTTCACAGCTAGGGTATATGGTGATGGGAATGGGCACAGGCGCACACGATGCTGCCTTGTTCCATCTGGCAACACATGCCTTTTTCAAAGCAGCGCTGTTCTTAAACTCTGGCATCATCATTCATGCTATGCACCGTGGTTTGCACCGCCACCACCTGCACCTGGATGCGCAGGATATCCGCAACATGGGCGGCCTGCGCAAAGCGATGCCGCTTACGTTTTATACTTATTTGTTAGCTACGGCGGCACTTGTAGGTCTTCCCTTATTCTCGGGTTTTCTTTCTAAAGACGCTATCCTTTCCGGCAGTTGGGCCTGGGCACAAACCATGAGTGCACATGGCAGCAGCTTCTTATATATCGTGCCGATTATTGGGTTTACGGTGGTGCTGCTGACGGCTTTTTACATGGCGCGTCACATGTGGTTTATCTTCTTTGGTGAGTTTAGAGCTCCTTTTAGTGTGCAGGATTTACGATTGAAAGTAGGGCAGGAGGTAGAGCATGTGATGGCGCTGCCGGTTATCTTATTGGCTATACTTTCCCTGGGCATTTTCTTCTCCCTGAACCCGCTAAATTTTGGAAGCAGTTGGCTCATGCAAGGTATAAGTCTGGATAAACTAAATGGTTCAGCTATACTTTCAGGCGCCCTGCTACAGGCCGTAAAGGCACAGGACGCGGCAAACCATACTCTGCATATTGTTTTCGGGGTGCTGTCTACCTTATTAGGGATAGCAGGAATTAGCTGGGCTATCCTGAAGTATAAAAGCAGAAGCTCGCAACAGCTACAGCAGGAAGCGCCACGCAGCAGAATAGCTGTTCTGTCGCACAACCACTTCCGGTTAAACGAGCTTTACCATAAAGCCTTTGTGCAGCCGACGCTGCTGTTAGGCAAAGGCCTTTACCGCACCGACAAGCGGGTAATTGACTACACCCTCGACAACGGCAGCAAAATCCTGGTAATCCTGGCAAAGATCGTCGCCTGGTTCGACCGTTGGGTAGTGGATGGGCTGGTGTGGCTGGTCGGGGCGCTATCGAAAGTGCTGGGGCGCGTTGGACGAGGCTTTCAGAACGGAAAGGTGCAGAGCTACTACGCCTACTCTTTATTCGGATTTATTTTACTTCTGCTATATATCATCCTGTTTTGATGTTAATTTCGCGATCAGGATTTTCAGGATTAAAAGATTGGCAGGATTTAGGGAAATATTACATCAATGCTTAGCTAGCAGAAGGTGTTAACAGCTAAACAAGACAGTACTTTGAAAATCCTGCGCAAGTGTATCAATCATAAAAGGAAAAGTCTTGTGTCTTGATACCTGATACTTGTGTCTAAAAAAGACTGTGTCTCATAAACATGAATTTTATACTTAGTAGCCTCATTTTTACACCCCTGCTGGCCGCACTGATCGTGCTACTGCTGCCCGCACGCCTGCAGAAGCCTGTAAAGGCCGTGGCGCTGGTGGGCGCGCTGGTGCAGATGGGGCTTTCCATACTTCTATACTTCCGGTTTGATGGTTCCACCGTTGCCAACGGGCAGCAGGGCTATCAGTTTGTAGAGAAAGTAAACTGGATCGGTTTTGCCCTGGGCAGCCTGGGCCGTTTCCAGATAGACTATTTTGTGGGCGTTGACGGGGTAAGCATCAGCATGGTGCTACTCACAGGCATTGTGGGCGTTATTGGCGTGATCTCCTCCTGGGCCATCACCAAAAACGTGAAGGGTTATTTTCTGCTTTACCTGCTGCTGCTTACCAGCGTCATGGGCTGTTTCCTGGCCTTAGACTTCTTCCTGTTCTACCTCTTCTTTGAGTTTATGCTGCTGCCGATGTACTTCCTGATAGGCATCTGGGGCGGCCCGAAACGCGAATACGCAGCTATTAAATTCTTTATCTATACGTTGGTCGGCTCTCTCTTCATCCTGCTGGTGATGATCGGGCTGTACACGTCGGTGATAGACCCTGCGGCTACAGCGGCACAGATGGGGCTACTGGATCAGGGAACTGCGGTAGGAGCGGATGTGCTGAAGCAGGTACAGCAGATGCTACAGCGCAGCCAGATCAGCAATTACAACCTGGTGCACACCTTCAGCATACCGGCCATGATGGAGCCAGCCAACTTTATCCCGGGTAGCCTGCTGCATGTGCTTTCGGGCGCGATGCTCTGGGATTTGCCTTTGCGCTTTATCGCTTTCCTGCTGCTGTTCGCCGGCTTTGCCATCAAGGTGCCGTCAGTGCCGGTGCATACCTGGCTCCCAGACGCGCACGTGGAAGCGCCTACACCAATCTCTGTTTTGCTGGCGGCTGTGCTGCTTAAAGTGGGGGGCTATGGCCTGATTCGCATTGTGTATCCTGTTTTCCCGGATGCCGGGGCCTACTTTGCCGTACTGGTGGGCGGCTTAGGCGTCTTGTCCATCATCTATGGCGCGTTGAATGCGCTGGCCATGAACGACCTCAAAAAGCTGATTGCCTACTCTTCGGTATCGCACATGGGCTTTGTGCTGCTGGGCTTAGCCTCGCTCACGATTGAGGGCGTGAACGGCGCGATTTACATGATGTTCAGCCACGGCATCATCTCCGCTATGCTCTTTTTGGTGGTAGGGGTGATTTATGACCGCGCCCATGACCGCATGATTCAGAACTTCAGGGGGCTTGCCAGCGTGATGCCGGCCTACACGGCCTTTGTGGTCATCGCCTTTTTCGCCTCGCTCGGTTTGCCCGGCTTCTCCGGTTTTATTGCCGAGCTGTTGGTGCTGGTGGGTGGCTTTGGAGCACCGGAGGCTACGGGTTTGCTACCGCGCTGGCTAACCGTAGTGGCTGTATTCGGGCTTTTGCTTGCAGCAGCTTATTACCTATGGGCCTTGCAGCGCATGTTCTTCGGCAAGTACTGGATTTTTCCGGAACTAAGGGCCGAGGCCGTGATGACCGACCTTAACAAAAGAGAGTACCTGATGCTGGTGCCCTTGGCGGTGCTGGCGCTACTGTTTGGCATATTCCCGCACCTTCTCCTCGACAAAATAAGCCTGACCGTAACCGGCTTTACAGAGCTGTTACTGCAGCGCGGGCAGGAGCAACTGGGCCTCATTTTTTCAAGACTACAGTAAGTGAACGAGCAGGCAGTATATTTAGCAGATCAGTTGAACGCCATTATTGCTGGGGCAGGCACACTGCTGCCCGAGTTCCTGCTGGCCTTCTTCTTCCTGCTGCTCGTTACCCTCGACCTTTTCAAATCAAAAGCCATCAAGCGGCTGCTGCCCTGGCTGGCGCTCACTGGCCTTTTTTCGGGGCTGCTGCTGCAGGTGCTCGGAGGCTACGCCGGTGTAGAGGAGCCTTTCCTGAACCTGCTGGTATCCGACGGGGTGGCCCGCTACGGCGGCATCCTCTTTAGCGCCGCCGGCATCTTCACTGTTTTCATGGCCCTGCAGCACCGCGGGCTGGAGAAGCTGGAAGAGGGCCGGGGGGAGTTCTATGCGCTGCTGCTGGTGCTGGTGCTGGGCCTCAACCTGATGGCGAAGTCGGTGAACCTGCTCATGGTGTTCCTGGCTATCGAAACGGTGTCCATTGCTTCCTACATCCTCACGCTAACTTTTAAGCAGGAGAAACGCGCCGTAGAGGCAGGCCTGAAGTACGTGCTTTACGGGGCCTTGTCGGCAGGGGTGATGCTCTACGGCATGTCCTTTTTCTACGGTCTTACGGGCACGTTAAACTATACTTCGGATGTGTTTGCACTTAGCCTGATGCAGGCGGACGGGCTGCTGGTAACCGTGGCCACCGTACTTGTACTGGCTGGCTTTTTCTTTAAGATATCGGCGGTGCCGTTTCATTTCTGGGCACCCGATGTGTACCAGGGAGCACCGCTGCCGGTGGTGGCGCTGTTTTCTACCGCCCCGAAGATGGCGGGCATACTGGTTATACTTCGCTTTGTCACAAACTTTGCCGACGCTACGACTTTCGCCGATGTGCAGCTGCTGCTAGGCATTGCAGCCATAGCCACACTGGTGATCGGTAACTTTACGGCCCTGTGGCAGAAAACGCCGCGCAGGCTGCTGGCTTATTCGTCGGTGTCGCACGCCGGCTTCCTACTGATGGCGCTGCTGGCCTTTGGCTCCAGCTACACTTCGGCGGTGCTGTTCTACCTGACGGTGCTGCTGTTCATGAACTTCGGTATCTTCCTGGTGCTGCAGGTGGCAGAGGAGCGGTTCGGAGTAAAAACGCTGGAGGATTTTTCTGGTTTGGGGCGTCTGCAGCCGTACCTGGGCGTGATGGCGGTGCTGTACCTGCTGTCCTTAACGGGGCTGCCGCCTTTGGGTGGCTTTATGGGCAAATTACTGGTGTTCAGTAATGTATGGGAGGCTTACACGTTGAGCGGAAACACGCTTTTACTAGTGCTGCTTATCACCGGCATACTGCTGACGGGCGTGGCGCTTTTCTATTATATCAAGATACCATACTACCTTTTCTTTAAAAGGAATCAAACTCAGGAAAATTTAGTTATTTCACCGTCGAATAAACTGCTGCTGGCACTGTTTTCCCTGCCGCTGCTGGTCCTGTTCTTTAAACCCGACCTGCTGCTGCGCTGGATAGAGCAACTGCTTGCCCATACACTATAAACGTACTCATGAGCGACGCAATAAAGCACGAATGTGGTATAGCCCTGATCAGGCTCAGAAAACCAATCTCCTACTACGCTGAGAAGTATGGCACACCGATGTACGGCATCAATAAGCTGTATTTGCTGATGCAGAAGCAGCACAACCGCGGCCAGGACGGGGCGGGAGTTGCCAGCATCAAAATCAATGCGTTGCCGGGCATCGACTACATCAGCCGGTTCCGCTCCGTAAAGACCCGTGCCATCGACAGTATCTTCGGCAAGATCGGGAAGGAGTATAAAGGCCTGCAGGAGGCTTACCCCGAAAGAGCGGAAGACGTGGAGTGGGTGTGGGAGAACATGCCTTTCCTGGGCGATGTGTACCTGGGCCACCTGCGCTACGGTACCCACGGCCTTAACAGCGTGGATAACTGCCACCCGATGGTGCGCGAGAACAACTGGCGCAGCCGCAGCCTGGCCGTGGCCGGTAACTTCAACATGACCAACGTGGATGAGCAGTTCAACAAACTGCTGGACCTGGGGCAGCACCCGAAGCACAAATCAGACACCATTACGGTGCTGGAGAAGATCGGCCACTT
Source organism: Pontibacter actiniarum (assembly GCF_003585765.1). NCBI lineage: Bacteria > Pseudomonadati > Bacteroidota > Cytophagia > Cytophagales > Hymenobacteraceae > Pontibacter > Pontibacter actiniarum. The sequence goes on from NZ_CP021235.1 coordinate 409,189, forward strand.
CCTGGACGAGGAGAACCAGCGCCTCTTCGACTACTATAAAAAAGGCGACTATACCAACAAGGAGATCACGCAGCTGATTGAGCAGAATCTGGACATGCAGCGTGTGCTCAAGCGGGCTGGCAAAGACTTCGACGGGGGCTATGCCATGGCTGGCCTGACGGGCTTTGGCGCCTCTTTCGTGATGCGCGACCCGAACGGTATCCGGCCTGCCTACTATTACATGGATGAGGAGGTCGTGGTTGTTGCGTCCGAGAAGCCTGCGATCAAAACGGCCTTCGGTATTGATTACAGCGAGATCAAGGAGATTAGCCCCGGCCATGCCCTGATCATTGACAAAGCCGGTAACCCGGAGCTGAAGGAGGTTGTGGAGCCCCGCGAGAAACTGTCGTGCAGCTTTGAGCGCATTTATTTCTCCCGCGGCAACGATCCGGAGATTTACACGGAGCGCAAGAACATGGGCCGGCGCCTTTGTCCGCAAATTCTGGAGGCTGTTAACTACGACCTCAAGAACACGGTTTTCTCCTACATCCCGAACACAGCCGAGACATCATGGCTGGGCATGATGAAGGGCATCGAAAACTACCTGCGCGACTACCGCAAAAAAGCCATTCTGAACCAGAGCCTGTCGGAGGAGCAGCTCGACGAGATTCTACAGTTCAAGCCGCGCGCCGAGAAACTGGTGATTAAGGATGCCAAACTGCGCACCTTTATTACCGACAACGACAGCCGCGACGACCTGGTGACGCACGTGTACGACACGACGTATGAGGTAGTGAAGAAAGGCGTGGATACGCTGGTGGTACTCGATGACTCTATCGTGCGCGGCACTACCCTGGAGAAAAGCATTATTAAGATGCTGGACAAGCTGGAGCCGAAGAAGATTATCATCGTATCGTGTGCCCCGCAAATCCGCTACCCGGACTGCTACGGCATTGATATGTCCCGCATGAAGGAGTTTGTGGCTTTCAGGGCACTGCTGGGCTTGCTGAAAGACACAGGTCAATGGGATAAACTGCAGGAAACCTACAACAAGTGCCTTGCCGCCGCCGGCACCCCGGCCTTCAAGCAGACCAACTATGTGCAGGAGCTGTACGACCTGTTCACGCACTATGAGCTGGCGGATAAAGTGGCCGAGATCGTGAAGGCACCGGAGGTGAAAGCCGAGGTACAGGTGATCTACCAAACCATCGAAGACCTGCACGAGGCATGCCCGAGCCACAAAGGCGACTGGTACTTTACCGGCAATTACCCAACACCGGGCGGTACAGGCGTAGTAAACAGAGCCTTCATGAACTTTGTGGAGAACAAGTCTGGAAGGGCTTATTAAGGTAAATTATAGACAGGCTGCATAATCAGCAGTTCTGTTACGCAATAATAAAGGGCAGGGCCGGTGCAACTACTGCACCGGCCCTGCCCTTTATTAACTACCTCTGTTTTCGTGCTCTCTGGCGCAAGTCTCTCCTTCTGGCGCAAGCGTCCGCTTGTGCCGTTGACTGCCTCTGTTTATACTTAAACACCCCCTGCTGGCCTCCTGCTGGCGCGAGTTTGTAACTCGTGCTTTAAAATAATGCTGAGTTTGCAACTCAACTGGCTCGCAGAGCCATACTTGCAGCTGACTTTCGAAACAGCTTCTCTGGCGCAAGCGTCCGCTTGTGCCTCCAACTGCCTTGGCTATACTTGCTAAAACACTGCTTTCCGCATCTCCAAGCAAGCTATCTTTTCTAGTTCCCGTTCATCCTCCAGCTCTCAAACACCCAACGCTTCACTTCTTGCTTTGGAGCGCTCACGGCCGCGAGGGTTCGTACTGGGGTTAGGGCCCCTCGATAAGGGCATTGCGCTGTGTGCCTGAAGCTGCTGCCCTCGCTCCGCTGCAGGCTGCCCTAGCGGGCACCGCAACTCGCACAAGGCGCTCTTTTCGAGGGCCCCTACCCCCACCCAAGGCCTGGGATAATTATTTTTAGTAGCCAAAGCTGACGCTGCTCCTGTAAAGCTTTGTAGGGACAAGTCGCGACCTGTCGACGCGCGATACTGCTAGCTATAAGTTCTATAGGTTAGCCACACACTTACAACTCCTTGGCTACAGTAGAACAATCGCGCCCAGAGAACCCGCAGCAACCAACACCCAGAGTATAACTCCATGGTAAAAGGGCCGGGCACTGATACTGCGGAGCGTGTTGCGGTTAAGGTTGGCGCCAATGAGGAAGAGCGAAAGCAGCAGGCCTTTTTTAGCGGCGAAAAGTATCGGCGGTGCAATGGCCGGCACGGCAGGTACAAAAGTGACAAGCACAGAGGCAAGTACAAACAGCAGGATAAACAGCGGCACGCTTACCTTGGCGCCGCCCGCCTTAAAAGCCATACCCGACACCAGGACCAGCGGCACGATCCAGAGCGCGCGCGTCAGTTTGAGGGTGGTGGCAAGTTGCAGCGCCTCCGGGCCGTACTTGGAGGCAGCGCCTACAACAGAGCTGGTGTCATGGATGGCAATGGCGGCCCAGGTGCCAAACTGCTGCTGCGTCATCCCGAGGGCATGGCCTACGGCCGGGAAAACGAACAGCGCCACCGCGTTCAGGATAAACACCACGCCTAACGAAACAGAGATTTCCTGTGCGCTTGCCTTTATAGCCGGGGCCACGGCCGCAATGGCGCTTCCGCCGCAAATGGCGGTGCCCGACGATATCAAATGTGTGAGCTTAGGGGCTGTGTGCAACAGCTTGCCCAGCAAAAAACCAAGGGCCATGGTTACCGTGAGCGAGACAGCTGTGTAAAGAAGGCCACGCAGGCCGGTTTCGGCAACCTGGTAAAGATCAATGCCGAAGCCTAAACCAACCACCGCTGCCTGCAGCACATACTTGGAGGCCGCATCAGACCACTCCTGAAAAGGGTTTCCCAGTACAAGCCCGACAAACAGCCCGAGCGCAAGTGCTTCAGGGGAGCTAAACCACGGGGAGAAAAGTATGAGAATGGCAGCAAGTATAAAAGCCGCTTTTTGGAGCAGGAGAGAAGGGCGGTTCTTCGTCAGGGGCATAGTATGGTTACGCGTAAGTAGTGGCGATACAGGCCGTGCCGTCTGTATACGCTGCGAAAAGCCGAAGGTAGAGTTATTTTGGGAGGTTGAAAAGCATTGCAGCCTCAGAAATAGGTGCCCGCACAACTGTGCTTTTGCCATCGCCTGTTAGTCCTTTTTGTTGCGCCAGCTGTAGCCCCTGCTCTAGGTCCTAACACAGGAGCGACTCTGTCTGTTTTCACTCCCGCCCAATAGGAACAGCAGCAGAGAGTACAAGCCTGCCTTGGCCACAAACACAGAAACTGCGCCTGCCCATCGGAGCTGAGAAAAAGCGCTCGTTCTTTCTTAGAGCAGCTTCTGGATGACAGGTGGTGTTTTGCAAGTGCTTGTGAGTCAGTGGTGAATAAGCCGCTTGTGAGTTGGCAGGCGTTTTAAGGGCGCACTTTCGGCGTAAGAAACCGCAGCCTGCGCGTGGCCGGATTTAATGTGATCGAAGACTAGAAACTGTAGCCTTCAATTTGTATATTTGGATACCTAACTATATCTACCACCTTACCTTACAACGAATGAAGAAAATCTTTACCATTGCGGCCTGTCTTGCTTTAGGAGCAGGCAGTGTGATGGCGCAGGAGACTTTTCCGCGCAATGGAGTGTACGATGAGCGCTCCGGGCTTGTGGCCTTTACCAACGCCACCGTCCACACCAATTATAAAACAGCCATCCCTAACGCTACACTTATTATCCGTAACGGCAAAGTAGAGGCGGTGGGTGCTAACCTGAAAGTACCTGCAGGAGCTGTGGTAATGGATGCAAAGGGCAAACATATTTATCCGGGCCTTGTGGATATGTACACCAGCTATGGTTTGCCAGAAGTGAAGGCAGAGCGCAGGAACTGGCGCGCAGCCCCACAAATGGAATCTACCAAAGAAGGAGCCTTTAACTGGAATGAGGCCATCAGACCGGAGACAAACGCAGTAGAACTATTCAAAATAGACAGCAAACAGGCTGCAGAGCTGCGCAAGCAAGGCTTCGGTACGGTGTTGGCCGTACACCGCGATGGTATTGCCCGCGGAACAGCTGCACTGGTAACATTAGCTGAAAAACGCGAGAACGAAGTAATATTGAAAGACAAAGCCGCCGGCGCACTATCTTTTGATAAAGGTACTTCTAAGCAGGATTACCCAAACTCCTTGATGGGATCTGTGGCATTGCTTCGCCAGACCTATTTAGATGCTCAGTGGAATGCGCAGAACCCGGGCAAAGAGCAGAACATTTCGCTAAAAGCTTTCTCGCAGTCTAACAGCTATCCGCAGATTTTTGAGGCTGAAAATAAACTGAATGCGCTTCGTGCCGATAAAGTAGGCGATGAGTTTGGCAAGCAGTATATTATAAAAGGTGCAGGTGATGAGTACCAGGCACTGCCGCAGATTAAAGCTACAAACGCACCCATCATCCTATCGCTGGAGTTCCCAAGTGCTTACAACGTCGAAGACCCGTTTGATGCACGCCGTGTGTCATTGGAAGATATGAAGCACTGGGAAATGGCGCCAGCCAACGCTGCCCTGTTGCAGAAAGCCGGTGTTACCATTGCCTTCACAGCGAACGACCTGAAGGACAAGAAAGACTTTTTGCCAAACCTGCGCAAAGCCGTGAAGTATGGCTTGAGCGAAGAAGAGGCCTTGAAAGCTTTAACAGCTACACCAGCTAAATTACTAAATGCTGATAACATGGTGGGTAGCTTAAACAAAGGTATGCTGGCTAACTTCATCATCACCACCGACAATCTTTTCTCTGAAGAGGGTGTCATCTTAGAAAACTGGGTACAGGGTGAGCAATACAAGATATCAGAAGTTCCAGCCGATTACCGTGGTGTTTATACTTTAAAATTAGGAAACGGAGCAGAGCGTAAACTGCTTATTGCAGGCTCAGCCGAAAAACCTGAACTGAAAGTGATTGCACAGGATACTGTGAAAGGCAACATCAGCTTTAAAGGAAATTTGGTTACCATCTCTTTTGCAGAGAACAAAGACAGTAAAGAGAGTATCCGCCTGAGCGGTTGGGTAGCAGATAAAAACCTGCAAGGGGAAGGTCAGCTGCCAAATGCCTCTTCCGTTAAATGGGTAGCTGCTTACTCTGAGGCTATGACGGAGCAGGAGAAGAAAGACCGTGCTAAGAAAGAAGCTGACACCAGCGTAGGAAGTATGATCTTCCCTTTCCGTGCATACGGACAGACTGAGCTGCCAAAGCAAGAAACCGTGCTTATCAAGAATGCCACTGTCTGGACGAACGAGAAGGATGGCAAACTGGAGAACGCTGATGTGTTGCTGAAGAATGGCAAAATAGCCAAAGTAGGTAAGAACCTGAGCGAAAACGGTGCTAAAGTGGTTGACGGTACGGGCAAACATGTAACACCGGGCATCATTGATGAGCACTCTCACATTGCCCTGGATGATGTAAACGAGGGTACACAGTCTGTAACTTCAGAAGTTAGAATGGCCGATGTAGTGAACCCAGAGGACATTAACATCTACCGCCAATTGGCAGGTGGCGTAACAACGTCTCAGTTGCTGCACGGCTCTGCTAACCCGATTGGTGGGCAGTCGGCTATCGTGAAGCTGCGTTGGGGCAAGAGTGCGGAAGAAATGCTGGTGAAAGATGCTGACCCATACATCAAGTTTGCTTTAGGTGAAAACGTGAAGCAGTCTAACTGGGGTAGTACACAGACGATCCGTTTCCCGCAGTCAAGAATGGGTGTGGAGCAGGTATATGTAGATGCCTTTACCCGTGCCAAAGAGTATGAGCAAGCCTGGAAGAGCTATAACAAGCTAAGCAAGCGTGAGAAATCTAAAACAGCTGCTCCTCGCCGCGACCTGGAACTGGAAGCCTTAGTGGAAATTTTAAATGACAAGCGCTTTATCACCTGCCACTCTTACGTGCAGTCAGAAATTAATATGCTGATGAAAGTAGCGGATGAAATGGGCTTTAAAGTAAACACGTTCACGCACATTCTGGAAGGCTACAAAGTGGCTGATAAAATGAAAGAGCATGGCGTTGGCGGCTCTACCTTTGGCGACTGGTGGGCTTATAAAATGGAGGTGAAAGATGCGATTCCGCAGAATGCGGGCATCATGAACCAGATGGGTATTGTAACAGCCATCAACTCTGATGATGCTGAGATGGCGCGCCGCCTGAACCAGGAGGCTGCTAAGTCTGTGAAGTATACAGGCATGAGTGAAGAAGACGCTCTGAAAATGGTGACGCTGAACCCAGCTAAACTCCTGCACCTCGACGACAGAATGGGTAGCATTAAGGAAGGCAAAGACGCTGACGTGGTGCTTTGGAACGATAACCCGCTGTCTATTTACGCTAAGCCTTTGAAGACTTTTGTGGATGGTGTTGCTTACTACGATGTGGAGCGCGACGAGCAGATGCGCCAGGACCTGGAGAAAGAGCGTATGCGCTTGGTGCAGAAAATGCTGAACGAAAAAACAGGCGGTGCTAAAACACAGGCCGTTAAGAGCAGCAAAGTGCACGTGGTGCATTGCGAAGACGTAGCGCATAACGAGGAAGAGTCATACTTCGCATATTAATAGACGCAAGATCTTAGATTTTAGACACAAGACTTTTTGTGGTCAAATCAAAATTGAAAAACATGAAGATTCATAAAAGATATATTTCTGCTTTAGTGGCGCTGCTATTTGCAGTGCCAGTTATGGCACAGGTTCCGGCACCTGCCCCTAAACAAAGCAAGCCGTTGCTGTTAAAAGGAGCTACCCTGCACATAGGCAACGGGCAAGTAGTAGAGAATGCTGCTGTAGGCTTTGATAATGGTAAAATTACGTATGCTGGCCCGGCAAGCGGTGCTAACCTGAGTGGCTACCATGTGGTGGATGTATCTGGGCAACACATTTACCCAGGCCTGATTCAGCCAAACGCAGCCCTTGGTCTGAACGAGGTAGAGAGTGTACGCGCTACCATTGACTGGCGCGAAGTAGGGGAGATGAACCCGAACGTGCGTTCTGTTATAGCCTACAACACTGACTCCGATATAATCCCAACAGTAAGAGCGAACGGAGTATTGATGACGCAGCTTACACCAGTTGGCGGTACTATTTCTGGCTCATCTTCTATCGTGCAGCTGGATGCTTGGAACTGGGAAGATGCCATTGTGAAGGCTGATGAGGGCATGCACCTGAACTGGCCGAACATGCTGATTGAAACCGGAGGCCGTGGCGATGAACGCCTGAAGCGTATGACGGAGGAGCGTGAGAAAACGATGCTGGAGCTGGAAAAGCTTTTCCGTGATGCCTCTGTTTACAAATCGGGCAAACACGACAGCGAGAACCTGAAATTAGCCTCTATGACTGGCTTGTTCGACGGCACGCAAAAGTTATACATCCACGCCAACTATGGTAAGGAAATCATAGAAGGAGTGAACTTTGCCAAAAAGCAAGGTGTGAAGAACATTGTGGTAGTTGGTGCCCGCGATGCCTTTTCTGTAGTTGACTTCCTGAAAGCAAATAACGTTGCCGTGATTTACTCAGGCGTACATGCTTTGCCGTCTCGTGCGGAGGAGGATGTGGATATGCCGTACAAAACGCCTTACCTGCTGCACAAGGCTGGTGTTCCGTTTGCGCTGGATTATGACCTGGCTATACATGGTATCCGTAACCTGCCTTTTATAGCAGGCACTGCTGCTGCTTACGGCTTAGATAAAGAGCAGGCTTTAGCATCTGTTTCACTGAACACGGCTAAAATTTTAGGTATAGACAAGCAGGTTGGCTCTGTAGAAGTTGGTAAAGATGCCACGTTGGTTGTATCAACCGGCGACCTGCTGGATATGCGAACCAACAATGTAACGCATGCCTACATACAAGGCCGTGATGTGGACCTGAACAACAAGCAGAAGTACCTGTACGAGAAGTTCGAAAACAAGTATAAAGCGCAGCAACAGCAAGTGCCAGCCAGTGCTACCTCATCTGCAGGGCACTAATTTATACTTACATCATAAAAAAGGAGCTGCCATAATTGGCAGCTCCTTTTTTATTTTACTGCGTCTGAAGCTAAGCTTAAGTATAGCTGTTTCTTGACTATCACTTTGCGCACCCCGGGGCCAAAATTAGGTCTGAAGCTAAGCTTAAGTATAGCTGTTTCTTGACTATCACTTTGCGCACCCCGGGGCCAAAATTAGGTCTGAAGCTAAGCTTAAGTATAGCTGTTTCGGACAATTTTCTAAACCAAGGGGGAGTAGCAAGTGACCAGCTTTATACTTGCCTGAGCCGAGTTATACTATGACAAGTGCTAGAGGTGTGCGTGCGGATTTGCTTTTTGCTCGAATACCAGTTTCTGTTCCAGCAACACTTTATTTTCCAAGCCTCTTATTTGCATAGTCACCTTGGTGGCTTCGTCGCCCCAGTTTATATCCAGTACTCCAAAATTCAACGCTCCGGCCTGTTCGCCTACTCTAAACTTGTTTCCTTTTTTACTTGGGTTACGGAAGTGGGTCATGCCGCTGGACGTTATTTCAAACACAGGTTGCTCGTAACCTTCCAGCTCTATCTTGGCTATTTCGCCTACGTGTCTGTCGCCGGAGAGCAGGATAGGATTAGCAGGATGTGTGGCTTCGATTAGGTGCAGGAGGCGTTTACGAGCCTTCGGGAAGGCTGACCAACTGGAATATGCGTGGCCATTTGGTAAAATCTGCATACCACTTGCTATCAAGTTAATCTTAGCATCGCTGCTCTTCAGTTCTTTTTCCAGCCATTGCCACTGAGCCTCTCCTAGCACATCGCCGCCAAAGTTAGGCAGGTAAAGACCAAACAGCCTGTTAAACTTATCGCGGTGGTAACGGACATCCAGCAGAAATATCTTAACCTTTTGCTCACCTTCTCCTATCGTGTAGCTGCGGAATACGCCCTCCTGTTTTCGTACAGCTGCTGTGTCAGGCACACCCATAAAATTGAAGAAGTGCTGCTGGCTTTCCGCTTTCTTTTCGAACTCTTTACCAGCATCGTTATAGCCAAAATCATGATCGTCCCAGGTGCCGGTTATAGGGGTAGTTTGAAGTAGTGCCTGGTAGCCGGGGTGCTGGAGCTGCTTGCCATATTTGGCAGCCAAAGTATCCATGTTATGGGTATCAGCATAGATATTGTCTCCGAGCCACACCCAAAGGTCGGGGTTGGTGGCCACAATGCTCGGCCACAGCGGTTGAGGCTCTGCCTGGCTGTTGCAGGAACCGAACGCTATTCGGGTATTACCTGACTTTGCATTGCCCTTACCCAGAGCAGTAGCATAAAGTTCTGGAGCCAAAAGCAGTAACAGAGAAAGTGCCACAGCACCTAAATAGCTTTTAATAAAGAGTTTTTTCTGCATACGAACACTACACGTAGCAATACAGCTAAGGTTCCTGTGCGTTAAAAAGAAAACCCCTGGGCCAGCGGCACAGGGGTTAACCCAGGGAAATTATAAACAAACAACAAACTCTTTGTTACATATTCTTCATCCAGGCCTGGCGCAGGGCCAGTTGCTTCGGCGAAGCCTCTTCATTCACTTTAAACTGGTGCTTCAGCTCGGCTTCCTGCTCCAGTATTTTTACTTGCAGTTCTACATTTTTACCGCTGCGCTCTACCGTTAAAGTATAAGCGTCGCCGGGGTTCAGGGCAACGAGTTTTGGCAGCTCCTGGCTTGCATTCTGTAGCGTGATTTCGCTTCCGTTTAGTGCTACCAAGGCATCTCCTTCCAGCAGGCCAAACTGTTGCGCGGCTCCTTCTACTTTTACCAGGCGAAGCTTTCCATCTGGCACAGCGAAAGTATAGCCTAATGCTTTTGTTTTTTTACCTGTTTTTTCAGAAGCAACATAGTCAATGCCTAGTTTGCTGTAGTACTCGGCTAACGGAAGCTGCTCTGCATTCTTAACATAGCGGTTAAAGAAGTCACCTATTTCTGGGTAGGTTTTGACGGCAAATACATCGAAGAATTCATTCTCAGGGAAAGCCTTGTTAGGGCCATACTCTTTAGACAGCTCATTGATTACTTCACGCAGCCCACGCTTGCCATCAGACAACTCTAGCAAACGGATATCTAGCAAAGTGGCTACTACTGCACCACGCATGTAAATGTTGCCGTACTGCTGCTGCCCTTCGGGGGTATAAGAAGTAAGCGCTAGCTTCAGCAAGCTATAGTTTTTATCCATCTGCTCATCTATCGTCAGCTTTTCACGCTGGTCGTCAAGGTAAGCAGTAAGGTCCATCATGCCGCCACGTAGCTGCATCATGTCAGAAGCCCATTCGGTAGTGCCTTCGTATAGCCACAAATGCTGCGATGGCGTTGGCTTCACAAAGTTGAAGCGCTCAATAACTTCTGAATGAATGTTGAGCGGCGTAATGATATGGAAGAATTCATGCGCAGCGATATCTGTCAGATGCTGTGCATAAGCAGGCGTTAAATTCTGCTCCTTCATCACATACTCTGAGCTGTAAGAGTGCTCCCATGCTCCCCAGGATGCATCCTCAAAATGATACAGGAAAGTATAGCGGTCTACCGGAAAATCAACCACAAACTTATGGGCAGCACCCAGCATGGTTGTCATATTCTGCAGCAGGTCTTCAGACTTTATTTTACCTGTTTTAGAGTAAGTATAAATATCGATGGTGGTGCCTTCGTAATTGGTTTCGGCCTTGGTCAGGTTGCCCAGTAGGATTGGCGAATCCACGATATGGTCATAGCTGTTGGCTGTGTAGTAACCTTTGGCGTCTTTTGCCAATGCTGTACCTACCAGCCATTCCTGCGGGTGCTCTAATTTGATGCGCATGGGTTGTGCCTGTAAGCCTTGCAAGTAGCCAAACACACCTTGCCCGTTAATCAAAGCATGGTCCTGCTCCAGAGAGGTACCGCACATGCCGTAAATCTTGTTTTCTTTAACAGGGGTGTCCCAGGTTTCAGAAATCTGGTATGTGATTTTACGTACTTTCTCTGGCTTGCTCAGTTCCCATTGGTTCGTGCTTACCTGCTTTACTTCCAGTTCACGGCCTTTCTTGTCGTAGGCCTTAAACTCATGCACAAAGCGGCCAATGTCCATGGTTTGGTAAGTGCCGGGTGCTGTTGAGGCAAACTGAAAAATGTTGTTGGTGGCGCTCAGGCCTTTTACTTCCAGTGCTACTTTAAAACGGTCGTCAGCACGGTCGTTTAAGTTTACGCTGTAAGTAAGTTCAGGGCCTTTGGCAGCCTCTGCATTGGGTGCCAGCGAAAGTAGGGCTAACAGGCCAAGTGCTGCAGATAGTTTCTTCATATGCTTGGAAATGGCGGTTTATCTATCTAAAAGTATAAACATCATTTTTCTGAAACTAACGAACTAGATGAACCTGCCAAAGATATCGACCAACCTGGCGGAACAGTACGGGGAGCGGCGGGGCAGGAGCAGGGTAAAGACTGGCGCAGGTGGCTGGCAGCAGGAGAGCCCGCCACGCAAAAAAGGCCGAATCCGGGGCCGACGGGGCGGTAGAACCCAACGTAAGCGGCTGCGGTGCGTTTATAGGTAGAGTATCAACTTAAAATTAAAAGAACCTATACCTATGGAAAGAAACGACCCACGGTACCACCGCGAATTTGAGTATAAACTCCACCACAACGAACGCGACGACAGGTACTATAACGACCGCTACAGCAACCGCGACCGCGACGAAAGCTTTGAGAATTACAGAGACCGCTACAGCAACCACCGTGGCAATTACTACGGCATGCGGGACGAGGATGCAGAGTACCGCAACGTGCGCAGCACGGGTTCCAACGTGAACTACGGCGGCGGGCCAGTGGCAGGCTATGACGCCAGCAGCTACCGCGGCGCATCCGACAGCAACGACCACTATCACTACGGCGACCCGAACCCGTACATGAGCAACCGCCGCAGCGGGGGAGGCTACCGCAGCAGCAGGGGCACAGGCTGGGAAGACCACGATAACTACGGCACCACCGGCACATCGCGCGGCACCAACTACAGCGCCGGCTCCTCAGACAGTGACCGCTACAGCCGCCAGGACAACAGCTACCGCTACAGCGGGCAGGGCCGCAGGTACGATGACTTTAACCGCGACGAGGACAACAAAAGCTACAGAGGGCGCTCAGACCGAGGCTACAACATGCTGGGTACGGATGCCTACTACGACCGTGGCGACCAGCCGCGCAGCCGTTGGGAAAACGACTACGACAGAGACAACAGGCGCAGCATGTACGAGGGCCGCAGCGACCGCGACGACTACAGCGACCGTGGCGAGATCCGCAGAACGGACCGAGGCAACTCCGGCCGCGACGAGAACTACGCCACCGGCCTCTACGCCAACAACCGCTCATATGTAAGCGATAACAACGACTACAGCGAGCGCAGCAGCCGATACCGCCGCCCCGGCGAGACCTCCGGGCCAGACTACGGAGCCAACTCCGGCATTAGCAGCTACGGCAACGAAACCCCGCGTGCGTAACAGCCGCCACTCCAACAGAAAGTCCACAGCTAGCCCTGTGGACTTTTTTTGTGCCATACTTTAGCCGGGTGCTTGCGTAAACAGAATGCAGCCGCTGCCCAAAGCAAAGGGCCGTGGCCTATGTTTAGACAGAATAAAGCAACTATGAAAAGATTGATAAGAATATTGCCGGCCCTGCTGCTGCCCATCCTGGTGGGCGCAGGTTGCACGGCGCAAAAGGCGCAGTTAGCCTCAGAAGTATACACCATCAAGGATGCCTACTGGAGCCTTGTATCGCTGGAGGGGCAGGATGTGCAGCGCCCGCAGGACACCAAAACCGCTTTCATCCGCTTTCAGGAGAACGAGAACGATGTGCACGGCTTTACCGGGTGCAACAAATTCTTCGGCAAGTATGAGGAGGGCGGCGAGCGCCTGCAGCTCGTTAACCTGAGCACCACCCGCATGGCCTGCCCGGATATGGAGCAGGAAAACAAGCTTATGAACGTACTGCGGAGCGTGGACAGCTACCGCATTACCGACAACATACTTATCCTGTACAACAAAGGCACCGCCGTGGCCACCTTTATGACGGGCACGGAGCAGAGCATCGACAACGAAGTGCCCGAGGACATTGTGCCGGAGCTGGACAGCGTGAGCATCTATTAAAACAGGAAGGCAAGGCCCGCTGCTGCAGGCCGGAGCGGCGGGCTACTACACCTGCGTTTTCAGCAGCAGCTCATTAAACTTCTCGAGCAGGCTGATGTATTTGCGCTGCAGGTTTACAAGCTCCTGTTCGCACTCGCGCAGGTTGTTGGGCTTGTACACTTCCTGTGGCTCCCCGTCGAAGGGCAGCAGCAGGTTGGTGCTCATCTGGGGCTGTGGCTTGGGAGCCTCTTTTTTTACAGTTTTACTCAGATGCGGGAAATCCTGTGAAAAGTCGTGGTGGATAATCTCGCCCAGCTTCAGGATAAAGCTGTACGGAATGCTCGACTCCTTAAACTTGTTGTAAAGCGTTTTGCGGCTGATGCCCATCTTCTCGGCCACTACACCTATCGCTACCCCACTTGCCTTAATGGCATCGCGTATTACTTCGCCTCTGTGTGTGTTTGTCTTGATCATTGTCTGCAGCTCGTTACCTGTTTGTGTAAGCATGTTTTCCTTTACAAAAATAGGTAATCAGTATGTATGAAATGTGAATGTGGACAAATTTTACACGCCTGGGAGAGGGCGCGCCGGGGCTATGGGATAAAAATAGCTGAAAAGCAATATGTTATACGTTTGCATCTTTCGCGCTACCCACAGCTTATCTACATTTCCATACTTTATCCACAGCTATCCACAGCTGCACAGGCGTTTGCCGCGCCTAAAAAAGGTCTCCGGGCGCTGTGCCCGGAGACCTTTTTTAGGCGGTTACTTCTGCTTCTTCAGCCGTTGGCGCTCCTCATAGCGGAAATACACCGTCAGCAGGCCCAGTAAGGCCAGCATGGCTAATAAGGTTAGATATCCCATCTGTGTATAAAAATCAAGGTGGATACTTGGAAACCAGCACATGCCGGCTCAGCGCGGCTACAGGTAAACGTGCAGAAGCAGTTGCCGGGCAAGGTGCAGTAGATCAGGTGGTAATGTGTGGTTACGGGCCTTCCGCCCTGAGGCACCACTGGGTGCAGGAGCGCAGCAGGTAGCGCTGCTGTGTAAAACCTGTGTCGGTTGCCGCCAGAAACGGAGCGGCCATGCACGAAAGCCTTACACAAAGAGCAGGCACGGCAGAAGACGCGTTTTGCAGCAGGGCCAGAGCGGTGTCGTTTTGCAGGGCCTGCCTGTGCGCCGGCTTTGCCTCACCGCGCTGCCCGGGCTGTACTGTTGCGGCGCAATTGCCCGGGCAGGCCACAGGCGGCTGTGGCCACGCCGCAGACAGGCAGAACAGGAAAAGGGATAGAAGCAGGTTCATAGGCAGCCGCTGCAGGTGGGCAGCAGGGAGTATACGGGAAAGTAAGTACGCAGATAAGCCTTGAAGCGTGTTTTTCGAAGTATAACGCCCTGTATGTATAACCTAAACCCGTAACTACGTAAGCTACTGTAAAAGCGGAACCACATGCAGCAAAGCTCTATTATCGGCGTAGACATCGGCACAACCAGCACCAAATCCGTGGCCTTCGGGCTAACGGGGGAGGTGCTGTATTACCAGACGGTAGAGTACCCGATTCTAAGCGAGGAGCCGGGGCAGGCCGAGCAGGAACCGGAGCAGGTGCTGGAGGCGGTGCTGAGCACGCTTGGCAAGGTGCTCGAGTGGCAGCAGCAGCGCGGCTGCAAACTGGAGGGCGTGAGTTTCAGCAGCGCCATGCACAGCCTGATCCTGATGGATGCCGCTGGCGAGCCGCTGACCCGCTGCCTGATCTGGGCCGACTCCCGCAGCCACGCCTGCGCCGACGAAATCCGGAACAGCCCCGTCGGGCACAAGATATACCTGCAGACGGGCACACCCGTGCACCCCATGTCGCCGTTGCCCAAGCTGTGCTGGCTGCGGCAGGAGCAGCCGGAGCTGTTCGGGCAGGCGGCCAAATTCATCGGTATCAAGGAGTATGTGCTCTACCGGCTGTTCGGCCAGTATAAAGTAGACCAGTCTGTTGCCTCGGCCATGGGGCTGTTCAACATCTTTGAGTTTGAGTGGCACCAGGATGCCCTGGAGGTGGCGGGCGTAAAGCCGGAGCAACTGCCAGAGCCAGTGCCGCCCACCTACACGTTCAGGGAGCTCAAACCGGCCTATGCGTCGCTGCTTAAAATCCCTGCCGATACTCCTTTTGTGATCGGGGCAAGCGACGGGTGCCTCGCTAACCTGGCCTCCCATGCCGTGCGCGCCGGCGAGGCCGTTGTCACGATAGGGACCAGCGGTGCCGTGCGCGTCATGTCCAACAAGCCGGCCACCGACCTGCAGGAGCGCGTGTTCAGCTATGCCTTAAACAAGGACCACTTTGTGCTGGGAGGGGCGGTAAACAACGGCGGAGTGGCCCTGCGCTGGTTCCGCGACACGTTTTACGCCGCCGAAACGGCAGAAGCCATGGCCAAGGATCAGGATATCTATGAGCTGCTGAACGAGGTGGCTGAGTCCATTAGTGCGGGTGCCGATGGGCTGCTGTTTCTGCCTTACCTGCTGGGGGAGCGGGCACCGATCTGGGACGGCGCGGCCCGCGCCTGCTTTATCGGGGCGAACTACAACCATTCCCGGGCGCATTTCCTGCGGGCGGTCATGGAAGGGGTGATCTTTGGCGTGAACAGCGTGGTGCAGGCGCTGGAGCAGACGGTAGGCCCGATTTCGTGCATCTATGCCAACGGGGGCTTTTCGTTTTCGGAGCTGTGGGTGCAGATGCTGGCCGATGTGACGGGTAAAAAGGTGCAGCTTACGGAGACGCCCGAGGGCTCGGCCTTCGGGGCTGCGCTCATGGGCATGTACGCCCTTCAGCTGCTCCCCTCGCTGGAGGAGGCGGAGCACATGATCCGGGTAAGCAGAACCTACGAGCCGGATATGGAAAGCCACAGAACCTATGCCAAGGGCTACGCCGTTTTTGAGGCGCTCTACCCCAAGCTGAAGGAAAGTTTCGAACAGCTCAACAACGCATAAGTATACATAAAGCTGATACATCAGAAAAAGAGAAAGACATGCAGATAGGACTAATTGGACTGGGTAAAATGGGCTACAACCTGGCCCTGAACCTCCGCGATCACCAGCACGAAGTGGTTGCCTTCGATATTTCGGCGGAAACGATGGAGGCTATCTCGAAGGAAGGCGTTGCCACGGCCCCTTCCATAGGGGAGCTGACGCAGCAACTGCAGGGCCGTAAAGTGGTGTGGGTGATGGTGCCGGCCGGCGCTCCCACCGATGCCGTGCTGAAGGAGCTGGCGCCCTACTTAGCGATGGGCGACATCGTGATCGATGGCGGGAACTCCAACTACAAAGACACCGTGATGCGCGCTACCAAGCTTAAGCTGTCGGGCATCCACCTGCTGGACTGCGGCACCAGCGGCGGCCTTTCCGGCGCCCGCCACGGCGCCTGCACCATGGTCGGGGGCGATGCGGAGGCGTTTGACCACTGCGAGGCGATTTTCAGGGATGTGTCGGTGGAGAAAGGTTACCTGTACACCGGTAAGTCGGGGAGCGGGCATTTTGTGAAGATGGTGCACAACGGCGTGGAGTACGGCATGATGCAGGCCATTGCCGAAGGCTTCGAGGTGCTCCATAAAAGCGATTTCGACCTCAACTACAAAGAGGTGGCGCGGGTGTGGAACCACGGCTCGGTGGTGCGCAGCTGGCTTATGGAGCTGGTGGAAAACGCCTTTGGCAAAGATCCGGACCTTTCTAAAATCAGGGGCATCATGCACTCCTCCGGCGAGGGAAAATGGACCGTGGAGGCGGCCCTGGAAATGGAGGTGCCCACCCCTGTTATTGCGCTCTCGCTGTTGATGCGCTACCGCTCGCAGGAGAACGATACGTTCTCAGGAAAAGTGGTGGCGGCGCTGCGCAACGAGTTTGGCGGGCACAAAGTGGAGCAGGCGGAGTAGGGGCTCAACCTGGTGTAGCGGCACGAACAGGCAACGCTATCTATAGGTTTGTGTGACCGGAAGTATGAGCCTTGCACAGCCATACGTTAGAAAGCATAGCTGAGCCCTACGCTGGTGTTAAACGAGTGCATCGGTTGCCGGTGCCGGAAAGGATTCCCCTGCGCATCCTGCACCGTGAATGTAGGCCTGGTGTAAAGTATACCGGCTTCAAAACCGACTATTAGCGGCCTGATAGGGACGTTAAAGCCTGCGGCCCACCCCAGTGCCAGGGCGGTGGCCTTGTCCTCGGGCATGCGTATGTTGCCGTAGGTGGTGCTCACTTGCCAGGAGGCGCTGCGGTTAAAGGAGGCCCCGGCAGCGCCTTTGGCGTAAAGCTCGGCAGAACCAAGCGGCAGCGTGTAGTAGAGCGTGGCCAGTGTAAAAACCGAACGCCAGGCTTCGGAGTCCTTTGCTGTCACCAGCTCATCGGCACTCTGCACAAGGGCATCCAGGTCGTAGCCGTTGTTTCGGTAGGCCACCGACACGCCGGCTGCCCAGTGCTTGTGAAGGCTGTAGCGGTATTCGCCCGTCAGTAGCAGGCCCTCCCGCGCAAAAGCCGGGTAGTCATCCTCAAAAGAAGAGCTGTTGTACTCGCCGTTCGGATAGGCAATGCCCAGCTGCAGGCTCACCCGGTGCCGGGCCTCAGGCAAAGGTTGGCTCTGGGCTGTGGCCGTAAAGGCCAGGAAAGCTGCACACAGGCAAAGTATAAACGGCTTCATCGGCACAGGTATAAATCTAGTGCAGCAGGTCCTGGTACTCAGGGTGCTGCTGCATGAACTTCTTCACTGCCCCGCAGGTAGCCATTACCTTGTAGTTGTGCTGCCGGGCGTACTGCAGCGCCGTGGTGATGAGCTCCGTGGCCAGGCCCTGCCCCCGGTAAGCATCGGGCACATAGGTGTGCAGCAGGTTAAGCACGTTTTCCTCTGGCTTTGCATAAGCCACCTCAGCTTCTTTGTCACCGCCCAGCTTAGCGGTAAACTGCTGGTACTTCTCTTCGTGTACAATCGGGTAATCCATCCTTAAAATCTTGCTTCGTAGGTGCTGCGCTCGTCCGGCCGCAGCGTTATCGTTTTCTTTTCCCTGCTCTTTACGCCGTTTTTTGTTTTATCGATGTACAGGGCCAGCGGTATGTTGGCCGGCAGCAAGAAGGTTCTTGTGGTTTCGTACGCCTCCTGGCTGCTGAGGAGGAACTCGAAAGCCTGGCTGCAGCTGTCCGGGTCGGTGGGGCTAAGTTTGTACGTGAACATTGCCTGAAAGCGGTCGCCCTGCCGGAGCCCCTGCTCAGGCGCAACAGTAAAATCAAGTGTGGCGGAGGCTGTGGGAGCCAGGGTGATGTTTTGAATTACGGTGGTATCGCGGCCGATATCGCCGATGTAAACGCTCGCTAAGGGAAAGCAGCTGGTGTAGGTTTCCTGCTCCAGACTGGTGACGAGTTCAAAAACGCCCTCGCTTAGTTCATCATCCCGCAACAGAAACCGGAGCGTGTAGTTGCCGTCTGCGTCGCTTACTGCAAATGCTTTCTTACGACTGAGGCTGCTCCCCGGGCTGTAGGATTTGTGCCACCTGGCCAGCAGCGTAACACCTGCCACAGGTTGGGTGCCGGTGGCATCTGTTAGGTGCCCTTTTATAACGGTGCAGGAGCCGGGGCAGTACTTGCTGATATAGTCATCCTCTTGCCTGCTGCAGGCCGGGGCGCAGCAAAGTAAAACCAGCGCCAAGAGGTACCGTTGCAGCTTGCCAGGTGCTATCATCAGAAGAAGCTAAGAATGGTTCTATACTTCAAGATAGGAAATTAGCGGGAATATTATGCATATTCCTATACTTTAATATTTGCCCGGCGGGGAGAGGCGCAGCCCCTTGTGCGGCGGCCCCGGAAGGGAGGCTGCTGTCGGGCTGGTTTTGTAAAGGCAGGGGGCTGCGGAGTGGCAGAAAAGCACTACCTTTGCGGGCCTTTTGCTTGCCGCTTGAGTGGCGCCAGCAGGTATTCCAGCCCGTTTATCTTGATCTCATAGATGGTGGCCAGTTGCATGCCCAGCTTTCCGGGCGGAAACCCCTTGCTACAGAACCACTCCAGGTAAGACACCGGTAAGTCGCAGAGCAGCTTTCCTTTATACTTGCCGAAGGGCATCTGGTGCTTCACGAGCTCCTGCAGAATGGCAGGGTTTGGGGAGGCGTCGGGTGTTTGCATGGGGCAAGGTAAAAATTTGAGAACATTGTGCCAAGTTTGGGTGTTAGATAAACTTGCGCCGCTGCCATTTGCCCGGTCATACATGCACAGCACCCCGGCAAAGCTACAGGAGAGGCGGTGGTTTATTTGTATTGATGTTTTAACTTTGGTTTGATTTTTAAATCCGATATATGACAAAAAGAGAGTACTTCATTATCATACTTATCCTGGGGGCGCTCGCCACGATCAGCCCGTTTTCGATTGACATGTACCTGCCGGGCTTCCCGGCCATTTCGAAGGATCTGAACGCTACCATAGCGCAGGTGCAGCTCTCGCTGACGGCTTACCTGGTGGGCATCTCGGTGGGGCAGCTGCTTTACGGCCCCCTGCTCGACCGCTTTGGGCGTAAGAACCCGCTCTACGCCGGCCTGCTGATCTACATAGCGGCCTCGCTGGCCTGTGCCTATACAGATTCTGTCAACTCGCTGATCATGATGCGCTTTATACAGGCCGTGGGAGGCTGCGCGGGCATGGTGGCGGCGCAGGCGCTGGTGCGGGATATTTTCCCGGTGAACAAAACGGCGCAGGCCTTTTCGCTGCTTACGCTGGTGATCGCCGTTTCGCCGATGATCGCGCCAACGGTGGGCGGTTACGTAACGGCGGCTTTCGGGTGGCATGCCGTGTTTATCATACTGGCCGCTATTACGGCGCTGATAATGGTGGGCGTGTACGTGGCGCTGCCAGAGGGCCAGCAACCTGACCAGTCGATCTCCCTGAAGCCAAAGCCGGTGATCAAAAACTTCCTTTCGGTGCTGAAGCAGGAGCAGTTTCTGTTATATGCGCTGGCTGGCGGCATTGCCACTGCGGCTCCGTTTGCCTACATCGCGGGCTCTTCGGATGTGTTTATGAACATTTACCACGTGAGCGAGAAAGAGTACGGCTGGATCTTCGCCTTCCTGGCCTTTGCCATGATCGGCTCTACACAGCTTAATCACTTCATCCTGAACAAGTATAAAAGCGAGCAGGTGATCAACTTCACACTGATCTACCAGACGGTGGTGGCTGTGTTGCTGGTGGTGGGCTCTTACTACGGCTGGTACGGCAAATACAGTCTTATCGCGCTGCTGTTCATCTTCCTGACGGGGCAGGGGCTTTTAAACCCGAACGCCACCGCGCTTTCGCTGGCTCCGTTCACCAAGAACACCGGTAGCGCCGCGGCACTGCTCGGCAGTTTCCGGATGGCCATGGGCGGCCTGATGTCGGCGGCGGTGAGTATCTTTCACACGGGCACTACCTTACCGATGGTTAGTGTGATGGCTGGCTGCGCTGTTACGGGCTTGGTGCTGTTGCTGTTGGGCAAGCGCACCATCCGCCACCGCGCCAGCCGCCGGGCGGTGGAAGACGATACCTCTGTGCTGGTATCTACCCGCATGGAGCACTAATGCCAAAGAAGGCGCTCTAAGAGAACCTTATCCCTAACAGATGAAGCCCCGGCCTGCGCGGGGGCAGGAACGAAAAAGCCGGTTTGCAACTGCTGCAAACCGGCTTTTTTAGCTTAGAGGCGCTTATCAGGCCTTTGTCATCTCTATGTGGTCAATGCCGTCTTCGTCATACACCGGGCCCGACTGTACAAATCCAAAGCTCTCATAAAAGCCCTTGGCATACAGCTGCGCCCCGATTTTAATGGGGCCGTTGCCGTACAGGCGGTAGCACGCTTCAATGGACCGCTCCACGAGCACCTTGCCCACGCCTGTTCCGCGCACTGCCCTGCTGCTCACAATGCGCCCGATAGACATGGCGTCGGGGTAAGAGAGGCCCGGGGGCACCAGGCGCGACGTGGCAACAAGCTCGCTGCCCCTGTATAGCAGCAGGTGCTGGCACTTCTGGTCCTTGTTGTCCATGTCCAGGAACACACAGGTCTGTTCCACTACAAAAACATCGCTCCGCAGCCGAAGCATGTCATAAAGCTCAAAAGGGGTAAGTTCTGCAAAGGGCTTGCAGATAAACGTTGGTTCCATGTCTGTCAGGTGTCGTAAGGGCAGCCACGGCAGTAACAGCCGCTCAGGTGTTGCTGTGGGCTTTGCGTTTAGGGTGTCTGTCTTCTTAAAGCTTCAAATGTAAGCAATCGGAGGCACAAAACGGGGTGGACCCTAACGAAATGTAAGCCCGAGTAGAGCGAGAGGCTTATCCCGCATCTTGCCCGTTGCTGACAGAAGCGGGCAAGATGTAGTGGTTGGAGCCGCGATTGGGAGGGAGCCTTAAGCCTGCTGTAAGTATGCCTGCACCTGTTTAACGGTTTCTTTGGCAGAGCGGCCCACGCCGATAAGGGTAGCAGAGGCAAAGCCTGTCCAGCCGCCGTATCCTACGAGCCACAGCCCCGGCCTTTCCACAGCCTTGGTGCCTTCTGTAACCACCCTTCCGCTTGCCTTCACCAGGCCCAGGCACTGCAAATGATCGAGGGCATAGCCAAAGCCTGTACACCAGATAACCGCGTCCACAGCTTCTTTGTGGCCGTCTGGCCAGATCACGCCCTGTTCATAAAAGGCATCAAAAGGGCGCACTGCCTGCAGCGCACCGCGCTCCCGCGCCTCTATCACCGAGGGTACCATCACAATACTCCCCAGGTTATACTTGTCCGGGTCTAAGGCTTCCCCTTTCTGCAGGGCGTAGTATTTCGCAGAGGCTATGTCGAATAGCACGCTGCCGTCCACCTCGTCTGGCAGAAAGGACGGCTCCCGCAAAGTTACCCACGTCGCATCGGCTACCTTCGAGACCTCTGCCAAGAGCTGTGCACCGGAGTTTCCGCCTCCTATTACCAATACCCGTTTCCCTTGCAGCTGTTCCGGGTTTCTGTACTCAGAGGAGTGCAGCAAAGCGCCCTTGTAGGTGTCCTGGCCTGGATAGGAGGGAATGTAAGGCTGCTGTACAATGCCCGTCGCGCTGATGACGGTACGGGCATAGTAAGTGCCTTTATCCGTCTTCAGCTCAAAGATCCCTTCTTTAAAACAAACATCCTGCACCTGTACAGGCCGCTGCACCGGAAATTTATACCTGTCCTCATAGTTCTGGAGGTATGAGATCGTCTCCGCGCGCGTAGGGTACACATGGGACGTTTTGGGCATGAGCCAGCCCGGCAGGCTGCTGAACTCGGCGGGGGAGAAGAGGTTAAGGGAGTCCCAGGCCTTAAGCCAGGAGCCGCCCGCTTCCGGCTGGTTATCGAGCAGGAGGTAGGAGAGGCCCGTCCTCCTGAGATAGTACGCACAGGCAAGGGCACTCTGGCCTCCCCCGATTATGATCGTATCAAATGTTTCTTGCATTTTTTGCCTTGCTTATACACAAGAGCCCCAACCGTTTTAAAAGTCAGGGCTCTTGTGCTACGTGTTCATACGGAAGCTCCCGCAGGAGGATATCCGGCTTACGTGCTTACTGCGACCACTCCGTTGGCTGGCGGTCCCAGCGGTGGCCTTTTAGCTCTTGCAGCAGCTGCTGTGGCAGGCCCTTGCCGTCGCTGGTGCCGAGGTTGGCCGCTACGTGGTTGGCTTTGCGCATGCCGGGTATGGTGGTGCTGATCTGCGGGTTGCTCAGGATAAAGCGCAGCGCCATCTCGGCCATGGTCATCCCTTCCGGCACCAGCGGCCGAAGCGCCTCTGCGTGGTCCACACTGCTGTTCAGGTTTTCCGGTACAAAGTAGGAGTTGCGCCAGTCACCTTCCGGAAACGTGGTGCCTTTGGTGAGGTTGCCGGTCAGGGTGCCTTCATCAAAGGGCACGCGGGCAATAATGCCCACATCCAGCTGCTCGCAGAGCGGGAAGAGCTCGTCTTCCGGCGCCTGGTCAAAGATGTTGTAGATAACCTGCACGGCGCTGATGTGGCCGGTGCGCAGGGTCTGGAGCACGTTCTGCGGTTCCCAGCGGTTCACGCTCACGCCCATGTGCTGGATCTTACCGTCGGCTTTGAGCTTCTCCACGGCACGTTGCCACTCCTCGTTATCCGCCCAGGCATCTTCCCACACATGAAACTGCTGCAGGCCGATCGTCTCCACGCCCAGGTTTTTCAGGCTTTTCTCGGTGTACGCGATGATATGCTCCGCCGGGAAAACATCCTCTAGCTTAAACTCCGGTTTGGAGGGCCATGTAAAGTTCTTGGGCGGTATTTTCGTGGCCATGTACAGCTGCCTTTCCGGGTGGCGCTTCAGCAGTTGCCCCAGCAGCTTCTCGCTGTGGCCTTCTCCGTAGCCCCAGGCCGTGTCAAAAAAGTTGCAGCCGTTCTCTACGGCTAAATCCAGGGAGCGCTCCGACTGCCGGTCATCCGACTCTTTCCAGCCGGCCATGCCCCACATGCCGTAGCCTACCTCGCTTATTTTCCAGCCTGTGCGGCCAAATCGTCTGTATTGCATTGCCTGTCTCTTTATGTTTGTCTCCTTAAGGTATAAAATAAATCCGGCGATGGAGGGTCCGCCAGCCTGTCAGGAGTACTGCCGCCCTGCCCGAATAGTTTTAAGGTCTTTGGCGGAGGTGCGGTTGCATGCCCTAACAAAACAAAAAAAGCGCTCCTCTGGTAAGGGAAGCGCTTCTCTCGGCTTGGCTGCTGCTACTCAGCTGCCATTACCTTTCGGATCTGTGCCTGTACGGCAGGGTCCTCTTTATAGGCTTTCAGGATGTTGTTATACTCCTCCATCGTCAGGCCCTCTTCTTCAATGGCCTGCTCTACTTTCTCTTTCACCTCGGGCTGCAGCTGTACAATAGCCTGGGCCGCCGTGCTGAAAGCGGCGATCTCTTCAGGGTTCTCGGCCACTTCTTCCAGCTTTTTCTGGCGGTGAGCCTTTGCCAGCTCGTTAAAACGGTCAACGCTGAGGTCCTGCTCCTCAATGGCAGACACCAGGGCCGTGCGGCTCTCCTTCTGGATCTCGGTCGCCTTGGTGTTCGCGTCTAAAAAGCTTCTCAGCTCTTCGTCAGAATAGGTCTGTGAGGTTTGCTGCTCCTGCGGAGCCGCTGTCTGTTGTGCGAAGGCTGCCTGCCCGAAGCAAAGAGAAGTCGCGACAAAGGCAGCTGCAATGGTCCCTTTCTTGAATAATACCATATAGTGGTTTTGGTTAGGATTGGGTTAAAAATAAATTTAGGGCAGGTACGGATACCATTTGCCGGTGAGGTGCACCAACGAAAGAATGGGCTGTGGAACGGCCAGTTGAACGGCCATACAGAAATCCGCACCTAGTTAAGTATAAACAATTATGACGCCAAAGGCAAAATAATCTCCTGTAAGTCAAAGCTTATGCTCTTTTCCTTATGTTTTGGCGGCGTGCGCGGCTGGTGTGGCAGCGGCTGCGCAGGGTGAGGCTGGCGACAGCGGTTGGCTATGCTTCGTAAAAATCGACTCTGCCGGTCTCCACGTCGTACATGCCCCCGATAATACGGATTTCCCCGTTCTGCTCCATCTCCGCCAGGATGGGGCTCTGCTTCCTGACCTGCTCCATGCCCAGGTGTACGTTGTTCTCGGTTACATGCGTTACGAAGTCTGTGTTTTTGCCGTTCCGCTCTGTTTGGGTCTGTGTTTCGCGCTCAATGGCCGGCTCCACCTTCTTCAACAGCCCTGTCAGGTTCCCCAGCTCCACATGGTCGCAGGCCCCCGTAATGGCGCCGCACCTTGTGTGGCCCAGCACCACAACCAGCTTGGACCCCGCTGCCTTGCAGGCAAACTCCATGCTGCCCAGTATGTCTTCGTTTACAATGTTGCCGGCAATCCGGATACTGAAGATGTCTCCCAGGCCCTGGTCAAAAATCAGCTCGGCCGAAGTTCTGGAGTCGATGCAACTGAGTATGACAGCGAAGGGAAACTGGCCCGTAGAGGTCTCGTTCACCTGCTGCAGGAGGTTCCGGTTGGCTTTCAGGTTGTTGACAAAGCGCTCGTTTCCCTCCTTCAGAAACTGAATCGCCTTCTCCGGCGTCATGCTGCTCTGCGTTTCTTTGGTATGTGTTCTCATGGTATGGTAGTTGGTTACATAATGTAGTACTTCTCTGCGGCTAAAGGCTTGGGCACATCCGCGTCGTGCAGTATCTGCTTAATGTTGATCTCGATGGTTCTGGCAATAGCCGTGACGGGTGTGTCAGTGGGCTTGTTGCGGAAGGGGTCCTGCATGTGCCGCGCCGTTTTCTCTATCAGGAAGAAGGTCGTGGCGATAAAAGTCAGGACCGGAATCTCATACACGCCTATCGTCTCGACCAGGGCCAGCGACAGCACCACCAGGAAGAGGTAAATAAAGAAGTGCACGATCAGCTTATAGGTAACGGGAAACACGGTGCCCCTGATGCGCTCGGCCTTGCCCATCGACTCGCAGAGGCGGGTGAGGGTGCTGTCGAGCTGCACCTGCTGGTACGGGTTTACCGCCTCAAGCCGAAGCAGGGCTTTCAGGTCGTGCACGTGGCACATGAGCAGGGCCAGCGGCTTGTTGCTGTGCTTCCGGATGTAGTTTATCTCCTCCGGCGACAGGTTGGCCTCCTGCTCTTCCTTAATGGGCTCGTTCCCCCGCAGCGACTCCCCCAGGCTGTAGCACCAGGCAATCTGGCGGTAGGCCATCCGGTGCAGCAGCTGCCGCGGCTCCGTCCGCTCCTCGTCCACGAAGCCTTTTAGCTGCAGCACCAGGGAGCGGGAGTCGTTTACAATGGCACCCCATACTTTGCGGGCCTCCCACCAGCGGTCGTACGACTGGTTAAGTTTAAAAGCAAGTATAAGGGAGATGGAGGTACCCAGGATAGCCGGCAGCTGAAACGGAACAGGCGGCAAGTAATCGGTGAAAAAATGTTTCAGGAGGTGGAAAGCCACAGAAAAAAGCAATACCCGCAGCACGTCATACTTTACTTTGTTGAGCATGTAGCTGAAGGGAATCGTTTTGTCTATGAGCATACGGAGTGTTTATCGAGTTTCTAAGAATCGCCTGTAAAAGCGCACAGCGCGGTGTGCCGGAAACTATTCTACGCCATCTTTTCGGGAATAGTTAGACGCACCTGTAGCCCAAAGCGGCTTGTGTCGGTCTGTGTTATGCCACCAAGTCGGCCTTGCCAACTTAGCGGCCCAAACCAACGTTTTGCTTAATAAGGCGCTAATTAACAGGGTGGTTGCAGAGCTTTTAATAGCTCTGCAACATTTGCCTTGATTTTAATGTACATACATTTTATGTAGGTATTATTAATCGATGCCTGCCAATCCTCAGACACACGAGCGCAGCTAACCCATGCCGCAGGCATGCCGGCGGCGTTTGAAGATACAACAAACCTAAAAATCACAGATTATGGCTACAACAAAATGGGTCGTAGACCCGACGCACAGCGAGGTACAGTTTAAGGTGAAGCACCTGATGATTACGACCGTAACGGGGTATTTCAGCAAGTATAACGTAGAGGTGGAGACAGAAGACGAGGACTTCACAAAGGCCTCGCGCATTGTTTTTACGGCTGATGTGGACTCTATCAGCACCAATAACGAGCAGCGCGACACGCACCTGAAATCGCCCGACTTTTTCGACGCTGCCAACCATGCCCAGGTTCGCTTTGAAGGCAACAAGTTCGAGAAAGCCTCCGACGACCAGTACAAACTGCACGGGGACCTCACCATCCGTGGCACTACAAAGCCGGTAACGGTTAATGTGGAGTTCGGTGGTATCGTTGTGGACCCGTACGGGCAGACAAAAGCGGGCTTTACCGTCACCGGCAAGATCAACCGTAAAGAGTTCGGCCTGTCCTGGGACGCGGTAACAGAAGCCGGTAGTGTGGTGGTGAGCGATGAGATCAAACTCAACAGCGACATCCAGCTGGTAAAGCAAGGCTAAGCACTTTGCCTTATAGAGCTAAGTGGAGATAATCAGGAAGAGCTGCTTTCAGGTAAGGCAGCTCTTTTTGTTTACGGGCCGGGGATGGGCGGCTTGTACTGCTGCTACTTTTCATACTTGGTAGCGATCGGCTTGGGCTGCACTTCGCGGCCCCGGTTGTGGGCATAGGCCTTGGTAACCTCCGCACCCAACAGCAGGATAACGGAGGAGTAGAAGACCCACAGCAGCAGTATGACCAAAGAGCCCGCCGCCGCATAGATACCGGAGATA
Source organism: Pontibacter actiniarum (assembly GCF_003585765.1). Taxonomy (NCBI): domain Bacteria; kingdom Pseudomonadati; phylum Bacteroidota; class Cytophagia; order Cytophagales; family Hymenobacteraceae; genus Pontibacter; species Pontibacter actiniarum. The sequence continues at coordinate 436,496 of NZ_CP021235.1, forward strand.
ACCATGCGCCCGAGCAGGAAGTTAATGATCTGCTTGCCGATCAGGAAGAGCAGGGACGTGATGGCCCCACCCATCAAGGCATCCTTCCAGGGCACCTTCACATCGGGCAGGATCTTGAGTATCGCAGTGAAGAAGACGTACACTATCGTTAGGTAGAAGACGGTGTTTACAACCTGGATGGTGGAGGAGAAGTGCTCCTCCAGCAGCATCCGCAGCTGATCGCCAAGCATCGCCACCAGGGTGTCGAACAGCAGGCTGAGGGCAAACAGCAGGCCCAGGTTCGCTACCATCGCCAGCGCTGAAAGCCTGTTTTTCAGCAGTTGCACCAACCCCACCCCAGGTTTTGTCCGTACCTGCCACACGGCGTTCAGCGCCTTCTGTATAATAAAGAACGTGATGGTAGAGCTTTGGATGATAATGACCAGGCCTATGGTTATTCCCCAGAACCCGGTGGGGGCCTCTACGGCGTTCTCCAGTATGGAGCTCACCTGCGTGCTTGCCTGCTCGCTAACCAGGCTTTCCACCTCTTTCACAAGTTGGGAGCGCACGGTGCTTTCCGAAAAGAAAATAGAACCGGCAAACATAAGAATGATCAGGATGGCAGGAAGAGAGAAAATGGTGAAGAAGGCAATAGCGGCACTGTAGACGATCGGCTCGCCCTGCAGGAAGTTCCGTCTGGAGTACTTCAATATCTCCCAGGTGTTTGTAAAGAAATGCTTCAGTTTTTTTACCATGCCCTTTTACCGCCTTTACTGCAGGCTCTGTTGAATAACGCTTACCGGGCGCATTGGTTGGTGGCATTGCCGGAAAGCGACTTACCCCAGTGGGGCAGAGGAGCACCATTAGGTGGTGAAGGCGGCTGTACGGTAAAAGGCGTGAGCGTTGCTGCTGCTTTTAAGCTGCAACCGTACAGCCGCGCTGTTTCTGGTATCATTTTTTGCTCCCGTTAGTTTGGTTTGTTTCTGTTGATAATCAGTGTGATAGGTTGCTTTTTGTGCTTTTTAGAAGCTAGCTGCCTCTGCTTTGGCGCATGTGCCGGAGGCGGCGTGGCATACAAATTGTAAATGACTGCTCTAAATGCGTGACAGTTTGTTTTAAAGACTAAATAACACGTTTATGAAAAAAGGAACATTCATTTTCAGCCTGGTTTTTATAGTATCAATCATGCTGAGCAAGCCGGGAGAGGCACAGGATAGAAAGATAAGCCCACAGGCAAAAGGCACTGTTATCGGCGCTGCAACGGGTGCCGCCGCAGGTGCCATCATACACAAGCGCAACCGCGTGGTAGGCGGTGTTGTCGGCGGTGTAGTAGGTGGCGGCGCAGGCTATGTAATTGGCAAGCGCATCGATAACAAGAACAAGGCAGAAGAGGCCGAACGGGCTGCCGAGGCAGAACGTATAGCGGCCGCGGAAAGAGCCGCCGCCGAGGCTAGGGAGACAAGAGCAGTAGCTGCAGCCAGTGCCCCTGCCAGCGCGCCGGCTAAAAAAACAGTTGCCGCAAAGAGAGCGGCCGCCCCAGCCAGGCAAGCGCTTGCTGCCCCGGCCCCGGCCGCAGTTGCCTATGCCGACTACACAGAGGTCCAGGACCCTATCATGACCATTGCTTTCCTGCCGAACCCCACGTACGGAGACCCCTCTACCGCATACAGCACCTCTGAGGTAAGGAGAAAAAGCTGGTAAGCTAACGTATACGCAGCATTTCATGTACCTTAAGCCCGGACCTGTAGGTTTGGGCTTTTTACAAGCAAACACTAAAGATGATACTTATGAAACGATACTTGTCTATCCTGTTCTTTGCCGTTGTGCTTTCGTCTTGCACGCAGCAGAAAGAGGCGGTAAACATACAGCGCCTGAACCAGGAGTTTATCAGTGCCTGGAACAACGATGACCCCGAGAAGGTGATTTCCTTCCTGGCAGACGATGTGCAGTTCATTCAGGGCGAAACGCACTTCAACGGCAAGTCTGAAGTTGCCAACAAGTGGGTAAAGGATACTTACCCCACCATCAGCGACCTGAAAACGAATGTAGTAAGCACAGGTGCCGATGAGCAGATCGCCTACGAGGCGGGTACTTTCTCTGTGGATGTGCTCCCCTCCGGCACAGACCAGCTGCACGGGATAGGAGAGGGTAACTTTATCCTGCTTTGGAAAAAGGGAGCCGACGGCAACTGGAAGCTCAGCTATGCACAGCTGGAGGGCTTGCCGGTGCAGGCAAAGAACTAGCCACCGAAGTAACTGAAAACAAAAAGCCTGGCAAGTGTATACTTGCCAGGCTTTTTTATGGAAGGTTTCCTGCGCGGGCAGGAAACGCGTCTTTTACTTTTTCGACTGCGGCTCTGTAACCGGGAAGCCGCGGTCACGCATCAGCGCATCGATTTTGGCGTCGCGGCCACGGAACTTTCTGTAAGCCTCGGCCGGGTCCATGGAGTTTCTAGGCGCGAAGAGGTACTTACGCAGCTTGGCCGCCACCTCTTTGTCGTAGAAGCCGCCCGGTGCCTCTTCAAACGCCTCTGCGGCATCCGCTGTCAGCACATCGGCCCACATGTAGCCGTAGTAAGCGGTGGCATAGCCCTCCCCGGAGAACACGTGTCCGAAGTGCGGCGAACGGTGGCGCATCACCAGTTCGCTTGGCATGTTCATGGCCGCCAGCGTTTCGCGCTCAAATGCATCCGGGTCTATACTTGCCGGGTCTGCCAGGTGGTACTTCATGTCCATCAGGGCCGACGCCAGGTACTCCGTCGTGGCAAAGCCCTGGTTAAAGGTAGAGGCCTTTTTGATCTTCGCCACCAGCTCCGCCGGCATTACCTCACCCGTTTTGTGGTGCTTCAGGAACTGGTTGATCACCTTGTCGGTAGACAGCCAGCGCTCGAGCAGCTGCGACTGGAACTCCGTATAGTCCCTCACACCGCCGTTCAGCGTCGGGTACTTCACATTAGACGACAGGAAGTGCAGCGCATGGCCGAACTCGTGGAAGAAGGTCGTCGCATCATCCCACGAAACCAGCACTGGCTCGCCCGGAGCCGGCTTGATGAAGTTGGAGTTGTTGGAGGCCAGCACGGTTTGCTTGCCGTTGAAGGTGGTGTGGCTGCGGTACGGCGAAGCCCAGGCGCCGGAGCGTTTGCCCTGGCGTGCAAATGGGTCCAGGTACCACAGGCCGATGTGCTCTCCGGTCGTCTTGTCGGTTACTTCCCATACTTTCACATCTTCGTGGAAAACAGGCACAGCGCCTTCCGCCACTGGCGTAAACTTGTAGTTAAACAGCTCTCCCGCGGTAAAGAAAAGCGCCTGCGTCAGGTTGTTCAGCTCCAGGTACTGCTTTACCTCGTCAGAGTCCAGGTCATACTTCTGCTGGCGCACTTTCTCGGCGTAGTAGCGATAGTCCCACGGCTTGATCGTGATGCTCTTGCCGCTGGCATCGGCCACCGCCTGCATGTCTGCCACTTCCTCTTTCACGCGGGCGATGGCAGCCGGCCAAACGGCGTTCATCAGGTCCATGGCGCGCTCCGGTGTTTTAGCCATGCGGTTCTGCAGGCGCCAGTCGGCGTAGTTGTCGTAGCCCATCAGCTTTACGCGCTCATTTCGGAGCTGGAGTATCTTCTGGATGTTCTCGTTGTTATCGGAGGCGTCGCCGTTGTCGCCGCGGGAGTAGTAGGTGTTCCATACTTTCTCGCGCAGCGCACGCTCGTCGGAGTAGGTCAGGAACTGGTCCATGGACGAGCGGGTGTTGGTTACGGCATACTTGCCTTCCTGGCCGCGGTCGGCGGCGGCTTTGGCGGCAGCCTTCACAAACGACTCCGGCAGGCCGCTCAGCTGGTCTTTGGTCAGGTAGGTAACGTAGTTCTCCTCATCGGCCAGGATGTTGTTAGAGAACGCGGTGTAGAGCGACGAAAGCTCTTTGTTGATAGCGGCATAGCGCGCTTTGGCAGCGGCATCCAGGTTGGCGCCCTCCATGGCAAAGCCTTTGTACACCAGCTGCACTACGCGTTGCTGGTCTGCCGGCAGGGCCTTTTTCTGGGAGTTGTCATAAACCGTTTTGATGCGCTGAAACAGCTTCTCGTTCTGGGAGATCTTTGAGTTGAACTCAGAAATCTTCGGGGCCAGCTCCGCCTGAATCGCCCTGAACTCCGGCGAAGACTTGTTGCTGCTCCAGATGCTGTAGTAGGTAAAGGCGCGGTTCAGCTCCTCGCCCGCCTTCTCCAGGGGCTCAATGGTGTTGGCGAAGGTAGCGGGGGCAGGGTTGTTGGCAATGGCCTCGATCTCGGCCAGCTGTATGGCCATGCCCTGTTCAATGGCTGGCTTCAGGTCGGCCAGGTCCATCTTGTCGAAAGCAGGAACGCCTCCGTAAGGGCCTGTCCACTTGGCCAGTAAAGGATTGTCGGTATGCTTTTGTTGCTCCATGGCGGTAGGTGTTTGTTGCGACTGCTGCCCCTGTTGGGTAGAGGTGCAACCGAGTAAGGCCAGCATCACAAGCACGCTTGATTTTTTGCCGGCATACAGCATCTGGTTTCCCATATAAGTAGGTAGTAAGGGTATAATAGTTAGAGTTTAGACATAGTTAGCGATAACTATAGCACAAGTTACTAAAAAATACCGATAGATTTGGCCTTGGAAGGCGCGTGGGTTAGCCTGGCCATGTGGATTAGGCGCTGTAAAAGCCGTGGGGGCAAACACTGGCTGCCCGCATCGGCACGTGCGCCCCAACGTATAGCAACCTTAAACCCAACGTATAAGATGGACGAGCAAAGCACACGCAACAAGCAAACAACACTGCAGCTATATAACACCGTACTGCCTGCCATGGCAGAGCACATCCACCGGAACATTACCCCGGTTTTACCTCTCTTTCACGATTTTAAACTGGAGCGGCTCATCGATACCTGGACCAAAGACCCCGCCGCCGACCCGGACGAGAGCGTTAGCGTCGAGAACGGCAACGTGCAGCAACTGGGGCTAAAGCTGCGGCTGGAGGGCTTCCAGAGAGCCGGGGCCGAGGCCTTCGACATTTCCAAAGACCTCCTCTTTAAACTGGAGCATCACAGCTACACCGTAGGCCCCAACAAAAACGACAGCTGGCTTGAAAAAGAGTACCACCAGAAGTGGGAGAAGTCAGAGTACGAAACGATTGCCGAGAAGTGGAGCGAGGAACTGATCGAGGAGCTCACGCAGCGGCTTGAAAAACTGTCCTAAACCGACATGCCTGGCAACCCTGAACGGCGGTGCTGCTCGCTGCATGAGCGACGGAAGCAGCTAGAAGGCTTTAAAACCTTTGCGCGCGGCCCGTACGTTCTGCCTTGCCAGCGCAAGCTTTGCCCTGGGCAGGTGGCGCCGGTACGGCCGGGCATGCTATCTTTGCTGCCATGAACTCGATTAAGCTCAGCCCTTACTACCGCCTCTACGCCTTCTCGGATTACCGGAGCATGAAAGCAGCCCTGCCTTACATGCGGCGGGTGGTGCTGGCAAAGGGGCTGGTGGAGGTGGAGGAGTCGGAGGCGCGGAGCTATGTATGGCGCATCAGGGGGCAGGGCTATAAGAACTACCTGGAGCCGCTCGGCAGCCAGCGTACCAAGGGCACAGGCATACAGTCCCTCATCACGGCCCTGCAGGTGCTTTACAAAAGCAATGGCTACTCTGCCCGGTACATTGTGATAGAGCGGGGGTAGGCTGCTTTTTATACTTGTGGTAGCGGATGCGCTGCTTTGCGGTAGCAGGTAAGCGCCTGAAACTGCCGGGGCAGCGTTGGCATTACTGTTGCCTTTCTTACTACAAGAGCTACAGGAAGCCCTTATTCTAGGATCTGCCCTTTACCAACCTGCAGGCCTGGAGTATCGGCAGCTCTGTTTCAGAAGCGGCCTGTTGTCGGGCCGTTTTTCCGTTAACCATTCCTGCGGTACCGCCAGCACCCCTTATTCCTGCTGTTTACCCTCATAACGTTTCCCGAAGTGGCCTTTTCATGGCCTGTGTCAGTGCTTTTATATTTGTTTGAATGCCTTTTGTTTATGAACGATACCGAAGGCGGGCCGTATTATCTACTACGGAGGAACAATACGAGAACGGTTGTTGGCTCTGCCATTTAAAACAAACTTAATAATAAAGCTATGTCACATACAGTAGTAGGAGTTTTCGACACCTCCAACGAGGCCCAAACCGCCTTACAACAGCTAGTTAGCAGCGGGTTTTCAAGAGACAACATCGATATTGCACCCAACACCAACGCGGGGGCGGACGAGCACGACAAGAAAGACGACAGTATAGGTAACTTCTTCCGGAACCTGTTCGGTAGCGGAGACCATTCGGAGCGGTACTCCAACTACGCGCGAACGGGGGCTATTGTCACCGTGCACGTCAGGTCGGCGGCAGATGCCGAGAAAGCGGCCGATATACTGGACGAGCACGGCGCTGTAAACCTGGACGAGCGCGCTACCGGGCAAGGCACCGGTGCTGTAGCCGCAGACAGGGGCAGGCCCGAAACCTCCGCCACCGACACAACCATCCCGGTGGTAGAGGAGGAGATGCAGGTAGGGAAGCAGGAAGTAGAAACAGGGGGCGTGCGGTTACGCAGCCGCATTATAGAGCGCCCAATTGAGGAGCACCTGCGCCTGCGTGAAGAGCATGTGCGTGTGGAGCGCAACCCCGTAAACCGACCGGCTACACCAGGAGACATGAACGCCTTTAAGGAAGGCTCCGTTGAGATGACGGAGCATGCGGAAGAGCCCGTGGTGCGCAAAGAGGCCCGTGTCGTGGAAGAGATAAACCTCGGAAAGGATGTAGAAGAGCACGACGAGAACATCAAAGGCACTGTGCGCAAAACAGACGTGGAAGTAGACAGGCTAGATGAAGACGAACTGCGCCGCCGCCGAACAGAAGGCGACCGGCCAGGCAATGTATAACGAAGCTGCTGCACAGCGTAAACACGAAGCGGAGGTTCCCAAAGAGCCTCCGCTTCGTGTTTACGCTGAGGCGCCGCCACCGGGAGCGGGTATGCCGCTGATTTTTGCCTTTAGCAGCAAGCCCTGGCGAAGGAGAACGAACGGCCGCGCTCGTAGTTCTAAGCAGGCACAAAGGCCGCTGGAAGTGTCCCCTTGAGCGTAAGCTAAAAGCACAAGCGCGCACGTCCGCTTGTGACGTAGTACAGCAGCTACTTGTCACTGGGTTTTCTTGCGTTACAGCGGTACTTACCTGTTGGTAAACAGGCTTGTGTACCGACGTGTCGAACATAACACCAGGTGCGTGGTTAAGAGGTAGCAGGTCGCAGTCGGCAACCAGGCAGCCAGCGTGCTACGCCGGGACGAATGTGGTGTAGCATTTTTTTAATAAATTTGAGCTATCTAAATTAAAGGCTTATCACGATAGAAATATTATGGAAGACAGTAAAGTGCTGAACTATATTGAAGAGGTATTAGAAAACATGCCAGCCGACTGGTTGAGGCTAACAACCCATCGGCTGGATATTTACAACGAGCAACTAGCCAAAACCCAATTCTTGGAGCAGTTTGAAGCTTTGTTTGAAGCACGCAATGCGGAAACAGCAGCGCTCAGTGCGTTACCCACTGCTTTCGACTATATCCGCTTAGGCCATCCGTTGTCTTCAATCCTGGAGTGGGCAATTGCCAGCCTGCACAACCTGAAGCCGGAAAATGTCATCAGCTTTTCCTCCCGGACGATGCCTGTTTTAGCCGTTCTCAGGAAAAACCTGCTTACGCATAAGAACACCCAAATTGTTTATACTGGTGAGCTGCCGGACTTTTTCGATGCTGAGGTACTGGAGCGTGTGTATGGGTACAAATTCGACTTAAAGCGGGTTGAGAAAGCAGAAGATGTTACTGCGTTTGACGGCAGCACCGTTTTCTTCTCACAAGAGGCTGAAGTAGGGCAGGCTACCCTCACCCCACAAATTGATTTCTATGTAAGTGTGCACGGTGACCTTGGAAGTGTTTTGTTGGTAAACGGAGAAAAGAACAATGGTTACGTGTCAGAAATCCAGCATGTAAGAAGGAGGGAAAGTATAGCCATGACGCCGGCCAATAGTTTCGCTGCCTTACAGCAACTGATCGGGAAACCTTTTTCCGGTAAGGAGCAACGTGATGCCGCGGCGAACAAGGCAAAGGTGCTAGACCTACTCAAAAGCATTACCGGCACAAATGCTAACGCTTTAGTTGGTTCTTCGGGGTTGTCTATGCAGTATGCGATCATGATGGGCCTTGTTCACGAGGCGCTGGAAAAGCACACCGGAAAAGCCATCAAGTTTGTTGTTCCGCCAAACTGCTATGGCGGCACAAACGACCAGGCAAGGCGCATAGCCGCTATTCTGGATAATGTGGAAGTGGTGGACCTCCTCGTAGATAGGGAGAATAACATGGTGCAAAGTATAGACACCGTGCTGGAGAAAATTGCCAGCCAGGATGCTGTGCCTTACATTATTGCTGAAATTCCAACCAACCCAAGAGTAGAGGTTCCGGACCTTGAAAAGTTAAGGGAGGCGCTGAGCAAAACGCGTAAGACGGCAACCGGAAGTGTTGCTGTTGACCCGGTATTTATACTTGACCAAACGTTCTGCCCAAATGTGCAGTTTGTTGGTAAAGACGGAATCCTCTCCTCAATCAGAAGCATTTCATACGCCAGCGGATCCAAGTTCCCAAGTGGCGGAAAAGCTACTGCTGGTTACTGTGTCGCAAACAGCAAAGCCGAAGCTTTGCTGGAGAAAATAGACAAGCACCTGAGGCTTTGCGATAACGAAGCGACCGACCTCCAGATGGAAATACTGGCAGAACAGCTGCCTTCTATGAACCAGCGCATTGAGGCTGCCTACAGGAATACGCGCGAGTTTGTAAACTTCATTAAGGATACCTTACCGGAGGCGAAGATCAATTTCGTTTCTGAAGAATTGGCAGAACAAGGGTTTACGCCATCGGTGTTTTCGCTGGATTTGCCTACAAAGGGAAACACAGCTGAGGAAAGGGAAGCCTACAAGCGGGAGCTCAATAATAAGTTGATCAACATGATGATCACTGAAATCCCTAATGAAAGCAAATACTGTGTGAGCTACGGCCAGCTAAAAGGGTGCTACTGGACCATACCTGCCACCTCCACGCAAGGCACCACCAAAGAAGCCGACAAAGACTATATCGCCCGGGTATCTCTGTCCCCGGACTTAGATCTTGAGCTTCATAAAAAAGTGTTTGCAGATTTTGTAGAGCAGATTTAAGGCTGGTGGAGGTATTGTAACCGGAGCCAGTTCTTACGTATGTTAGCCGCTATGTTACTCGCTTATGCGATGTAATGTAGCGGCTAACGGCGTTTTAAAGCTACGATACATGCTTCCTTTTGTGCTGCTGGTTTGGTTGCTGGTAAAAACACCAATAACGGAGGGGTAAACACTGGCGCAAGCGTCCGCTTGTGCCGCGGTACTAACGGTGCATACTGTACTCCACCTTACACAATCAGCATAATATCCAGCAGGCTGGGTTCTCCTGCATAGGCAGTGGCGCTGCTGTAAGTATACGCCTCGGGGAGGCTGACAAACCCTGCCTTTACCGGATTCTGGTGGATATAGTCCAGCTTCTGCTGCAGCAGAAAGTTCGTGTTAAGCTCGATGGGGTGGTTGTGCTGCTGCCAGAACTGATAATCGTTGTTGTTGCCGTTCTTCTTCCCGGCCCGTTGCATCAGCCAGAGCATCCAATCTTTGCGGCTCTCCTGCGGGTTATCCTGTATGGCCTTTCTGAGTTGGGTGGAAGTATAGCTTTTAAAGTCGCGCAGGATGTTTTGGAGCGGCTCCTGCTGGCTACCGACGATCAGGTGCACGTGGTTTGTCATGATACAGTAGGCGTACACTTCCAGGCCCTTCTGCCTAGTGCAGTAGTTAAGGCTATCGAGTAGCACCTGCCTGTACTCTTCCCGACCGAACACGTCGATCCAGTATACTACCGAAAAACTGACAAAGTATAATTTGCGCTGGTCCCTGATTTTATACTTCCTGCTCATACGCTGTAGTATGGTTTAGCCTTTCCATACTTGGCTACAGGCTAGCTGGTTTTCCCAGGCAGACATAAAGTCTATGTAATCTCATAGCGCAAGCGTCCGCTTGTGCTGCCACTGCTTTGGCTACAGGTTTATTAGTTTGCTGGCTGTGATGCGGGGCAAATGGGTTGTTTTGCTGTCGCAAGGCACAAGCGGACGCTTGCGCCAGGGGGGGAGTATTCAGCTATTATAGAAATTCAGGACATCTAAGAGTAAAAGACCAGACAAAAATATAATCTGGTCTTTTTATTCAACATCATTCTGCTTCAATTCCTATCAGCTCGTACAAGGTTTTCTCATTCCCCGTCTTATAGATAGTTTTATAAATTCTTAATTGAAATCGACAAAGTTGATTCAAGAAATCTTTGTATGAAATAACCTCCTCTTCTCCTAGTTCTTTTCCAATACTTCCTGAAATTGGCTTTCCATCAATATCAACCATTTCAAATTTTCCTGAATCTAGAAGAATTCCGCGCAAAGTACCTAGAACAAATATTTCATTCTCTTCACTTTCTGCAGCGTCAACACGTTCAAAAGCAACTCTAACATCTTCTTCTGATATTTGAATTCCGAAATCTCCAGACTCCATTTTGATAACTGAATTCTCCTTGTAAACAGCTTCTAAGAATTTCTTCAAATTACTTAATGTACCTTTAGGAGAATTTGCTGTTGCTAACTCAAATTGTTCATCGCCTTCAGCTGCAGAACTTATTAACTGTATAGTTTGCTTAATTGCTTTTCCTACTTCTTGCTCATCAAATAAATCACTTGATTCTAACTGGCTTAGCTCAACTCCAAATGACCCAACAGGTAAAGCTGTTAAATACAAATCAGTATTTGCTTTCTTTTTTTTCTGATTTTTACCTTGAGCAGCCCCGAATCGAATAAGTGCGGTTTGAGTCTTGACTAATGATTGAAATGGGTCTACAGTTTTACTTACAAAGCGAGATTTAATTCCTTGTGAACCTTTTACAGCACTTCCACTAAAGAGCAAACGCACTTTTGCCTCAGTTACATTTTTAGGAAGCCCCTCTAACTCCTGCTGCAATTGCGCTAACTTGTCTTTTGCACCCAAAGACATGATAGGATGATCTCCTACAAGATTAAGCATTCGCTCTGTATCAACAATTTGAGCTTTTATTTCCTGAATTCTATTAAACAAACTCATATAATCCCCTTCTGTGAGTTTAAGTATTGTAACGCTTGTTGATCCTCAATAGGTGTATTTATGGGTATACGTAAAATCCCTTTCCAAATTTGATTTCTTCTGTGTGTAAATAGCTGAATCCAAAATCTTGTAGCTTCAATTACACGGAACGGGTCGGTTGCGATATCAACTGGTTGATTATCTACTTTATATTTTACTTTTGCCTTACTTGGCATTGCAAATTCGATAAAATTTGATGTTATATTTTTATTCACGTCAATCACTATGCCAGGTGTTTTTTCTAGTTGTCCAGCATAAAATGTAACAACATCAATATCTTTTGGTGGTCGTTTCTCTAGTGTCTCAATATCTTCTAAAAAGCTTCCATCAAGCCACTGATAGCCAAGAATTATATCTTCCAAAGTCATTTTCTCACGAAAAGAAATAAAGCCTTCTAATATTGCTATACGTTCTTTTGAAGTAGCAAATCTATTGCAAAGCTCAATTATAGTACAATCATATGGAGAAACTTGAGAAGAGGAGGTTGGGTGATTCCCTTGGTATGGAGGAAGAACTCTATTATGATCAAAAGAAGGAATTGGAGGCATAAAAGTTTGTTCTGTATCTAAATTATATCAGTTTTACTTTAAATCATTGCAATATAATATTTATAATATTTATACGTACAATAAAAAAACAGTCCCCTATACCGTCCCCTGAAAACAAAAAAAGCCCTGTAAATTAAGTATTTACAGGGCTTTTTATTCACTAAATGTACCTTGGGCCGGAGTCGAACCGGCACGAGTGTAACCTCATTGGTGTTTGAGACCAACGCGTCTACCAATTCCGCCACCAAGGCATGTTCCTCTGTCAGGAACGCGATGCAAACTTAGATAAACTTTCTTGAATGCGCAACAGGTATTTCTTCTTCAGGTAGTAAGTTTTTACCTCCTGCAGGGCCTCCTCCTTGGTAACGCCATGAAGCTCAGGATATCGCTGCAAAACAGGCAGTACGTCATTGTCTAGCTGCGCCATTACGCCGCTGCTTTTCTGCCCGATTTCGTGCAGTTTGTCGGCATCAAAGTCAAACTCCAGCTCCATCAGCTCCTCGTTCAGCTCCATCATCTCCATCAGGAAGTCAGAAGGCAGTTCGTTTTTACCGCCTTCCTCCAGCAGCCCGTGCTCCTTCAGGATGTACTGCATGCGCAGGTCCGGGTCGGAGAGGGTGCGGTAAGCGTTGGTGTTCTGGGTGCTGAGCTGCAGAATCTCCTGCTGCTTTTCCTGCGGCTCGTTGGCAAAAAAGTCCGGGTGGTACTCGCGGCTCAGTTTATAGTAGGTGTTCTTCAGGGCCTTCTCATCCAACAGAAAGCTCTCGGGTATATTATAGAATTCGAAGTAGTTGCTCATCTACAGTAGGGTTTAAAGTATGAATTGCTCTACAAAGGTACAGAAACTGGCACACTAATGTTCGCAGGTAAACTTTGCACAACGTTTCATCCCGGCGTAGTTATATTTTTTATTTAGACTATTTCTAAATAAATTTGGGCATCTTGTGAAAACAGCCTCCTGCTAAACCTGAAGAAAACAGATATGCCCGCAACTAAAGTGCTTGTAGCCGATGCCAACCTGCTGATCAGGAAAGGAATTGTTGCGCTCTTACAGCAGCAGGAAGGGCTACAGGTAATCGCCGAGGCCGAGAGCGAGGATGAACTGCTGCAGCTGGTGCAGCAGCACGAGCCAGACGTGGTGGTGCTGGACTGTAACCAGCCCGGCCTGCTGGAGCTTGCAAGGCTTGCCACGCTAAAAGGCCTGGTTACGAATACCCATCTGCTGGTGATCACCGACGATTGCGGAAAGGATACCGTGCTGGAGGCGCTCAAGGCCGGCGCGACAGGCTACGTCCTGAAAGTATGCGGCGAGCAGGAGATTGTGAGCGCCGTGCTGGCTACGGCACGGGGCGAGCGCTTTATGTGCAGCCAGGTGCTGGATGCCGTGTTTAAGGAGGACAGCACACCGGAGGCCGAGCACCCGCTCACCCCCCGCGAAATCGAGATCATCCAGCTTATTGCCGAGGGTAACTCCACGCTGCAGATTGCCGACACGCTCTTCCTGAGCCACCACACGATTAACTCTCACCGTAAGAATATTCTACGCAAACTGGGCATAAAGTCGCCCGCAGAGCTTATCGTGAAGGCCCTGGACCTGGGCATTGTAAAACCCCACCGTTAACCCGCTGCCATACAACGCCCCGGCGGCGGCTGCCGCTGGCCTGCAGGCGCCCGGCTTATACATAGGCGGTACGGTTTCCCTTGTTTCGGGCTTTACATTCTCCGTAGCTGCTGCTCGGGCGCGCGGGGCAGGCGAGACTCCCAGCAAAAGAAGCAGGCCCGGCGGCAGCCGTAGCCACAGGCAACTCCCTAGTTCTAGCTAGCCCACCGGCAGCCATTTTGGCTATTACCAGCGATTGACGGGCAGCGGGCCCGGCTGTACCTTTGTATCATTGGTTATCGTTCCAGCTAAGAGGCGACATAACATGAAAGACAACAGCATGAAACTGCAGCAGCGTTCAAAGAGCCACAGCCGTTTAGAGGAGCTTGGTGCTGTTGTGCTTGTCGTTTTGGAATGGAGCCATGCGGTAGCCCGGTTCTACAGAGAAGTGCTTAGGATGACGTTTAAAGTCATGTAAAATATTGTTAGTGTTAGATTGGTGAATGTCCTGCCTGGGGTGACTTTATAGTTTGCTAGCCCCAGGCAACAAGAAAAGCGCAGCGGCAGCCCACAGCTAAGGGTTAGCGGCTGCGTTTTGTTTTGGCTGAAACCGCAACGGCATTCCCTGCGCCTGCAACAGGCTGGCCTTAGGCCTCCACCTGCTGTAACGACCAGGCCTGCGGCTTATCGGCGAAAAGCGTTTTGGTGGCGGGCCATACTTGCCCGAACAGCTCGGAGCCGCGGTACCTGTTCAGGTGGTCTTCTGAGTCCCACAGGCTGTAGGTGCTGTACACGTTGGGCTGGTGCAGGTCCTGCAGCAGCTCTACATGCTGGCAGCCCTCAAAGGCGCGGATTCTGGCTTTGGAGTTGCGGAAGATCTCCAGAAACTCCGCTGTTTTCTCTTCTTTAAACGTCATCCTGACGATGCGAACGATCATAGTTTGAATAACTGACTTTTGAATAATGGAATGAGGTGAATGCCTGAACACTTAATCTGCCACTCTACAGCAGCTCCAGACATTCATCTTGCCAAATGTACAAACCACTATTCAGTTATTCAGTCACGCAGCCATTCAAAATTGCCTCAGCTGCCCGGGTAAAAGCGCACGTCCACCTGCGAGTCGAAGCCCAGGCCCAGGAGCTCGGCCGCGTGGCCTTTGTTGATGCCGATGCACAGCAGGCCCTGGCTGTTGTAGGTGCAGCAGCAGTCGCCGTCGTCTACCTGGCTGTAGTTCGGGAAGATGCGGCCAACGGTTTCGCGGCCGAAGTGGATGGTGAAGGTGCGGCCGTGGGCAATGGTTTCCACGCTGTCGCGGGTAATGTCGGTGATCAGGTTGCCGTAGCGGTCTACATGGATCACGTGGCCGGTAACGGAGTGGTCGCCGAGGCGCAGCTGGCGGTTAAACAGATGGCGGAAGTCGCTGGTGCGCTCGCCCAGCACCTCCAGGTCGCCGCCCTTGGCCAGGAACACGGCGGCAGGGGCCAGCAGGTCCTTGGCCGGGAACGGCATCAACGGGTTCTCCGCCTTCAGCTCCACTACCTGCTCCGGCCGTCCTTCTGTGAGGAGGGCGAGCAGGCCGTTGTCGGGGAGTAAAAAGTAGTGCCCCTTGTGCTTTGCAGCATGATATTTGCCATATTTACAGCCGAGGGTGTCTACGGCAATCAGGTGCACGGTGCCTTCCGGAAAATCACGGAACACGGCGCCGAAAACATACTCCGCCTGTGCGATGTTGTAGGGCTCCACGGCATGCGTGATATCTACGACAGGCACCTGCGGGTCTAGCGAGAGAATTTTGGCTTTTACAGCAGCCACGTAGTGGTCGCTATATCCAAAATCAGAGAGAAACGTAATTACAGCCATATTACGAACTATAATTTGAGTAGATTTGTCTAATAATTATTGAATTTATTTAAATTAAAGAAAATATTCCCAACATACTATATAAGAGGGTAAACATTTGGTAGAGAAAGTAATAACCTTAGAGAATATATCTCTCATTGACTTTCTGGGAACAGAGAATCAAAACATAAAACAACTTGCTGCGGCATTCCCCAGCAGTAAGATTATATCGAGAGGTAATGAGATCAAGATTCAGGGGCAGACCCCTGAGATCACTAAAATTCATGAAATCCTTTCTTCGCTGATCGATCATTATCATAAGTTTGGAAAGATTACGCATAACAGCGTAAATAGATATCTCGGAACGGATGGTGTGACGGATGAGGAGGTTATCGTGACTTCCCCGGACGTGATCGTGTACGGCAGCAAGGGCGGCATTATCAAAGCCAAAACGCCTAACCAGCAGAAACTGGTGGACGCGGTGGAGAAAAACGACCTGGTGTTTGCCCTGGGCCCGGCCGGTACAGGTAAAACCTACGTGTCGGTGGCCCTGGCAGTGCGGGCCCTCAAGAACAAAGAGGTGAAGAAGATCATCATATCCAGGCCGGTGGTAGAGGCGGGCGAGAGCCTCGGCTTTCTTCCCGGCGATATGAAGGAGAAAGTGGACCCGTACCTGCGCCCGATCTACGATGCGCTGGAGGACATGATCCCGGTGGAGAAGCTGAAGTACTACCAGGAGAACAAGATCATTGAGATAGCGCCGCTGGCTTACATGCGTGGCCGTACGCTGAACAATGCCTTCGTGCTGCTGGATGAGGCGCAGAACACCACGCCGGCCCAGATGAAGATGTTCCTGACCCGTATGGGCCCGAACGCCAAACTGATGGTGAACGGCGACTGGTCGCAGGTGGATTTGCCGCGCAACCAACGCTCCGGCCTGATGGAGGCGCTGAACATTCTGCGTGGCGTGAAGGGCATCGGTTTCGTGGAGATGAGCGCCGAGGACGTGGTGCGCCACCGCCTGGTGCGCGACATCGTGAACGCCTACAGCAAACTGGAGGAGGAGCGCCGTGCCGCCCGCGAGGAGGCCAAGGCTGCCGAAGCCGGTGAGCCTGTAAAGGTGAACGGGCGAAGCAGGAGGAAAGTAACCGAGTAAGCAGCTGGTTGTCCTCTTCCCGGATGCAGGGAGTTTTCTTTAGATTTATACTTGATAAGCATACCGTCGAGACGCAAGCCCTTGCGTCTCGACGTTTTTATAGACTGTTACATGATTGAGCTAAAGCGTGTTGACAACGAGCAGGACCTGAAGGCTGCCTTCGCCATTCGCGAGAAAGTGTTTGTGCAGGAGCAGCAAGTGCCCCGCGATGCCGAGTATGATGAGCATGAGCCGGTTGCCAGCCATTACCTGGCCACCTATGCGGGAGTAGCCTGCGGAGCCGCCCGCTGGCGCAAAACAGATGCCGGCGTTAAGCTGGAGCGCTTTGCCGTGCTGCCGGCCTACCGCAACAAAAACGTAGGAGGCGCGGTATTGAAGGCTGTGCTACAAGATGTACAGGCAGAACAGCCCCACCAGAAGATTTACCTGCACGCCCAGCTGCCGGCCGTAAACTTCTACAAGCGCCACGGCTTTGTGGAAGAAGGCGACATGTTCAGCGAGTGTGCTATCAACCACTATAAAATGATTTACAGAGGCTGATGCTTCGGTGGGCGCCATACCCGTTTGTGCGCATCACCCTCAGTTTTGTGGCAGGTGTTCTGCTGTACCTTGTGTTGGGCAGGCAGTCCGGGTTTAGCCTCGGGTTGCTTGCCTTTTTCTTTGCCTGCTTTGTAGCGGCTTTCCTGCTCGCCAAGAAGTATAAAGCCGCCTTTGCCTGGGATGTTGCCGGTATACTTGGCCTGCTTACCTGGTTTGCCCTGGGGCTTGCCGTGGCAGAGCAGCGCACCGAGCTTCATCAGCCCAGCCACCTGACGCACCTGCAGGCGCAGCCAGCCTACTATACTGGTGTGGTGGCGGATTACGTGGTGCAGAAGCCCGACTACCAGAGCACCGTGCTGAAGGTAAGGCAGGTGCAGGTAAACGGCCAGTGGCGGGAGGCCACCGGCAAAGTACAGCTCTCGGTCCCCCATGATTCGGAGCAGCCATTCGAACTCAACTATGGCGATGTGCTCCTCGTGAAAGGGGCGCCGCAGCCGGTAGCCCCGCCCCTCAACCCCAACCAGTTCGATTACAGCGCCTTCCTGGCGAACAAAAACATTTACCACCGGCATTACCTGCAGCCGTTCCAGTACCAGAAGGTTGCCTCTGAGCCTCCTAACCCCATCTTATACTACAGCATTCAACTGCGGCGGCGGCTGGACGGGGTGCTGCGCGAGCGGGTAGGGGAGAAGCGGGAGTATGCCATCGCCTCGGCGCTCCTGCTGGGGGTGAAGGACGAGCTGGACAACAGCATCCGGCAAGCCTACGCCGACACGGGCACTATGCACGTGCTGGCGGTGTCGGGGCTGCATGTCGGATTGATTTACACGGTGCTGATGCTCCTGCTGGCAAAGTTCAACGCAACGGCACGGCAACGCTGGGTGGGCGCGGCGCTGGTGCTGGCCGTGCTTTGGCTGTATGCCTTCGTCACTGGTTTGTCGCCCTCGGTGCTGCGGGCAGTGCTGATGTTTAGCCTGGCGACGGTCGGGCTGGCGCTCCGGCGGAAAACCGTTATCTACAACACGGTGGCCGTGGCGGCGCTGGTGCTGCTCCTGGTTAACCCCTATAACCTGCTGGAGGTGGGTTTTCAGCTCTCGTTCCTGGCCGTGCTGGGCATCGTGTACCTGCAGCCGAAGCTGTACGGCCTGCTGGAGATAAAGCACTGGCTCGCCGACTTTATCTGGGCGTACTTTGCGGTGGCGGTAGCGGCGCAGCTGGCCACGTTCCCGCTCGGGCTGTACTACTTTCACCAGTTCCCGGTGTACTTCTGGCTGGCCAATATTGTGGTGGTGCCGCTGGCGACGCTGGTGCTGTATTCGGGTATGGTGGCGCTGTTGTTTAGCTGGGTGCCCGGGGTGAGCGATTGGCTGTTCGACCTGCACCTGGTGCTGACCTATCTCATGAACGACTTTAACGTGTGGGTGCAGCGCTGGCCGCAGGCACTCATCAACGGCATCGATATTTCCCTGCTGCAAACCTGCCTGCTCTACCTGTTGCTGTTCGCGGCTATGCTCTTCCTGGCGCGCAAGAGGCTGCGCTACCTGGTGGTGGCAGTAGCGGTGGTGGCTGCCCTGGCTGGGCAGGAGGTGTGGGAAGAGGTAAGGCAGGAGGGGCAACGGCAGCTGGCTGTGTACAGCGTGCGCGGCAGCACAGGTATTGGGCTGGTGCAGGGGCAAAGGGCGGTGCTGCTGGCAGACTCCTCTTTGCTGCGGCACCCCGGCAATTATACTTTTAATGTACAGCCGCATCTGTGGCAGGTTGGTGTTCAGCAGCCTGAGTTTATTCCTTTTGAGAAGGCTACGGCCGGTTTCTCGCCTGTAGCCGCGCTGCCGGACAGCAACCAACTGCTGGTGTGGCAGGGGCAGCGCTGGCTTATACTTTCGCACCCGCCCAGGTTGCAGCCTGCCTCCGGCTTTGCCGTCGATTACCTGCTCCTGCGCCATAACGTGCGGCTAAAGCCGGAGGAACTGCAGGCGTATACTTTCAAGAAGCTGATCCTGGATGCCTCCAGCGCCCCCTGGTACCGCCGGCGCCTGCACCAGCAACTCGATACGCTCGGGATCCCTTACTACGATGTGGCCGACTCCGGTGCGTTTGTGCTTCGGCTGTAGCCTTGTGGCAGAAGGAGAGGCGGGAGCTAAGCAAGTACAGGCTTCGGAGCTGTGGCGCTGCAGGGGCAACCCACCGCTGCTCCGAAGCGAAACGTTGGCAGGGACGATAAACGCTTTTGCCAATTCGCTGCAGGTGTCAGCTGCCTCATGGGCCGGTTAGAAGTGTGTGTGGTAGCGGCAATCATGAACTGGCAGATCTGGCTGATCCTGTTCACCGACTAGCTCACGAGAAGGCAAGAGCTTAAGTGGCTGGAAAGGCTTAAAAAAGCAAAAAGCTCCATTCAGATAGAACAGAGCTTTGAGATGTGCGCACGGGGAGATTCGAACTCCCACACCCGAAGGCACCACCCCCTCAAGATGGCGTGTCTACCGATTTCACCACGTGCGCTGGTAAAAGGTGGATGCAAAAGTAAGGAGGCAACCTGACATATGCAACGGCAAACACCCTAAAATTAGACCTAATTTATACTTTATGCTTAAAAGAGGTAGAAGAAGAACCTAAGCCTATACTTGCTTGTTAGCCTTAGGAAAGGTGAACGTGAAGCCAATAAGCGAGGGGGAACTATAACTTTTTAAAGTTTAAGTAGCTGTTGGTTTCCAGGTAATAAAGGTTTATACTTGCCTTTGTGCCTGTGCCGTAGTTGGTTAGCACCTGAATGTAGGCCTGTTTTCGGAAAGGAGTTATGAGCATAGAAATACGTGGACTGTCGAAGAAGTTTGGAAAAAACGATGTGCTGCAGGAGCTGAGCCTCAGCATTGAGCAAGGGCAGATTTACTGCCTGCTGGGTAAGAACGGGGTTGGCAAGAGCACCTTTCTCAATTGCATCCTGGACCTGGTGCAGCCCGACAGCGGCCACGTTACGCTCTTCGGCAAAGACTACCATCAGCACCAGCTGGAGGTAAAACAGAACCTCGGCGCCCTGTGCGAAGACAATCCCCTTATCGAAGAGTTTACCGGCCTGGAGTACCTGAACTTCGTGTCCAGGCTGTACAAGCTTCCCCCTGCAGAGGCCGAGGAGCGCATCAGCAGCCTGGTGAGCTACTTCTTCTCAGACAAGAACTCCCTGCACAAGAACATCGCAGGCTACTCCACCGGCATGAAGAAAAAGGTGGGCATTGCGGCGGCCATGCTGCACAAGCCCCGGGTGCTGATACTGGACGAGCCTTTTACCGGCCTGGACCCCATTGCCGCCCAGCTGCTGGTGCAGCTTATCCGCAGTTACCGCAACGGCAACCGTGTGATCCTGATCTCGTCGCATGACCTGAACTATGTAGAGAAGATCGCCACCCACATCGGCGTGCTCAACGACGGGCAGCTGATGTACAACGGGTCGGTGCAGGAGTTTACCATGAACGGGGCCAACCTCATAGACCAGGCGCTGTTCCAGCTGCTGTTGCCGCACCACAATGCCGAAGCCAAGCTGGACTGGATGCTCACCTGAATTGGCTACAAGGTGCAGGGGAAATGCATCAGCACAGCCGGCGTCACCCTTTTCGCTCCGCTTTAACCTCTTAACTAATTACATGGATCTGATTTCATTCTCCTGTCGCGCCCGTATCCGCAGCTTATTCAGGCACAAACGTCTGCAGCGCCTGCTGCTGTTGGCTTTCGGCGTGGCGGCGGCAGGCACCTACAGCTGGATGTTCGCCTTTCTGCTGGAGCAGGCAGGGCAGGGCGGGCTTCACCCCAGCGTAGAGAAGGTGCTGGAGTATACCAACCTGTTTATGCTGGCGATCATTATCCTGAAGGGCTTCTTTCCTGCGTATGTGCCCAAAGCAAACCTGATCCACCCGCTGTACCCGGTCTCGGTGCTGCAGCGCTTTCGCACTGAAGTGATCGTGGAGCTGGTATCGCCGCTTTACTTTGTGCTGCTGATCTTCCTGGTGTTGCTGTTTGTGCTGGCGCCGGAGTACACGGTGCTGCACCTGATGCAAAGCCTGCTGGTTATCCTGACGGCGCACGTAACCCTGCGCTCGCTGCAGGTGTTTGTGGAGCGGAAGATGCGCTGGCGGGATGTGAACTTTTACTCCGCCGTGGTTATGGCGGGAGCGTTTGTGGCCCTGCAGGTGCGCGCCCCCATGTTTATGCCGGCTACCGAATGGCTGATGCTGGTGGTGCACATGGCGGCACTCGGAGCCCTGGTTGCCGCAAGCTTCTTTCTGGAGAAGGCTGCCGTTGAGCCGCGCCGCAAAACAGTAAACTATAGCAGCGACGCCCGCCGCAGCCTGGGCTGGCGCCTGTTTAAGAACCATAAGCTGGCCCGCCAGATGCTTGTATTCGGCTTTGCCTTTAAAGTCATTGTGCTCGCCGCTGACGCCTTCGCCTTCACCAAGAAGGGGGAACACATCTTTGATGAGATCGTGACGCTGTGGCTCTTTGTAGGGCCTCTGGTGGTGTTCTCGTATGTGTTCAACAATGTCTGGGGCTTCTACCGCAACCTGTGGCTGACAGTGGAGCGATCCAGCGGCACAAGCAAAGGCTTCATCACGGCCACCTGGATGGCCCTGCGGCTGCCGCTACTGTTAGATGCCGGCATCACCTTTGTGTATGTCGCGATCTTCAACCACCAGGATGCCTTCTTTATTGTAATGATGTACGTGGCCGGTGTGCTGATTATGACGCCGCTAAGTATGATTGCCTCTATCGCCAGCCCGAAAGCCGTGTCCGGCGGCCTGTTTAGCTTCAGTGCCAAGTCCTCTTACCTGTTCAACTTTATCTCGATCGGGTTGTTTAGCCTGTTATTTCTGCCGCTCATACACCCGCTGCTTTACCTGGTGTACCCGGTGCTGGTGGGAGGGGTGCTGTTTGCGCTGGTAGCCGTGCTAAGGGAGTACCCGAGGTACAAATACAGGCTCTTCGAAACGCACTTCAAGGCAGAGGCCTAACCCGGCCTGCAGCAGCATGCTGCAAGTGCTAGCAGAAAGCTGCGCTGCCTTCAGCGGCCGTGCGGCGGCCGTGTTTGTATGGCCGGAGTAGCAGGCTGTGGGGAGCGCTATGGCTGAAATAATAGGCGGTGCGGACTTCTCCGCCGCTACCCCTGTTCCTGTTTCGCTGGCATGAGGCTGAGCAGGTCAAAAACATCTGCCGCAACATTGCCCTTCAACTCCAGCAGGAGCGATAGCTTGCCCGGGTGAGGGGTAATGTCCTGCACCAGCACCGATTCAACCTTGCCTGTTAGTGTCGCGCCTTTCAGCTCAAGTCCCTCTTCCAGCAGTACGTTTGCTTTTTTCAGCTCCTGGGCAACAATGTCGCCCAGGTTTATACTTGCCCGCTTCAGGATTTGGCTGTAGGCCACCTTGTTTGCCAGCACTTCGAGGGCTGTGTTGTAGAAGCCGCTGGAGGTGCGGGAAACAACGTTGAACTTCCGGACGAACAGCTGCTCAGCTGTGTTGTCATAGCCCAGTGTGGCTAAAACGTACAGCTCCACCTCGTCTCGCTTCAGAACGGTGCGCAGGATCCTTATTTTCACCCTAAGCATTACATCGTAGCTGCCTGTGCTGCTTTTGGCAATCCCGATGTCCAGTATCTGGGCATAGGGCGGCGTGCCTGACGCGTCTTCTGGCTTCGGGATATACTGCCCAACCAACTGCTGCTGCAGTACAGCCTCCAGGGCGGGGTATGAGACGGATAGGGGCAATTGGATCTTTATAGCGTTCTCCATAGCGCAAGGTATACGTGCTGCCGTGTTAACAGGCTGGCAGCATCACGGGGTCTTGTTTGATAGCCAAAAATAGGAAAAACCGCCCACATACCCCGGGCTTTAAATAACAGGCAAGAATTCGGGCAGGCTTCGCGAGGGTGGAGGGCGCTGCCAGGGCAAAGCGGCTGTAGGTGGGGGAATAAAAAAAGCCACCCGTTTCGGAGTGGCTTTCTTAGTGATCCCGCTGGGATTCGAACCCAGGACCCATACATTAAAAGTGTATTGCTCTACCAGCTGAGCTACAGAATCGTTTGTTTTACTGTTGTTTGGGAGGGCAAAATTAGCAGCTTTATTTTAAATTGCAAAATTTAATTTCGTTTTTTTTCAACCTCCTTGTTAAGGAGAAAGCAAGAACTTTCAGGTTATGAAAAGTGCTTGCTTTCTTGTGATCCCGCTGGGATTCGAACCCAGGACCCATACATTAAAAGTGTATTGCTCTACCAGCTGAGCTACAGAATCAGTTTATTTCTTAACTTGCGTTCTCAAGGCGTTTCCCTGAATTGCGATGCAAAAGTAACAGCTAAGATTTTAAATGCAAAACATCTTGTCTAAAATATCTGCCTTTTTGATTATTTTTCTGGTGCCTTTGGCGGAACCGGCTTATGCTCAGGGAGATAATTTAACACTGGCTAAAGCAGATTCTTTGTTCCAAAAGCAGCATTACTCCGATGCTTTTGGCTTGTATGAGAATATCCTGCAAAATGAGCAACGCTACTCGCCGCAGATGCTCCTGAAGATGGCCTACATCAAAGAGGGGCTGCGCGACTACACCGGTGCAATGTACTACCTGCACATGTTCTACACCAAGGAGCCCAGCCGCTCCACGCTTCGAAAGATGGAGGAGCTGGCGCAGGCCCACCGTTTACATGGCTATGAGTACAACGACCTGCAGTTTTTTAAAACGCAGTTCAGCAAGCACTACATGCAGATACTGGAGCTGCTGCTGCTGACTGCCGTGGTCACGGTAACCGTTATGTTTATCAGCTGGCGCAGGGGGCACAAGTTCACAGGCCCCTTCCGGCTGGGCTTTACGCTGTACCTGCTGTTTATCCTTTACTACATAAACTTCCTAAACCTCGGCGACGAAGGCATTATCAAAAACAGCCACGTGGCCATCATGTCGGCCCCCTCTGCCGGCGCCAACTGGCTTGCCACTGCCTCAGAGGGCCACAAGGTGCCCATTACTGGTGAGCAGGATATCTGGTACGAGATAAAGTGGAAAGGGGAGAAGGCCTACATCCGCAAGAGCAACCTGCTGGAGCTGCCTTAGGAGGAGCTATCGCGTAGCACGGCCCAAGTATCAAGACCGCAGGCTTTCATAGAATGCGGCTGTCGTGATACCTGCTACTTGACTTGCTACGCGATAGCAGATAACTACTTCTTCAGCGGCGAGTCTTTCTCTTTCGCCATCACGTTGTACACCAGCTTGTCGGCCAGGCTCGGGAAGAGCTTATTCACCCAAACCGCCAGTTTCCCTTGCGTGGTCATCACCAGGTCACGTTTGCGCTTGATGGTCGCCTGCAGGATTCTGTCGGCTACTTCCTCCGCGCTCATCATTTTCTCCTCCTCACGTGGCGTTTCGCCCTGCTGCTGGCCGTTGGCCGCTAGGGCTGTGTTGCGGATGTTGGATGCCGTAAAACCGGGGCAGGCCAGCAGCACGTGCACCCCCGAGTGCAGCAGCTCGGTGCGCAGGGTCTCCAGGAAGCCGTGCATGGCGAACTTGGAGGCGGAGTATCCCGTGCGGGCGGGCAAGCCCCTGTAGCCGGCGATAGACGAGATGCCAATCACAGAGCCTTTTGCTTGCTTGATATACGGCAGCGCATATTTGGTGCTGTACACGGTGCCCCAGAAGTTAATGTCCATCACCTGGCGGATCACGTTCAGGTCCAGGTCTTCGAACAGCGCGCGCATGGAGATGCCGGCGTTGTTGATGAGCACATCCAGGCGGCCATACTTGTCAACCGTTTCCTGTACCATGCGCTGGCACTGCTCCTCCACGCTCACATCGGCGTTCAGGGCTAAGTTATCAATGCCTGCCGCTGCCAACTCCTGGCTGGTGCTGCTGAGGTTCTGCTGGTTGCGGCCGGAAACCACTACTTTTGCGCCTGCACGGCCAAAGGCGAAGGCCAGCGCTTTGCCAATACCCGACGTGCCGCCGGTAATCAGCACTACTTTATTTTTCATTTGCTTAGCTTTTCTTCTACTCAATCAACCACAAAGATAATTTTTATCTTTGATTGCCTGGGGCTGAATGCAAAAGGACGGGGCTTATACTTCGGTTTGGCATGCAAACACCTGACTTATCTCCCCAGATTTTTGTAATTTTGTGCCACTGTGAGAAATAAGAGCAAGAAAAAGAAGTTCGAGATACTCGAGCACATCAAAATAGAGGACATGGTGGCCGAGGGCAAATGCCTGGCGCGCCACGATAACATGGTGATATTTGTTGCCGGGGTGGCTCCCGGCGATGTGGTGGATTTGCGCATTACCCGCAAGAAAAAGAGCTTTCTGGAAGCCGAACCCGTGGCCTTTCATGAGCTTTCGGAGTTGCGTGTGCAGCCATTCTGTGAGCATTTCGGAACCTGTGGCGGCTGTAAGTGGCAGCATATCGGCTACGATACGCAGCTGCACTTTAAGCAGAAGCAGGTAAAGGATAACCTGGAGCGTATCGGCAAAGTGCCGCTTCCGGCGTTCGATCCTATCCTCGGCTCTGCCAACACCCGCTACTACCGCAATAAGCTGGAGTATACGTTCTCCAACACCAGCTGGCTTACGAAAGAGCAGATACAGTCGGGGCAGGAGTTTGACCGCGACGCGCTGGGCTTTCACATCCCGGGCCGCTTCGATAAGATCCTGGACATCAAGCATTGCTACCTGCAGCCCGACCCGTCGAACGCGATTCGCCTGGAGGTGCGCGACTACGCCAAAAAGCATGACCTGCCCTTCTTCGATATCGTGAAACAGGAAGGCTATATGCGCAACCTCATCATCCGTACAGCTAACACGGGCGAGGTGATGGTAATTGTGCAGGTGTACGAAGACAGGCCGGAGGAAATGGAGGCGCTGATGCAGCACCTGGCTGCCACCTTCCCGGAAATTACCTCACTGCAGTATGTGGTGAACTCCAAAGGCAACGAGACCTTCCATGATCTGGAGGTGGTGTGTTATAAAGGCCTGCCATACATCCACGAGGATATGGAGGGGATCAAGTTCCGTGTGGGACCTAAATCTTTCTATCAAACCAATGCGGATCAGGCTTACGAGCTGTACAAGAAGACACGCGAGCTCGCTAACCTGACAGGCAACGAACTGGTATACGACCTTTACACAGGAGCCGGCACCATCGCTAACTTTGTGGCACATCAGGCACGTGAGGTAATTGGGATTGAGTATGTGCCAAGCGCCATCGAAGATGCCAAGATCAACTCCCAAATCAACAACATCACCAACACTACTTTTTATGCCGGTGATATGAAGGATATTCTGTCTGATGAATTGATCGAGCGCCACGGCAGGCCTGATGTGGTGATCACTGACCCGCCGCGTGCCGGCATGCATGAGGATGTGGTGAAGAAGTTGCTGCAGGTGCACCCGAACCGCATTGTGTATGTCAGCTGCAACCCAGCCACACAGGCCCGCGATGTGGAGTGGCTCTCAGAGAAGTATGACGTAACCCGTGTGCAGCCGGTGGACATGTTCCCGCAGACGCACCACGTAGAAAATATAGTATTGTTAACAGCTAGATAGAAGACACAAGTAGCAGGTATCAAGACACACGACTTTTTTTTAGTAGAACCTTTTGGCTGATCCAGCTTTTTATGAGCTACATTGTGAGTCATTACCGAATTGTCATTTGCTGAAAAATCTTGTGTCTTGTGTCGTGCTACTTGTGTCCCCAAAATATTATGGAAAACGATCCGGAACTGAATGGTAAATACCTCGGCACTATCTCGAAGAATTTTGTGGTAGTGGCCGAGACGCTGAAAGAGGCATCGTATCAGGTGCGCAAGCGTAAAATTTCTGATTACCCTATTTTTGTGTTTAGCCGCACGCAGGTGCCGGTGGGCTCTGTGTTTCTGGCCAAGGAGGAAGTGGCGCTCGACTGGCATATTAACGCCTCGTACCTGGAGGACTTTATAAACCGACAGTTGGTGGCAGAAGACAAAGTGGAGGAGTTTAAAGCCGCCTATAAAGACGCCGACGAGTTCTGCTGTCTCTTTGTGGTGGACGGCGATTTCCAGAACTTCGTGTTTATTCCTTTCCCGGAAGATTGAGTTTTGCGACACAAGGCATAAGGCACAAGTAGCAAGACAAATTGTTGTGCATAACTAAAATAACAAAGGGAGACTAGTAAGCCTCCCTTTGTTATTCCTCAAATACAAGAAAAAGTCTAGTGTCTTATGTCTTGCTACTTGTGTCTAAGACGCGCCGCGTCTTAAAAATGGCTCCAGCCCTGGGCCTTCAGCGGGAATACCTGGCCGGACTTTGTTGCCAGGTTCACGCCTTCGCCTTCCTGGGTGATGTTGCCGATGATGGTGATGTCGGGGTGGTTCTTCAGCTCGTCGTAGGCGGAGAGGGGAACCGTGAAGAGGAGCTCGTAGTCTTCGCCACCGTTCATAATGCAGGTAAGCGGGTCGATGTTAAACTCCACGGCTGTCTCCAGCATCTGCGGGTCGGCGGGCAGGTTGTCTTTGTAAACCACGGCACCCACCTTAGACTGGCTACAGATATGGAACAGCTCTGAGGCCAGCCCATCCGAGATATCGATCATAGAGGTGGGCTGGACGCCGCGCTCTTTCAGGTCGTAGATGACATCCATACGGGCCTCCGGGCGCAACTGGCGGCCCACAATATACTGTTTCTCCTCCAGCTCCGGCTGCATGTCCGGGTTGGCCAGGAAGGCCTGCTTTTCGCGCTCCAGGATCTGCAGCCCCATGTAGGCTGCGCCCAGGTCACCGGTTACACACACCAGGTCGTTTACCTTGGCGCCGTTGCGGTACACGATCTCCTCCGGGGCAGCCTCGCCGATCGCCGTGACGCTGATAACCAGGCCGGCTCTGGATGAGGTCGTATCGCCTCCCACCAAATCCACTTTATAGTTCTCGCAGGCCAGGCGGATTCCCTCGTACAGCTCTTCTACAGCTTCCAGGGTAAAGCGTGCGCCTACAGCAATGTTTACCGTAATCTGCGTTGGTTTGGCGTTCATGGCGGCAATGTCGGACACATTCACGGCCACGGCCTTGTAGCCCAGGTGCTTTAGGGGGCAGAAGGTCAGGTCGAAGTGCACACTCTCCAGCAGCATGTCCGACGACACCACCACCTGCTTCTCGCCGGGTTGCAGCACAGCCGCGTCATCACCAATGCCTTTGACGGTTGATTCGTTGCGGAGCTCGATCTTCTCTTTGATCTTCCGGATCAGGCCAAACTCGCCTACTTCGCTTAAAGGGGTATATTCACTCATAGTTACATCTGTTTAGGAGAGGCAAAGATACAAAATAAGAAACAGAGAGGGGAGAGTGCGCCTGGTTTAGCGTCGCGTTAAAGCAAAAGAGCCGCCTTGCGACGACTCCCTCACTTCAGCTAAACTACAAAGGTACGGCCGTGGCTACACCCAGGCAGTGGCTGCCACCACGGGTGTGCCCTTCCAGCACAGGGTATAGCCGGCGCCGTTTGGCTGCAGCAGAAAGTTCTCATGCAGCTGCAGGGCCTCCTGTATGCTATCGGTGGGGGCAGCGGCTGCGATAGGGGCAAAGCCGTTGCGCACCAGGCGCTGGCGCCAGGCCTCGTGGCGCTCGTGGCGCTCCACTCGGCGGGCGCCTTCACAGGAAATAACGTTGATGATCTCCCTGCCAAAGAACTCCTGCTCAATTACCTGGCGCTCCGGCAGCAGGCGTGGCAGCAGCGTGTCCAGGGCGTCAAACACCGTGTAGTAGTGGCGTAGCGACTCGCGCAGGCGTGGCAGGAAGCTGAGCTTGTTATGCTCCGAGTCGGGCTCGGTAAGCGTGAAGATAACTGGGTTCAGTGCCTTGATCTGCTGCAGAATCCTGTCGCGGTAGTCTACCTCGCCCAGCAACTGGTCGGGGAGGTGGTGCAGCGTGAAGGCAGAGTTAACCACCAGGGCCTCGGTAGGGGAGAAGTACAGCTCCTGCATGCTTAGCTCCTCCAGGCGCTTTGCCAGGCAGGAGTACGTGAAGTTCAGCCCTAAGCGGGAGGCGTGTTGCTGTAGCATGTCACCTGTCTGTTGCAGGCGTGCCTCTGGCTTGCCCGTTGCAGCGGGGATATCCACGCCGGTGATGCTAACCTTCGGCGGGGTTCCCGGGCGCGCAGCGAGCAACTCGAGCAGGTGCAGCCACTGGAGGCCTCCGCCTATACCCAGGTCTAAAATGTGTATCTCGTCGGCGTGCGCGGTGGCCCCGGCAATGGCCAGGTTCCCGAACATGTGCCCAAACGACACCAGGGGCGTAGCCTTCACCAGCACGTTGAATGCCGATATCATATCGGTTTCGCCGTAGGTGCTGCTGTAGAGGTTGCCGGCGTGTTCGTTCCCTTCCGGGCCTAGGCAAGTGCTGAAGGCACGGGCATAGGCCAGGGCAATGCGCTCGGCGGCGGAGCCGATGCTGTTGGCGCCTTCGGCCAGTTCAGACACGGCGGCTAGTGCTTTGAACACATCGTCTGCCTTGGGGAGGGCGTAGCCTGTGTGAAGGATCTGCGCCAGCGTTTTGTCGTGCCAGACGCTGTGTGGGGCAAGTATAGCTTTTAACTGCTCCTGCAGGTGTTGCTGGTGCTCTTTGGTGCCCACGGTTATCCGCAGGTGAAACCTGCTATCGGTTTCGCGCACGTGGATACCCTGCTGCTGCAGTTCCGCGGCCAGGCCAGCCGCCGGCATACCGGCATCCACAAACAGGAAATTACCCTCAGACGGCCACCACTGCACGCCTTCGGCATCCAGTAGCTGCTGCAAATGGGCTTTCCCGATTGCCGTTTCGGTTAAAGTATAGGCGAGGTGCTCCTCGTCTTCCAGGGCGATTACGGCGCCAATCTGCGCCAGCTGGTTCACGTTAAACGGCTGCTTGGCCGGGAGTAGTCGAGCAAGCAGTTGCTCCTGAGCCACCATGTAGCCCACGCGGAGGGAGGCAAGGCCGTAGGCTTTCGAGAATGTCCGGAGCACTACCAGGTTGGCATGCTGTGCCAGGTACGGCAGGGCCTTGGCGAAGTCCGGGGCGGTTACAAACTCCACGTAAGCCTCGTCCAGCACCAGTAGCACCTGTGGCGGTATCTCCTGCAGTAGCCGCTCCAGCTGAGCGTAAGTGAGATAACCACCGGTGGGGTTGTTGGGGTTTGAGAGGAAAACAAGGCGCGTGTTGCCGTCAACCTGCCGCAGCAGGCAATCGATGTCAAACTCATACTTGCTGTTTAGCGGAGCCGGCTTAAAAGTAACGCCCAGCGCGGCGGCCTCCATCTGGTAAAGCGGGTACGTTGGCGCCACCGACACAACGTTGCTCTCTGCGAACGGCTGGCAGAAAGCGCGCACCAGCAGTGAGATGAGTTCGGCGGAGCCGCTCCCCACCGCTATCTGAGACGGCTGCAGGCCCAGGTGGTAGGCTATCGCCTGCCGAAGCGGTGCTGCATCAGGAGTGGGGTAGCTGTGGACCTGGGCTATGGCATCCTGTAAGGCAGCGGTAACTTTTGAGGATGCTCCAAATAAGTTCTCGTTTGCGGCGCCATTGTAAACAGCCTGGGCAAAAGTTTTCATAAGGGATAATGAAGCGTTAAATTAGATAGTAGCACTAGCGGACTACCTTTTTGGACTACTAATATAGCTAAATATAAGTACATAGCTGATTTTAGGTGATTTAGTTTAAACTTTTTTTGGATTGATTTTTCTGATGATGCGAGCAGGTGCAGGCCCGCCACGTAATAATTATCTCGTTTAGCGGGAACAAAAATAATAATATGTTTGTACATTATATGTATATACATTAAATTTGTACCTGTTACTTTTTATCAGGTGACATAACCAAAAGAAGTGTAGCAGGTTTACAAAAGGAAAACAAAATGGAGACATCAACAGAAAATAACTTGAAGATTCATACTTTGATAGAACAACGCTGGAGCCCGCGTGCCTTTAGCGACCGCCCCGTGCGCGAAGAGCAGCTGGAGGCGCTGTTTGAGGCAGCCCGCTGGGCCCCATCGGCCATGAACGAGCAGCCGTGGCGCTTTATCTATGCCACCAGCGATAACAGGGAGAGCTTTGAGCGCCTTGCTAACTGCCTGGTAGCCGGTAACAGTTGGGCTAAGAATGCGGCGGCGTTGTTTATTACGGTTGCCAAAAAGAGCTACGACTTTAACGGAAACCCTAACGGCCACGCCTGGCACGATGTGGGGCTTGCCACCGGCAACCTACTGCTGCAGGCCACCGACCTCGGCCTGCATGTACACCTGATGGGCGGTTTCGACGCGGCCAAGGCCCGGGAGGTGCTGGGCATACCGGAAGGTTTTGAGCCGGTTTCGATGGGGGCGGTAGGCTACGTGGGCGAGCCCGAGTCGCTGCCGGAGAACCTGAGGGAGCGTGAGCTGGCGCCGCGCGTGCGAAAGCCGCTGAATGAGCTGGTGTTCAAAGGGCACTGGGAACAGAAGTAATAAACCTCAAAAAGATACAGCTATGAGCCAGAAAGTAATGCATAAAGCCGCCACGCGCGGCCGTGCCAACCATGGTTGGCTGGACTCTCACCATACCTTCAGCTTTGCCCAGTACTACAACCCGGAGCGCATGGGCTTTGGCCTGTTGCGCGTGCTGAACGATGATGTGGTGGCACCGGGCATGGGCTTTGGCACACATCCGCATGACAACATGGAGATTGTCTCCATTCCGATCAAGGGGTCGCTCGCCCACCAGGACAGCACCGGCACCAAAGAGGTTATCCAGACCAACGAGGTGCAGATCATGTCGGCGGGCAGCGGGTTAACGCACTCAGAATTTAACGCCTCCAAGGCAGACCCTGTAAACTTTTTGCAGATCTGGGTGTTCCCGAAAGAGCGGGATATCACGCCGCGCTACGAGCAGAAGACCTTTCGGCCCGAAGACCGCCAGAACAGACTCCAAACCGTTATCGCCCCGGAGAAGCAGGAGGGAGCCCTTTGGATTAACCAGGATGCCTGGTTCACGCTCGGCACCCTGAAAAGCGGTTTCTCTGAGGAGTACACGCTACACAAGCAAGGCAATGGCCTGTACGCCTTCGTGATAGACGGTGAGGTGGAAATAGACGGTGAGAAGCTGTCTAAGCGCGACGGTATGGGGATAAGTGATGTGAGCAGCGTCACGGTGAAAGCCTCCGGCGATGCAGAAGTCCTGCTGATGGAAGTGCCGATGAAGTAGAATCAGATAGAACTATTGTGTTTAGTGATTGATGTAGAAGGAGCCCCGGCACATGCTGGGGCTTTTCTTTTAGCGCAGGTGCCGCATCACCGCATAGGGGATAGGAGCCCACAAGGCTGTCTTCACTCCGGCGCGCTTCAGCCCCTGGTTAACCCAGTTGTTGCAGTTCTTCAGGATGTAAAACCGGCCGTGCGCCTCGTAGAAGGTATCCTGGCCGGTGTAGCCGGTGTTTCGGATGTGGGTATAACCGTCGTGCTGCTGTACAAAGGAATGGTCGATGTAGGTGATCAGGCGCTGGTACTGCTCCGGGGAGAGGAGCACGGGCTGTTGCCGGCGGTTGGGTACAGGGCGGGAGCGAATGTAGGTAACGTGCATAGCCGAGCGGGTTGGCCAAAGCGCAGCAGTAACGGCTACCCCTGGCCGCAGGTCGCTCCACTCAGGTGTTTCCATGTAAAAACGCCGGTCGCCCCAGCCAAAGGCGAGGTAGCGGAAGCTGCTGTCTACGCGCTCGAACTGGTGCAGCGGTAACCTCCGGCGCCAGTCGATGTAGACGGTGGCCACCGGCACAATAATGTCTGTGTGCACCCCGTTCGAGGTTACAAAAATCTCAACCGGTTCCTGATGCGCCTGCGCATAGCCCCTGTTCACCGGCACGCTGCTGAGCAGAAAAGCGGCCAGCAGGAAGGCTGCCACACAACTGAGCACCGCCATGAAGAGCCAAAGTACACCCGTTGTTATTTTCTTCAGCGCATCCCTCATACTTTGAGCATACGGGCGCGGCCGCAGAAGTATGGCTATAAAAAAACAGAGCCCGGAGCAAAGCGCCGGGCCTGAGTGTAGTTTAGTTAGTTTAGTTTCTCTGAAAAATCGCCCTAATGCCCTCTGCCAGTAAGTATAGTGTAGTTGCGTTACCACTAAAGCTGGAGCAGTGGAGGGCATAGCACCCCTTGGTTACTGCAAAGCTGCGCCTTGTAAGAAGTTGTTTTCGGTGGTGTGTAGGGCGATAGGAAACCCAGATTGGGATTCGGGTACAAATGTAACGCTTTTCTGGCAAAAGTTTAAACAACTTTAAAATTTAACCAAAAGATAATCCGCCGCCGCAGGAAGTGCCTATAAGCGGGCAACTGCGCGGCAGCTTGCCAAACTCGCCTTTTTTGCGCAGATTGTACCTTATTACAAACTCACTATACACCTACTTTATAAGTATAAACATGATAAAACCTCTAAAGCGTTTTGCCGCTTTGCTGCTGGTAACGCTGAGTGTGCAGGTGGCCGTGGCACAGCAGCGGCTCCAGACTCCGGCGCAGTTCCTCGGTTATGAGCTGGGGGAGCAGTTCACTACCCATAACCGCATTTTGGATTATGTGGCCTACCTGGCAGGGCAGGCGCCTAACCGTATCAAAGTAGAGGAATATGGCCGCACCTACGAAAACCGCCCGCTGGTGCTGGCCTACGTCGCTTCTGACGAAAACCTGGCGCGCCTGGAGCAGATCCGCGAGAACAACCTCCGCCAGGCCAACCTGACCAACGGCCAGGTGCAGGGGGAGCAGCCTGCCATTGCATGGCTGAGCTATAACGTGCACGGCAACGAGTCGGTAAGCTCGGAGGCGGTGATGCAGGTGCTCTACGACCTGGTGAACCCGGAAAGTGCGCAGAGTAAGCAGTGGCTGCAGAACACAGTGGTGATCCTGGACCCGGTGGTGAACCCGGATGGCCGCGAGCGCTACGTGCAGTGGTACAAGCAGGCCTCGAACCGGGGCGGCAATGCCTCGCCTTATGCCTGGGAGCACTGGGAGCCGTGGCCGGGCGGCAGGCCGAACCACTATTACTTCGACCTGAACCGCGACTGGGCCTGGCAAACACAGGTGGAGTCAAGGGAGCGGCTAAAGAAGTATAACAGCTGGCTGCCGCAGGTGCACGCCGACTTTCACGAGATGGGCCCCGAAGCGCCTTACTACTTCTCGCCGGCAGCCAAGCCTTTCCACGAAAGTATAACTCCCTGGCAGCGCCAGTTCCAAAACACCATCGGCGAGTACAACCGGCAGTACTTTGATAAAAACAACTGGCTGTACTTCACCCGCGAGAGCTTCGACCTGTTTTACCCCAGCTACGGTGACACCTGGCCCACCTACAACGGTGCCATTGGTATGACCTATGAGCAGGGTGGCTCCGGCCGTGCCGGCCTGGCCTACCGAAAGGCGGATGGCGACACCCTCACGCTCAGCGACCGTATCGCCCATCACGTTGCCGCGAGCGAAGCCACCATCAAGGCTACCTCCGAGAAGGCCGACCAGCTGAAGCAGGAGTTCCGCAAATACTACGACAGCAGCCTGAGAAACCCCGAGGGCGAGTACAAGTCCTTCGTGATTAAACAGAGCGGCAGCAGCCCTGGCAACATCAAAATGCTGACGGACTACCTGGAGCAGCAAGGCATCGCGTACGGCTATGCGGCCAACAACGGCTCGGTGAGAGGTTACAACTACAGCAACGGTAAAACCGAAAGTGTAAAGCTGGCACCGCAGGACGTGGTAATCAGCATGTATCAGCCTAAATCTACCCTGGTGAAGGTGTTGTTTGAGCCCAACGCCAAGCTGGAGGACTCCCTCACCTACGACATCACCTCTTGGTCTTTGCCGTACGCATACGGGGTGCAGGCCTATGCCGTGAAGGGCAAAGTGGCGATGAGCAGCAGCAAGCCCGGCACTACGCCGGCCGCTATCGACATAGCGAAGCCATACGCCTACCTGGCCAGCTGGAACAGCCTGCAGGACCTAACGTTTATGACGGAGCTGATGGAAAAAGGAGTGAAGGTACGGATGGCGGAGCGCCCGTTTGAAATCGGTG
The DNA here is from genome assembly GCF_003585765.1 of Pontibacter actiniarum. Taxonomy (NCBI): domain Bacteria; kingdom Pseudomonadati; phylum Bacteroidota; class Cytophagia; order Cytophagales; family Hymenobacteraceae; genus Pontibacter; species Pontibacter actiniarum. The sequence goes on from NZ_CP021235.1 coordinate 471,432, forward strand.
GCGAGCAATACACGCCTGGCACCTTGGTTATTACACGCACCGGCAACGAGCGCATGGGCGACGGGTTTGACAGCACGGTGCACGAGCTGGCCCAACAGCTTAACGTGCAGTTGCATGCCACCAGCACTGGTTTTGTATCGAGCGGCGCGGACTTTGGCTCAGGAAATGTGCGCTACCTGAAAATGCCCAAGGTGGCCGTTATGTCCGGCGAAGGTGTTTCTCCTTACGGCTTCGGGGAAGTATGGCACTTCTTTGAGCAGCAGATAAACTACCCGGTCACCGTGCTGAATACCTCATACTTTAGCCAGGTTCCGCTGCAGGAGTTTGACGTGCTGATTCTGCCTACAGGCGCTTACAGCAAGGTGCTGGACGAGCAGGCGCTGGAGAAGGTGCAGGAGTGGGTGCGCGGCGGCGGCAAGCTAATCGCCATGGAAAGCGCCGCTGGTTACCTGGCCGGCAAGAAGGGCTTCGACCTGAAGAAGAAAGAGAGTGGGAGTGCAGAGAAGGAAAAGGGCGCCGACAAAGAGGAAAATCCCTACAGGCACCTGCGCACCTACGCGCAGCGTGAGCGCGAAGAACTGGCCGATGAGGTGCAGGGAAGCGTGTACCGCGTGGACCTGGACAAGACACACCCGCTTGCGTTCGGGTACGGCGATAACTACTTCGCCCTCATCCGCTCGTCTGACACGTACCGGTTTCTGGAGAATGGCTGGAACGTGGGCGTTTTGAAGAAAGACAACCATGCAACCGGCTTCGTAGGGCAACAGGCGAAGGAGAAGCTGCAGGACGCCCTCATCATCGGCACACAGGAGATGGGTCGCGGGCAAGTAGTGTACCTGGCTGACAACCCGCTGTTCAGAGGTTTCTGGCAGGGCGGTAAGCTGTTATTTGGCAACGCCGTATTTGTGGTAGGGCAGTAGCAAAGCCTGCATGCCTTAGGAAGCCCCTGCTCCACTGTGGAGCAGGGGCTTTTCTTTTAGGTTCTTACGAATGAACGGAGGCCGCGCCTTCTGAAGTTTTAAGGCCAGGAGAGGAGGTGGGGCCGCGGCAAAGGGAGCGGCCCGGGCAGCTCAGAGAAGTAAAGCAGGGCTTCCGGACAAGCCAGTGGCACACCCGTTTAGGCCCGGCGCGTCGCTGCTGCGGAACGGGGGGGCAGCTATAAAATGGGCCCCTATATATTATAGTATAAATGTTGTACCTTGCACAGCATCTATATCCATTGATATTGAGTTATGCAGACGCAACATATAATTACTCCTCCAACACCGGAAGAGCACAGCGGCTTCCTGAGCAACTATGTGCAGCAGGCCAAAACCGATGACCTTATCGAAGGGCTGACCGCCAGCTACGTCTTTATCACAGGAATGGTGCAGGGCCTGGCCGAGGAGCGGCTGCTATTCCGCTATGCCCCGGGCAAGTGGAGTATAAAGGAGATGATGGTGCACATTATGGACACGGAGCGCATTTTCTCGTATCGTGCCCTGCGCTTCGCCCGCCAGGACAAAACCGAGCTGCCGGGCTTCGACGAGAACGCCTACATCGCACCCGCCAAAGCCGATGCCCGGGATATCAACGCTATCATTGCAGAGTACACTTCGCTGCGCACCGCCACCATTGAGCTGTTTAAAAGCTTTGATGAAGAGGCCCTGCAGCAGAAGGGTATTTCCGGAGGGATAGAGGTAAGTGTCCGGGCGCTGGGGTATATCATACTTGGGCATGAGGTGCATCACCAAAAGATTTTAAGGGAGCGCTACCTGAAGAGCTAAAGTAAGTATAGCTATACTTCTACTTTACGATATCCTTCAGCCAGGTATTTGCGTTTGTAAGGGCTAAATACCTGCTATGTACCTCACCCGTCGCAACATTGGAATGGTGGTGGCGCCGCTGCTGGCGTTGCTCGTGTGGCTGCTTACGCCCATGTTGGAGCACCAGGCGCGCTTGGTTGCCACCATCATGGCCTTCTGCCTGGTCTTCTGGATGGCAGAGGTAATTCCGCTCTCCATGACGGCTTTTCTGGGCGTGCTCCTGGCGGTTATGCTGGGGGTGGCAGAGGTTGAAACAGCCTTCCAGAACCTGGGACACCCGATTATTCTGCTTTTTATCGGCAGCTTTCTGCTGGCACGCTCCATGACGCGCCATGGCCTGGACAAGCGCATCGCCCTCTTTATCCTTTCTCAGCCGTTCTTTCAGCAGAGCCTCTTCCGCCTGTTCCTCGGCTTCTCGTTTATCTCTTTTGTGCTTTCGATGTGGGTGAGCAACTCCGTAACGGTTGCCATGCTGTTGCCTCTCATGCTGGGGGTAACGCAGCTGGTTTGCCCGCCGGAGCAAACGGGGAAAAGCTCGGCCGTTTACTTTTTGCTGGGTATCGCCTACAGCGCCTCTATCGGGGGCGTCAGCACGATTATTGGCTCGCCGCCTAACCTGATCGGGGTAAATTACCTGGCGCAACAGGGCATCCGCATCGATTTCCTGCAGTGGATGTACCTGGCTTTGCCGGTTTCTCTGAGTATGTACGGTTTTCTGCTCCTGTACATGCGCTATTTCCTGCGCAAGTCCGACTACAACCAACAGGTTGTGCAGGCTTATGTGGAGAAGCATCAGCAGCAACGCGAAAAGCTACGCAAGGGCGAGGTGGTAACGATGGGGGTGTTTACACTGGCCGTTGTGCTGTGGCTGGCGCCGGGTGTGTTTAATTTATTCGGCATGGAGGAGGCCTATGCCTTTATGAGCGCCTATTTTGCAGAGAGCACGGTGGCGGTGCTGGCGGCACTGCTGCTGTTCCTTATCCCACCGGGGCAGGAAACGGGCGGAGCCGGTACGCTCATAGCCGAAGACCTGGTAAAGATAGACTGGGACACCATTCTGCTGTTCGGCGGCGGGATGGCACTGGGGCAGCTGGTGGTAACCTCGGGCTTGGCAGACGTGATCGGGCGCAGCATTACCTCTTTCATAGACCCTAACCAACAGGTTTTGCTTGTGTTGGTGCTGGTTTTCCTGGTGCTGATGCTCACCGAAGTAAGTTCTAACACAGCAATTGCCATTACGTTTGTGCCGATCATCATTGGGGTGCTGCATGGGCTGGGCTTGCCGCTGCTGTACCCGGTGCTGGGGGCGGTGCTTGCCTGTAGTATGGCCTTTATGCTGCCCGTGGCCACGCCGCCCAATGCCATTGTTTACGGCAGCAGGCAAGTGCCCATTGGCCAGATGGTGCGAACCGGCGCTATTCTTAACCTGGTGGCTACGCTGCTAATCACAGCCTGGATGATGCTGTACATGCTGGTTTAGTGCCAGCAAGCGGTAGTGCTTTCCGTAGCGGAATGGCCTACCTTCGGGGTGTGGTTCTAAAGCGCCTGTTTCCACACAGGCATAATAAAATGCTCCTGGTTTGTGCCTTTTTTCTGGCTACATTACCTTCACGCAAACGTTTACTGCACCGCGGCCCGACACGCTGCCCCTGCTTTTACTGCTGGGGAGCCTCCTGCTGTACCGGGGGTAGAAACGATAACAGCTTTCACTTATACAATTGCTATTTCTTATGCAAAATCGCCGTACTTACCGCATCGTAATGACCGTTGTCTGCTTTGTTTTTGCAGGCCTGAATGCCTACAGGGTTTTAACGGGGGAATATTCGTGGCTGGATGTTTTCCTGCTGGTGGTCTTCCTGGTTTTCGGTGCAATTTACCTGCTGATGCTTTTCCGAAAAGACAGGCCGGAATAAGGAGGGGGGATAAAGGAAAAACCTGAAAGTCTATACTGTTCCTTCTGAACAATCAGACTTTCAGGTTCTCAACTTTTAGCCAAAGGTATCTATATTTACGCGAGTGGTTTGCGGAAGGTTGTTGTAGAAGGAAAAATATTTGCAAAATTTTTTCGTGCCTGTTTTGCCTCAACCACTCCTCCCGTAGTTAATCGCTGCAAAGGCCTTGTGCAATGGTGCAATATAAGTACAAGAAAGGTGCGCCTAATTTGTGGCAGAGCTGAGAAAGGGGCGGCGACTTAGACCGGGTCCACATCTGCCACCACCCTGATTCCTTTAAAGTCTGACAGCAGCTTTAGGTTGAAGATGGCCTGCGCGATCTGGCCTTTGGCAGCTTTCAGGTTGGTGGTGTCGCGCGGGAGCTTGATGTGGATCTCCTGCAGGAACAGGTTGCGGATCTTGAAGATATACGGCACCTCCGGCCCCAGTACCTGCTGCTTCCCTAGCCGGTCGGTCAGGTCTTTGGCCAGTACAATGGCAGCGTTTTCGGCGATCTTGTCATCGGCGTGCTTTACGGTGACGCGGATCATGCGCGTGAACGGCGGGTAGCCGAAGCGCATGCGCTCCTCGATCTCGTGCTCGTAAAGTGTCTGGTAATCGTTGCTGCGCACCTTGTTAAAGATAGGTTGCAGCGGGTCGCGGGTCTGGATAATCACCGAACCTGGCTTGCCTTTACGGCCGGCGCGCCCGCTTACCTGCACAAACAGCTGGTAGGCCCGCTCATGCGCCCGGAAATCCGGGAAATTGATGATCGTGTCGGCATTAAGTATACCCACCAGGCTTACGTTCTCAAAGTCGAGGCCCTTGGTAACCATTTGGGTGCCCACCAGCACATTGGTGCGCCCGGACTCAAAGTCAGAGATAATCTGCTGGTAACTGTTCTTCTTCTTGGTCGTGTCCAGGTCCATGCGCTGCACCTCGGCGTCGGGCAAAAGCAGCTTCAGCTCGTCCTCTACCTTCTCGGTGCCGAAGCCCATGCTCCTAAGCGTGGTGGCACCGCAGGCGGGGCAGTCGTGGGGCATGCGCTCGTGGTAGCCGCAGTAGTGGCAGCGCAGTTCGTTGTTGAACTTATGGTAGGAGAGGCTAACGGCGCAAAACTTGCACTTGGGTATCCAGGAGCACTCGTCGCAGCTAATAAAAGGGGCATAGCCACGGCGGTTCTGGAACAGGATCACCTGCTCGTGCCGCTTCAGCCGCTCCTCAATATCCTGCAGCAGCTTGGCCGAGAAATGGCTGTGCATGTTCTTGCGTTGCTGCTCCCGGCGCGTGTCCACCAGCTCGATGTCCGGCAGCCTGGCCTCACCGAAACGCTTGGTCATACTTACCAGGCCCCAGCGGCCGGTTTTGCAGTTGTAGTAGCTCTCTATGGAAGGCGTGGCCGAGCCCAGCAGGGTCTTTGCGCCTTGCAGGTGCGCCATCATCAGGCCCGTCTCGCGGGCGTTGTAGCGCGGCGCCGGCTCATACTGCTTATAGCTGGCCTCGTGCTCCTCGTCAATAATCACCAGCGACAGGTCGTGGAAAGGCAGGAAGACAGAGGAGCGCACCCCCACCACCACCTGAAAGCGGCCCGACAGAATGCCCTGCCATACTTCGGCGCGCTCGTTGTCTGAAAACTTGGAGTGGTACACGCCCAGCTTGTCGCCAAACACCTTCATCAGGCGCGTTACGATCTGGGCTGTGAGGGCAATCTCGGGCAGTAAGTATAATACCTGCCCGCCGCTGTCCAGCGCATGCTTTATCAGGTCAATGTACACTTCTGTTTTGCCGCTGCCCGTTACGCCGTGCAGCAGCACTGTGTCCTTTTCCTTGAAGAGCCCCAGAATTTCATCTTTCGCCTGCAGCTGGTGCTCCGACAGTGCCATCGGCAGCTGTTGCGTGCCGTGGTCCATCGGGAAGCGCGAAACGATCTTGTCAAACTGCTCCAGCACGCCCTTCTTTATGAGGGTGTTGATGGAGGAGGCCGACAGGTGGGGGTTGTTGGTAAGGGCGGCTTTGTCCACGCCCATGTAGTTGAGGTGGATGTCCTGGTGCACAGGCACGAGCTGCAGGTAGTTCAGCAGCACGTCCAGCTGCTTGGGCTGCGGCGCGAGCTGGTTAAAGAGCTCCTCCAGCATGCCCTCTTCCTGCACAAAGTGCTCCGACAGGCGCACCTTCTTCACCACCTTCGGCGAAAACCTGTCGCTCACCTGTTCAAAAATAATGATGGCCTCCTTCTGGATGAGCGATTTGATGAACTTATGGTAGCTCTTGAGCTGCAGCAGGTTGCCGACCTCGCTAAAGGTCAGGGCCTGGTTGTTCTGCAGCGCAAAGATGATCTTCTCCTCCTGGGCGGCAAGCACGAGCTCGTCTTCCTCGGGGTTGTAGTGCGGGTGTAGCTGTATTCGGGACTCGCTGCTGAGCTTTAGCGCAGAGGGCAGGGCGGCATTGATAACCTCTCCCAGCGTGCACATGTAATAATCGGCAATCCACTTAAATAGCTTGAGCTGCGGTGCGGTAACAATGGGCTTGTCGTCCAGCACATCCAGCACATACTTTGCCTGGTAGTCGGCCGGTGCGTTTTCGTGAATGTCAGCCACAATGCAGCTCAGCACTTTCTTGGAGCCAAACTGCACAATTACCCGCGCGCCCACCAGCACCTCGTCGTTCATTTCGAACGGGATGCGGTACGTGTACAGCTTGGGGAGGGGCAGGGGCAGGATGACGTCGGCAAAGAGCGTGACGCGGTCCGTTGCCGGCTCCGGCGGGTAGTTGAAGTTTAAAAGCTCAGACAAGGGTGTTTATACTTTTGCTATACACAAAGGTCGTAAAAATTGATGACTGTTCGCAATCTGATGTGGGGCATGTGGCGGTGCCAGCCTCAACATTGGCAGCATGTGCATGTGCCTGGGCAGAAGTGCAGTACAAGCTCAAGCAAAAGGCGGCTCCTGTTCGGGAGCCGCCCTTTGTGTGGTTTCCGCCTGAAGTATGGCTGCTGTTATCCGCCACTGGCGGCCCGGCAGGAAGGGTAGTACCGTTTCCCTAAGCCGTTTTGCCTGCAGGCTTAAACAGGTCCGACAGGATTTCATAGGAACGGAGCCTTGCCTGGTGGTCGTACATGGCGGAGGCCACCATAATCTCGTCTACCTGGGTCTCATCCAGAAAGGCCTGCAGCTCCTCTTTTACGGTTGCCGGGCTTCCGACAAAGGAGTAGCGCAGCATTTGGTTTACCGCATACCTTTCGTTGGCGTCCCAGAGGCTGGCCATGCTATCCACGGGGGGCTGCAGCGGCAGTGCTTTGCCCCGTATCACGTTCAGAAAGGACTGGTACAGGGTAGTGGACAGGTGGATTGCCTGCTCGTCGGTGTCTGCCGCGATAACGTTGACACAGGCCATGGCATAAGGCTCCTGCAACTGCTCCGACGGCTGAAAACTCTCGCGGTATACTTTCAGGGCTACCTGCAGGCTTGCCGGTGCAAAGTGGCTGGCGAAGGCGTAGGGCAAGCCAAGTATACCTGCCAGCTGTGCGCCAAACGTGCTGGAGCCCAGGATCCACAGCGGTATGTTCAGCCCTTCGCCCGGAACGGCCCTAACACGGGAGGTCTGGTTATCGGCAGACAGGTACTGCTGGAGCTCTTTTACGTTTGTGGGGAAGTCTTCGCCGGCACTGCCGATGTTGCGCCTCAGGGCCATGGCTGTCTGCTGGTCGGTGCCGGGTGCCCGGCCCAAACCAAGGTCGATCCGGTTCGGGTAAAGGGAGGCCAGCGTGCCGAACTGCTCTGCCACCACGAGCGGCGCATGGTTGGGCAGCATAATGCCCCCCGAGCCGACCTTGATGCTGGAGGTGCCTCCGGCAATGTAGCCGATCAGGACCGAAGTGGCGGAACTGGCAATGCCCGGCATGTTATGGTGCTCCGCCATCCAGTACCGCTCAAACCCCCATTTCTCCACGTGGCGGGCAAGGTCCAGGCTGTTCGGGAACGAGTCTGCGGCTGTTTGCCCCGACAGTATATGCACCAGGTCGAGTACGGACGCAGGTATATCGTTAAGCTTTTTCTGTTTGTTATTGCTCATGTTTCTCTCTTTAGCTACACAACCTAACAGAACAGCGCTGTTTATTGTTTAAACAGAGGTTGCAGGAGGCAGCAAGTCCACAGGGGTTCTGCTTTATTTATCGCTGCTGCTCAGCACGTAGAACTTCTCATGAAGGTTAATACTGACCGGGTGCTGGTTGAGCCAGACCCTGTATTCCGCCAGGTCTAACACTATCTCATCCGGCACGATCATTACCATGTTGTACTGGTCCATGATCATCTCCTCTAAAAAGCCACTTTCTGTCACCGTCTTCAGTTCCGAAATATAGCTGTCTGTAGTGGGGGAGCTGGCGAACGCTGTCTCCTCCCACAGCTTTACGAGCTCCTGCAAGGGTACTGTGTGGAACTCCAGGTACATATCCGGTATGCAGGAGGAGCGTTCCAGCGAATCCAGGTTCTCTACGGCCCACTCCACTTTCTTGTAGGCACTGCCCAGCGTTGCATGCAGCATGGTGGAGTCGCGATACGCAGCCGGGGCTAAGTGCATGTTAAACGTACCCGACAGAGGTGCCTGCTGCACGAGCTTTGCGGGAGAGAACCGGGCAATGAGCTGCTGCTCCAGGGTATGAAACGCCAGCGAGTCCAGGTCCTCAGAAGACAGCCTTACTTTCAGGAACCAGTTGCCGCACTCAAACACGGTGAGGCGCGAGCGGTCCTTGGCAAACTTGCTGTTGATGTCGGCCGTGAAGCCATTTACCTTATAGCCGTCTTCCTTAAAGGAAACAGGATACTGTACAGCCCCGACGCCACGGTAGGAGGCGTTGGCAACGGACTGTAGCGCCTGCAGGTACTCTCCGCGTAAACGGCCTTCGGCCTTGCTGTCTGCCGGGTAAACGTAGATGGTGAAGGTTGTCTTCTCATAGTTGTTCCTGACCTCGTAGGTAACGCCCACATTTGTCTTCTCAGCGTTGAAGGCGTAAACATCCAGCTTTTTATACTTCTCTATCGACTCGGGGAAAACGACGCCTGCCTGCTTGAGAGCATAAGCTCCCTTGTGCTTTATTTTCTTTGGCTTGTAGTACTGCTGCTGGGCGCTGCTGCAGTACGCGATGCAGCAAAGTACGGCAATGGCAAGTATGTGCTTCATGTGCTCAGGAGGTTCTGCCGGTTCTGCCACCCAGCCTTTTCAGGGGCTGGGTGCGGCGCTTTAATGTTTTACTTGTTCAGAGGGGCACCTACAGCGATAGAGCAGTCGTGGCCCGGCTGCCCGTGCGGTGGGTTCATGCCCGGTGCTACTGTGCCGCCCTGCGCGGGAGGCGTGAACTGCGGCACCGGCCTCAGGTTCGGCTGCGGCGGCAGGCTGAGAGAGGCACCAACCGGAATGTCGCAGCGGTGGTTGGGTGCCCCGTGCGGCGGGTTAACAGCGGCCGTGGTGTTCTGGGTGTTGGCCGGCTGCGTTTGCGCGGGTGCTGTAACGGCAGGGGCATTGGGCGCAGTGCCCGTGGTTTTATTCTCCTCGCTCTCAGAGCAGCTGAAAAGGCAAAAGACAGAGACAGAAAGAAGTAGGTGCGGGGTTATTTTCATGGTATAAGTAAGTTTGGTGAGATACTGAGCATGGTTTAATATGATGGCAAGCATCTGTATGTTGCTGCCACGGCACTCTAAGCTAAATGATACAATATTTAATCACATTTATATTTGGCTGAGGATCATTAGTGCTTTCATAATATACAGGTCCCATTCGTGATGCCTTACCAAGTCCTATAATCAAGTCACCAGAAAAAATAACATTATCTGGCAGGACTACATTGTCGAAATTTAAAACGAGAGAATTTTTAGTGTCTGTTTTTATGATTTTTATCGCCTCTTCAAAGTTTTCAATGTGCACTTCTCCTTTTCCACAAATAGAAGAACTATATTCTTGCATGGTATTTATATAAACTTCTCTGATAAATGGTTTAATTCTACCATTTATCTGTATTTCTGCTATTTGTAGGCCTGCCAAGGTTAACTTATCATAAGTATGAATCAGCATATTATAGGTGCCATCCGCAGCAACTTTATGATTGTTGCTCATTAATGTGTGAAAATAACTATTTAAAGCATTACTGAGAGCATATTGACTTGTGGTGAAATTGTGAATCATTGTCTTCTTTGTTGATTCATCTTTAACAAATTGGAAAGGCTTAATTTTGATCAGCAATTCCTCAACTTTGTAAAAAACTAATGAGCAGCTAGATTTTGGCTTCCATGCGAGAATTTCTGACTCAGTTAATAAGCTGAGAGTCTTTAATTCAATGCCAAAGCGTTTCGCTTTTTTGATTGCCCCTTCAGTAAATCCTGATGCCGAAACTGCAACAATTTCTTCCAAGTTTAAGCTTGCTTTTTCTCCATGTAAATACTCAATCCATTTAACATCCTGTGGTTTATTATGAATTCTACACTCGATGTACTTTTTAAGTCCTTTTGAGCTAATTAATATGTCTATCTGTCTGAGTTGTTTAGGATTGTCAGGGTCTGGTATCCTCTCGTTCCATGTTACTGTGCTTCCGTCAGGCTCAAGTATCCTATGTATTTTTTCAATTAGCTTTTCAAACTCTTCACTTTTTTTCATGATACTTTGAAGTGTACTGAGATTTAAAAGCTTCCCCTACTTTACCTGCGACTTATCTACGCGCGTAGGGGTATCCTCTCCGTTTACCACGCCCTGCGAGGCCAGGGCAACGGCCTTGATCATGTTTGTCAGGTGCGCCATGTCCAGCTGCTCCAGCTCATCGTTTACGGTGTGGTAAGTCTTGTCCTGGTCTATCTGCACCGAGGAGATGGTGTGGGCCGGCACGCCAAGGCGGGCCAGGGTGGCGTTGTCGGAGCGGTAGAACAGGTTCTGCTCCGGGTATGGGTCCGGGTGGATGCTGTAGGTGGTGCCTTCCAGCCTTTTCTGCATCAGCTTGCCAAGGTCTGAGCGCTCAAAACCCGTGAGGTAGGCACTGTTGGGGCCAAACTTCGAGGGCTTGCCCACCATCTCAATGTTAAACATCGCCACGATCTCGTCCGGGCTTAGCTGCTCTGAGAAGTACTTGGAGCCGAAGCCGCCGATCTCCTCTGCCGCAAAGGCCACAAAGAGCAGCGAGCGCTCCGGCTGAGGCTGCTGTTTGTAGTAGTCGGCCAGCTGCATTACGGCTGTCGTGCCGGCGGCATCGTCGTCGGCACCGTTGGCAATGCTGTCCCCGTCTATGGGCTTCTGAATGCCGATGTGGTCATAATGGCCGGAGAACACCACAAATTCGTTTTTGCGCTTGCCCTCAATCATGCCGCCCACGTTGGTTAGCTGCAGCTGCTCTATGTTGTTCTCAACCTCAATGTTATACTTGCGGGCGTTCAGCTGGTCGGTCAGGATAAATACTTTGCTGCTGCCGCCTTCTTCCAGCTGCTGTTTCACACTGCCCTCGCCCATGTAGTGCTGGTAGCGCTTAAAGATGTCCTCATGCTTGGGGTGCACCAGCACCACTACATCCTGTTCGTTGTTCAGGCTGCGCAGGGCGGTACGGAAATCGTCGTTCTCGCCAATCTTTACCACCTGCTGCTTTCCCTTGTGTTTCCACTCCAGCTCTTTTTTATCAGTGATGGCGAATACGTTCTCAGGCGAAACCTTCTTGCCGTCCAGCTTTACCTCCTTCTCCCTCGGTGCGGCGCGGTACATGGTAAACGTCTGCATCAGGTCGTCTTCCCCGGGCAGCGGTTGCAGACCGATGCGCTGGAACTCGCGCTGGATAAGCTTCGCAGCCTTATCGATGCCGGGTGTGAAGGAGGCGCGCCCCTCCATGTCGTCGGCGCTCAGGGCAGACACGATTTGGGTCGTCTTTTCCTGGGTGATGGTGCTCAGGTCCTGTGCTGAGGCAGTGGCGGCGAATCCGCAGGCAAGCGCAAGGGCAATGTGTCTGAATTTCATGGTATGAAGGCTTCGGGTTGAGTTTAGGATTTTGAGAAAATAATGAGAATATTGTCGGCGGCGGCACGCGCTGCTTTGGTAAAACAAATATAGCATTTCTATGGACAATAGCTCAGGTATAAACTGGCTGAAATGGCTGCAGTACACGGTTCTGCTTTCGCTGATCCTGTATGTGGGGCGCACGCTGTTTATCCCGTTAAGTTTTGCGCTCCTTATCAGCTTTGTGCTTTACCCGATCTGCAAGTGGCTGGAGCGGAAGGGGCTGCCGCGCTGGGCGGCGATTCTGCTGTGCTTGCTGCTGCTGGTTGTGCTGGTGGGCGGGCTGGGTTTTCTGCTCATCAAGCAAATGCTGCGCTTTGGGCAGGAGTGGCCCTCGCTGCAGGCAAAGCTGCTGGCTACCTGGCAAAACCTGAGCGCGTACCTGGAGCGGCACTACGCCATAGACGCAGCGGCGCAGATAGCCTGGGTGGAGCGCATGGCCGGCGAAATAGCGGCCTCTGCTTTTGCCATGGCGCAGGATGTCGTGTATACGTCCGCTGTTTCCCTGGTGCTGTTTGTCCTGATCCCGATTTACGTGGCGCTTATCCTCTACAACCGGGAGCAGTTTACAAGCGCTCTGTACTCTCTTTTTTCACAGGAGGAGCACCGCAAAATCCACCAGATATTACATGAGACCATTACCACCTACTATAACTTTATAAAAGGGATGGTTGTGGTGTATGTGGTGGTGGGGGTGCTGAACAGCCTGGGCTTGTTTCTTATGGGAGTGCCGCATGCCGTTTTCTTCGGGGTGGTGGCTTCTATACTTACCTTTATCCCGTACGTCGGCATCACGATCGGCGCCATACTTCCCATGACGGTGGCCTGGGTCACCTATGATTCGGTGTGGTATCCGCTGGGGGTGATTATCGTTTTCTCGGTGGTGCAGTACCTGGAGGCGAACCTGATTTTCCCGTGGGCGGTAAGTGCGCGCCTGCAGGTAAATATGCTGTTTACGCTCCTGGCCATTGTGGCGGGTGGCATACTCTGGGGTGCCTCCGGCATGATTCTCTTTATCCCGTTCCTGGCTATTCTGAAGCTTATCGCTGACAAGCACGAAGGCATGCGGCCGGTGTCGCTGCTGCTGGGAAGCGGGGAGAAGGGCAAAGCCCAAGCTTAAACCCGCTTTTTTATTTTTGGCGCAGCAGTTCTCTGCCCAAGGTGCTACTCTGACTTACGGCGGGTAAATAAAAAAAGGCTACCCGCGGGGGTAGCCTTTTCTATGGTTAAAGCGTACGCTTTATTCTTTTGTCTTGTCTGAGTCAGAAGACTTGCTTGGCTCTGTCTCCTCTGCTTCATCAGAAGCGCCTTTAGCTTTTTTGCTGTTGCTCTTCTTGGAAGTAAAGGTCAGTTTCTCTTCGCCCTCCTTGTGGCTCACCTGAATCACATCGCCCTGGTTTACCTCAGCCTTCAGAATCTCCTCGGCAATCGGGTCCTCGATGTACTTCTGGATCGCGCGGTTCAGCGGACGGGCGCCATACTTCGGGTCGTAGCCTTTCTCAGCCACAAAGTCTTTCGCCTCTTTCGTCAGTTCAATGGTGTAGCCAAGCGACTCCACACGTGTAAACAGCTTGCTGAGCGACAGCTCGATGATTTTGTGCATGTCCTCACGGTTAAGCGAGTTAAACACGATCACATCGTCCAAACGGTTCAGGAACTCAGGAGAGAACGTCTTCTTCAACGCGCTGGCGATAGTGCCTTTCATGATGTCGTCCACGTTCTCCTGCTTGCTCTTCGACATGAAACCGATACCGGCTCCAAAGTCCTGCAAGTCGCGGGCACCGATGTTCGAGGTCATGATGATGATCGTGTTACGGAAGTCAACCTTACGGCCCAGTCCGTCTGTCAGGATACCATCGTCCAGCACTTGCAAGAGCAGGTTGTACACGTCCGGGTGCGCTTTCTCAATCTCATCCAGCAATACCACAGAGTATGGCTTGCGGCGGATTTTCTCGGTCAGTTGGCCACCTTCTTCGTAGCCCACATATCCCGGAGGCGCTCCCACCAGGCGAGATACACTGAATTTCTCCATGTACTCACTCATGTCGATACGCACCAGCGAATCCTCTTTGTCGAACAGGTAGGTAGCCAGTACTTTGGCAAGCTCTGTTTTACCTACACCTGTCGGGCCAAGGAACACGAATGAGCCGATCGGCTTCTTCGGATCTTTCAGACCCACGCGCGTGCGCTGGATGGCTTTCACCAACTGGCCGATCGCTTTGTCCTGGCCAATTACTTTGCCTTTCAGCTCTTCGCCCATGTTCAGAAGTTTCACGCCTTCTTTCTGTGCGATACGCTTCACCGGTATACCTGTCATCATGGCAATAACTTCTGCCACATTTTCCTCTTTTACCTGGTAGCGCTTCTTTTTGGTCTCTTCTTCCCAGTTCTTTTTGGCACTGTCGAGCTGGTCGATGAGTTTTTTCTCCTTGTCGCGCAGTTGGGCAGCCTCTTCGTACTTCTGGCTCTTCACCACGCGGTTTTTCTCTACCTTGATGTTCTCGATCTGCTCTTCCAGCTTCAGGATGTCATCCGGCACCACAATATTGTTGATGTGCACACGCGCACCGGCCTCATCCAGAATGTCAATCGCCTTGTCCGGCAGGAAACGGTCGCTCATGTAACGGTCCGACAGCTTCACGCAGGCTTCAATCGCCTTGTCGGTGTAGTTTACATGGTGGTGGTCCTGGTACTTGTCCTTGATGTTGTTCAGGATCTCGATGGTCTCCTCTGGCGTGGTAGGGTCTACCATTACAATCTGGAAACGACGGGCCAAGGCGCCATCTTTCTCGATGTACTGGCGGTACTCATCCAGGGTAGTGGCACCGATGCATTGGATCTCGCCACGGGCAAGCGCAGGCTTGAACATGTTGGAGGCATCCAGGGAGCCAGAGGCGCCACCGGCACCCACAATCGTATGCAGCTCGTCAATGAACAGAATCACGTCCGGAGACTTCTCCAACTCGTTCATTACCGCCTTCATACGCTCCTCAAACTGGCCGCGGTACTTGGTACCGGCTACCAGCGAGGCAAGGTCCAGGGTTACCACACGCTTGTTAAAGAGCACGCGGCTAACCTTTTTCTGCACAATGCGCAGGGCCAGGCCCTCGGCAATGGCGGTTTTACCCACACCAGGCTCACCGATCAGGATCGGGTTATTTTTCTTGCGGCGGCTCAGTACCTGGGCCACACGCTCAATTTCTTTTTCACGACCAACAATTGGGTCTAGCTTATCATCCTCGGCCAGTTTCGTCAAGTCGCGGCCAAAGTTGTCGAGCACCGGGGTGCGCGATTTCTCACCGGGTTTCTTGCTAGAGCTGCTGCCAGAGCGGGACGACGAGCTACCAAACAGTTTGTCGGAATCGTCAGAGTCATCGGTGTCTGACGACGCCAGTGGATTATTGCTGTGATAATCCAGGGAGTCTCTTATTGCTTCGTAGTTCACGTTGAATTTCCCTAAAATTTGTGAAGAAATATTGTCTTCATCCCGCAGGATGGATAATAAGAGGTGCTCTGTGCCAATGATGTCGCTCTTGAAGATTTTGGCCTCCAAGTACGTAATCTTCAGCACCTTCTCGGTCTGCTTCGTGAGCGGGATACTGCCGGTGATATTGCTGCTCTGAGAAGCGGTATTTCGTGTAGCCTGTTCTAAAGCGTACTTTAACTCATCTATCGAAACGCCAAGCTTCTTAAGCAGGGCAACGGCCGTACCTTCTCCTTCCCGAATCATACCCAGCACCAGGTGTTCGGTGCCGATGTAGTCATGTCCGAGCCGGATTGCTTCCTCACGGCTTAGCGAGATGACCTCTTTTACTCGGTTTGAGAATTTTGCTTCCATTTATACTATACTCCGTGTATTCTGTAAAAAATCAAATTACATAACTGATTGAGGCTTAACAGTAAGCGCCTACTGTAGAACATGCTATTTGGTGCAATTGTTCAGCTTATTTTGCGCCGTTACTGAAGGTATGAGAGTGACGCGGGCCCCTGTGTAAACAACAAGTCAATTATACTAAGCTCTGGTGCAAATTGTTTGCCAAATACTTGTGTATATGGTTTTACGTGCAAATTGTCAGGATAGATTTTAGGATGTATCCTATTTCTTAAATCCAGCACGTTGGCAGGGGCCTCTGTCTGGTAAACCTCCGTGAAATTCAGCGGCCTGCTCAGTTTTAGTAATTTAAGATAAAGCTTCAAAAGTTCAACGTTCAGCTCAAATAAATATTTGGGCTGCCGTTCGTAAATGGCCTTGATGTAGTCGCTGTAAAATTCAAAATAGGGGGCCCGCCCGTAGGCGGCCTGGATGGTGCGCCAGTGTACCAGCTGCCATTTCTGGCTGTAGTCTATTTCAATCTCAGTGACAGGTGTTTTTATTTTGCTATTGCCATGGCGTACAGGGATGCTGAGCGGCTGTACGCCCTGCGCCGTAAGTACGTGGCAGCGATTGCGATAACTTTGTTTAATATAATTTTCATGAGCTTCTATTTGTATACTTTCAGAGCGAATAGCGTGCCAGAAAAAAGCCACTGGCGGGTTGTATTGGGTTTCGGTTAAGAGGATCAATCCGTATTGAATTAGGAATTAGAAATCAAAATAATAAAACGGGCACGCTGGCCTGGAGAGGTGCCCCGGCGCTAAATAATCGAAATTATTTATTAGTGCGAAAGCATGTGCCATACTTATTACGCGCACCAGCCGGGCTGGCCTGTTTTCTGCTGTGTGTCCCTTGCCCCTGTAGAGGCAGCCAAATTTCTACTCCATAATTCATTAATTTTTAATTCCAAGAGATTGTACCTTTGCGGCTGCTCCCCGGGCCCATGAAGAAAAGTACAGACATACCGCCGCTTTACTACCCGCTTTGGCTGCTGCTGAAGGGGCTGGCTGCTTTGCCGCTGCCTGTTTTATACGTGCTGGCAGATTTCCTGTACCTGTTGATGTACCGCGTAGTGGGATACCGCAAAAAGGTGGTGCTGCAGAACCTGCGCATGGCCTTCCCGGAGAAGAGCGAAACGGAGCTGCGAAGTATAGCCAAAGCGTTTTACCGCCAGTTCGCCGATGTGGTGGTCGAGATCCTGCACCTGGCCGGAATGAGCCGCTCCGAAATGCAGCGGCGCGTGAAGTTCACCAACCCGGAGCTGCTGGCCGGCTATGTGGAGGCCGGCACGCCCGTGCTTATACTTGGCTCGCACGTCGGTAACTGGGAGTGGAGCCTCTCGGCCGCTGCCGTTACCTTTGGCTTTCCGTCGGAGGGGGTGTACAAGCCGCTGAACAACCCGTTCTTCGAGGCGTTTATGCGGCACACGCGCAGCCGCCTGGGTGCCCACCTCATCAAAATGAAGGAGACCCTGCGGGAGTTCGTGAGCAAGCGCAGGCAGCCGCGCGTGGTGGCCCTGCTCTCCGACCAGACGCCCCTCCGCAGCGAGATTACCTTCTGGACCCAGTTCATGCACCAGGACACGCCGTTCTACACCGGTGCCGAAAAGCTCTCGGAGCGGTTTGGCTACCCGGTGCTGTTCCTGGACGTGAAGCGTACCAGCCGCGGCCACTATGCCCTCACCTTCGAGCAGATCACCGACGGGAAGCAGAAGCCAGCCGTAGCGGCCGAAGACCACCCGATAACCGTTGCCTTCGCCCAAAAGCTGGAAGCCGCCCTCCGCCGCGCCCCCGCCGATTACCTCTGGACCCACAAGCGCTGGAAGCACAAGCGGCCACAGCCTGCGGCCAGTGAAGAATTATGAATTGAGGTTGCTAATGGAGTAATGTTTCCTAAACCACTTTCAAACTAACAATTCATAGTTCAGTACTAATAATTCATAACTGATTACAGGTACTGCTCAATGTCGCCGGCGCCTTCGCGAAGCACTTCGAAGTTGTTGGTAACATCCACCACGGTAGAGGCAATGTTATTGCCGTAGCCGCCGTCCACCACGGCATCCACCAGGTTTCTGTACTTCTCATAGATCAGCTCCGGGTCGGTGCTGTACTCCAGCACCTCGTCCTCATCGCGGATGGAGGTAGACAGGATGGGGTTGCCCAGCTCCTTAACCAACTGCAGCGCAATTTTGTTGTCGGGCACGCGTATACCGACCGTTTTCTTCTTGGCGCTGGCGTACTTGGGCACGTTGCTGGTGGCGTCGAGCACAAAGGTAAACGGCCCGGGCAGCGCCTTCTTCATCACTTTGTAGGTGGGCGTGTCTACCTTGGCGTAGTCAGAAATGTGGGTAAGGTCAGAGCAAATGAAGGAGAGGTTCACCTTGTCGGGCTTCACCCCCTTTATCTGGCACACACGCTCAATGGCGCGGGCGTTATGGATGTCGCAACCGAGCCCGTAGATGGTGTCAGTAGGGTAGATGATGACGCCCCCGTTGCGGAGAATGTCTGCCACTTCCCTGATCTTGCGTTCCTGTGGTGTTTCGGGGTGGATCTGGATGAAGGCTGCGTTACTCATAGTCGTATGTTCATTTGTTGATATAAGATAGCAATACTGGTTCAGGGGGAGAAGCGTTTCACAAATGCCGCTGCTGGGCTAGCCGCCGAACTCCCCGCGCAGCAGGCTGTACACTTCCAGGTCATGGAAGCGGCCGTTGAGGTATTCGCCCTGGCGCTTTATTCCCTCCAGCGTGAAACCCAGCTTTTTGGGGATGTTGCTGCTGCGGCTGTTACCCACGCCTACCCGTATCTCTATCCTGTTCATGTGCAGCTTTTCGAAGGCATACTGCAGCAGCGTGTGGCAGGCGCGGCGCATAATGCCGTGGCCTTGCCTTCCCTCTGCCAGCCAATAGCCGATCTCCAGCTTCTTGTTCAGGTTGTCGATGTCCTTAAACCCAATGAGGCCGCACACCTCCTCTTCGTGCACGATCACAAACACAAGGTCGGTTCGGTTGCCCGGCGCACTGATGAATTTAAGGTAACTCTCGGTGTCTGCCAGTTGCTGGCTGAAGTCGATGAAGGGGAGCCACTGGCGTAGGTAGTGGCGGTCGCGGTCGATGATCTGGAACAGGTCCGGCGCATCTTCAACCGTGGCACGGCGCAGGTACAGGTCCGGCCCCACCTGAAGCTGGAGCAGTGCGTGTGTGTCTTTCATAGTTTTATCAATACAGCGTAATACGCATACAAGATAAGGGCTCTGGGGCACACATCCAATGGCACAGGGCAGAGAGTGACCCGGCAGCACACCACCCCCGAACCGAAGCAGTGGCCCCGGCAGGCGGCGGCAGCGCAGCCGAAGTCAAAAGATAACGTATAGGTAGGGGCAACCTACGAAAAGTTTATGCAGCACAGCACCGTTATACTTGTACCCGGCCTGGGAGACTCTGGCCCCGAGCACTGGCAGACCCTTTGGCAGCAGCAGCACCCGGAGTTCGAACGCGTACGGCAGCGCGACTGGGAAGCGCCTGTAAGGCAGGAGTGGGTAGAGACGCTGGACAAAACCGTGCAGCAGCACCGGCCAGAGCAGGTGGTGCTGGTGGCGCATAGCCTGGCGTGTATTGCGGTGGCATTTTGGGCGCAGCAGCATCCCCTGAAGATAAAGGGAGCCCTGCTGGTGGCCCCAGCCGATACCGAGGCAGCTTCTTTCCCTGCGGGCGCCACTGGTTTTGCCCCGGTCCCGATGGAGCGGCTGCCCTTCCGGAGTATGGTGGTCAGTAGCAGCAACGACCCTTATGTGTCTGCACAACGGGCGCAACAGTTGGCCGAGGCCTGGGGCAGCCGCTACGTGAACATCGGCATGGCCGGGCACATTAACGCTTCTTCCGGCTACGGCCGATGGAACGAGGGGCTGGAGCTTCTAAAAGGCCTTACGGGGCAATAAGGGAGTTTTTTAGGAGCTGCCGGTGGTTCATTAAATTACAGCTGCTGTGGCTGCGCCAGCTCTCGCCGTGTTGGGGCACTGCCGGGCGCATGTGCCGGTTAAAAGCTCTCACAGCAAACCAGCTGCAGAAGTATGGCCTGATGCCCTGTCACTCTGCTGGGCGGTGGTACCTTGCCGTTGAGGGCGCAGCGGTCAAGTACAAGTATCAGCTACCCTCGTGTAGCTGACCGCTACTGCCGGTGCCGCAGCAGCCCGTTAGTTAATCTGCTTTCGGAAACCGCCTTTCCCGCCACTGCGCTTTCCTTTGCTGCCGCCGCCGAAGTTCTTCCCTCTGGTGTTACTGCTGCTGCCTGTGCTTGCCTTCCTGGCGGCTTTCAGCTGCTGCACTTCTTCTGGTGTCAGTTCGCGGTACTCGCCTGGTTGCAGGTCGCCTAAGCTGAGCGGCCCTATCGTTGGCCGGATCAGGCGCAGCGTAGGGAAGCCTACGGCCGCCGTCATGCGGCGCACCTGGCGGTTCATGCCTTGTGATATCCTGATCTCCAGCCAGGCCGTCGGGATCTCCTTGCGGAACCGGACCGGCTTGGAACGCTCCCACACAAGTGGCGCCTCCTCTAGCAGGCGTACTTTAGCCGGGGCTGTTTTGGTGCCCTTGATCTGCACGCCCAGGCGCAGGCGCGTCAGGGCATCGTCTGTGGGGATGTTGTCTACCTGCACCAGGTATGTTTTCTCTACCTTAAACTTTGGGTCTGAGAGGCGGTGCTGCAGCTGCTTGTCATCGGTGAGAAGCACGAGGCCCTCGCTGTCGTAGTCGAGGCGGCCGACGGGGTAAATATCGGGTACCGGCACAAAGTCCTTCAAGGTGGCGCGGCCGGCCTCATCGGTAAACTGGGTGAGTACTTCGTAAGGCTTGTTAACGATGATGTATTTCAAAATAAGGGTCGTAAATAGGTGTGTTTATACTTGCTTTTGCTGCCACTTCTCAAACTCCGGCTTCAGTAGGGAGAACACCCTGGCGTCTTCCAGCCGCCCGTTCAGGAGGTAGTGCTTGCGCAGCAGCCCTTCCTCCTGAAAGCCGAAACGCTTTACCAGCTTTTGGGAGGCTGTGTTCTTGGGAGAGACCAACGCCTCCACGCGGTAGAGGTTCATCTGCTCAAAGCCAAAGTTAAGTATACTTTCCAGTGCTTCGGTCATCAGCCCTTTGTTTTTGTACGAATCCTCCAGTATGGTGTAGCCGATCTCAGCGCGGCGGTGGCCCGGCACCCAGGTGTGGTAGTCGCACTGGCCTATTACTCGGTTTGTCTCCCGGTCCAGCAAATGAAAGCCTTTGAAGGTGGAGAAGAAGGAGGACCAGCCTTTGGTGTAGCGCTCCTCCATGTCCTCAAACTCCTGATCGCTGCGCAGGTGCAGGTACTCCATGATCTGGGGCCTGGTTTTGGTCAGGAACAGCTGGTTGAAGATCTCCGGCGTCAGCTCGCGGAGGAGCAGGCGCTCGGTGGTGAGGACGGTGGGAGAGGTGCTAAACATGATTCCAGGTGTATAACGGCGCTGGTTTTATACTTCTGTCGCCCTTGCAGGTTGCCCCGGGGCGGGGTTTATGGTATACTTTGCGTTCAGGTGGCGGGGCAGACTGCAGCGGTGCAAAGCCACTAAAGGCTGGCCGCTGGTTAATAGCTGCCGTTGTACTTGCGCACAAACCACTCCACACAGATCAGGCCGAGCAGCAGGAAAAAGAGCCACTTCAGGTCCACCACCTCATTCAACTCCTCCTGGCTGTAGATCACGTTCTTATAATCGGCTTGCAGAATGTCCTGCTCCAGCTGCCGCAGCTCGCCCGGGAAGTACAGCCTGGAGCCGGTGTTGCTGGCCAACTGGAAGAGCAGGTTGTGGTCTGCCACGGCATTCAGCGCCTCCAGCTGCAGCTCCTCCACCACAAACTCGCCTTCGTCTTTTTGCCGCTGCCCGTTTATACTTGCGGTGGCGGTGTAAGTGTAGCGACCGCCGGGGAGCGTGCCGATGTTTACGCCGCTTTGGTTCTCGCCGTTCGCGAAGGTGAAGGTCCGCTGGGCCTCGTCCTCCCCGGAAACCGTGAGGGTGATGTTCTGCCCATAGATGGGTTCCAGCGCTTCGTTGTAGGCTTCGGCGTTAAACCTGATTTCTTCGGAGCTGGTGTACTCCGTCTGCACCGGGTATACGTTCAGGCGCTTTTTGTTGCGCGGCGCGCTGAGGAGTTGCACCAGGTTTGTGATGAGCTTGTTGTATACCTGCGGCTGCTCGTGGTTGGCGGCCTCCTGCAGGCGCCATTGCCAGGTGCCGGAGGCGAGCAGCACGGCATTGCGCTTGTCGCCGGAGGTTTGCACGGCCAGCAGCGGTTTGTCGGTGCGCACGCGGCCCACCTGCTGGTAAAGTATGGTCTCGGTGTTTGGGGCCAGCCTTACCTCCCCGAACGGCACGCGCGCCGGCGGGTACTCCTGCAGGCGCTCCTTGGCCTGCTCGGGCAGCTGAAAGTTGCCGAAGCCGGAGTTGGCCACAGCCGTTACTTCGTCTGTCTGGCCTGAGCTGATGATGTTGAGGCCCACGTTGAGGCGGTTGAAGTTCGGCAGGTCGCTTTGCGGGCCCAGTATGTAGAGGGCGGGCAGGTTTTTCTGGCGCACCAGGTTGAGCGCGGGCTCGGCGCCCGCCATGCGGCCCGGCAGCTGGTGCAGCACCGCCACATCGTAATCCCCCTCCTTAAACTCGTGTACGCCGGGTATAAACAGTACCGTTTCGTAATTTTCGTTCGATTCTATGGCCGTGCGCAGGGCCTTGATATCCGGGTGCGGGGCGGCGGCGGCAATAAGCACTTTTATTTTGCCCTTCACCACATCGATGTACGCATGTTTGGTGTTGTTGAGAGTAGTGAACTCCCCCTGCAGCGGCTCCGCCTTTACTACGTAGTGGCGCTTGCCAAGGCCGCTGGCCAGCACCTGAAACGCTACCTGCTGTATCGGCTGGTTGTCTTTTAGCAGCACCTGCTTGCTGGCGACGGTCTTGCCGTTCTCCTGAAGGACCACATTCACGGTTCTGCCGCCAAAGCCCTGGTGCTGCAGCTCCACTTCCAGGGGAAAGCGGTTGCCGCTGTAGTTTACCTTATTGTAGCGGAGCGAGGCCACCAGCACATCCTGCTTCGGTACGGTGTCGCCCACAGCCACCGGGTACAGCGTAAAGCCGTAGTTGGCGTATGTGGGGGAGGTGCCTTGATTCACGATGCCGTCGGAGAGCAGCACCACGCCCGCCAGGTTCTGGTCTGTGTAGGTATCCTGCACCTGCTGCAGCAGCTGGCTCAGGTTGGTGGTTTCTGCGCCGTAGGCTACTGCCGCTATACTTTGTGCCTGGCTTTGGCTAAGGGTTTGCACGGCTGTCTGGTAGCCCTGCGCCTCCAGCTGCTCCCGTACCATCTGCAGCTCCCGCTGCGTGGCCCGCAGCGCGGCGGAGTCTGAGAAAAGCTGTACCGACTGTGAGTTATCCAGCGCGAAAACAATGGTAGGCGGCACGGTCTTGTTGGAGACGTACCGCACCAGCGGCCCCATCAGCAAGAAACAAAGCAGGCTTACCACCACAAACCGCAGCCCTGCCAGCGCATAGTTTAGGGGCTTGGGCCAGGGTGCCTGCTTGCTGTACAGCAGCCACGCATACAGGGCGCCGGCGGCCAGGCAGGCAAGTATAAGCCAGGGTGAGGCGGTGGTTATGAGGCGGAATGAATTCAAAAAAGTCTAGCTGTTAGAAAGTTTAGGTTTACTTTACGCCAACACATTGTGTAAGGGTGCGGGTTCCTGGCTCTGCAGTGCGAGCGCCCGCCTCTGGCTGTGGGCAGGCACAAGCGGGTGCTCGCGCCAAGCATCTCCAAGTTAAAACAAAAAGGCCAATGCTGCTAACGTAAAACGCCGCCGCACTGGCCTTTATAAGTATGAATTACGAATTCTTGGTTGTCTGTATGTCAGAAAACCAAGAGTTCACTCATTCAGAATTCAGTTACGCAGAATTAAGTCAGCATGCCGCCGTCTACCTGCAGCACCTGCCCGGTAATGTAGGCTGCGTTGTCGGAGGCCAGGAACACGGCCGCTTTGGCCACGTCTTCCGGAGAGCCGCCGCGGCGCAGCGGAATCGCCTTGCGCCACTCGTCCACCACCTTCTGGTCCAGTTCGCCGGTCATCTCTGTTTCGATAAAGCCCGGGGCGATGGCGTTGCAGCGGATGTTGCGCGAGCCCAGCTCCAGTGCCACAGACTTCGTGAAGCCAATGATACCAGCCTTGGAAGCCGCGTAGTTTGCCTGGCCGGCGTTGCCCTTTATACCCACCACCGAGGTGATGTTGATGATGGAGCCATTCTTGGCGCGCATCATGTGCTTGGTGGCCGCCTTGGTCACGGCAAACACGGATTTCAGGTTCACGTTCATCACGGCGTCCCACTGCTCCTCGTTCATGCGCATCAGCAGGCCGTCGCGGGTGATGCCAGCGTTGTTCACCACCACATCGATCTTACCGAACTCCTTTACCACGTCTTCTACCAGCTGCTCGGCCTGGGCGTAGTCAGAGGCATCGGAGCGGTAGCCTTTTACCTTGCCGCCACCGGCTGCCAGCTCCTGCTCCAGCGCCTGTCCTTTTTCTACACTCGAGAGGTAGGTGAACG
Organism: Pontibacter actiniarum; assembly: GCF_003585765.1. Lineage (NCBI taxonomy): Bacteria > Pseudomonadati > Bacteroidota > Cytophagia > Cytophagales > Hymenobacteraceae > Pontibacter > Pontibacter actiniarum. The sequence continues at coordinate 495,662 of NZ_CP021235.1, forward strand.
CTACCTGTGCGCCCATCTCCACAAATTGCTGTGCAATGGCGCGCCCTATTCCTTTTGATGCCCCGGTGATCAGGGCTACTTTTCCTTCTAATGCTTTCATGGGAGCCAAAGTTAAAAAAGATTTTCATAATCCGAAGGCGGCGAAAACACAGGCTGCAAAACTAAACGGAAGCGGCTGCCTTTTAAGCCCTTGGGGTAAGTATGGTAAAGGTAAAATGGAAGCAAACGGGTGGGCGGAGTACGGGTTTGTACTATGTATGATTCCGGGGGATATATGGCAACATATTTATAATCTGATTATTGTGTGGGAAATGGCTTTTATTTTTATCGGTTAAAGCCTATTTTCGTGTCGATTTTTAACCAAAGGTACCCTAAACTCATGTTGAAACGCAGTAAAGGACTTGCCATCCTGATCGCGTTGTCGTTGTTTATCTGCATCACGGCTGCGCAAACCTTAGATTTTAACCCGGGCAGGCTGTTTGCCCAAGAGCAGAGCGACACCCCGGCTGCCTCCGCAGCAGCAGAAAGCACCGAGGAAAAGTATGTGCCGGCCCCCGTCGTCTACGGTATCCCGACCGACTCGCTGGAGATTGTGGAGGGAACGGTGGAGCGCGGCGAGGTGCTCTCGCAGCTGCTGGCCCAGTACAACATCGACCCCACGACAGTGCACAACCTGGCCCAGAAGGCGAAGGATGTTTTTAATGTACGCCGCATTGCCTCGGGCCGCAACTACATGATCTTGCACCAGCGCGACTCGGCGCAGACAGCCAACTACTTCATCTATGAGCCGAACCAGGTAGAGTACGTGATCTTTGACCTGCGCGACAGCCTGGCCGTGACACTGGAGAAACGCAAGGTAGAGGTGCTGGAGCGTACCCTGGCCGGTGAAATCCGCAGTTCCCTTTTTGAGAGCATCGTGGATGCCGGCGGCTCGCCGCAACTCGTAAACAAGTTCGCCGACATCTATGCCTGGCGCCTCGACCTGAACCGCATCCAGCCCGGCGATAACTTTAAGCTGATCTACGACGAGAAAGTGGTGAACGGCCAGACGATCGGCTACGGCGAACTGAAGTCTGCCGTGTTTGAGCATGAAGGGGAGGAAATCTATGCCATTGGCTTCGACGAAGGAAACGGCCTGAGCTACTACGATGAAAAGGGGCAGAGCCTGAAAAGGGCTTTCCTGAAGGAGCCGCTGGAGTATAGCCGTATCAGCTCGCGCTTCTCCAAGCGCCGCTTCCACCCGGTTCAGAAGCGCTACAAGGCCCACCTGGGCACCGACTTTGCCGCGCCGCGTGGCACGCCCATCCGTACGGTAGGCGATGGGGTGGTGGTGGATGCCCGCTATACCCGTGGCAATGGCTATTTTGTGAAGGTGCGCCACAACAAGACCTACACCACACAGTACCTGCACATGTCTAAGTTCGCCAAGGGCATCCGCAAAGGCGCGCGTGTGCGCATGGGGCAAACCATTGGCTACGTTGGCAGCACCGGTCTGGCAACGGGCCCGCACCTGTGCTACCGCTTCTGGAAGAATGGCCGCCAGGTAGATGCGCTGCGTGTGAAGCTGCCCGCCGCCAACCCTGTTAGCAGAAAGAACCTGGACCGGTTCGCCACAGTAAAAGAAGAGACCGTTCGCCGCATGCAGGCCATCGACATAAAGAGTGTAAAGCAAGAACTTTTAGCCACGGGCAAATCAAAACAAGCAACAGATGCATAGACTATACTAGTGAACATTTGATTTAAAGAAAAGGCGCTGCTACCAGCGCCTTTTCTTTTTTGAGGATAGCCAGCTCCAATGGCAGCAGCGGACAATTTGTTAGCTGAGGGGGATAGAGTTGGGGCAGCTCTGTTTAATTTATACCTCGGAATGTTTCGTTTGCCACTCACAGTGTATGCAGCTCCTGCGAGTGCCTGAAACCTGAAAGCATTGCTGTGAGCTCCGTTTTACCAGGTCGGGTGATGCCGGCTACCGGGCAAAAGAAAAGAGACGCATGGGCTTGCGTCTCTTTCAGGTCCCCTTTTTATGTCAGCAGGTGTTACTTGCAGTATTTATCCAGGTACTGGCCTGCCTCCTTTATGCCAAGCTGCTTGGCCTTTGTCCAGTCGGTGCAGGCATTGGCTTTTTCGCCGAGGTTATAGCAGGGGGCGCCGCGGTTGTAATAGGCCTCGGCATACCTGGCGTCCAGCTGTATGGCTTTGGTATAGTCGTTGATGGCGCCGCGGTAGTCTTTCAAACCGTAGCGCACCAGGCCGCGGTTATTGTAGGCCTTGGCGTCTTTGGGGTCAAGCTCAATCCCTTTGTTAAAGTCCAGCAAGGCGGCACGGTAGTCCTTCAGGTTATACTTGGATAGGCCGCGGCTAAGGTAAGCCTCTGTGTATTTGGGGTCGGCCGCGATGGCTTTGGTGAAGTCCTCGATGGCGGCACGGTAGTCTTTCTGGCGGTCTTTGGCCACACCGCGGTTGGTGAGGGTGGGGGCATGCTTGGGCTCCTGCTTCAGTACCTGGTCGTAGTCGCGGATGGCTTCGGCGTACTTGCCAGCCATAAACTTTTGGTTCCCGCTCAAAAATAAATCCTTGGCCGACTTCTGGGCAAAGGCGCTCACGGCCAGGAAAAGAAAGAGGAACAGGGGTAAAATTTTAGGCATATGCACTGGTAGTTATACTTTGGGGCTGTAAAGTACAGCAGAGCATGGCAGTCTTAAAAGGATTTTTTCGTTTTTGTGGCGCTTGTGCAGCAGGGTCCAATGCTGTTCTTGCCATAGTGCCAAAGGCAGAGGGTTTTGCAGAGTTGGGATTATCGTTTAATTTTGTCTGTCAACTATAATAAAGAAACTATGGCATCAAAATACGATTTAGTAGTGTTGGGTAGTGGCCCGGGTGGTTATGTGGCCGCTATTCGTGCGTCGCAGCTAGGTATGAAAGTAGGTGTGATTGAGCGCGAGTCGCTTGGTGGCATCTGCCTGAACTGGGGCTGTATCCCGACGAAGGCACTGCTGAAAAGCGCAAATGTGTTTGAGTACATCAACCACGCCTCAGACTACGGTATTACGGTAGGGGAGGCTTCGGTTGATTTTGATAAAGTGATTCAGCGTAGCCGCGGCGTGGCCGACGGCATGAGCAAAGGCATCCAGTTCCTGTTCCGCAAAAACAAGATCGATGCGATCATGGGCACGGGCAAGCTGGTTGCCAAAGGCAAAATTGAAGTGACGGATGCCGAAGGCAAGAAGAGCACAGTGGAGGCCACGAACATCATCGTTGCCACCGGTGCCCGCTCCCGCGAGCTGCCGAACCTGCCTATCGACGGCAAGAAGATCATCGGCTACCGCCAGGCAATGGTGCTGGATAAGATGCCGGAGAGCATGGTAGTAGTTGGCTCCGGCGCCATTGGGGTGGAGTTTGCCTACTTCTACAACGCCATGGGCACGAAAGTAACCATCGTGGAGTACATGCCGAACATCGTGCCGGTGGAGGACGAAGAGGTGTCCCGCCAGCTGTCGAAGTCGTTCCGCAAGACAGGCATCAACATCATGACCGATTCTTCGGTGGAGTCGGTGGACACGAGCGGTGATGTTTGCAAAGTGAAAGTGAAAACCGCCAAAGGCGAGGAAACGCTGGAAGCGGAGGTAGTGCTTTCTGCAGTGGGTATCCAGACGAACCTGGAGAACATCGGCCTGGAAGAGCTGGGCATAAAGGTAGACAGAGGCCGCGTAGTGGTAGACGAGTTCTACAAAACAAACGTGGACGGCATCTACGCCATCGGTGACATCGTGCCGGGCCCTGCGCTGGCGCACGTGGCTTCTGCCGAGGGTATCATCTGCGTGGAGAAAATGGCCGGACAGGATCCGGAGCCGCTTAACTACGGCAACATCCCGGGCTGTACGTACTGCTCTCCGGAGATCGCCTCTGTGGGCCTCACCGAGAAGGCTGCACGCGAGCAAGGCCTGGATATCAAAGTTGGCAAGTTCCCGTTCTCTGCATCTGGCAAGGCAAGTGCCGCCGGGGCGAAGGATGGTTTCATCAAGGTTATCTTTGATGCCAAGTATGGCGAGTTCCTGGGCGCGCACATGATCGGTGCCAACGTAACCGAGATGATCGCAGAGGTAGTGGTTGCCCGCAAACTGGAGACAACCGGCCACGAGATCATCAAGGCTGTGCACCCGCACCCAACCATGAGCGAAGCAATTATGGAGGCCACTGCGGCTGCTTACAACGAGGTGATCCACCTGTAGTAAGGGGCAAGGTGCCGAAAAATAGAGGGGGTTGGTCGAGTATTCGGCCAACCCCTTTTTTGTATGGGGCTTTCGGGAGAGCTTTGTGTGGCCTGTGGCGTTGCCGCGGCATACGCTAAGGCCACAAACCTAAACCTATACACTATGAAAAAGTACCTCCTTTTAACGTGGGCCTGCCTGCTGGTCGGCCTTGCCTGGGCCCAGCCCGACACAGTGCAGGTTACACCTGGCGACCTGCGCATGCGCCAGCTGAAGCCCGGCCTGCGGCAGTACGTGGTCACCATCCAAAAGCCCGACAACCCGGCTGTGCTGCACCAGTCGCTGTGGAACCGCGATGTGCGCTTCGAGCACCATAAGGGCAAGGAGCGCCTGGTGGTGCGCCAAAGCTGGGTCGGGGCCGACAGCACAGCCAACCGCCGGGTGTTCTCTATCTGCGAAAGCGATTTTAGGCCGGTGTACCACACCAGCACCTCCTTTAGGGGCACGGCAGCGTTTGAGTTTCGGCAGGGGCAGGTCGTTGGCTCCGACACCACGCGCCACAATGCCTTCAGGGGGTTCCGGGTGCCTTCGCCGGAACAGGCGTTTAACTGGGAACTGGACCTGGAGTTTTTCGAGGTGCTGCCCCTGAAGGACAATACCGTGTACAGCATCAACTTCTACCACCCCGGCAGCAGGCCCGGTCCCGAAAAGCGGCTCTATCAGGTCATCGGCTCCGATAAAATCCCTGCCACACACAACACCTACACCGACTGCTGGAAACTGCGCATCGACTATGATCAGGAGAAGGGAGACTACAGTACGTTCTGGATCAGCAAAAAGCAGCACGAAGTGCTCAAAATGGAGGAAAGCTTTAACGGCGTTGTGCGCCACAAAGTAAAGCTCAGCACAACTGCCGGCAGCTATTTGTAAGCGGGGCAGGGTACACAGGAGCGGCCTCTCTGTGCGAGAACGGAGGCAAAGAGGTGCAGGGAAGCTTCCCTGCACCTCTTCTCATTTGTTACCTGTTTGTTAAATATGTTGCGAAGGCTGTGTTGTGTAGCCGGAGTTACGTATAAAAGGGTATCTTGTAACGCGGTAGGTAAGAGTAAAGTGTGCTACGGGGGCTCCGTGGTCATCGGGGCACCGCAAACAGTGCCGAAACAAACGCAGCAGGTCGTTTGCCTGCAATTCACTCCTGGGTATTTTTCCTCTCATCGTGTGAGTTCCTGAACACGCATATTTCTCCTTGTATGAAGCTAAAAGGCAAAGTAAAGTTTGTAAACAAAAACAAGAGCTCGTTTTTCCCGACGCTGAGGAAGCGGGTGGATGCCTATTTCATTGAAAACAACATCCCCAAAACGGCCAACGCCACCATGGTGGTGAAGAGCGCCGTGCTGCTGGGAGGGTACATCCTGCCGTTTGTGCTGCTGCTGGTTCTTCAGCCCGCTGTCTGGCTGAGTATGCTGCTGTGGCTGCTTATGGGGCTCTGCCTTGCCGGCATCGGCATGAGTGTGATGCATGATGCCAACCATGGCGCCTACTCCACGAACGGAACTGTAAACTACCTGATGGGCCACTCCCTGAACCTGGTGGGGGGCTCTGCCTTTAACTGGAAACTGCAGCATAACATCCTGCACCACACCTATACCAATGTGGTGGAGATGGACGAGGACATTCAGGACCGGCTGGTGCTGCGCTTCTCTCCGCACACCAACGTCAGGTACTATCACCGGCTGCAGTGGGTGTATGCGTTTGTGTTCTACGGTTTGCTAACGCTTTACTGGGTGGTGGCGAAGGACTTTGTGCAGTATGCCCTCTTTAAAAAGAACGGCGTAAATGCCAACTCAGACGCTGCGAACAGGGTGGTGCTCCTGAAGATGGTGGTACTGAAGGTCGTATACTTCTTTACGATGCTGGTGGCGCCTACCTGGCTGCTTGGGATTCCGTTTTTAGAGGTGCTGGCAGGTTTCCTGCTCATGCATTTCGTGGCGGGCATTATCCTGACAGTGGTGTTCCAGCTGGCCCACACGGTGGAGGGCACCAGCCATCCGCGGCCATCCGCAGGCGGCACGATCGAGAACGACTGGGCGATCCATCAGCTGAATACCACCGTTAACTTCTCGCGCAGCAACAAGTGGCTGTCCTGGTATGTGGGCGGGCTTAACTTCCAGATCGAGCACCACCTCTTCCCGCGCGTGTGCCATGTGCATTACCCGGCCATTGCCGACATTGTGCGTGAAACGGCTGCAGAGTACAACATACCTTACATGGAGAACAAAACGTTTGGCCAGGCCCTGCGCTCCCACATCGCCACGTTACACCGCTTTGGCCGGCTGCCTGACATCAACGAAGCAATTGCCTGACCTCTAAAGTATAAAGTAGGTTTAGCTGCAAACGGCGAAAAGGATGCTTTTCGCCGTTTTTGCTTTTTACAGCTTCAAGTATAAAATTTTAATGCTGTAACACAACGTACTTAAAAAATATCCTTATTTTTATATATTCAAAGTGTTTAATAAAGTGACGCAGTTACACCTGCACCTGCTTTAAGCCGTTATGGCCGGAAAGTGTGGAAAGAGGCCGGTGCCGCTGTCTTACAACAGATACTATACATGGCCTGGGCACAGAGGGGGAAGTGTGCCGCAGGTTTAACCAAACGTAGAGCATAAGAGGAAATAGATGAAAAAAATACTGCTAGTGGACGATATGGAGATTTTTAACTTCATCATGGTGACGTCCATCAAGAACGTAGACCCCGCCTGCGTCGTCCATGACTTTACGAACCCTTTGCTGGCCTTTTCTGCCTTGCAGGAGCTGGACCCGCACGTGGTTTTCCTGGACCTGAACATGCCCGAGCTGGACGGCTGGGGCTTTCTGGAGAAAATGCAGGAGCAGAACCTGCGCCAGAAAGTCTACATCCTCACCTCATCAACCAGCGAGCTGGACCGGCAGCGCTCCGAGGCCTACCCCAACGTCGTCAGGTTTCTGGTAAAGCCTGTGGAGGAGGAGCTGCTGGAAGAGATACTGCGGGAGGGGGAGCTGGTGTAAACAGCGGCCGCGCAATGTACTTGTCAGCTTTAGAGCAAAGGGTGGAGAGGGATATCTTCGCCCTTTTTCGTTATTGCTTCGCATGTGTCTGCTGGCTTGCGTAAATTTGTGCCTGTACGCAGCCTGCTATTAGCCTGCGGGAGGATAAACATCAAGATGAATACAACACGAATCACACCCTGCACCATTGCAGACCTGCACACACTCCAGGATATCGCCATCAACGCTTACGGAGACCACTACCTGTACCTCTGGTACGACGGTGGCATGTGGTACATTGACCGCTGCTTCAGCGATGCTGCCCTGCAGAGGGAGCTGGCAGACGAGAACACAGCCTTTTTCCTGATTTATGATCAGGCAGAGCTGGTTGGGTACCTGAAGCTCAACATACACCAGGCGCTGGAGGGCGGGGCATCGGAGCAGGAGGCGCTGGAACTGGAGCGCCTTTACCTGACCAAGGCGGCTTCCGGCAAAGGCATTGGCCGCGAAGCAGTGGCCTTTGCAAAAGAGTATGCGCTGCAAATGGGAAAGAAGGTCGTTTGGCTAAAGGCCATGGACAGCAGCAAGTCCGTTGATTTTTACGAGCAGGCCGGCTTTGCGAAGTGCGGCACGCACACACTGGACTTTGAGCAGATGAAGCCTGAGTTCCGGGGCATGCACATCATGAAGCTGGCGCTGTAGAGGCGCTGCCCAGGTATAATGAGTGTACCTACACTAAACTTTGCGTATCCGCTTGCTGTTGTAAGGGTGCGCACATACGGTGCTACCTCATGAACAAGAAGAATTTGGATACAACATACGATATAGTAATCATCGGCGCTGGCCCTATTGGGCTGGCCGCGGGGCTGGAGGCGCAGAAGGCGGGGCTTAGCTACCTGATCGTGGAGAAAGGCTGCCTGGTAAACTCCATCTATAACTACCCGCTTAACATGACCTTCTTCTCCACATCGGAGCGGCTGGAGATTGGCGGTGTTCCTTTTACCTCGCTCAATGCCAAGCCGACCCGTGCCGAAGCCTTGGAGTACTACCGCCGGGTAGCCGAGAAGTTCGCCCTGAACATCCACCTGTTTGAGGCGGTAGAGCGGCTGCAGCCGGAGGGTGGCCTCTACCGCCTCAGCACCAGTAAAGGCGAGTACCGCGCCCGCCATGTGGTGGTGGCGGTGGGGTTCTATGGTATCCCGAACCTGCTGCACGTGCCCGGCGAAAACCTGCCGAAGGTGCGCCACTACTATTTTGACCCCCATTACTATTACCGCCAGAAAGTGGTGGTGGTGGGAGCCAACAACTCTGCTGCCGACGCGGCCCTGGAAACCTGGCGCAAAGGCGCTGACGTGACCCTGGTGGTGCGCCAGGCCGAGCTCGGAAGTATAAAGTACTGGACCAAGCCTGACCTGGAGAACCGCATCAAGGAAGGGGAGATAAAAGCATACTTCAACGCAAGTATAACCGAGGTGCGCGGGCGCGAGGTAGACATCCAGACGCCGGAAGGCAAGCTTACGCTGGAGAATGACTTTGTGCTGGCCATGACGGGCTACCAGCCTGACTTCAGCTTTCTGCAGCAGATGGGTGTGAATCTGACGGAGGACGAGAAACGGTACCCGCAGTATGACCCGGAGACGATGGAAACAAACCTGCCCAACGTGTACCTGGCCGGGGTGATCTGCGGGGGGATGGATACGCATGTGTGGTTTATTGAGAACTCCAGGGAGCACGCCGTGAAGATTGTGCGCCATATAAAGCAGGAGGCAGAAAGGGTATAGGCATGGACGTACTGAAGAAATTACAGCAGTTGCCGCAGCAGGAGGCCAAAATGCCGGCGCTGTTCATAGGTCACGGCAGCCCGATGAATGCCGTGGAAGAAAACGAGTTTACCCGTGGCTGGGCAAGTATGGCCGCAGGCATCGCCAAGCCAAAAGCGATCCTGTGCGTATCGGCGCACTGGCAAACGAAAGGCACAGCCGTGACGGCCATGTCGCAACCCCGCACCATCCACGATTTCTATGGTTTTCCGCAGCAGCTGTTCGATGTGCAGTACAATGCCCCGGGCAGCCCGGAAACAGCCGCAGCGCTACAGCAGCTCATCAAGAAAGCCGAACTGCACCTGGACCATGACTGGGGCCTCGACCACGGCACCTGGAGCGTGCTCAAGCACATTTACCCGGAGGCCGATGTGCCGGTGCTGCAGCTCAGCCTGGACTATACCAAGCCGGCGCAGTGGCATTACGAGCTGGCGCAGGAGCTGGCGCAGTTGCGCCACAAAGGGGTGCTGGTGATAGGCAGCGGTAACATCGTGCACAACCTGCGCACGCTTAACTGGCACAAGCCCGACGAAGCGTTTGGCTGGGCCACCGAAATAAACGAGCAGGTAAAGCAGCAGATTCTTACTGGTGACCCGCAGCCCCTGATCCGGTATGAGCGCTTCGGAGAGGCGGCCTCGCTGGCCATTCCCACTCCCGAGCACTACCTGCCGCTTCTCTACACCCTGGGCCTGCAGCAAGGGCAGGAGCAGGTGCAGTTCCTGAATGATAAGCTGCAGCTGGGCTCTATTTCTATGACCTCTGTAAGGATTGGGTAGCCTGCCGCAGCTTTTCCCGGGCAGGCGCATAAGCTAAGGCAGCTGGAAAAGCGGTGGGCGAACAGCCACCGGTTAAAGCAACAACTGGGCAGGGGCGGGGCGAAACGGAGGTATTAGGATGGCAGCAAACTTGGCTCTATCTTTGCATCTTACTTTTCGCCTTAGAACTATAGTTGGGTTTTAAGAGTTAGTACAAACAACACCGGTCGGGAATGGCCTCTTTGCAGCTCATCCTGCATTTATCTCAAATTCCGGCCATCTCACCGCGAAAGCAGCACACAAGGTGTTGCGCGGTTTTATTAGAAAAACCATTTGATGACATTCGAGAATCTTAATTTGATTGAGCCAATCCTAAAAGCTCTTAAAACAGAAGGATATACCACCCCAACACCCATCCAAGCCAAATCCATCCCGCTTATACTTGAGAAGAAAGACCTGCTAGGCTGTGCCCAGACGGGTACCGGTAAAACAGCGGCTTTCTCTATTCCCATTCTGCAGTTGCTGCACGAGAAGCAGGGAGCGGAGAAAGGGCCACGCAAGATAAAAGCGCTGATCCTGACGCCAACGCGCGAGCTGGCGCTGCAGATCGGAGACAGCATGGAAGCGTACGGCAAACACACAGGCCTGAAGCATACCGTTATTTTCGGCGGTGTGCCGCAGAAGAAGCAGACCGATGCCCTGCGCGCCGGTGTAGACATTCTGATCGCCACTCCGGGCCGCTTGCTCGACCTGATGGCGCAGAAGTACGTGCACCTGCAGCACATTGAGCTGTTTGTGCTGGACGAGGCGGACCGTATGCTGGACATGGGTTTTGTGAACGATGTGAAGAAGGTGCTGAAAGTACTGCCGGAGCAAAAGCAGTCGCTGTTCTTCTCCGCTACCATGGCGCCTGAAATCATGAAGCTGTCCGATACCATCCTGGTGAACCCTGCCAAGGTAGAGGTAACGCCGGTATCGTCTACAGCCAACACGATCCAACAGTCGGTGTACTATGTAAAGGGGCCGGACAAGCGCAAGCTGTTGCTGCACCTGCTCAAAGACGAGGAGATGGAGAGCGTGCTGGTGTTTACCCGCACCAAGCGTGGCGCTGACCGCGTAGCCAAAGACATTGCCAAGGCTGGCGTAACAGCCGAAGCCATACACGGTAACAAAGCGCAGAACGCCCGTGTGCGCGCCCTGGATAACTTTAAGTCGCGCAGAACGCGTGTGCTGGTGGCGACGGACATTGCCGCACGAGGCATCGACGTGGACGACCTGAGCCACGTGGTGAACTATGAGCTGCCAAATGAGCCGGAGACCTACGTGCACCGCATCGGTCGTACAGGCCGTGCCGGAGCGAGTGGTATTGCGCTGTCGTTCTGCGGTGCCGATGAGGTGCCGTACCTGGCCAGCATCCAAAAGCTGATTTCCAAGAATGTGCCGGTTATCGATAACCACCCGTACCCGCTTACCGCGAAGGATTTTGCCGAGGCAGCTAGCACGGTAAAAGAGCAGAAGAAGCAGGGTGGCAGAGGTGGCCGTAGCCGCTGGGGCAACAAACCCTCTGGAGAAGGTGGCGGTAGCGCCGGAAGCGCAAACCGTAACAGGCCGGCCGGAGGGCCGCGTAACGGAGGCGGTAACCGAAGCAACGGTAACAGAAGCCGAAGCGGCGCACCCAAAACAAACGCCTAAGCTTAGCAAAAGCACAAGATAAAAAAGGTCCTGCCCGGGTTAAACCGGCAGGACCTTTTTGTTTGCCCGCATCAGAGCCTGTAGTTCAGTTTTGTAGGATCGCGGCCGTTACCTGAGCAGCTCCTGTGAGAGCATAAGCTGTAGGGGTACACGCGCGGTGTGGGTTATACTTCCGCCTCCGCCCTGGCCGGTATTTTCTGCTTCGTACGGCTTACCAGGTACACCCCCGCAAAAATCAGCAGCGCGTACAGGCCCTTTTCAATAGTAAAAACATCTTTGCCTACACCTACAGCTATAAGTATGGCCATCACCGGCTGCAGGTAGATGTAGGCGCCCACCAACGATGGGTTGGCGTAGCGCAGGGCCCAGGTGTTGAGCAGGTAGGCGATAATCGTCACCGCAAACACCATGAAAAGTATCGCCACCCAGATCGAAACCGGAAAGGTGCTGTAGTCGGGTGTGAAAAGCTGCTGAAAACCGAACGGAAGCACCAGTACGGCCCCCACCGTAAAGATGCGGCTCACAATGGTGATGGCCTTGTACTTCTGCATCAGGGGCTTTACGAGCACCAGGTACATGCCGAAGGAGGAGGCGTTGAGAATGATGAGCAGATCGCCCCAGATGTTGCCGGTGGCGCTCTCGCCACGTGAGTTGTAGATCAGCAGCAGTGCCCCGGTGCAGGCAAGCAGAATACCGGAGACCTTGCGTTTGCCCACCCGCTCTTTCAGCAGGATGGCCGAGAAAACAAGCACCACCACCGGCACAATCACCATCAGCAGGGCCGCGTTGATGGGGGCTGTTAAGTTAAGGCCCGCAAAGAAGCAAAGCTGGTTTACGGCCACCCCTGTTACGCCGCAAAGTATAACCCGCAGGTTATCGGCGCGGCCCACAATCCGCTCCTTCGTCACCATCCTCGAGAAGACACCGAAGAAAACAGCCGCCGACACCACCCGTATCACAATCAGTCCGAAGGGCCCCACGTAAGCGGGCATCACCTCTTTGGCGATGCTGTAGTTGCTGCCGTAGATCAGGGCTACCAGAAAAAGTGCCGCATGCACCTGTATTTGTTTACTCATAGGGCAAAGTTACGCGCTTATTCAGACTGCTCCGTATAAGGGACAAAAAGAAAAAGTATAAACGAAGCGATGTATGAGTGAGATGCCCCTAACTGTCAGAAGGTCAATAGAGGTGATGGGCTTGTTTTTCCTGGGCTGGGTCGTGGTGCTGGCCAACGGCTTACTGGCCCCCTTGCTGATGGCGTTCTTTATCAGCATTATGCTACTGCCGATTTACCGTTTTTTCACGAGCAGAAAAGTGCCGGAAACAGTAGCGATAGCTATTAGCCTGCTGGTGCTGGCACTGGTGATGGGCTTGATCGTCTGGTTCTTTTCCTCCCAGATAAGCGATTTGGTGAGGGACTTCCCGATCATCCAGCGGAACGTAACAAAACACTTAAACGACCTGAGCGAATGGGTGGGCTCCTTTACGCCGTACTCCACGGCAGAGCAGGTGGCCCTTATCCGCGACCAGAGCAACAGGCTGCTCAGCTACGCGGGCGGCCTGCTGAGCGGCGCGGCGCTTTCTCTTACCTCGGTGCTGGTGTTCCTGGGCCTGTTGCCTATCTACATCTTCCTGATTATGTTTTACAAGAACCTGCTGCTGCGCTTCGTGTTTCTGTGGTTCCCGCCGAAGAACTACAGGCGGGTGAGGGAGACCTTGCGCGAAATGGAGGTGATCATCAAAAGCTACCTGTTTGGCTTGCTCATCCAGGTCAGCTATATGACGGTGCTGCTGGGCGGTATCCTGCTGATCATCGGCATTAAGCACGCTTTGCTTATCGGAGTGATCTTTGCCTTCCTGAACCTGATACCGTACGTGGGGGCTTTGCTGGGCAACGTGATCGGGGTGCTGATTACCCTGGCCTCGGCGGCTGAGCTGTGGCCCATTATCGTCGTGCTCGGTACCATTGCCGCCGTGCAGTTCCTGGACAACAACATCCTGATGCCGCGCATAGTAGGCTCTAAAGTGAAGATAAACGCCCTTGCCGCCATTGTAGGGGTGCTGGTGGCGGGGGAGGTGGCCGGTATACCGGGTATGTTCCTGTCGCTGCCCATTATTGCGGTGCTGAAAGTTATCTTCGACCGTAGCGAGCGCTTTAAGCAGTGGGGCGTGCTCTTCGGCGACGAGCGGCCGGAGCACAGCCCGATGAACTACCCCGCGCTCCGGGAGCAAGACAAAGCGGCGAGGCAGGGGCTAACGTGGGAGAACCAGGGCGGCCTACCCGGGGAGGGCGGTGCTCCGTAAGCTGGCGCGGGCTGCCAGCCAGCGAGGCAAGTCCAACAGCAAGTATGGCGCAGAGGCCGCCAGCGCATTGGTGCCGCAGCATACCGCTCTTTGCCCGCAAATTTGTAGCTTTGTCTTAAACCGATTCCGGAGAAAGTATAGAAGAAATGATTCACCCGAACATACCTTTGGCCGAACGCATGCGGCCGCATAACCTCGACCAGTATTACGGACAAAAGCACCTGGTAGGCCCCAATGGCATCCTGCGCCGCTACATAGAGGGCGGCGTCATACCAAGTATGATTTTGTGGGGCCCTCCCGGCGTGGGCAAAACCACGCTGGCCAACATCATCGCCAACCAGATGAAAGTTCCGTTTGTGGCCCTTAGTGCCATCAACTCGGGTGTAAAAGACATCCGCGAGGTAATAGAGCAGGCCAGGAAGCGGCAGGGCACGGTGCTCTTTATCGATGAGATCCACCGCTTCAACAAATCGCAGCAGGATGCGCTGCTGGGGGCCGTAGAGAAAGGCACGGTGACTTTGGTTGGCGCTACCACCGAGAACCCTTCCTTTGAGGTGATATCGGCTTTGCTGTCGCGCTGCCAGGTGTACATTCTCAAGCACCTGACCAAGGATGAGCTGATAGAGCTGGTGGATAAGGCGCTGGCGCAGGATGAGTGGATGCAGCACCGGAAAGTGCGCGTGCAGGAGTACGAGGCTCTGCTGACCATCTCCGGCGGCGATGCCCGCAAGCTGCTGAACCTGCTCGAGATTGTGGCTGAAGGCGTGAAAGCCGAGGAGGTAGTGGTGACCAATGAGCTGGTGAAGCAGGTGGCGCAGCAGAACATCGTCATGTACGACAAGTCCGGCGAGATGCACTACGACCTGGTGTCGGCCTTCATAAAGTCGATCCGGGGCTCCGACCCCAATGCGGCTGTTTACTGGCTGGCCCGCATGATCGAGGGGGGCGAGGACCCTAAGTTTATCGCCCGCCGCCTGTTGATTGCAGCCTCCGAGGACATTGGCCTGGCGAACTCCAACGCTTTGCTCATGGCTACCTCCTGTTTTCAGGCGGTGCAGATGATCGGCTATCCGGAGGCGGAAATCATCCTGTCGCAATGCACGGTTTACCTGGCAACATCCCCTAAGAGCAATGCCTCGTACAAGGCCATCAAGCAGGCGCGGGCGCTGGTGCAGCAGACCGGAAACCTGCCGGTGCCGCTGCACATCCGGAACGCGCCCACCAAGCTGATGAAGGAGATCGGCTACGGCAACAACTACAAGTATGCCCACGACTACGAGGGCAACTTTGTGCCGCAGGAGTTTATGCCGCAGGAGCTAAGCCACACCGCTCTTTACAAGCCGGGCAAAAACGGGCGCGAAAACGAGATGCTGAAGCAGTTGCAGGCGCAGTGGGGCAAGAAGTATAACTATTAACGCTGCGTCCAGAGTCCTGTGTTTATTGGGGCTGTTAGAGATGCTCGTGGTCTGTCGGAGTTGTTAAAAAGCGAAAATTCAGCTTTGCTTCAATAGCTGTATCATCCGGCACTCGAGGCTCAGAACGCAGCGGTCTTATACGTTTTGTATAGGAAAAGTAGAGGTTGGTCGAGAAGGGAAGAAGGAGATGAACTTTAAGCTATATTTTTGCTTGATGAGTAAGAGCATATGCCCGTCTTCTACGGAAGGCGCGCTCCGGCAGCGCCGGCGGCACGTGTGGCACATGCGCCTGAGGGGCTTGGATGCTCCCGAAGTATAACACAGTAATTTAAACCCTTACATAACATGCTAAACTTCCTGAAATATGTGTTGGCCACCATCGTAGGTCTGCTCATATTCTTTTTTATCGGCATTCTGCTGCTGGTTGGCATTGCCGCCAGCACGGCCTCCAAAGGTGAGGTTGAGGTAGCCGCAAACTCTGTGCTGGAGCTAAAGCTGGATAAGCCTATCTCGGAGCGCGACCCCGAGGATCCTTTTGCAGAGTTGGGCTTTTCTTTCGGCGGCTTCTCCAGCACCGATGGCCTGGACCAGATCAAGGCTTCCATCCGCCGCGCTAAAAACGACGATGATATTGAAGGTATTTTCCTGAACATGACCTTTGTGGATGCTGGCATGGCCAAGCTGGAGGAAATCCGCAACGAACTGATCGAGTTTAAGAAGTCCGGCAAGTTCGTGGTGTCCTACACCGACCTCTCCACTGAAAAGGCCTATTACCTGGCATCGGTGGCCGACAGAATTTACCTGAACCCCATGGGCACGGTGGAGTTCAACGGCATGAGCTCAGAGCTGTTCTTCTTTAAGCGCCTGCTCGACAAGTTGAATATCGAGGCGCAGATCTTTAAAGTAGGTACTTATAAAAGCGCCGTGGAGCCGTTCTTCCTGGAGAAGGCCAGTGAGGCGAACCGGGAGCAGCTGAACTCCTTCCTCAACTCCATCAACGGCTATCAGTTAAAGCAGATTGCGGCCTCACGCGGCATTACGCCCGAGGAGCTGGAAAACGTGCAGGACAACCTGCTGGTGCGCGACCCGATAGACGCAAAGAAGTATAAGCTGATCACCGACATTGGTTACTACGACGAAGCCATCTCCTACATCAAGGAAAAAATAGGCGTAGAGGAGGCCGAGAAGCTGGAGCTGGTGCAGCTCAGCAAGTATAAGAAAGTGCGGCATGAGGCTGAAATCAGCACCTCTAAAAACCGCATTGCCCTGATCTATGCCGAGGGCGATATTGTGGACGGCGAGGGTGATGAGAGCAGCATCGGCGGCCGCCGCTTTGCCGACGCTATCCGCGAGGCCCGACTGGATGAGGATGTGAAGGCAGTGGTGCTGCGCATCAGCTCGCCGGGCGGTAGTGCGCTGGCCTCAGACATTATCTGGCGGGAGATACAGCTCACCAAAGAAGTGAAACCGGTTATTGCCTCTATGTCTGATGTGGCGGCCTCCGGGGGGTACTACATCGCCATGGGCTGCGATACGATTGTGGCGCACCCGAACACCATCACAGGCAGTATCGGCGTGTTCGGCGTTATCCCGAATGTGCAGGGCTTCCTGAACGAGAAACTGGGCATTACGGTGGACCATGTGAGCACCGGTAAGTTCTCCGACATGCCCACCATCACCCGCCCGATGACGGAGCAGGAGAAGGAGATTATGCAGCACCAGATTAACCAGGTGTATGAGACCTTTACAGGGAAGGCTGCCAAAGGGCGCAACATGTCGCAGGACCAGCTGAAGGAGTACGCCTCGGGCCGTGTTTGGTCCGGTATTGAGGCCAAGCAGCGCAACCTGGTGGATACGTTCGGCGGACTGGAAGAGGCACTGGCCATAGCTGCCAAAAAGGCTGGCGTGGAGGACGACTACCGCCTGAAGGAGCTGCCCGCCCGCAAGTCTTTCATGGAGGAGCTGTTAGGCGGCATGGGAACACAGGCCAAGGAGCAAGCCATTAAGGCAGACCTTGGCGAGCTGTACCCGTTCTACAAGCTCTACCAAAAAGCCTCCTCGCTAAAAGGCATACAGGCCCGGATGCCGTATGAGCTGGTGGTGGAATAAAAGATTGTTTCTGAGAAACTGATTTCTGGAGCAGCAGAACACGTTTGTTTCTGTAACCGCTCTACACAACGAACCGCTTTTGGGCCTTTTGCCCGAAAGCGGTTTTTGTTTTATCAGAAAGCTATTTTTCGCAACTTTACCGCACGTGAATCACGGGGTAGGCAGCCTGAACAACCTTTGCTGTACTTCAACAGCTAGGCTACCTGGCTACCCGCTTGTGATTCGTTCATTCAGTTATTCAACATTCACTTATTTAAAGATGATGCAGCAGTTACAGGAAACAACCAACTATATACAGCAGCTGACAAGCGGTTTTGCGCCGGAGTTCGGTATTATACTGGGCACCGGCTTGGGAGCGCTCGTAAACGATCTTGAGGTGCAGCACGCCATCTCGTACGCCGAAATCCCGAACTTTCCGGTATCCACGGTGGAGAGCCACTCGGGCAAACTGATCCTGGGTCACCTGGCGGGCCGTCGTGTGGTGGTCATGCAGGGCCGTTTCCACTACTACGAGGGCTACAGCATGGAGCAGGTGGTGTTTCCGGTGCGGGTAATGAAGCTGATGGGCGTGAAGAAACTGTTTGTGTCGAACGCAGCCGGTGGCCTGAACCCAAGCTTCAACACGTCAGACCTGATGGTTATCACCGACCACATCAACCTGCAGCCAAGCAACCCGCTTATCGGCAAGAACCTGGACGAACTGGGGCCGCGTTTCCCGGACATGAGCGATGTGTATGACGAGCACATGGTGCGTGAGGCCATGGTTATTGCGGAAGATGCGGGCTTTGATGTGCGCGAAGGTGTTTATGTGAGCGTGCCGGGGCCAATGCTGGAAACGCCGGCAGAGTACAAGTACCTGTCTGTTATCGGGGCCGATGCCGTGGGGATGTCTACGGTGCCGGAGGTAATTGCCGCCCGCCATATGGGCATGCCAGTGTTTGCCGTGTCGGTTATTACGGATATGTGCACGCCAGACCGCCTGAAGAAAGTCGTGCTGGCCGATATCCTGGAGGCCGCCGCCATTGCCGAACCGCGCATGACGCTGATGATCCGTGAGCTGGTGCGCCGCAGCTAGGCGGGCAGAACACAAGCAGAACATTGTAAAACAGCGAAAGCAGGGGTGGTTTGCCCCTGCTTTCGCTGTTTTAGGCTAAAGGCTTTCCTTCGGCCAAGCAAAACGTGGTCCGCTGGCTGTCCCACAGGGCAGCGGCTAACTATGCGGTCAAGTCGAGCAGACTCCGTTGGGGTTCAGGCTGTACCGTCGGGTGCACGCGGGGTAGCGCTGGCCCGGGTTTCTGTGCAAAGCACTCAATCAGGCCAGGAGCCTCCTACAGCCCGGACAGGTACCCGTATAGCAACAGCAGCGCGATGGCGTTGATAAACATGTGCTGCCCCACAGCCCACGCCAGCCCAAGGCGCAGGCGCGTATAGCCCAGAAAGAAGCCTCCCACAAACTTTGGAAGCACCAGCAGGAGAGCCAGGAAAAGCGGCAGGTGTATGTTCTGGTAGTTAACCAGGTGCAGCAGCGCAAACAGCACGCAGGAAGTGTAAAACACAAGGCCGAAGTGGCGCTTCCAAAGCAGGTGCACCCTTGTCTGCAGGCTGCTCGACCGGAGGTAGACTGCCGCCAGGGTAACCAGGGCCAGGGCTGCCAGCAAAAAGTGCAGCGGGGCGGCACCTGCTGCGGTGGCAACTGTGGGGCCGTAGTTGAACAGGAACACAGCCAGGGCCACCGCCAGAAAGCCTTTTGAGTAAACCAGCGGCAGCCGGAAAATCAGCTCCTCCTTTAGCGGCCCCACCAGTACCACCGCCACGAAGAGCAGCGTAAACGATGTGCTGTCAAGAAGCTCCTGAGGGATATATTGGCCGTCTGTCTGCAAGTCCAGCAGGTTGTACACAGTGGAGAGCAGCAACAGCAAGACGCTCTGTAGCATCAGTTCGATAAGCGAAAGCTGAAAGATCAGGGGCAGTTTCACCTCCACCACGTTTTGCTCGCGCTGTACGGGCTGGGGGTGTCTGGCAAAAAGCCAAAGCCTTTTCAGTGTATCCGAAACAGAAGGGGGCGGAACAAAGGGCGGAGCCTCAGCATAAAAGTATGGTGTTTTCATAGGAGCTGTAGTGTTACACAAAGTGATAAGATATAAATATATAAATTTTTTATATAAAAACAACTTTATTGAGCGTACTCCGCCGGTGCGGTATAGGTTGGGGAGGGGGTAAAAAAAAGCGGCAGCCATAGGATACGGCTGCCGCTACTGCACGAACTTGTCTGTTTCTTTACTTGGTCAGCACCACTGTTTTCCGGTCGAAGGCAATGTTGGTGAAGATGCCAAGGCCTCCCTCTACAGAGGACTTTACCTTGGATGGCTGCGCAAAGGGGTTGCCGTTGGCATCCTTGGCGTCTGAAATGGAGGAGAGAAACTGATAGTACTGTTTCTCGATATGGTACAGTGTTACGATCAGCGTGTCGCCCTCCTCGTAGTTATACGCCGATCCGTAGGAAATACGCTTACCGTTGTTAAGTTCGTCCGAAGTGGCAAAATCGCGGTCTGAGCCGTTGCTGAGGCTGTCGATGTGCGTCATGTAGCGGTAATAGTCTGCGGTATTGCCGTTGTCGTAAAAGGAGGTGACCAGGTAGGCTTTGTCTTTGTCGTTAAACTTCCACTCCACCTCGTCTATCGGTACGATGCTGAGCACCGTCGTGAATCCTGTGAGCTTCCTGCCCCTGGAGTCGGCTACTTCCAGGCTGTACATATCGCCGGGCTTGCCGTCCATCACAACATCAGAAGTATGGGTGTAAAAGCGGCCGGTGTTTTGGACCAGCGTCGGTTTATACTCCAGCTCAACCCGCTGCCCGTTGTGCGTGATGTATACCCGGGCATCGGGCACCAGGGGCGGCACAGGCTCGTCAAAGTAGCCGGAGCTCTCCAGCACCGTTGCCCGGAGCGGCTTCCCCGGCTCCAGGTAACACTCCACCACTAACTGAGGGGCGTGGTCGGGTAGGTCCACCTCAATGTCCTTCTCCATGTCGCAGGCGGATAGCAGGGCCAAAAGAGGCAGTAGCAAGGCGTATAAAAAGCGCTTCAGCTTCATCAGAATTTAAAGTTATAGGTAACCGAAGGAACCAGCGGGAACAGCGACACCTGCTTGCCCTGGAAGCCCAGCGTCTCCTTTCCGTTCGCGTCCTTTACCTGTTCAAAGTACACAAAATAGGGGTTGCGGCGGTTGTACACATTGTACACGCTGAACGTCAGGTCAGCCTCGCCGCGCTTTGGTTTCAGCTTGAGTACCGCCCCTACGTCCAGGCGGTGGCTGGCCGGTAGCCGGAAGGTGTTCCGCTCCTCGTAAATAGGCACCACAGAGGCCGATTTGCCTTCCACGTCCTGAAAGGCGAACCTGGCTACCGGAAGCGAGTAGGCATTGCCGGTGCCGTACACAAAGGCGCCGGTAAGGCTCAGGCGCTTGTTGAGCCGGTGCATGAGCACCAGGCTGATGTCGTGGCGGCGGTCGTAGCGGGTCGGAAACCAGCGGCCGTCGTTTATTTCGTCCAGTTCATTGTCGCTGTCGAACTTGCGGTAGGTCCAGGAGAGGGTGTAGCCCAGCCAGCCGGTTGTCTTGCCCTTTACCTTCTCCAGGTATATCTCGGTGCCGTAGCTTCTGCCTTTGCCGAACAGGAACTCGTTTTCGAGGCTGTCGTTCACAAACAGGTTGGCCCCGTCCCGGAAATCAATCTGGTTATGCATCCACTTGTAGTACACCTCGTTAGTGAGCAGGTACTTGCCTTTGCCGAAGAGTTTGCTGTAGCTCAGGGCAACCTGCTGTGAGCGCTGCGGCTTTACCTGCGAGGTAGAGGGAAACCAGATATCGGTAGGCAGCGATGCGCCGGAGTTTGCCACCAGGTGCACATACTGCATCATGTTGGCATAGCTGGCCTTAAAGGAGCTGCTTTCGCTGAAGTTATACTTGGCGGAAACGCGAGGCTCCAGCCCGGTGTAAAGTTTGCCGTCGCTGTAGAAGCCGGAGAAGCGCAGGCCGTAGTTAAACGAGAGCAGGGCATTTACGGCGTAGTCGTCGGAGGCATACACGCCAAACTCGCTCGCCTGAAGCTTGCTGCCGGAGCTGAAGCGCTGGCTGTTGTCATCGGAGTCGAAGTTGAGGCGCCCCACCGTGAAGTAGTGCCGTGTGGCCTGGGCCCCAAACTTCAGGCTGTGGCCTCCTTCCAGAAACCAGTCTACGTCTGTCTTCAGCGTATAGTCCTGGATGGCAGAGGTCAGCTTAAAGCTGAAAATATCGATTTTGTTGTTGATGTTATACTTGTAGCCGGTGGTGCTCGCGGAGGTGGTGGCAAACAGGTTTTTGCTGAACTTGTGCCGCCAGCTCAAGTTCGCCATGCTGTTGCCCCAGTCAAAGCCGAAGGTGAAGTCGCTGTCGTTGAAGCCAAAAAAATCGCGGCCGTAATAGCCGCTTAGCGTCAACTCATCCTTCTCGCCCAGCGGGTAGTCCAGCCTGGTGTTCAGGTCGTAGAAGTAGTAGTCCGGAATAGGGTCGTACTCCTTATCATCCTCGTTCAGGCGGTTGATCTGGCGTGTAAAGATATCAACGTACGTTCGCCGGCCCGACACCAGGAAGGTGCCCTTGTCCTTGGTAATAGGGCCATCTACGGTAAGGCGGGAGGAGATTAGCCCAAGCCCGCCCCTGGCGCTGACGCGCTCCTTATTGCCGGTGTTCTGGTCTACATCCACCACTGAGGAGAGGCGGCCGCCGAACTGCGCCGGAAAGCCTCCTTTGTACAGCTCCACCCGCCTGACTGCATCCGGGTTAAACACGCTGAAGAAGCCGAAGAGGTGAGAGGCGTTGTAGATAACGGCATCGTCGAGCAGCACCAGGTTCTGGTCCGGGCCGCCGCCGCGCACGTAAAGGCCCGAGGTGCCCTCGCCACCCGACTGAATGCCCGGCTTCAGCTGCATGGTCTTGATCAGGTCCACCTCCCCGAACAGGGCTGGGAGCAGCTTTGCGTCGCGCGTGGTGAGCGACTCTACGCTCATGCGGGTATCGTTTAGTTTCTGTTGCAGCGAGTTTGCCTGTATCTCCACCACGGTCAGCTCATTGGAGGCATGCGCAAGCCTGAAGTTCTCCGTCTGGGCCTTTGCGCGTACGCGAACGGTGCGGGTGGCAACATCGTAGCCGACGTAGGTGGCCTGCAGTGTGTGCTCCCCTTCCGGAAGGCTGAGCGAGTAAAAGCCCTGCTCGTCGGTAACCGTTCCTGCCTGAATGGCCGGCACCGAGACCGTGGCGCCAATCAGCGCCTCTCCGTTGCTTTCAGCGCGCACGTGGCCCTGCACTACCTGCCTTTGCGCCAGCACGGGCAAAGAAAATAGTGTGAGCAGTAACAGGGTAAGGGTGTACTGGTAGAAAAAGCGCATCCAGCAAGATGTTAAATTGGCGTCGCAGTGAAATTATGCTAACTGAAACGCAAAACGAAGTGTTTCATCCACTACCATGAATAAACTCCCTGATACGTTATTTAGTTTGTTGCCGCCAATGTTTTTGGTAAAAGGCGAAAGCCGCTGCTCCAAGGCAACGGCTTTGCGGGTAGGTAGTAGTCGGGTGTTTTGTGAGCCGGCAAGGTCGCTTTAGCCTTGGTAGAGCTCCAGAATGCGTTTTTTGAAGTAGAACTCACACTTGCTCTGCAGCAGCTCGGCCTGTGCCTTGTTCATGTTGTTGAGCGATTCCATGTAGGAGAAGAAATCGATGCTGCCTAACTCGTAGCGGCGCTTGGCAGATTCGAAAGCACGCTGCGTGTACTCCAGGTTCGCCACCACGGTGTTATACTTTTCGCGCGCGGCCAGCACGTCCTGGTACGCCTGCTGCACCGTCTGGCGTAGCTGGTTTTGGCTGGAGATGTAGTCCAGTTCAGCGTTGCGCAGGTCCAGGCGGGCCGTCTGCGCGTCGAAGTGCCTGCTCAGGCCATCGAAGACCGGGATGCTCAGGCTCAGGCCCACTACTTTGCGCTGGTTCAGGTCTAGCTGGTCGAAGTACGGCATCGTGGACAGGTTGCCGTTCTCCGGGTCGGTCAGGATGTTTGTGGAGTAGTTGGAGCCGATCATTCCCTCCAGCGTCAGGGTGGGCGAGAAGTTGCTCTTGGCTGCCTTCAGGCTGCTTTTGGCCGCCTCCAGCGAAGCGCCGTAGGATTTCACCAGCGGGGAGTAACCCAGCGCGCGCGCCATCACCTCTTCCTCCTGAGGCAGCTCCATGGCCATTTCCTGCGGTGTGGCAGGCATCTGCAACGCATACTCCGGGTTCCCCTCTACGTTCATCTCCTGCACCAGCTGCAGTTTGGCCTGGCGGTAGTTGTTCTCGTGCGTGATAAGGTTGCTTTTCTCGGCAGCGAGTTGCGCCTTTATCTGGTACACCTCATCCAGCGCCCGTACTCCCGCCCGCTCCAGCTTCTCCATTTTGTCCAGCTGCCCCTCCAGCAGCTTTATCCTTTCCTGGGTTATGCTGATGCTCTCGCGGTTTACCAGGGCTTGCAGAAAGTAGCCGGTTACGTTTGTCTCCAGGTCTATCTCGGCCTGTTGCTCGGCAAAGGCCGAGGCCTGGGCCTGTTGCCGGGCCTTTTTGAGCTCAAACAGCTTGGCAAAGCCGTCGAACAGCACGACCTGTCCCTGCAGGTAAGGGTTGGAGGAGGTGGTGTTGCCGCGCTTGATCTGCCCCGACACATTGTCAAACGTAAGACCGTTGACGCGGTAAGCATCTACGCTGGCTGAGATGGTGGGCAGGTAGCCATACTTGTTACGGCGCACGTTGATATCGGCCTTGGTGCTGTTGTAGCGTGCCTGGCGCAGGGCCACGTTGTTCTGGCTGGCCAGCTCCAGGCTTTTCTCCAGTGTGAGCGGCTCCTGTGCGTGGGCGGCTACAGCAAAACTAAGGCATAAGGCTAGCCCTCCCAGCTTTTTGAGCAGGGCTCCGGATGTGAAATTTTTCATAGTTCTATTTTATACTAGTGGCAATGGATCCTCTGTAGCACAGCCGCCTAGGAGTTGCCAAGCCAGGCATCGCGCAGCTGTAGCTGCTGCTCCGTAGCGTTAGGGTCCGGCTTTAGCAGGTGCTGTTGCTCCCGCTTTACCGCCGTGGCCTTACCTTTTAGCTTCTTCTCCTTTATTTCGCCCTTGGCGTTCTTGCGGCCCACGGTAAACGTCAGCTTCTGGCCCGGCCTTACACTTTGCAGCGAATCGCCGATGAGGTCGCGTATGTTCTGGGGCGTGATTTCCGTGCCGTTGAAGGCCAGCAGCAGGTCGCCCGACTGAAAGCCCATTTTGCGGCCGAAGGCATCCATGTCGGCGGTGTCGGCTACTTTTATTTTGCCGCTCTCCAGGTCAAACCCCGGGGCGAAGCCGCCGTAGGAAATTGCCTCCTGCGTGGCCTGCGGCTGATAGATAATGCCCACCTTGCGGAACGTTTCCTCCAGCGGCAGCGGCTCCGAGCCCTCCACGTACCTGGTAAAGAACTCCCGTATTTCCGGGTAAGTCAGCTCGGCAATCTTGTCGAATAGCTCCTCGTCTTTAAAGGCGTTTTGCTTACCGTAGGTCTTGGCCAGGTCCAGCATGAGGTCGCGCAGGCCATATGAGCCGTTGCTCAGCTCGCGCAGGCGCACATCCAGGGCCATACCGATCAGGGCGCCTTTCTGGTACACGTTGCCGTACTCTTTCTCATACTTGTCCAGCACCTCGGCGCTCATCTCGGTAAACGGCAGTGTGTCGTTGTAATAGGCCTTGGAGGTAAGGATGTACTCGCGCAGCTTCTGTAGGAACTCATCCAGCTCATACAGGTCTTCATACACCTGCACATGCGAGGCAAAGTACTCCGTCACGCCTTCGTAGAGCCACAGGTGCTTCGACATTTTCGGGTTGATGAAGTCGAAGTTGCCGATCTCTTCGGAGTGGATGCTAAGCGGCGTAACGATGTGGAAAAACTCATGGGCCGCCACATCGCGTATGGTGCTGCTGAACTGCTCCTCCGGCATCTCCGGCAGAAAGTACACCGAGGAGTAAGAGTGCTCCAGGGCGCCGAAAGAGCCGGACTTGCCCACCCGTTCCGGCACATAGATCAGGAAAGCGTATTTATCCACGGGCAGGGTGCCGCCCAGGTACTGGCGCTGGGCCTCCAGTATGCTTTTCACGTTGGCGGCAATCGGTGCGGAGGTCACGTTGCCGGAGGGCGAGTACACCGAAACCAGTACGTCCGTCTCCCCCAGGTTCAGCACCGTGGTGTCGGGGCGGTTATACATGAGCGGCGAGTCGGCCAGCTCCACGTAATTGGCAATCTCATAAGTATCCAGCGAATCGGAAGACGAGACGGCTTTCAGGGGGGTGGAGCCGTAGAAGCCCTGCGGTTTGGTCACGTTCAGCTCGTAGGGCACCTGCTTCATCCCTTCAAAGTAGCCGACAAAGCCGAAGGTGTTGAGCAGGAAGTTCTTGCCTGCCTCTATGTTTGTGCCGCCCGGCTCAAACAGTACGTCCTCGCGCTTGGCTGCGTCAAAGGTATCGTCTACCCAGTAAGTGATTTTATCTAGTCGGTTGGCGTTGGAGATCCTCCAGCGGTTGGTGTCCAGCTTCTCCACTGCCAGCGTGTCGCCGTTTGCAGCGTAAGCTCTAAAGTCGGAAATAAACTTGCCGAAGTCGGAGACGGAGTAAGTGCCGGGCACTATTTTCGGCATGTTGTAGATGATCTCGCCCTGCGTGATGTCCGGTGCCTGTACGGTTACCTGTACCTTGTCATCCTGCACGTTCTTCAGGTTGATGGTGACATCATACTTCTGGCCTGCTCCCGTCTGCGCCACTGCGTTGGTTACGGTGGCTACGCCCAGGCTAAGGCAAAAGGTAAGCGCGGTAAGTGTTCTCTTTAGCATATTCTCATTTATCGTTTTACCAATTTACTCCATTAGAGTAGAAAGGATTGGGCTTTTATACCAACCGGCGCTTTTTGTAGACCAGAGTACTGCGAAAAGTGGTGTGCGTGAAACAGAAGCCGCCGGGGCGTAAAAGCTTGCCTGTTCTGGTGCTGTTTAGGTTGTTCCGGCAGCGGCAGTTTGCTGCGCGCTTACCGGAAAACCTGCCTTAAACAAACAACAAACAAGCTAAACCTGTAGTCAATGCGGCCTCCTGCAACGGAGGGGCCGCGGCGGCTATTTCTCATTCATCACCACCACGCTGCCAAGGCCGCCCGAGGCCTTGATCGTGATGGTGTGCCTGGCCTTGCCAAGCGCGGCGTTTCTGTAGTAGTTGCCTTCGCGGGTGAGCCCGTCCAGGTGCTGGCTGCCGAGGCCGTTGGTCTCCAGCCGCACACCGGTGCCTTTGGGCAGCTTCAGGTTTATTTCACCGATGCCGCCGGCCACGTCCAGGGTCAGGTCGTGGTCCCAGTCGCCGCGCAGGTCGAGGGTCAGCTGCCCGACGCCCGCTTTGATGTCTGCCTTTCTGAGCTCGCTCTTACTCAGCTTGATGTCAAGGGCTGCAGCACCGGCCTCTACCTCGAGTTGCTGCACCTGGCTGTTGCTGAGGTCTATGGTGGACTCGCCTGCGCCCATTTGCAGGTACAGTGCAAGCGGGGTGGACTTGCTGAGGTTCACCACCCATTTATTCTCACTGTTCTCTTCGCCATCCTCCAGGTTTTCCTGGCTCAGTCTTATGTCTGCGGCTCCGTTCTGCTTTTTAAGCGTCATGCCCGGTCTCCAGCTGGGG
The DNA here is from genome assembly GCF_003585765.1 of Pontibacter actiniarum. Lineage (NCBI taxonomy): Bacteria > Pseudomonadati > Bacteroidota > Cytophagia > Cytophagales > Hymenobacteraceae > Pontibacter > Pontibacter actiniarum. Next base: position 522,726 of record NZ_CP021235.1, read on the forward strand.
CGGCCGTACAGCACCTGGGTGCTGAGCAGGGCACTGCCGGAGGCGTTCAGGTGCAACGTGCCGGCCGGAATCTCCAGCCGCACACTGCCTTTCTTTACGCCGGAGGCAGAAATGCTCTGTTCGTATTTTTGCTGTGCCACCAGCGCATGGGTTATCAGGAAGAGGCAAAGGAGCAGGGATAGTTTTCTCATCGTTCTGTTTTTAGAGATTGAATAAAGCGGCAGTTGTTACGGCCGTTACTGTGTCCGGATGGCATTAACGGGGTCTAGCATGGCGGCCTTGAATGCCTGGAAGCTAACGGTAAGCAGGGCTATCAGCATGGCGGTAAACCCAGCGGCCGCAAAGATCCACCAGCTCAGGTCTATCCTGTAGGCGAAATCCTGGAGCCAGTGGTGCATGCCGTACCAGGCCACGGGGCTTGCCAGCAAAATGGCCACAACGACCAGCAGGGCAAAGTCGCGGGACAGAAGTATGACGATACTGCTGGTGGAGGAGCCCAGCACCTTTCGGATGCCGATTTCCTTGGTGCGCTGCTCAGCCGTGAAAGAGGCCAGGCCAAACAGGCCGAGGCAGGCGATAAGTATGGTCAGGCCGGCGAAGTAGCCGAACACCGTCAGCATCTTTTCTTCGGCGCGGTACTGCTGGTCAAAGTGTTCATCCATAAAGAAGTAGTCCATGGGGTGCTTGGGGTCGTACAGTTGCCAGGCACTCTCGATAAAGCCAACCGTAGAGGCCAAATCCTGCCCCTTGATGCGGGCCATCAGGTAACCGTCGGATTCCGGGGCAAGCACCAGCGCCAGCGGCTCCACGTTGGTGTGAAGCGAGGTGATGTGGAAGTCTTTTGTGACGCCGATCACCTTGGCATCCATGTCGAAGATCTGAAAGCGCTTGCCGAGTGGCTCCTGCCAGCCCATCATCTTCACTGCGGCCTCGTTTAGGATGATGCCTTCTTTCTCGTCGGTCTTCAGGACAGGGGAGTAGTTGCGGCCACGGCTCATCTCCACCCCCATCAGGTCGATAAAGTCATAGTCTGCGAACATCACGTTCATGGTCCTTTCCACCAGCTGCCCGTCTTTTTCTACCAGCGTAAGCAGTTTGGATACACGCTCTGCCGGGATGTCGTTGGTGTTGGACACGAGCTCCACGTTCGGGTTGCTGAGCAGCTCCCGCTTGATGCGCGGCAGGCCTTTCACCAGCGTGGAGTCGCCTGCCGGTATATCGATAACCATAACCTGGTCCTTGGTAAAGCCGAGGTCCTTGTTTTTCAGGAAGTGCATCTGGCTCATCACCACAATGGTGCCGATGATCATGATGAGGGAGATGGAGAACTGTAGCACCACCAGGGCCCTGCGGAGCGTGGCGCTTCCTCCTTTAGGTGCCTTGTCTGACTTCAGAACATCGGCGGGCTTAAAGTGCGAGAGGAAGAAGGCCGGGTAGCTGCCGGCCACAACGCCCACAAAGGTTACAATCGCCAGCATGATCGCCAGGAACTCCCACTGCATAAAGAAGTCGGAGCCAAAGCTTTTATCCGTCAGTGAGTTAAAGGTAGGGAGCATGACCTGCACCAGCGCCAGTGCCAGCACCACCGCTATCAGGGTGATCAGGAGCGACTCCCCCAGAAACTGAAATACGATCTGGCTACGGTAAGCCCCTACCACTTTGCGCAGGCCCACTTCCTTGGCCCGCTTGGCTGAGCGGGCAGTGGCCAGGTTCATGTAGTTAATACAGGCGATCAGCAGCAGGAAAACAGCCACCGCCGCAAAAATGTACACGTAGGAGATGTTGCCCGCCGGGGTGATACTGCTCACGTAGACGGTGTCGAAGTGGATATCCTTGAGCGGCTGCACCACAAAGCGCATGGTGCCGGAAAGGTCGTTCTCCTTGATCCAGGGCGTGACGTGCCGCTCCGAGAAGGCATCCATCTTATCCTGGAACTGCGCGAACTCCTCCGGCCCGCGCAGCAGCACGTACGTGTAGCGGTTCATTGCCAGCCACTGGTTGGTGCGCAGGTCTTCACTCAGCCTGGCGTCCAGCGTGCTTCTGGAGATAAAAGCGTTTGCGGTGATGTGGGAGTGGCCGGGGTCGCGGAACACGCCGGTTACCTGGTAAGGCTCGTTGCTGAAGGTGAGCACTTCTCCCACGGCCTCGTCCGGGGAGCTAAAGTACCGCTTGGCCATCTCCTCGCTCAAAACCACCTTATTTGGCCCGCTTAAGGCCGTAGCCGTGCTGCCGGCCAGCAGGGGGTAGTCGAAAACCTGAAAGAAGGCGCTGTCGGCATAGAGCAGATCGTCTTCGTTAAAGCTCTTCTCCCGGTACCACACCGTTTGTTTCCCGGCTCTGGCAAGCTGCGTGATGTGCTCAACGTCCGGAAAGTCCTTGGTAAGGGCCGGGGCGAGCGCTGCCGGGGAAAGGGCAAACTGCTCGTGCCCCGAGTCTGATTTAATGTCGCCGACGAGGCGCACGATGCGGTCCGCTTTGCTAAAGTGCTTTTCGTAGCTCAGCTCATCCTGCACATACAGGTATATCAGTACACAGGAAGCCACCCCTATGGCCAGGCCGACAATGTTGATGGCAGAGTATACTTTGTTCCGGAAGAGGTTGCGGACGGCTATCTTAAAGTAGTTCTGCAGCATGGCGCTTCACGTTGAGGTTCTCGGTCACGATCTGCCCGTCAAACAGGTTCACCACGCGGTGCGCGTACTCGGCGTCGGTCGGGGAGTGGGTTACCATCACAACGGTTGTGCCGGCCTCGTTCAGCTCCGAAAGCAGCTGCATCACCTCCCGGCCATGCACCGAGTCCAGGTTACCGGTCGGTTCGTCGGCAAGTATAAGCGCCGGCTCCGACACCACGGCCCTGGCGATGGCGGCGCGCTGCTGCTGGCCGCCCGACAGCTGCTGCGGAAAGTGGTTGCGGCGGTGGGCGATGCCCATGCGCTCCATCGCCTGCAGGGTGCGCTTCTCTGTCTCGGACTTGGAGTAGCCCAGGTAAGCAAGCGGCAGGCCGATGTTTTCCTCCACCGTTAGCTCATCGATCAGGTTAAAGCTCTGGAACACGAAGCCCAGGTTCTGCTTGCGCAGTTTGGCCCGCTGGCGCTCCGACACGTTCGCCACCTCCTGGCCCAGGAACAGGAAACTGCCGGAAGAAGGGCTGTCGAGCATGCCCAGGATGTTGAGCAAGGTAGACTTCCCGCACCCTGAGGGCCCCATGATCGCCACAAACTCGCCACGCTTTATCTTGAGGTCCACGCCGGCCAGGGCAGTGGTCTCCACCGTGTCCGTGATATACTTTTTCTGCAGGCCTCTGGTGTCGATTATTAGTTCTTCCTTATTCATAGTTTTGCTGTTATAATTAATGTGGTTAGCTAGTTTTATTTTGTACTAATGGTGGTGTTGCTGTTGATTCGCCGAAAGCTTACTTCAGCTCCAGCCTGTCGATGTCGCCGTAGCTGTCGTAGGAAGAGAGCACTACTTTCTCGCCTGGCTGCAGCCCCTCCAGCACTTCGTAGTAGTTCGGGTTCTGGCGGCCCAGTTTGATCCTGCGCTTTTCTGCATAGTTTGCGCCCTCCTGCACTACAAACACCCAGTTGCCGCCAGTGCTTTGGTAAAAGCCGCCGCGTGGGATCAGCACGGCCTTGCCGCCGTCGTTCAGGTTCAGTTTTACCTGCAGTGTCTGCCCCCGGCGGATGCCTTCCGGCGCGCCCTCTGCAAACTCCATGTCTACCTGAAAGGTGTTGTTCTGCACCTCCGGGAACACCTTGGCCACGGTTATCTTGTAGGTTTTACCGTTAAAGTCGAAGCTGCCGTGCAGGCCAGGGTACACCCTGGAGATGTAGTGCTCGTCGATGTTGGCTTTCACTTTGTAGCCGTTCAGGTCGTCTATCTGGCCAATGTTCTCGCCCGGAGCTTTTGACTCGCCCACCTCCGCTTTCAACGTGGAGAGCTGGCCGGTGAAAGGGGCCGTTACATAGAGGTTGTTCAGCGTGTTGCGGGCCATGCCAATGTTGGCCTCCATGCGGCGGATAGACTCGTCTAGCTGCTTCAGGCGATCCTCCATCAGCTTGGCGTCCTGCTTTACAGACCGCTCTGCCAGGGTTTTGCGCTTGTTCAGGTACTCATACTCGTCTCTGGCGGCCTCGTATTCCTCGCGCGAAATTACCTTTTCCTCGATCAGCATTTTGTTGCGCTCATACTTGCGCTTGGCCAGGGCCAGGTTATACTCTATCTCGGCCAGTTCATTTTCCTTGCGGATCAGGTCCTGCTTCATCGTAATCTCGGAGTTCTGGCGCTCGTTCATCAGGTCGTACAGCTGCGTTTCGCGTGTCATGAAGTCGATCTGCAGCGTGGTGTTGGAGAGCTTCAGGATCGTGTCGCCCTTCTGCACGGTGCGGCCGTCGTCGGTGTAGATCTTCTCCACGCGGCCTCCCTCGGTAATATCCAGGTAGAAGCTTTTAAGCGGGTCCACGGAGCCATCAATGGCAATAAATTCCTGGAACATGCCCTCGCTTACCTGGCCGGTCGTGATGCGCTCGCTGTCCACGTTCAGCTTTGAGCTGTGCTCGGCAAACAGCAGGTTGTACAGCACCAGCACGAGCGCCAGCGCTCCGGCTGCGATAAGCGCGATTTTTTTGGGAGTGGCTTTCTTCTTTTCAATAACGCGATCCATAGTTTGTAGAGGTCTTTGGAAGTATAGCTTTTTTCATAGTTTCAGAAAGCACATTGCCAATTAACGTGCCATTAAATGTAACTTATTGATAATCAATGAAATGTGAGTAAGTATAGCTTTGGGGCTATGGCTATAGTGTCCGCTTCCGTACACCCGACTGTCCTGTAGCGAACAGCTGCCGGAAGGTTGGCACCGGGTTTTGTGCCGGCCGCGGGATACTTGCCGGCCTGATGGCTACATAATCAGAAAAAAACGTACTTTTACTGTACTTGCTTTACAAAAATATGCGCTAAACTATGAATAAAGTACCTTGCAAGATCTTGGTGGTGGATGATGAGGAAGATATCCTGATGGCGGGGAAGCTCCTGCTGAAGCAGCATTTCGAAACCGTTAAGACAAGCTCTGACCCGTACAAAATACCAGGTTTGCTGCAAGAGTACGGCTTTGATGTGGTGCTGCTGGATATGAACTACAGCACCGGCGCAACCTCCAGCAAGGAGGGGTTCCATTGGCTAAAGCAGATCCTGCAGCTCTCCCCGAAGACAACCGTTATCCTGATGACGGCCTACGGCGACATAGAGCTGGCGGTGAAGGCGCTGAAAGAAGGGGCCTCCGACTTTGTGCTGAAGCCCTGGCAAAACGACAAGCTGGTGGCCATCCTGAAAACCGCCTGCCAGAACCGCAGTGGCGTGAGCAAGCGCAGCGCCGAGAAAACCGAGCAGGAAAACACCGCCTACCACTACGACGGCTTTATCGGCGTGTCGCCGGCGATGCAGCGCGTGTACCAAACCCTCGACAAAGTAGCCGCGACCGATGCCAACGTGCTCATACTTGGCGAAAACGGCACCGGCAAGGAGGTTGCCGCGCGCGCCCTGCACCGGAAGTCGAAACGGGCCGGCAGCGTGTTTGAGAAGGTGGATCTGGGCGCCGTTAGCGAAACCCTTTTCGAGAGCGAGCTTTTCGGCCATGCCAAAGGGGCGTTTACCGATGCCAAAGAGGAGCGCGCCGGCAGGCTGGAGGCAGCCTCCGGCGGTACGTTGTTTCTGGATGAGATCGGCAACCTGTCGCCCGCGCTGCAGGCAAAGCTGCTCACGGTGCTGCAAAGCAGGCAGGTGATCAGGCTGGGCACCAACAAGCCCCGGCCTATTGACATTCGCCTGGTTTGCGCCACCAACATGCCGCTCTACGAGATGGTGCGCGAAGGCTCTTTTCGCCAGGACCTGCTCTACCGCATCAACACCGTGGAGATTCACCTGCCGCCCCTGCGTGAGCGGCGAGAAGACATCAAGCTGCTGGCCGACCATTTCCTGAAAGTGTACCGCCAGAAGTACGGTCGCCCGCAGCTGCACCTGGGCGCCGACACCATGCGCCGCCTGAATGAGTACCACTGGCCCGGCAACATCCGCGAGCTGGACCATGCCATGGAGCGCGCCGTTATACTTTGCGACGGCAACGAACTGCACCCCGACGATTTCTACTTTGCGCCGAGCGAAAATGGGCAGCAGAAAAAACAGGGGCTGGAAAGTATAACCGAAAGCGACTACACCCTGGAGGCGCTGGAGAAGATGATGGTGCAAAAGGCGCTGGTAAAGCACTCGGGAAACATCACGCACGCGGCAAAAGAGCTAGGCATCACCCGCACGGCCCTTTACCGCAGGATAGAGAAGCATGGGCTATAGCGGTTTCAGGCTAAGGCTGCTGCTGCGGTTGCTACTGCTGGTGGCGGTGGTGCTGTTACTGCTGTTGCTGCTGTACCGCACCGACTGGTATGTAACGGTGCTGTGCCTGTCGCTGCTCGCCCTGTACCAGCTGTACGACCTTGTTCACTTTGTGGAGCGCACCAACCGCGACCTCAGCAGCTTTCTGCAGTCCATCCGCCACTCCGACTTTACCCAGCGCTTCGCCACCGGCGGGGCAAACGCTTCTTACCGCGAGCTTTACCAGAGCTTTAACGATATTTCTGACGCCTTCCAGAAAGTGAAGACGCAGCAGGAGGCGCATTACCATTACCTGCAGGCCATTGTGGAGCAGGTGGGGGTGGGTATACTTACCTTTGATGAGGAGGGGGAGGTGCAGCTGGTAAACCACGTTACCAAAGAGCTGCTGCACACGGCGCACCTGCGCTCCATTGATGCGCTGCTGCGGCTGAGCCCGGACCTGGTGCAGGCCCTGTACACCATCGGGCACGACGAAAAAAAGCTGGTGACGCTGGAGCGGAATCAGGAACAGCTGCTGCTGAACCTGCACGCCAAAGAACTGCTGTTGCAGGGGCGGGTGCTCAAAATCGTAACGCTGCAGAACATTCAGTCAGAGCTGGAGGAGCAGGAGCTGCAAACGTGGCAAAAGGTCATCCGGGTGCTGACCCACGAGATCATGAACTCCGTTACACCGGTTATCTCGCTCACCTCCACCGTGTCTGCCCTGCTAGAGCAGGAGGTGATCGGCCGCCGCGCCGCGGGCGAAAGTATAGACCAGGAAGTGCTGGAGGACATGCAGGCCGGCCTGCGGACGATTGAAAAGCGTAGCGCCGGGATGTTGAGCTTTGTAAAGAACTACCGCCGCCTGATGCGCCTGCCAGCCTCCGAGCTGCGCCCGGTAAAGGTGCGGGGGCTGCTGCGCACGGTGCACACCCTGCTGCAGCCACAGCTGCAGGACCAGCGCGTGGACCTGAAAATGTACCTGCCGGATGAGAAAACCGAAGTTCTGGCGGATGCGGAGCAGCTGGAGCAGGTGCTGATTAACCTGATCAAAAACGGGGTGGAAGCCTGCCAGCAGAGCGCCACCCCTTGCGTGGAGGTAGTGGCCTTTATGCCGGAAGGGGAGCGGGACAAACTGCGGATTGACGTAACGGATAACGGCTCCGGCATTCCGGAAGATGTGCTGGATAAAATCTTTATTCCGTTCTACACCACCAAAAAACAAGGCTCAGGTATCGGGCTCAGCCTGTCCAAGCAGATTGTACGCCAGCACGGCGGCTCCATCCGTGTTCGTACAAAGCCGGGCGAGACCACCTTTACCCTAAGCCTGAAGCGGGTAAACGGGGGAGCGGGCTAGGTCCTGGATGCGTAACTGAGTGAGTGGGTGGCCTCACGCCCAGAAAAGTACCTACAGAAAGTATGGCTTTGTGTCTCCGCAAACCAGGTGTTCTTCAAGAGGCATTATTAACATGCATAACCTATAGCGGCTTTATCCGCTTATGTAAAGCTAAGTTATCACACAAACTGCTGTATTGCCTGCGTCAGTTGCTGTGCGGGCATAGCCCCTGACTGGCGCCACACCTGCTTTCCTTTATGGAAGAGGATAAACGTTGGCACACCCTGCACTCTAAACTGTGAAGCTGCCGCCTGGTTGCTGTCTATGTTTACCTTGATCACCTTTAACTTGCCGCTAAACTGGCCTGCTACCTGCTGCACCACGGGGCTCATTGCCTTGCAAGGGCCGCACCAGTCGGCATAAAAGTCGACGAGTACCGGCATTCCCGGGCTATTGATCAATTCCTGAAACGATTTCTTTGCCATAATAATGTGCTGAGTTGTCTCCTAGTTGTACGGTGGCTGGCCCACGCATAGTTGCAGCTGGCGAAGCTGGAGAAGGCTTTGGCCTGTTATACTTTACCACCGGTAAGTTAACTTGTTTTTCATCAGTAACCAGCATAAAAAGGATAGGTGCCGCCGAAAGACAGCCGGTGCGGATACGCCGAGACAGGGGCCACAGAAGGGGATAAAATTAGGATGCTTTATGTAAAAGAGTACAATTGTTACAACTGTATTTAAAAATGTATATATTTAGAACTCAAACCTAAACAAACGCATTATGCCTAAATTTGATGGAACAGAGGGCGCGCCTATAGAGCTAGGCACTGCCGCCAAATGGACAAAAAACTACCGAGATAAGTCCTCGGAACCGGACGAGACAAAAAAAATAAAGGCGCACTTCTTCGGGCGTGATATCCTGCAGGAAATCCTGAACCAGGAGGGGTGCATGGGCATCCGGATGTACTATGCCAAGGATGAGAACGGGCAGAAGCAGTTGATCCTGGTCGGAGCCACGGCCGAGGGCGAGGACATGGTCGGAGGGACCATCGCCGACAAGTCCATCTTCTGCCCTCCCGACTGTGTTGAAAGCGAATTAAACGGGTAAATGGAATTTTTTCTCCGTCAAGTGTACCCCTGGCTGGTGCAGGCTTCCTTCTACAGCTTCTGCCTGCCGCTGCTTACCGGGGTGCTGCTGATAAACAAGCGTAGCAGCCTGCTGTACAGGCTGCTACTTTTATACATTGTTTTTATTGCGCTTGTAGAGGTAACGGCAAAAGTAACGATTAGCCTAAAAACAACTAATAACGTTTGGATCGATCATATCTATACGCCGACTGAGTGCCTTATTGTGGCAGCTGTGTACTACTCCCATTTTACGAACCCGCTGTTAAAGCGCGGGACGGTGGTAGCTGCATGTGGCGTGGTGGTGTTTAGCGGTGCGTACGTCTTGTGGGGCGAAAGTGTAATGGAGATGAACTCCCTGCCGCGCATGCTAAACGGGGTGGTGCTTATCGCGATGGCCGTCGCCTACTTTTACCAGGTGGCCAACGACCTAAGCCAGACGTACCTGGACCGTGACCCGATGTTTATACTTAGCTGCGGCATTATTGTGTACCAGGCCGGTACAGCAGTGGCCTTTAGCATGTTTAATAAGGCGCTGGCTGCCTCCTACGATACGGCACGGATCTGTATTTCGGTGATCCTCGTGCTCAACATACTTTACAGAGTTGTGCTGATGCTGGCCCTGAAGCGTACCGCCGCCACATGAAAGTGCTCGACCCGCTTATATTGATCACCCCGGTAATGCTCATCCTGGCAGTGGGCATCATTGTGTTTGTGGTGCTTTACCAGCGGCGGATGCTGCAGCACCAGGAGCACCTGCGCCAACTGCAACTGGTAAAGCAGCACCAACTGTTGGAGGCCACCTTTAAAGCGCAGGAAGAGGAGCGCCGCCGCGTAGCCCGCGACCTGCACGATGAGGTAGGGGCAATGCTGGCCCTGGTCAAGCTAAACCTGCACCAGTTGGTCACCAGTGCCAACATACAGGACGTGGCCTTTCTGGCAAAGGCGCACAACATGAAGCAGCAGCTGGATGAGGTACTGGGGAGCGTGCGCCGGATTTCCCACGACCTGATGCCGGTGGTACTGGAGAAAATGGGGCTGGCCCCTGCGCTGGATGCGCTGCGGCGCTCATTGGCGAGCAGCGGGCAGTTAGAGATGGTGGTGCATTACAATGAGAAGAATAAACGCCTGCCTCCGCAACACGAGCTCCTGCTGTACCGTATGGTGCAGGAGCTGCTGAACAACACCCTAAAGCACGCACAGGCCAGCCAAGTTTCAGTAAATCTGGAGTTTGCCACAGAGGAGGTAAAGCTGCTTTACAGCGATAACGGCGTTGGCTTCGACCTGGCAACTATGCGGCAGGAGCAGGAAGCCAAGGGAGGGCTGGGCATTATGAGCCTGCAGAGCCGCACAGCACTTCTCCATGGGAGCATTACCATAAGCTCTGAGCCCGGCGCCGGCACTACTGCAGAGATCATCATACCTGCGCCCGAACCTGACAACACACAACATTCCAACACATTTAAACCTGTTAGTGCCCATGGAGTATCAGCCACTGACCTTGGCCATAGCCGATGACCACAATTTGTTCCGGAAGGGGGTTCTGGAGCTATTGAAGGCCTTTGAAGAAATCACACTCGTAGCTGACGCCTGCAACGGAGCAGAACTGCTGGAGAAAATAGAGCCTCACCTGCCCGATGTGGTGGTGCTGGACCTGGAGATGCCCGAGATGGACGGCGTCGCCACTTCGCGCTACCTGCTGTCAAAATATCCGGACGTGAAAATCCTGATCATGTCAACCTACGGGGATGAGGCGCTGGTGGACAACCTGCTGGAGGAGGGCGTGCGTGGCTACCTGCTCAAAAACTCCGAGCCCGATGAGCTGCGGCAGGCGCTGCAGGCGCTCAAAGCCAGCAAGGGCTATTTCTCGCCTGCCATCAAGATAGAGAACCGGTTCTGATAATTCTACTACTGAAAAGGTGCTATAAAAGGCCCAGCTGTATTTTAGCCGGGCCTTTTGTCCTTTATATAGTGCTAGATGATTGTGTTTTACTTTTATTTTTTTAACATTAAAGTAAACTTTTCTCAGTACAGGCAGTATAATTAAGCCTATATACTATAACTGTAATATTTATTGGAGAGGAGTACCCTGCACCAGATAAAGAAGACTATGTGGCGAATGCTTGGAGTAACGGTCCTTATACTTGCTGTGCTGCTGCTGCCGCAAGAGGTGAGCGCGCAGGAAAGCCAGGGGGAAGGCGGAGCAAAGCAGGACACTGTCCGGCAAGACACCGGCACCTCGCAGAAAGCCTACGAGCAGCTGAATCAGTTTGAGCAGCCTGTTCGCAGTTCTGCTGACCTGGAAGTGGATGGGCTGATTGTGGACGAGACGATCACCAAGATTGGGCGCGACTTTTACGATGTGTTCCACCGGCAGTGGGAAGCGCCGCCAACGGCCAGAAACTTCACCATACTTATTAAAGAGCGGCCTACCCGCGGCAACGGCGCCTTGGTGCAGGTCGCCCTGAATGACCAGCTCCTGTTTGAGCAGCAGCTGCAGCCAAGGTACGACGTGATAGAGGAGGTGGCCACCTACGTTGCCGCCGCACTGTACGAACACCTGCTGCGAGACCAGCTTAACCAGCAGCTGGAGGCAGAAGGCCGAAAAGCCAGAGAAGTTTTCTGAAGCAAGACCATACATAACCCACACGCTCTATGAAATGTATCTTTACCACCCTGTTTTGTTTGTTTGTTTGGTGCCTGCTTGGCATCAATGGTGCGCAGGCGCAGGACCTGGTGTACACGGCCAAAAACCCTGCCTTTGGGGGCAGCCCCTACAACTACTCCTGGTTGCAGAGTTCGGCCCAGTCGCAGGACAAGCTGAAAGACCCTAACGCCACCACCGCGGCCGGTTACAGCAACGACCCTATCGAAAACTTTAAATCTAACCTGAACCGCCAGATCCTCAATGAGCTGTCGCGGAAGCTGGTTGCCTCGCAGTTTGGGGAGGATGGCGTAACGCCGGGCAGCTACACCCTCGGCGACTACCAGATAGATGTAACGGAAGGACCGAGTGGCATCAACATTGAAATTGTGGATATTGGCACCGGCGACCGAACGACCGTCACGGTTCCCTACTATTAGACTTGCCGCGCTGCCATCACCTGCAACCCTTTTCAACTTACTCACCCTTGCTATGTTGTTCAAACCAAAAGCTTTCGTTGGCCAAGTGTGGCTGTTCGTGCTCCTTTGCCTGGCCTCAGGCTGCGCGCCATACTTCCATCAACCCTTTCAGAGCTCACAGGCGGCGCTGGGCGTGCCGTCGCCAGCCTACGAGGACCTGGTAGATCTGCCCAAGCCCCAGCAAAAGGTGGTCGCCGCCGTCTACAAGTTCAGAGACCAGACGGGGCAGTACAAGCCTTCGGAGTTAGGCGCGAACTGGTCTACGGCGGTCACGCAGGGGGCCACCACCATCCTGATCAACTCGCTTGAGGAGTCCGGGTGGTTCACGCCTATTGAGCGCGAGAACCTGGGTAACCTGTTAAACGAGCGCAAGATAATCCGCTCCACGCGTGCAGAGTCTGAGGCGATCACGGGTAAGAAAGAGCCCAACCTGCCGGGCTTGCTCTTCGCCGGAATCATTCTGGAGGGGGGCATCATCTCCTACGACGCCAACGTGATGACGGGCGGGGCGGGGCTTCGCTACTTTGGCGCGGGCGGCTCCGGACAGTACCGGGAGGACAGGGTAACCGTGTACCTACGCGCCATCTCAACGAGCACCGGGGAGGTGCTGAAGACCGTGTACACAACAAAAACGATCCTCTCGCAGGCAGTGGACTTCGGCGTGTTCAGGTATGTGCACTTCAAGCGCCTGCTAGAGGCCGAAACAGGCTTTACCTACAACGAACCTACCGAGATTGCTGTAAAGGAGGCGATCGACAAGGCCGTACAGAGCCTGGTGATCGAAGGGATGCTGGCCGGCTACTGGCGCCCGCAGACCAAGGCCGACCTGGAGGCCCCCGCTGTTAAGGCGTACCTGCAGGAGAAGGAGGACGTGCTGAACAGCGACATACAGGGCAACCTCATGACCGAGCGACGCAGCCTGGTGGGCATTAGCGCGGCGGCGGGCACGCACTATTATCAAGGCGATTACGCTAACCCGGAGTTCAAGTTTATGGGAGAAGCCGGCCTGAAAATAAGTACCCGCAACTACGTTAATTTTGATCTGAGAATCGGTAAGGGGGCGCTGGCCACGGAGCAGAACTTCCAGGTAGACATTAACTATGCCGATTTAGGCCTGAACTATGTGCTCTTCCCCAAGCTAAGGTCTTCGCCGTATGTGCAGGTGGGCGGCGGTGCCCTGGTAGTGGGTAGCGGTGTAGGGGATATCTTCCGGGACTTTGGCGACAACGGGCTGAACCCTTACGTAAAAGCCGGGCTGGGTTGGGAGTACCTGCTGACCAAGAACATAGGGATTGACCTGAGCGCCACGAGCTCTTACCTGCTGGACGATGACCTGGACGGGGTGTCGCAAGGTAGGTTTAACGACTACTACTGGACAGGCAAACTGGGGATTAACTTCTACTTAGGGCTGTACAAGTAATTTTTTTAATAGGACAACATTAACACCAAAGGCCGCGCAAAGCGGCCTTTGGTGTTAATGGGGGCTATGTTTGCTGCACTAACAAAACAGGGGTTTTGATAAAGATTATTTTATATGAATAAAATAATAAATAATATACTTTAAATTGCAACTATATAGATTCTTCAAGGTATAAGGCTAGTGTAAATCATCATAAACCTTACTCAAAACATTAGTATCATGAAGAAAAAAGTAATCTATGCTGCCACTGCAGCCTTGATGTTCGCAGCAGGCTCAACCTTTGCACAAGGGGTAGGCAACACAGCTACCACCGCACAGGCTGGCAACACCAACATGGCCACTGTTGACCAGGTGAATGGAATGGGCAACGTGGTTGTTGTGCAGCAGAACGGCACTGACCACGATGCCACTGTTCTGCAGAATAACGGAGAGCTGAACAACGCATCTATTACCCAGGCAGGCAACAACAACGATGCTACCTCAGCGCAGTACGGCGGCTACGACAACGACCTTACGGTAGCTCAGTACGGTGCCAACAACGATGCCTCTGTTCTGCAGTCCGGCGGTAGCTTCCACGATGCTTCTGTGCTGCAGTCTGGCGAGAACAACGCTGCGGCAACAAGACAGGAGAGCGGTGAAAACAACAACCTCTGGATTGAGCAGCGCGGAAGCGACAACGAGGTTACCATCGACCAGTTTGACGGTATGAATAACGAAGCAATGGTTAACCAGCACGGCGTGCGCCAGGTTGCCGCTGTTACGCAGGAGGATGGCCTTGGCAACTCTACTTTAGTTAATCAGGAAGGGGACGGAAACTACGCCTTTGTTGATCAGTGGGGCGGTGAGGACAATGACGCCGTAGTAAGGCAGGGCGGTATAGAAAATGCAGCCGAAGTGTACCAGTGGGGCGGCGATGACAACGATGCCCGTGTGACTCAGGCAGGATACAGAAACTATACCATGGTTGACCAGCAGGATGGCAGAAACAACGACGCAGATGTGACCCAGGACGGCTCAGGAAACGCAGCCGAAGTGCACCAGTGGGGCGGCGTCGACACCGACGCACGTGTTAACCAAACCGGCGACTGGAACAACGCTTATGTGCACCAGCAGGGTGGCGAAGAGAACGACGTTGCAGTTGATCAGGTAGGCGTTGGAAACGCGGCTGCTGCCATGCAGGTAGGCGGCTACGACAACGATGCCGACTTTGAGCAGGAAGGTGTTGCTAACCTGGCGGGTATTGTGCAGTATGGCGGTGCCTACAACGATGCAGAAATCGAGCAAAGCGGCTACTTTAACATGGCTGGTATTGCACAAGTAGAGGGGTACGATAACTACGCCCTGATTGAGCAGGAGGGCAGCGCTAACCTAGCGGGCGTGCTTCAGCTTGGCGGCGCCTACAACAGCGCTTATGTGTCTCAGGACGGTGACTTCAACCTTGCCGGGGTAGCCCAGTCTGGCCTGTACAACACTGCCACTATTATGCAGGAAGGCTCTTCCCATGCCGCCGCAGTGCTGCAGGGGGGGGCGCTGAACAGTGCCACTATCAATCAGATGGGCGGCTCTGGTAATGCCGCAGGCATCATGCAACTAGGGGTCGGTAACACAAGCGTTATCAACCAATAGTTTCTGAGAAATAAACTAGAAAAGGCGGCAGGAGTTATTCCTGCCGCCTTTTCGCCTTTTGCCGCTCACCTCCTGCTGTGCCTGGCGTTTACCTGCCGGTAACGGCACCTAAGGAGCGGAGCCTTAAGAAAGCGCCTGCGGCTCCCTTGCTTTAAGCATTCCTAGTGAAACCGGAAATCTAAGGATGGGGGAGAAAGGAATTAATTTATTTTATACAACATGTAACTATGTCTTCTTTTTATAGTATGATTCTTATGTAAATCATTTTATACCATTAAACAACAAGTTATGAAAAAAACGATTTTTTACGCAGCAGCAGTATCGGCTATGATGCTGACAGCAGGTTCAGCCTTTGCGCAGAGTGGAGCAGGCAACACGTCATCTTCGTTGCAGGAAGGCACTATGAACAGCTCTAGTATTACCCAGATACTCGGAACAATGAACACGGCGGGCACTATTCAGAGAGGCGATGGCAACAGCGCTATGATTATGCAGCAGGAGGGCTTGGAAAACGAAGCCTATATAGAGCAGGTTGGCCTGAGCAACGGGGCTGAAGTTACCCAGGTTGGCGGTTTCAGCCATGATGCCTCTATAGATCAGGACGGAGATGAGAACACGGCGGGTATCATGCAGGATATGGGATGGGACAATGAGGGTGCCATTGACCAGGACGGTATGCTGAACGATGCAGACATCATACAGGAGGGAGGCGAAGATAACGACGCAGACATCGATCAGGACGGCGACATGAACGAGGCGTACTTGATACAGAGCGGTGGCCTGTACAACTACGCAGAAATTGATCAGGACGGTGACCTGAATGTCGCGTACATTGGCCAGTTTGGCGGCATGTACAACGATGCCGTGATCGACCAGGACGGTGATCTGAACTATGCAGGTATCCTTCAGGATAACGGGGAGAGCAACGTTGCGGTGATTGATCAGGACGGCGACATGCACTGGGCCGAAATCTCACAAGTAGGAGGCGTGGGGAATGATGCCAGTGTAGAGCAGAACGGCATGGACAACTATGCTGATGTAGTGCAGTTTGAAGGCAGCGGCAACGCTAGCATGGTTTACCAGGACGGCGAAGCAAACGAAGCTTTTGTAATCCAGACGGGCGGTGCAGGAAACAGCGCCATGATAGAGCAGATGGGTGTTGCTAACCTTGCCGCTGTGGAGCAGCAAGGCGGAATGGATAACAGTGCCGCTGTGTACCAGAGCGGTGCAGGAAATGAGGCTGCTGTGATTCAGTACGAAGTTGGGGAGAACACCGCCTATATTTCTCAGGAAGGTGAGGCAAACCTTGCCGGTGTTAGCCAGGCAGGCTTGGCTAACGAGGCTGCTGTTATGCAGATGGGCACGCTGCATACTGCAAGTGTAGTGCAGGAAGGCACCATGAACATGGCTACTGTAAACCAAATGGGTGGCGCAGGAAACATGGCTAATGTGGGGCAGTCTGGCACCGGTAACGTTTCTGTTATCAACCAGTAAGTTGCTGGGTAAGTATAAGCTGCGGCAGACATGGCCTGCCGCAGCTTATCTTTTTTTGAGAAGTACGCCAAAGTAGCCGCAGCTAAATCCGTGTAGAAAAACTGCATAAATCGATGAAAAGAAGTATAGTGCAGCGGTAGCTGGTTTTGCTTGTATAACGTAACTACAAAGACGATAGCTGCCTTTGTGTTCCACGGAGGAGCTTCCCCTATTCGTCGGCAGCAAACCACCCGTTAGCCACAGAAAGGGGGCTGTGACTTAGGAGCATAAAGTATAAACAGGGAAAACGCTGTAAGAGAAATAAACTCAGATGCTATGAAAAGAACATTAGTGGCGTTGGCTGCCGTGCTCGTACTGGGGTTGCACCAGGCAGAGGCACAAACAGCCCAGAACGAAGAAAGGCTCCTGGAGGAGTTACGCATGAACAGCAGTTTAAACACACTGCCGCTAATAGCCACGCAGGGGGATGGAAATCTTGCCGAGACTTACCAGGAGGGCAGCTCCAACAACTCATTTGTGCAACAGGTGCAGACGAGCCAAATCGCAAACCAGGCGAGTGTGCTGCAGGTGGGTAACCTCAACCAAGTAGTGGTGCGCCAGCAGGGCGCAGGCCTGAGCACAGCCGTCAGCCAGTACGGAAACAACAACTCCTACGAAGGCAGCCTGAACGGCTCCAACATTTCGTCGGAGGTGGTGCAGGATGGGTCGGGGAACGCCATTAACCAATATCTGAGGGGAAACAACCTTGACTACAGCCTTATCCAACTTGGAAACAACAACACCATTCATCAGATCGAAACAGCCCCTGGCGCAGGCTCTTACCAGGTGGTTCAGGAGGGTAATAACATGCATATCACCATTGAGCAAGGGCGGACTTTTGTTCCCGTAAACGTGCAGAGACAGTAGCTGCCTGCACAGCACGTGTTCAGCCTTATGGCTGTATCTGGTACTGTTGCAACGGGCGAAGCCCGGTAAGGGTACCACTGCCGTGATAATTAACAGAGATTGCTTGTTTTTATCCTTAAATAATAATAAATAGAAGTATAGTTGAGTGGGTGGCGGGGTTTTGTGACACTGTCGTTACTCCACGCATTTGCACCTGTTGAGCAAAACCCTTCTTCCGCAGCGCAACTAATTTGTTGTGTTTAATTTTTCCTGTTAAAACTGCAACTTATTAAATATAGTACAGTATAAATACTTGCATATTTGAAAGTGCCTTTTGCTTTACTGCCAAACTTAACCCACGCACATGCACACAAAAGCTACCACCCTAAGGCTTGTTTACTTCATTGCGCTTATCTTACTCTGCTTTGCCTGTAACGAGGATACCATTGAACCCAAAGGCGAAGGCTCTATCAGTGGCGTGGTACTGCACGCCAGCACCAACCAGCCCATTGCGGGTGTCAGCATTTCCACCAGTCCTGCCACAACGGCCGTGGTAACCGATGCCGAAGGAAAGTTTATCCTTCGGGATGTGCCCGGCGGAAACTATGCCATCTCGGCGAAAAAGGCGGGCCTTAAAGCTGAAACTGTATCTGTAGCGGTTATCGACGGCAAGGAAACGCAGGCTACCCTCGTTCTGGGCGACAGCAACACAGACCAGGCGGCCCCGGGCAAGCCCTCCAACCCCGACCCCGCCGAAAAGGCCACCAACATCAGCATTGCAGACACGCTACGGTGGATGAGCGTAGCGACTGACGGGGATTCAACCTTCTATGACGTGTATTTATACGAGTCGGGCTCTACCGAAAAAAAAAAGGTAGCTGAGGCCATTGCCGATACCAGCGTGGTCGTGACCGATCTGAAGTATAACACCACCTACTTTTGGCAGGTAATTGCCAAGGATAAAAGCAGTAACGTGACCAACGGGCCCGTGTGGAGTTTCAGTACGGTAGCCTTTCCGGACGCCCGCTACCTGTTTGCCCGGAATACAGACGGGAACTATGATATTTACAGTTCTGACGGCACCGCGGCCAATGTGTTCCAGCTCACCAGCAACTTCAGCCGAGAGTGGTGGCCGGTTATGTCGCCGCGCAGAAACGAAATCGCCTATTCTTCCAACATTGGGGTTGACCCGCAGATTTACCTCATGGGCCGCGACGGAACCAATAAGCGGCAAATAACCACGGTGCCTGTGGCGGGTTACCACAACCAGGGCATAGGCTTTGCCTGGGCTCCGGATGGCGGCCAGCTCATCTATTCGAACTACGATAAACTCTACCGCATCGAACGCGACGGCTCAGCCCTTACGCTAATCGCCACCGCCCCGGCCAACCGCCACTTCCGAACGCTCGACTGGACCGACCGGGGCAACAGAATCGTGGCCCAGACGATAGGGGCAAATATAAATGAATCGGAGATCTATATCATGGATGCCAGCGGCGCCAACATGACCCTGCTGGTGGAAGACATGCCGGGGCGTGTGGAGAGCCCGGTGTTCTCGATCGATGGAAAAAACATCCTTTACACCCGCGACGTGGCTGGCTATGAGAACGCAGAGGGCCGCCAGCTGGATTCCCGCATCTTCCGCAAGAACATAGACGGCACCGGGCTGGTGGACCTGTCAGCCAATAAACCTGCTGGCACCAACGACCTGTACCCGCGCTACTCTCCAACCGGAGACAAGATCATCTTTGTAAACACACCGAACGATGGCTTAGGCCCTTATGACATTTATGTGATGGATGCAGCCGACGGAAAGAACCGGACCAAGATCTTTTCCAACGCCATCATGCCGGACTGGGAATAGCATCATCTTAAACCACTCGAAGTAAAAAGCCGCGGTACCAGTCGCGGCTTTTTCTGATTTTACCACAGGCGTATTGTAGCGCGGGCCCGTAACAAGGGCGGCGCTGTTTTAAACCCTGGGGCAAGCGCCGTTGTTACTATAAAGGAAGAGTTATTCATCTTATCAATGGTAAAGAAAAAGCAGGAGGAGCTAGTATGCGAGCTGTGCGGGAGAGAGGTGCAGTTGCTCACGCGGCATCACCTGGTGCCCCGTGAGGAGGGAGGCCGTTACGGGGCCACCGCCGAACTGTGCCAGCCCTGCCACAGCACGCTGCACCTTACCTTTAACAACCGGGAGCTGGCCCTGCAGTACAATACTATCCCTGCCCTGCAGCAGGCTGAGCCGCTGCAAAAGTATCTGAAATGGGTACGCAACAAGCGCATCAACAGGATCTCCAACAGGAGAGGGAAGCGCAGGTAAGGGGGTGTTGGCCGTTGCCTCTTTTCTAGTGTTTCTCCGGTTCCCGCAGTTTCAGAATCAGGTCGAGCTTGTACTGGTGCAACCCGCTCTCCAGACCGGCAGGGTAGCTGTGCGGGTTTAGGTAACGGCGTATACTTTCGTGCAGCTGGTTTAGCTCCTGCTGGGTATATGTTTTTATACTTGGGAGGTCTGGCAAAGTATAGATAAGGGTTCCTTTGTTGAAAACCGGTAGCAGCAGGTCTTTATGCTGCACGTTTGCCTCCACGGTTTTGCGGCGTGTCGTGTCGAGCGGGTCAACGATCTGAGGGTTTGCCGGCAGTGGCTCCAGCTCGTTATAGATCATGTCGGCCTGGTAGCGTTCCTGGTCGTAGTAACGCCGCACCTGCAGGATGCCCGGGTTGGAGGTCTTTGCCAGCTGCTCCGATAGCTTGATCTTATACTCCCACTCGCCGTCTTTTACTGCCGCCAGCTTGTACACGCCGCCGAGAGCCGGCTGGTCGTAGGCGGTGATCATTTTGGTGCCCACGCCCCACACGTTGATCTTGGCGCCCTCCTGTTTCAGGTGCGTGATCAGGCGCTCGTCCAGGTCGTTGCTGGCAACAATGCTGGTGCCGGTAAAGCCCGCCTCGTCCAGCAGCTTGCGTGCCTGCTGGCTCAGGTAGGTCAGGTCGCCGGAGTCAAGGCGGATGCCGCCGAAAACAAACCCCTTCGGTTGCAGCTTCTTTGCCACGGCAATGGCTTTCTTCACGCCCTCCAACGTGTCGTAGGTGTCTACCAGCAGGACCGTATCCTGCAGGAAAGCCTCGCCGTAGGCCTCAAAAGCCTCCTCCTCCGAGTCGAAGGCCTGCACCCAGCTGTGGGCATGCGTGCCGCGAACAGGGATGTTGTAGAGCTGCCCCGCCAGCAGGTTAGAGGTGGCATCAGCCCCCCCGACGTAGGCCGCGCGTGCAGCAGAAAGGGAACCGTCGATGCCCTGGGCGCGCCTCATCCCAAACTCAATGACAGTATCTCCTTTGGCGGCCTCTTTGATACGGGCGGCCTTGGTGGCAATCAGGGTTTCAAAGTTGATAATGGTGAGCAGGGGCGTCTCCACAAGCTGTGCCTGCAGCAAGGGGCCTTTTACGCGCACCAGTGGCTCATTCGGGAAAACAACAGTGCCCTCGGGCACGGCATCCATATCGCAGCTAAACTCCATTGCGCCCAGGTAGTCGAGGAACGCCTGCTCAAAAAGCGGCTGGCCCTGGCTACCCTTCAGGCTGCCCAGGTAGGCCAGGTCCTCGTCCGTAAACTTCAGGGCCTGCAGGTACTGCACCGCGTGCTCCAGACCGGCTGCTACAGTATAGCCGCCCCCAAAGGGGTTCTTCCGGAAGTACAGATGGAACACCGCCTCCCGCTCGGCCATACCGTTTTTCCAGTAGCCGTAGGCCATCGTCAGTTGGTACAGGTCTGTGAGGAGGGAGAGGGAGGTGCGGTATACTTGCTGTAGCGCCATGGCTTGTATTGGTGTTGTTTCTGCCGGTAAGTTAAGAAGTATAGCTGAAAATCTAATGGCGGCGGTGGGGGCAAATCCGTAGCGTCCTTAGCCTCAGTTTGCTACAAAAAAACTTGCAGGTTGCCTCATGTATCTGCAATTTTAGGCCATGCAGAAACGACAGTTTATACCCTTCTCGGAGGTTAAGGATAAGAAAGCCCTGGTGGTTGACAGTGCGCACGCCAACGGGGTGATGCTTTCTCACTGGAAAGGCGCTCCCACACCCGAGGCCGTGAAAGACGATACCAGCGCTGCCATTGTGCTCAATGCGCTGCGCCAGAACCTGCCCGCGCTGGACCTGCCCTATGTTACTGCAAACCATTTCGACATAGACGGTTTTGTGGGGGTGTGGGCCTTGCTGAACCCGGAGCTGGCGCTGGAGCACGAGGAGCTGCTGCGGCAAATGGCCCTGATCGGCGACTTCCGGGAGCTGGACCTGAACCACCCGCTGGCCGGGGAGGCGCTAAAGCTCGTCTGCTGGCTCAACGCAAAGGAGCGGGACCTGTTTTACAGACCCTTTGAGGCGGATGAAATGGAGGAGAAGGAGGCGGCACAGTGTGTCCAGAAGTTTCGGTTCTTCCTGCGGGAGTTCGGCCGCGCGCTGCAAAACCCGGATTGGGAGCAGGGTGCTTGGGAAGACGAAGTGGGCGGCGTGCTGCTCGGTTACCGCGATATGTACAAGCCGGAGACCAAGGTCTCGCGCCACCCGGACATCGGCCTTATCATTATTGAAACGCCACACCCGCTGCACTACTACGCCCTTTACTCCCGCACGCAGGGCTTTGACATGGTGCTCACCTGCTACGAAGGGAACAAGTATGAGCTGGAATATAAGTACACGACCTGGGTTGACATTGCCTCCCGCCCAACGCTGCCGCGCCTGACGATGGCTCCGCTGGCTGCCCGCCTGAACGAACTCGAGACTTCCGGCCGCCGCTGGACGTACGATACCGTGACCGAAACCGGGCCGTTGCTCCGCCTCGACGGAGACAAACTAACCCGCTCCGAGACCTACGCCAACCCGACCGAGCGCGAGATTTTTACTTCGTCTATCCCCGTGGGGGAGCTGAAAGAGGAAGTGGTAAAGTACTACCGCGACGCCTACCAGGGCATTACGCCAAAGTATAACTGGAGCTGGAAAGAGATAAAGGAACTGAACCGGTAGGTGTATCCGGTAGATTAAACTATAAACGGCCTTACGCTGAGAATAATATCAGGGTAAGGCCGCTTTTAATTTCTGGTGCGGAGTGCTTTAGGGAAGTATAAGAGAGCCAGGGAGCCTCTGTAACGGCCATGGTGCCTCCTAGACCAGCACCTCCGGTTACAAGCCGGGGCCGGTGAGGGTTAAAACAAAGTGCCGCTGGCAGACTTACCCTCCTGTGGCTTTGCCGGTGCAGGCGTTTCGCAGTTCTCCTCGTTAAACACCTGGTCGATGGCTTTTTCGGCCTTGCGCAGCTTCTCTTTGCACAGCTTTATGAGCTGCGACGAGCGCTGTACTTTCTGGGTGAGTTCATCCACATCTACGGCGTCATTTTCGATGGCGCGTAAGATCTCCTCTAACTCCTGCGTTGCCTCGCGGTAGGTCATGTCCTTTAATTCCTTATTCATCTGTATCAACATTTACAACCATGCTGTGGAGGGTGCCGTCCTGCATCTTCGTCTCCACCACATCGCCGTCTTTCACGTCTTTTGTACTTTTAATAATCCTGCCGTTTAGGAGCGTCAGCGTGTAGCCGCGCAGGAGCAGTTTTTCGGGGTTGTTTGCCTCAATGCCCATCTCCAGCAGCCTCAGGCGGTGGTGCTCGTTGGTAAGCTTGCCTTTGGCGCCGTACTCCAGCTTATCGCTATACTTCGAAAACAGCAGCTGCTCTTTTTTAAGCTGATCGTTTGCCTCTGTCTCCAGGCAGTGCACCAGGTGGTTCAGCTCGTGCTCTTTCATGTGCAGGTAGCGCTGGCTTTTGCCCTCCACACACACCGAAAGCTCCTGCAGGTACCGTTGCCGCTCGTGCAGCAAGTCTTTTGTGCCGGAGCTGATGTCCTTCTCCATGTCGCTTACCAGGTGCCGTTGCGCCTCCAGGTATGACTTTGGCTTCAGGAGCAGCCCCCGCGACAGGCTTTCGAGCTTGTCTTTCCGGTTTTGCAATTGCTGTTTGGTGATGTTGTTGAAGCGCAGGCTCAGCCGCTCCAGTTTGTCACTGGTGAGTTTGAGCTGCTGTGCGGCAAACATCCGGATGCTGTCGAACATATCCTCCGCACTTTCCTCTGCCTCCCTGAACCTGTCGATCAGGAACCCGGCCACAGCGGTCGGGGTCTTGAGGCGGGTGTTGGCCACCAGGTCGGCAATGCTTTCATCGCGCTCGTGGCCGATGCCCGTTAGCACCGGCAGCGGCGAGTGCCCGATGGCTGCGGCAATTCTGTAGTCATCGAAGCAGCTGAGGTCCGTTTGGGAGCCGCCCCCCCGAATCAGCACAATGGCATCAAACGCATCGCTGTTGCTGCTAATCCGGGCAAAGGCCTGTGCCACCGAGGCAGGGGCCTCGTTGCCCTGCACCGTAGCCGGGAAAAGCGTGGTTTCGAAGTAATAGCCGTAGCTGTTGCCCGCCAGCTGGTGGATGAAGTCCTGGTAGCCGGCCGCCGTGCCCGATGAAATAACGGCTAGCCTCTGCGGCACCAGGGGCAGCTTTAGCTCTTTGTTTGCCTCCAGCAGGCCCTCCGCCTCCAGGCGCTTTAGGGTTTCCTGCCGTTGGCGGGCCAGGTCCCCAATGGTGTAGTTGGGGTCGATGTTGGTGATGTCGAGGCTGAGGCCATAGAGCTCATGGAAACGCACCGTTGCCTGCAGCAGCACCTTTAGCCCTGCCTTTAGCGGCTGTCCTGTTTTCTCTTCGAAATAGCGGCCCAGCATCTGGTAGCGCGAGCCCCAGATGGTAGCGCGCGCCTGTGCCAGCATCTGCCGCGCATCGTCGCCTTTGTCTACCAGCGTGAGGTAGCAGTGGCCCTTGCGCCGGTCTACGTTTACCTGCGCCACCTCTGCCACCACCCAATAGCTGTCCGGGAACGCCACCTCCAGCTCCTCGCGGATCTGCTGGTGCAGCTCATACAGCGAAAGCGGGGCCTGGTGCTCCTCGTACACTACCGTTTGGCGAATATAGATCTGGGACATGGTTCGACAACGTTTCTCTTCTCCTGCACAACCGGCAGAATACCGGCTCCTAAGCCTCGAAGATAGGACTTTTTAGCTAAAACTATTAGTAGCAGTTTCGAGAAAAAAAATCAGGGGCCTTAAAATTTATATATGTAATACTCTATGTTTGAGGTCGGAAGCCTTAGAAACAACGCCTTTTGGGAGCCGTTTTGGGCTGAGTAACCTGCCTCGGGATTTACCAGCTGCGCCTAGCCACTGCACCAAGTATGAATCTTCAAACCAAAGCGCCCGGTTACCACAGGATTTTCAAAAAAGATAAAAAATATTTGGCTTTTTAAAAAAGCGCCCCGTATACTTGCAACATCAAGTCAATACGCCCTTAGCGGATATTGATTTATAAAGAAGCGTGGAGAGACAGGCTCTGTGAAACGCTAGCAACCTAACCACCGGTGTTAAGGTGCTAATTCCTGAGTTCGGCAGGGTGCCGGACGAATATAAATTGATACGGTCATGAACAAGGGAATCAAGCCAACACAGTACGTATTATTACTTTCATCGGCAGCGCCTGAGCTGTCGCAAAACTGCTTTTTAGCTCCTGCTAAAGCTTCTGTCATGTGCACGCCCCTGTGTAGCATGCGCAGCTACTGTTGCTGCTAAACCACTCCGCTTTTCCGTTTTTTAACGCTGGGCCCTGCCGCAGATTTACCTGTAGCCACCGCCCCTCCGTAAGCGCCTTTGCGCCTACCCTAAACACAGCATACACCTACGTTTTATCTAACCTATACCATACGTCATGTCAAAATCACTGCACTTCGAGACACTACAGCTGCACGCCGGCCAGGAGATAGATCCAACCACACAGTCGCGCGCCGTACCCATCTACCAAACCACCTCCTACGCTTTTAAGAACGCCGAGCACGGCGCCAACCTGTTTGCCCTGAAGGAGTTCGGTAACATCTATACCCGTATCATGAACCCCACCACCGATGTGTTTGAAAAGCGCATCGCGGCGCTGGAAGGGGGAGTGGCGGCGGTGGCGGTGGCCTCAGGCCAGGCGGCCCAGTTTATTGCGCTCACCAACATACTGGAGGCCGGCGACAACTTTATCACCACCAGTTACCTCTATGGCGGCACTTACAACCAGTTTAAGGTATCGTTTAAGCGCCTGGGCATTGAGACGCGCTTTGCAGAAACCGATGAGGTGGCGAGCTACGAGAAGCTAATCGACGAAAAGACCAGGGCCATCTATGTTGAAACGATCGGCAACCCGCGCTTCAACATTCCTGACTTTGAGGCTGTTGCCGCTCTTGCCCGCAAGTATGATATTCCGCTGGTGGTGGATAATACCTTCGGGGCCGGCGGCTACCTGTTCCGTCCGTTGGAGCACGGGGCCAATGTGGTGGTTGAGTCTGCTACGAAATGGATCGGCGGGCATGGCACCAGCATCGGCGGTGTGCTAGTGGACGGCGGTAACTTTAACTGGGGCAACGGCAAGTTTAAGCAGTTCTCGGAGCCAAGCGAGGGTTACCACGGCCTTAACTTCTGGGAAGTGTTCGGGGAGGGCAGCCCTTTCGGGAATATCGCCTTTGCCATACGTGCCCGGGTGGAGGGGCTCCGGGATTTCGGTCCGGCACTGAGCCCATTCAACTCCTTCTTGCTGCTGCAGGGGCTGGAGACACTCTCGCTGCGCGTGGACAGGACGGTGCAGAATGCCCTGGCGCTGGCGCAGTGGCTGGAGCGGCAGGAGCTGGTGGAGAGCGTAAACTACCCTGGCCTGGAAAGCAGCCCCTATCATGAGCTGGCGCAGAAGTACCTCAAGCGCGGGTTTGGCGGCGTACTTTCCTTTAAGCTGAAGGGCGACAAGCAGCAGGCGGAGAAATTTGTCAACAGCCTGCAACTGGTAAGCCACCTGGCCAACGTGGGCGATGCCAAAACGTTGATCATCCACCCAGCCTCCACCACGCACCAACAGTTAAGCGATGCCGAGCAGCGAAGCGCCGGCGTAGACCCGACCTTGCTGCGGATATCCGCCGGCATAGAGCACCTCGACGACATTAAAGCAGATTTTGAGCAGGCCTTTGCCAAAGTAGAGGCTGAGCCCGCCATAGCCTAAGTATAAAATGCCAGAACACCACGTTTTTCACCATCAGCAAGAATTCAGGCTGGAGTCCGGGGCTTTGCTCCCTGGTTTCCAGCTGGCCTATACCACGTACGGCACGTTAAACCCGCAAGGCAGCAACGTTGTGTGGGTGTGCCATGCACTTACCGGCAGCGCCGATGTTACCGACTGGTGGGGCGACCTTTTCGGTGAGGGGAGGCTCTACGACCCGCGGGAGTGGTTTGTGGTGTGCGCCAACACGCTGGGCGGCTGCTACGGCTCTACGGGGCCGCTTTCTGTAAACCCCATTACACTGCAGCCATACTTCCATACCTTCCCGCAGTTTACGAACCGGGATGTGGTGCGTGCCTTTGACCTGCTGCGGCAGGAACTGGAGCTGGAGCGGGTGCATACCTTGCTGGGGGGCTCCCTGGGCGGGCAGCAGGCGTTGGAGTGGGCCCTGCTAAAGCCAAATGTGTTTGAGCGCCTGGTGCATGTGGCCAGCAACGCGCGGCACTCTCCGTGGGGTGTGGCCTTTAACGAGAGCCAACGCATGGCTATCCGGCAAGACCCGTCGTGGGGCAACAGCACGCGGGAGGCCGGTAAGGAAGGGCTGAAAACGGCCCGCGCGATCGCTATGCTCTCCTACAGGCACTACAATACGTACCACCTGTCGCAGCAGGAGCCGGGGCACAGCATCACCGATAGCTTCAGGGCCGCCAGCTACCAGGTGTACCAGGGAGAGAAGCTGGCAAACAGGTTTAACGCCTATACCTACTGGTTGCTTTCTAAGGCCATGGATGCACACAATGTGGGCCGCGACAGGGGAGGAGTGGAGAAGGCACTGGCGCAGCTAAGGGCGCGCTGCCTGTTTGTGGGGGTAGACACGGATCTGCTCTTTCCGGTGGAGGAGCAGCGTTTCCTGCATGAGCAGGTGCCGGGCTCGTCTTTCTGCCTCCTTCGCTCAAACTACGGCCACGACGGCTTTCTGGTGGAGGTGGAACAGCTGACGGATGCCATTCAAGATTTTTATCAACAGGAACAAGTAAAACAAGAACTGAACTATGAAAAGCAAGAGCGCTAAACGCATCGGTATATTTGGCTTCGGCTGTGTGGGCCAGGGGCTGCACGATGTGCTACAGGATAACCCGCACCTGGAGGTGGCCAGGATCTGCGTGCGCGACAGAGAAAAGCTGCGCACGCTGCCAAACGACACCTTTACCTATGACCCGCAGGAGCTGCTGCAGGACGAAAGCATAAGCCTTTTTGCCGAGCTGATCAGCGACCCGAAAGAGGCGCTGCAGATTGTGCGCCAGGCATTGGAGGCGGGTAAAACCATTGTGTCTGCCAACAAGAAGATGATCTCCGAGAACCTGCCGGAATTGGTGGCACTGCAGCAGGAGTTTGGGGGCACCTTACTGTATGAGGCGGCTGTTTGCGGCAGCATCCCAATTCTTCGTACGCTGGAGGCCTACTACGGCACCGAACCTTTGCAGGAGGTAAGCGGCATTCTGAACGGTTCTTCAAACTACATTCTGACCAAGCTGGATGCCGAAGGCCTGTCTTACGACGAGGCGCTGGCGCAGGCGCAGGCACTCGGCTTCGCGGAGGCCGACCCAACGCTGGACGTGGGCGGCTACGACGCCCTGCACAAAATCAGCCTGGTGGCCGCCCATGCTTTCGGGGCTGTTATTAAGCCGGAGCAGGTGCTGCGCGCAGGTATACAGCACATCACGAAGCGCGATATCAACCTGGCGCAGGCGCTGGGCGGGCGGTTCAGGCTGGTGGCCTCTGCCAAGGTTAACAAAAACAACAAGCTGGCGCTGCAGGTGCTGCCGACGCTCGTGTTCCCGGACTCTGACCTGTACTATGTGGAGGCGGAGTTTAACGGGGTGCACCTGCAGGCCAAATACGCCGGAGATCAGTTTCTGAAAGGCCGCGGAGCGGGCAGCCACCCGACCGGGTCGGCCGTTTGGGCGGACGTGTCGGCGGCGCTGGCGGGTTACAAGTACAACTACCCGAAGTTCACCTACGACTGCGAGGAGCGGCTGAAGCAGGTGCCGTTGGAGGAAGAGGACGAACTGAAGGTATACCTGCGCACGGCTATGCCGGAGCTGCTGCCCCAACTGCCGTGGCGGGAGCTGACCTCGTTTGGGGTAGATGCCAACGTGGGCCAACTGGTAGGCACCATGCGCCGCAAAGACCTGCTGCTGTACCTGCCGTCTCTGAAGCAAACCACCGCTTTTATTGCGCAGTTGCCTGCACATGTTACGGCAGAACAGGTGGTAAACGCGTCGTGCCAGGTGCTGGAAGAAGTGGCTTAAACCCGGAAAACGAAACCCATACTTTAAGTTGGTGTGCCTTAACTAAATAAATACATAGTCTTATTTGTGTATAGTACTTGTACTATATTTATTTTTATTTACTAAAACCGCAGCTATTATCCAAATCTTACCGTACAAATAATCAAGTAATTGGCGATTTAATTTGTACCGAGATGAAGAAAATATCTATACCCTTACTCACCTTTTTGCTGATGGTCTTTGCCCTTTCCTCCTGCAGACAAGACGAAGCCTCTCCTATAAAAAATGTGAAAGCAGGACCTAAGTTGCTGCGGTCCGAAATTGGCGGTGGAGCCTGTACCAACTATACCTACTTCTACAACAACGAGCAGAAAAGCCTGGGCAATGTGTTTACCAAGCAGGTGCTGGTAGCTTTTTCCAACGGCTTAAGCGCGGATGAAGAGGCACGTGTGGTGGAGCAGTATAATTTTGTGGCAGGCGTAAATGGCCACATCAGCACTAACTCGGCACTGTTACACAACATTGAGCTGGTGGACGGGCTAAACTGCCAGCAGGTGGAGCTGGCGATGGAGGCATTGGCCAAAGATCCTAACATAGCCTATGTGGCGCCCTACTTCCTGAGTGGAGACGGGTTGCTCGGCATCAGCAATGAGGCTATTGTAACGGTGGTGGAAGGCCAGGCAACGGCACTGGAGGCACTGGCCACGGCATACAAAGCAGAGGTGATGATGCCGCTGAGCGGGCAGACGTACCTGCTGCGCGTAGACAAGAACTCAGACGGAAACGCACTGCAACTGGCGAACTACCTGAAAAGCCAGGCGGGAATTGCTCACGCCGAACCGGATTTCCTGGTTTCGCTGGAGGTGCCGGTGGTAAAGCCGGTGTCTGAGCGAAAGAACAGGCCCGGTCTTATCCGATAACCTATCGTAGCCACAAAAAGAAAGGCCGCTCCTGTACAGGGGCGGCCTTTATTTTGTTATATTTCTCTTGTGCTACAGGTAGATGGCTTTTGCCTTGTCGCGCAGGTTGTAGGCAGAGGCCATTACCTCGCCGTAGGCGCCTGCCGACCGAATGGCGATCAAATCGCCGCGGTTGGTCTCGGGCAGCATCACCGCCTTGCCAAAGCAGTCGCTCGACTCGCAGATCGGGCCCACCACATCGTAGCGAACTTCTGCCTTTTTGCTCGTCAGGTTCTCTATCTTGTGGTACGATTGGTACAGCGCCGGGCGTATCAGCTCCGTCATGCCGGCATCCAGGATGGCAAAGTTGGTGGAGATGCCGTTTTTGATGTAAAGCACCCGCGAGACCAGCGTGCCGCACTGGGCAACCAGCGAGCGGCCCAGCTCAAAATGCACCTGCTGCCCCGGCCTCAGCTCCAGAAACTGGTTGAAGAGGGCAAAGTACGCCGCAAAGTCAGGGATAGGGTGCTGCTCCGGGTTGTAGTAATCCACACCCAGGCCACCGCCCACGTTCACATGCTCCAGGCGAATGTTGTGCGCCAGGAACCACTCCTGAAACTCATTTACGCGGGTACAAAGGTTCTTAAACACCGTCAGGTCCGTAATCTGGGAACCGATGTGGAAGTGAATGCCGATCAACTCCACGTGCTTTAGCTGCTGTAACAGCTCCAGCACGCTGTCCAGCTCCCAGGAGTTAATCCCGAACTTGTTTTCCTCCAGGCCGGTGGTAATGTACTTATGCGTGTTGGCGTTTACGTTCGGGTTGATGCGCAGCGCGACACGCGCCGTTTTGCCTTTCTTCTCCGCCAGCTCGTTCAGTACCTCCAGCTCGTGCTTAGACTCGCAGTTGAAGCAGAAGATCTCCTGCTCCAGGGCAAAGTTTATCTCTTCATCTGACTTCCCCACACCGGCGAACACCACCTCTTTCGGCGCGAAGCCGTTCTCGATGGCCGCCTTTACCTCGTTGCCGCTAACGCAGTCGGCCCCAAAGCCGTGTTGGCGCATTTCGGCTAAAACAGGTGCGTTGGCATTGGCTTTAAGGGCGTAATGCACATGGAAATTATACTTCTGGGCTTCCTGCCGGGCGGATTGCAGCGTTTGGCGCAGCAGGTTCAGGTCGTATGCATAAAACGGAGTAGCGTGTTGCTGCAGCTGCTCCGGGTTAAGCTTAAGCATGGGCGCCGTTTCTGTCAAAGATTCCATCGTTCAGTTTAGTTAAAGCCTCCACCTTATCCGTGGTGTTAATTAGGAGGCTGATGTTGTTTTTGCTTCCGCCGTAGGAGATCATGCGGAGGGCAATGTGTTTCAATGATTCGAAGATAGCCAGACCGGAGCCGCTGCGCTCGGCTATAAAGTCGCCTACCACACAGATAATGGTCTGCTCCTGGTCTACCTCTACCTGGCCAAACTCCTTCAGCTCCTTTACAATCTCGCTCAGGAACTTATCGTTGTCAATTGTTAAGGACACAGCCACCTCGGAGGTCGTGATCATGTCGATCGGCGTTTTATACCTTTCGAACACCTCAAACACGCTGCGCAGGAAGCCGTAGGCCAGCAGCATGCGCCCGGATTTTATCTTGATCGCCGTAATGCCGTCCTTGGCTGCTACTGCCTTTATCTTTCCTCCCTCTGCCTCGGAGCTGATGGTGGTGCCCCTTGCCTCCGGCTCCATCGTGTTGAGCAGCTTCACGGGAATGTTCTTCTGCTTGGCTGGCAGCACGCTGCTCGGGTGCAGGATCTTGGCTCCGAAGTAGGCTAACTCTGCTGCCTCGTCGAAGGAAAGCTCCGCGATCGGGTATGTGTTCTTTACAATGCGCGGATCGTTGTTGTGCATGCCGTCGATGTCGGTCCAGATCTGGATTTCTTCCGCTTCCACAGCTGCCCCGATAAGGGAGGCAGAGTAGTCGGAGCCGCCGCGCTTCAGGTTGTCAATCTCCCCGAAGGCGTTGCGGCAGATGTACCCCTGCGTCACAAACAGCTCCACACCCTCATGCTTCTGCAGCTCTTTCTGCAGTTGCTTGGCAATATAGTCGTTATCGGGCTCCTCGTTCTCATCGATCTTCATGAAGTTGAGGGCCGGCAGCAGAACGGAGTTCACCCCTTGCTCTTCGAGGTAAAACTGGAAAAGCGCCGTGCTCAGCAGCTCTCCCTGTGCCAGTACCGCGCGCTCCTCATGTATGGTGAAGAGGTCCAGGGTAAAGGCGGTGAGGTAGTCGAAATGCTGCTTGAGCAGCTCGTTGGCCTGTTTTTTCTTTTCGCCGGAGGTGTAGAGTTCCTCTGCCACCTGTTTATACTTATCGTGCAACGCCTTAATCAGCGCCTTTGCTTCGTCGTGTTTGTTCTGGTACAGTGTCTCCGCAATCTGTACCAATCCGTTTGTAGTGCCCGACATGGCCGACAGCACTACAATCTTAGGCTCATCGTTCTGGATGAGCGAGGCAACCGCCTTCATTCTCTCAGCAGACCCCACAGAGGTACCGCCGAACTTGAGTATTTTCATTTAATTACTATGAAATGAATAGTGTTAAGCTACAAAAGTAGCAAAAAATCAGCGCTTTTAGCTCGTTAAGGTACAGGAGGATGGGCACAAAAACAAAAAGGCCGGCTACTTTTGCCGGCCTTTTTGTGAGGCTTCAGGTGTTGTTATGCGCGGTTACTTTTTAACCACCTTCGTGCTGCCGCTGATGCCGTTGCCCTGCAGGCGCAGGATGTACATGCCGCTGTGCAACCCTCTGATTGGCAAGGTAAGCGTGTTTGCGCCCGGCTGTAGCTGCACGGTGCCCTGGTATACTTGCTGGCCCTGCATATCGGTGAGGGTAACGCTTGCCTCGCCGGCGGTTGGGGCGGCCACTGTGAGGTTAAGCTGCTGCCTGAACGGGTTCGGCCAGGCCTCCAGTTGCTCTTCCTCGGTCACCAGCCCGCGGGTGTTAACGGCCACCACGTTGCTGTAAGCAAACTCCCCATTGTAGTCCACCTGCTTCAGGCGGTAGTACACGGTGGAGGAAAGTGGCGCTGTGTCTACGAAAGCGTAGCGCTGTGGCTGTGTCGTGGTGCCGGCCCCGGCTACCTTTCCGATTGCCGCGAACTGTTTGCCGTCCTCGCTTCGCTCCACTATAAACTCTTTGTTGTTTTCTTCGGAAGCGGTTAACCACTGCAGGCTTACCTGCCCCTGCTGAACTGCCGCTGTAAAGTACACCAGCTCAACCGGAAGAGGGACAATCACAGGCTCCTCTCCGTAGATGCGCAGGAGGATTGGTGTAATGGTTTCGATTCCCCTGCCATCTATCGTGCTGACACTAAAGCTGTAGGTGCCTGTCTCCAGGAAAGCGGGGTTGACTACTTTGATGGTGCCGTTTGTGGCGATTTCCAGCGCCTCATTCGGGAAGAATCCACTACCCGCTACATATGTTGCGTCACCTATGCCCTCATCAGGGTCAGTTGCAGTGGCCATTGTATCGTTGACAGCGTACTCGTCGATGTACTTCGGCGGTGCAATGTTATAAACTGCCGGGCAGTTCACTGTGATTTGCACGGTCGCGTCTGCCGTACCCGTTGAGCCGCCACAGCTTGTGTCAATTGTCCACCTGAACACATATATGCCAGAGGTGAGCCCAGTAACTTCTGTTACGTAGTTTTCCGGACTAACTATTTGGGCATCGGTGTTGTTGCCCGGGCTGTAGTCAAGGGTCCAGCGGCCGCTTCCCGGGGCCGGGTTTGTGCCTTGTAGTGTCACGGTACTGCCGCACACGGTGCGCGACTCTCCTGCCGATACAGCGACATCCCCGCTGCTCACAATCAGTGTTTCCCTGTCTATAAGGTTAACACTACAGCCGTTCGCTTCTGTAACCTTAAAGTAGTAGGTTGTGGTTGCTGTAGGCGATACTGTTACGGACATCTCTGTACCGTTTCCCGTGAAGTTAGGAGTTCCGGGTACCTGTTCGTTTGTAGAGCCTTCGAACAGCTGGTAAGTAGCGCCGTCGTTGTTTGTCTGTACAGTGATAACGGCCGATCCGCCGGAACAGATTTCTGAGCGGCTAATCGTTACAGCCTGGTTTGCTAGAGGTCCGTTTACAGTGTAGGTCACCTTCTGGATGTTTTCTGCTGAGCAACTGCTTGGCTGGCTCGTGTCTGTGATGCGCAAGCCATAGGTGGTGGTCGCACTGACTGAGGCAACCGTAAAAGTTAGGTTGCCAGCCGTGCCTGGGCTTGCAGGGTTATCACTGTCTGTCGCAGTAATAACCGGTTCTTTCGTCGCGTCGTTAATCAGCTCATACCTGTATCCCGGTTGTGCATTCGCCACAGTTATCACCGGAGAGGTACCTGCACAGCCAGCATTGCTGCTGATCGTGAGCTGATAGTTGTTGCTTGGGAGCGGGTTAATCGTTACCACTACTGATCCGGGCAGTACCACATCGCAGGCCGTGCCTCCTACCTTGCGTGCCCTTACACGCAGGGTGGTCGCACTTGTAAGGGCCCCGGAGGTTAAGGTTAGCGCTCCGCCTGTACCTAAAACAGAGCTACCTGTTTCGGTGTAGGTGTAGTTAGGGGCTGTGCCTGCCTGGGTTACAAGCCTGTAGCTAACACCCGGCTGCGAGTTGTTTACCGTTACAGTGGCGCTGTCACCGCTACATATAGTAGCAGCAGCCGGCGAAACAGTTGGCGCTGAGGAGGGTGGGCTACAGGCTACCACTACTGGCGCTGCTTTTGCACTTTCGCACCCGTCTGTTGGGGTGTAGGTTGCTGTAACCGAAGCGCCTGCAAAAACTTCCTGTGGGGCTACACCGCTTACTGCCCAGGTTCCGTCGCTGGAGACCAGCACAGGTGTAGCAAAAGGAGTACCCTCAATATAAAGTATAACCTTGGCGCCTGCCGCACTGGCAGGGCCTGTGCCTGCTATACTTGTGGCGCCTTCTGTAATCGGAGTGTTGATAACGAGTGGTTCTGTTGGTCCGGCCGTAGCGCGCACAGCGTTAGAGTTAACACTGCGTACTTTTCCCGGAGCCTTTGCCCTTGCCGTGATGGCGGTTCCTGCGGTGATACCGCCTCCGGCCACAGAAGATAAATCAACAGCCCAGGCCCCTGTGCTGGTTACCGTGGCTGTGATCGGGGTGCTTGTGCCGCTCTGCGTGACAAGCGTGCCGTTTCGCTCCCCTGCCGTGCCGCCTGTGTAGAACTGCAGCACTGTGCCTGCCGGCTCTGCAGAAGTGCCGGTTAAGGTAGTGACCAAGCCGCATTTCGGTTCACTTATAGTAGGCGCCGCTGTTGTTGGCTGTACCGCCAGGAAGTTGGAAGTAGTTGAGGCACCACTGCAACCAGCGGTTTGAACGGTTCTGACAGACAGAACATCGCCAACAGCCAGTGAAACACCCGTTACATTGAGAGTTTGAGTGGTGGTGCCTACCGTATAAGGCGCTGATACAGTTGTAGCCGTCCCGTTCCTGTATAGAACCAAGTTGCCCGCTTGGGTTGCCCCGTTGAAGTTTATGTCAACAGTAAGAGAGGTTATGTTAGTTGGCACCTCGGTAGTGGCCGATGTGTTCGTGCTGTTTAGCACACTGTTGTACGTTACACCTGTAACGGTTACCGTGTGCGGGTTGGTAGAGGAGTTTCCTCCGGATGAAAAGCATAGCTGGTTTGAGCGGAGGGACTGGCAACCTGTGGCTGTTCCTGCCTGGGTGGTGGGGGTAGAGGTGATAACATAGCTTTTGCCCTGCGCGACCTGAAGCGCAGCCGGTGCACCTGTAGACGCACTAGGGTAAGACGTGCCCGCGGTAAGGTTTAGAGGGGCCGTTGTAGCCGAGGTGTTATCAGTTAAATTGTAAACCGTTATCACCTGATACCCACTGCTGCTCGGGGTGAAAACGAGGGACCTGTTGCCTGTTGTGCCGGTTATGCCTGTAAGTTTCGGCGCTGGCGTAGCCAAGCAGATGCCTGCACTAACTGTGACAGGTGCTGATGCGGGAGAGACCGTTTTGCCTGTAGGAGACATTGTCGCGGTGATGACATCTCCCGCTGCTAGCAGTGTGCTAGAGATACCGGTCAAAGTCCAGGTGCCGTTTGCCGCCACCGTAGGGCAGCTCGGTTGGCCTGAGGTGCCACATACAGCGGTTCCGTTTCTGTAGACGGTCACAACCGAACCGACAGCCTCCGTGGAAGTGCCTGAGATTGAGGTGCTGTTGGCAAGTATGGGAGGCGTTACTGTTGGCGCAGCGGCGGTTAGCTGCGGAAAGCCGGATGCCTGTAAGGTGTTTAAGGTCGTGGCCGGAAAAGTACCGATCAAGGCGCGCCAGGCAGAGGGGGCGTCATAGTTGTAGGCCTGGAAGTTAACCCCACCCACATCCGATACCGTGCCTGTAAGGCCGCTTTGTGCACTGGTGATGGTAATACCGCTCATGCGCAGGGGCGTAGTTGCCGAAATACCTCCCTTAAAAGCTGTTAGCGGCACATAAAAATCATAGAAGTAGTCGGGGCTGCCCCCTGAGGTAGACGCAGCCACTGCTTTCTGGGCATATTGGTCCACTGAGCCGCTAAATACTACTTCGCTTCCGGATGAGGAGTGTTTGATTACCTGAACAGCGAAATTGGAGGCAAGCAATACCTCATACTCAAAGCCCGGGTTTGAGCCTGTGCCGGTAAAGGTCTGGTCACTGTCAATCAGCACGCTGTATCCTTTAGAGGCAGTGGAGGAGCTCCCGAGCCTTACCCGGAACAGGAGGTGGGTGCCGTTGAAATAAGCAGCTATCGGCGAACCTGTTGAGGGTGCGGTAAGCGGCGTGGCAGGTGCTGCCAGATCCGTGTGCCCCCCTGAGGAGCCAGTGTTCAGGTCTCCCAGCGGTTCTGTTGTAAGTGCCGGAAAAGAGCGGAAGGGAATCTCACTGTAGTTGGCGCCTTCGTCTGACGCTCCGGAAAAGCCTCTTGGGCTAACGGATACATAACCGTCTCCGTTAGGGTCCAGAACACTGGAGCCGCCACCGGTGGCTGACTTGTAAATAAAGCCCGGCGTCTGCGCAAAGGCAG
This sequence comes from Pontibacter actiniarum, assembly GCF_003585765.1. Lineage (NCBI taxonomy): Bacteria > Pseudomonadati > Bacteroidota > Cytophagia > Cytophagales > Hymenobacteraceae > Pontibacter > Pontibacter actiniarum. The sequence continues at coordinate 559,467 of NZ_CP021235.1, forward strand.
GCAGGGTAGCACTAAGAAAGAACGAAAGTAGAAAGGCTATTCTGAGGTACAAGTTTGTTTTCATAAGGTATTATTTTGTGCAGTTAAAAGGAAGTAGCACTGTCGCAATTGCCCTGTTAAAAATGGTAGCAACCCGGTGCTATTGTATTGGGTTTATTTACTCAGATATGATGTAATTGGATTATATTCATAGCGTTTATTGGCTGTGCTTGCATAGGGATGGTGCGTTATTTTAAATACTAGCGTGATGGGGGTTATGGTGTGTATTACATGTATAGTACTTTAGAATATATTCATTTAACCGTATTGTACTGATTTATAAATGTATGAGTTACTGATATTGTGTTAATTTAAGCTGAAGTAAAGGCGGGAAGTAGTTTACAGCAGTGAAGTGCCCATTTGAATGTGGTAACAGCCATGTTCCTGCCGTGTAGGCAAGCGCTTCACGGGCAACAGTACGCCAGTGTAAGGGAGGCGCGTTTGGCCACTGTATCCGTGGCGACTGCCATGCGGTGGAAAAGGCAGGGGCTGCGCCTGCTGCCGCTTTAACGGAGGCGATTTCCGCTTTAGAAGAAAGGCACAATAGGGGCAAGCGCTTCACCGGAAGCGCTGCGGGTAAAGCTGATCGGCAGGAGCGGGTCTTGCGCCTGAAAAGGAGTTGAAAAAAGAATAAAGCCGCTACTGTGCCAGGCGCACCACGACACTGGCGGCGTTTCCGCCGAAGCCTGCCGCATTTACCATCACCCGCTGTATCGGTTTGGGTTGAGCCTGGGTAAGCAGGTTCGGGTAGGGGATGGAAGCATACTGCTGTTGCTGCAGCACATGTAGGGCATACTGCAGGCTGAGTGCCCCAGAGGCGCCCAGCGTGTGCCCGAGCAGCCACTTATTAGTCGTGATAGCCGGGGCTGCATCGCCAAAAACAGCCTGTACGGCGGCCAGCTCTGCCTTGTCTCCGGCGCGGGTGCCGGGGGTGTGGGTAATGATGAGATCTACTGTGGGGTTTGGCTCCGGCAGTTGAGCCAGCGCCTGTCGCATTGCTTTCTGAAAGTTAATTCCTTCGGCTGAGATCCCGGTTTTACTGACCAGTTTCTCAAAGCCCAGCCCGACAGCTTCCACAATAGCCGTTCCTGCCAAGGGTTTCTCCTGTACCTCTAGCGCAAACACGGCGGCCCCTTCTCCTAAGGTAAAGGTGTTCTGCTTTTCTACAGCATACGGCTGGCAAGGGTAAGGCTGGCCGACAAGTCTCGAGTAAATCCCCACCGCTTTCATCTGGGCAATGGTGAAGTCTGTCAGCGGAGCCTCGGTGCCACCCGCCAGAAAGCGTTTGGCCATGCCTGCCTTTAGCCAGGCTGCACCGTTAGCGACAGCCATCAGGGCAGTGCTGCAGGTAATGGAATGGCTGATCTGACCGCCGCCAGCATTAACCGCGTGGGCTACCCAGCTTGATAAGTTGCCAAGGGTGGTGGTGGGGGAGGCGCTGGAAGAGAGGTTATGCTGCTGGAATGCCTCATAGTGCGTTTCAAAAAGACCGGTTGCACCTCTGGAAGAGCCTATGTTCACAGCCAGGTCGTCATCGGCGGGGCCCTTTTCGTGGAGCCACCCGGCCTGCTCCGTCGCATGCCGGGCCGCATACACAGCCATTAAAACGGAGCGGTCAAGCTGTTTGTAGGTAGGGTTGGCCTCAAGCAGCAGCTCTAGCTGTGCTTCGGCCTCCGGAGGCAAGGCGGCAACGGGGGTAGGCTGGCCCTGGTGTTGCACCGTGCTGAAGGCGGGGGCACCTTTTCTGTAAGCTGCCGCCGTAGTTGCCGCATCATAGCCCAGCGGTGAAATTACCCCACAGCCACGGATAACGATATGTTTCTGCTCCTCTCTCATACCGGCTGCAAAGGTATAGCATAAATAGAAAAGAAGTGCGCTGGCGGCGGTTTTTGTTGCCGGAACCACCGCCAGCACACCTCCATGTTATAGGCTACACCGGGTGCAGCTCCCTAAAGTTTAGTCATGGAGCATGTCCAGGTCCGGGCGCGGGTGGTGCCTTTTGCCCGTTACAATCTCCTGCATGCCGACAATGGCCTGGTATACCTGGTCGAGTTGCTGATCGGTGATGCAGTAGGGTGGAATAACATAGATAATGTTGCCGAGCGGGCGAAGGATAACCCCTTTCTCCAGCCCAAAGCTATACAGGGTGTCGCGCAAATCACTGAAGTAGGAGGTGGCGCCGTCTTCGAACTCTACAGCCAGGATAGTGCCCTGTTGCCGTACTTCCAGCACTTGCGGCAGGTTTTTTATACTTGCAGCGAAGGCGGCGTGGCGCTGCACGATGCGGTTTATACTTTCCTGCGTCTCCTCCTGCAGCAGCAGGTCCATGCTTGCCAGGCCGGCGGCACAGGCAACGGGGTTAGCGGTGTAGCTGTGGCCGTGGAAAAGGGTTTTGCCTTTATCATCGTGCAGGAAAGCCTCGTAGACTTTTTCACTGCAGGACGTTGCCCCCAGGGCCATGGTGCCACCTGTCAGGCCTTTCGACAGACAGACCATGTCCGGTTTCTGCTGCAGGTAATCCGTGGCGAAGGTGCGGCCGGTGCGGCCAAAGCCCGTCATCACCTCATCGGCAATGGTCAGGATGTCGTGCTGCCGGCAAATCTCAATGAGCCTGTCCAGCACCTCAGGCGTGTACATCACCATTCCGGCAGTGCCCAAAACCAGCGGCTCGTAGATAAAAGCGGCCACATCGCCTGCCAGCGCGCAAGTTTCCAGCTGCTTTACACTTTCCTCTTCGTTGCCCGGGGTAGGCACATCGATAAACTGCACCTCAAACAAGTACGACCAGAAAGGAACAGTAAAGGCGCTGCGCGCGCTCACCGACATGGCCCCGAAGGTATCGCCGTGGTAGCTGTCGCGGAAGGCAATGATCTTCTTCTTAGGGGTGCCAAAGTTGTTCCAGTACTGGATGGCCATTTTCAGCGCCACTTCCACCGCTGTAGAGCCGTTGTCGGAGTAGAAGATGCGGCTCTGGCCCTGTGGCAGTATCTGCAAAAGGCGCTCGGCAAAGGTGACGGCGGCAGGGTGCGTAAACCCGGCGAAGATAACGTGCTCCAGCGTGTTTAGCTGCTCTGTCACTTTCTGGGCAATGTAGGGGTGCGCGTGGCCATGCAGGTTTACCCACCACGAAGCCACGGCATCAACGTAGGAGGTGCCATCCTCTGAAAACAGAAGCGCTCCCTCGCCCCGGACAATCGGAACAGGAAGCGCGGCGGTTTTCATTTGTGTATAGGGATGCCAGATAACGTTATGGTCGCGTTCGGCTAAATTCATTTCTTTTATTAGATTTTAGACAGAGGACAGAAGACACAAGACTAAAAATAGAAAGAAGTATGGTAAAGGCATTGTTGTTACAGTTGCCTTACTCTCGCTAAGACATTAACTACATAAATTTTCTTGTGTCTTGCGTCTAACGTCTTGTGTCTTACAAGTATGGTTTAAACTGCTCGGCATACGCTGCCACTGTGTCTTTGCAGAAATCAGCCTCCTGGCGGATAGAGGGCAGGCGACGCAGCCCAGTGTACTTCACGATGAAATCCTCTGAAGTGGCGTTCTCCTCTCCGTTAAAAATGATGCCGGCCACCGGTATTTTGCGGTAGCGCAGCACCTCCGCTGTGAGCAGGGTGTGGTTAATGCTCCCGAGGTAGTTGCGCGAAACCAGCACCACCTCCAGGCCCAGTTGCTGTACCAGGTCCAGCACCAGGTAGCGCTTGTTTAATGGCACCATCAGGCCGCCGGCCCCTTCCACAACCAGGTTGTTTTGAGTGGCGGGCAGGCGCATGCCTTTCACGTCGATCTCTACACCCTCTGCAGCGGCGGCCTTGTGCGGGGAGGCTGCCATCTTGAGGCTGTACGCCTCCGGGTGAAAGATCGAACGCTCGTTGGAAACCAGACTCTTTACAGTGTCTGTGTCGGTGAAGTCCAGGCCGCCTGCTTGCACAGGCTTCCAGTAGTCGGCCTGCAGGGCTTCGGTAAGTATGGCAGCGGCAACTGTTTTGCCAACGTCCGTTCCGATTCCTGTTACAAAATATTGCTTCATGTACCTTTGGCTATGGCCTGCACGAGGCCCTCAATTTCTTCTTCTGTATTAAATGCATGCACGATCACGCGCAGCCGTTCGGTGCCCTGGGGCACGGTGGGGCTAAGCACGGGGCGCACGTCAAAACCTTCTTGTTGCAGCGCAGCCGCCAGCTCCTTGAGCCGCTGAGGCTGTTGCAGAAAAACAGACAGTATCACGCTGTTTTCCGGTGAGCAGCGAATACCGCTCAGCTTGTTCAGTTTTCGGTACAATAGGTGCGCCCGCTCCTTTGCCCGCTCCCGCGCCGCTGTTAGCCCGGGGAGTAAGGTATAGGCGCACTTCAGGGCCACCAGCGCGTGCGTTGGCAACCCAGTTGTATAGATAAAGGCGCGGCTGTAGTTGATGAGGAAGTCGCGGAGCAGCTGCGGGCCCACCACTGCGGCTCCATGGCTGCCCATGGCTTTGCCGTAGGTCAGCACCCGTGCAAACACCTCCTGCTCCAGCCCCAAAGCCGAAACAAGGCCTTCCCCGTTCTCTCCGTAGAGGCCCACGGCATGTGCCTCATCCACAATCAGCGCCGCCTGTTGCGCGTTACAAACCTGTGCCAGCTCCCGCAAGGGGGCCTGGTCTCCGTCCATCGAGTACACCGACTCTGCCAGTACATATACCTGGCCCGTGGCGTGCTTCAGCTTTTGCCGCAGGTCCTCCACACTGTTGTGGCGGAAGGCATAGCTTTTGGCAAAGCTCAGGCGCAAGCCGTCTTTCATGGAGGCGTGGCTGGCTTCGTCATAAAACACGGTATCGCCACGCTGGGGCAGTGCCGACAGCAGGCCCACATTGGCCGTGTAGCCGGAGTTAAACAGCAGCGCCGCCTCCGCATGGTGGTAGCGCGCAATCAGCCCTTCCAGCTCCTCAAACAGAGGGTGGTTGCCTGATAACAGTCGGGAGCCGGTAGCCCCCAATGGCAGATGTTTATACTTGTCCTCCTCCTTGTGGATAAGTGCCCGCAATTCTTCAGAGCGAGCAAGGCCGAGGTAATCGTTAGAGCAGAAATCCGTAAGGCCGGAAGTGGTTTTGAGCTGGCGCAGGTTTCCCTGTGCCGCACGCTCCGCCAGCTTCTGCTGCAACTTTTCTAGGATGTTAGACATAAGACGTTAGGTGATAGACTTCTTCACAGATGTACAAGTATAAAAGTCTGGCATCTAACGTCTAGCGTCTACTATCTAGCCAACCACCGGTTGGGCTTCTTCTTTGAAAGACTTTCTAGGGTTCAGGCCCAGCAGGTCGAACATGGCTTTGTCCGCGTCGAAATCCGGGTTAGGGGTCGTCAATAGCTTCTCACCGGTGAAGATGGAGTTCGCGCCCGCCAGGAAGCAAAGCGCCTGCTCGGTTACGCTCATGCGCTCACGGCCGGCAGACAGGCGCACCATTGACTTTGGCATCAGGATACGGGCCGTGGCAATCATGCGCACCATTTCCCACACCGATACCAGCGGCTGGTTCTCCAGGGGAGTGCCTTTAACCGGTACCAGGGCGTTTACCGGCACTGATTCCGGGTGCTGCTCCATGGTAGATAGCGTATGCAGCATGCCAATACGGTCTTGGTCTGTCTCTCCCAGGCCAATAATACCGCCGGAGCAAACAGAAATACCAGCCTTGCGCACGTTGTCGATCGTGTTAAGGCGATCATCGTAGGTGCGGGTGGTAATAATGCTGGCGTAGTTGTCCTCTGAGGTGTCCAGGTTGTGGTTGTAGGCGTACAGACCGGCCTCTTTCAGCTTCTCAGCCTGGTACTCGTTTACCATACCCAACGTACAGCACACCTCCAGGCCCAGGTCGTTTACACCTTTCACCATGTCCAGCACTTTGTCGAAGTCGCGGTTATCGCGAACTTCGCGCCAGGCTGCGCCCATGCAGAAACGGGTAGAACCGCCTTCTTTGGCACGCTGTGCAGCCGTCATCACCTGCTCCTGGCTCATTAGTTTATGCACATCCACGCCCGTATGATAGCGGGCAGCTTGTGGGCAATAAGCACAGTCTTCAGAGCAGCCTCCTGTTTTAACTGAAAGCAGCGTACATACCTGCACTTCGCCGGTTGCCTGGTACTGCTTGTGTACATTGGCTGCCTCTACGATCAGTTCCAGTACAGGCTTGTTGTAAATCGCCTCTATTTCCTCCAGACTCCAGTCGTTGCGGAGAGCTGTGTTTTGTCCGTTCTGCGTCATGGTACTCGTGTTTTGGGTTACGAAGGTAATTTGAAGATTTAGGAATAAAAAATCAAAAATATGGGTGGATTCCGTGGATAAATACCTAAGTGGTTCAGCTTGTGCGCCTTTTCTGTGGATAAATCGCTTTGTTAATTTGTTGAGAAAATTAGCCGGGTCCGGGCAGCCGGGAGAGCAGCCCCGGTGAGCCCTGCTGGCAGCCGTAAAACAGGCGCGCCCACGGAGGCAGAAGCCTGCTTAAGCAGGCCGCCGGGGCTGGCGTGACTGCAGGTCACTCAGGCTTAGGTTTAGCTCCAGCGCCGCGCTGATGAGGGCAAGGTGGGTAAACGCCTGGGGGAAGTTACCCAGAAGCTGCCCCTGCAACCCCACCTGCTCCGAGTAGAGGCCCAGGTGGTTGGAGTAGCCCAGCATCTTCTCAAAGTATAGCCGGGCCTTCTGCAGGTCGCCGGCAACGGCCAGGCTCTCGATATACCAGAAAGAGCAAAGGCAGAAGGTGCCTTCGTCGCCGGGCAGGTTATCGACGTTGCTGCTGAGGTTGTAGCGGTAAACCAGTGAGCCGGTGGTAAGGTTTTCTTCGATAGCCTTTAAAGTAGACTGCCAGCGCGGCTCCGCCGGGCTAAACATGCCCACCAGCGGCATGATCAGCACGGAGGCGTCCAGCACGTTTGCCCCGCGGTATTGTACAAAGGCCTGCTTCTCCTCGTTCCAGAAGTTCTCATACACGTCTAGGTAGATGCGGTCCCTTACTTCGCGCCACGCGTCCAGCGGGCCCGGAAAGGAGCGCTCCTGCGCCAGCTTAATGCCTCTGTCCAACGCTACCCAGCACATGATCTTGGAGTGGATGAACTCTTCCTTGTTGCCGCGCACCTCCCAGATGCCGTGGTCTTTCCGTTGCCAGTTGCTGGCCACAAAGTCCACAAATTTCTGCACGTGTTTCCAGGACTCAAAGGTTACCGGTCCGCCGTGCCGGTCGTAGAGGTAGATGGTTTGAATCAGTTCGCCATAAATATCCAGCTGGAACTGCCTGAAAGCCTTGTTCCCGATACGGACGGGAGAAGAGCCTTTGTAGCCTTTGAGGTTATCCAGCACCTGCTCGGTGAGGTTGGAAGTGCCGTCGACGGCGTACATGAGCTGCAGGTCGGAAGCCTCCTGTATCTCTTCGCAGCGCCGCATCAGCCAGTCGATGAACTGTCCGGCCTCGCTCAGGAAGCCCAGGCGGAGGAAGGAGGACATGGTAAACGCCGCATCCCGGATCCAGGTATAGCGGTAGTCCCAGTTGCGGATGCTGCCTATCGCCTCGGGCAGGCTGAACGTAGCCGCCGCGATGGTAGACCCAAACTCATAGGAGGTGAGCATCTTTAGCGTGATGGCGGAGCGCAGCACCATTTCGTGCCACCTGCCCTCGTAATTGCTCTCCTCCACCCAGGTCTGCCAAAAGTTAACCGTATCATGAAAGGCGATCTGGGTAAAGTAGTCCAGGTCCTTTTGCTCGAAAGCCGTGGCGTTGTGCATGGATTCGATGACGAAGGAAATCCTGTCGCCCTGTTTCAGCTCCCAGCAGCCGCTGAGGTTGCCGTCCTGCTCCTCCACGGCAACGCTGCTCATAAAACGGAAGCAAGTACCGTCGTCGCCGTTGCTGCTGATGATGGCCACGTCATCCTGCCACTCGACCGTATGGCCAGACCGGGCATAGTTCATGCGGGGCCTGCAGTCCATCCTGATGCGGAGCTTGCCTTTGATCACCTTCAGCTCCCGCACCAGGGCGCCTCTTTCCTTGCTCTTGCGCACCGGCATGAAGTCAGTGAGTTCAGCAATCCCATCCTTCGCCAGAAAGCGGGTCAGCAAAATGCCTGTGTCCGGCAGGTATTGCTGCTTATAGCGGACATCGCCGTTTTCCGGAGAAATGCGCCAGTATCCTCCGTTTTCATTGTCGAGGATGGCCGCAAAAACGGTGGGGGAGTCGCAGCGGGTAAAGGGCAGGTAGTCGATGGAGCCGGTTTTGGAGACAAGCGCCGTGGTATGCAGGTTGCCGATCAGGCCGTAATCTTCAATAGAGTGGTAGTCTTTCATGGTATAGTTGGCTTGCTCGTCTTTACGGCATCCCCGGAAAGCTGGTTTGTAGCGACTGGTTTTGCGAATGGGTAAAAGAAAGGGAGCAAGCCACTGCCTCTGCGACTCTACGGCTGCTCCGGCTCCTGGCTTCATGCCTGCTGGAGGGTGCCATTAGCGTGCTGCCCGTCGATTTTTAAGGCTACGCCAGCCTCTGCCATAAAGGAAAACCGGGCGGTGCCGCTGCTGCCAAAGGGGAGGGCCTGTTCTACAGCACTAGCTGTCGCAGAAAAAAGCAGCCGCTGCACGCGGTGGTTTCCTGCGTGCAGCGGCTGACAAATAATGAAGAGTATGTTTTGCTACTTCGTGTCCAGGGAGCGGGCCTCTTCGGGGTGTACAAAGTAGTACACCAGCTTGTTCCACTGCAGGGCCTGTACTCCGGCCCAACCGCCTTCTGCCGTCAGGGTGTTTAGCAGGGCACGGTCGCCGGCCTCTTCGCCCTGGTTGTTGATCCCTTCGTTCAGGCCGATCTCGTAGCCAATCAGCTTTGTGCCCCGTCGCTCTACCCGAAACGTGCTGCTAGCCTCTTTAATAAAGAAGTGCTCGATAACCTTTTCTCCCTTGTTGCGCTCCTCCGGCTTTTCGCTAGGGTGTACGGTGAACTCTGCCAGCGCATCCTCCACGTGTATAGCTGTGATCTTTACCCAGTTCTCCAGCCCTCCGGGTAGCGTGATCTTGATAAAATAGCCCACCTCCGGATGGGTGGTGTCTGTCTTGTGCCCGTAGGGGTCGTAAAGCTCAAACGTGGAGTTGATGCCTTCCAGGTGTGACCATAGGTTTACGTCGAACAGCTTCCGCTTCGCTTCTTCAAACTCTTTCACAGCGGCCGCCTCGGTGGGGTACTCGTGCTCGTGGGTATGAAGCTTGTCTTTCGTTTCCTCTCCCTGCAACACCTTTACCTCTTTGGTAACCTCGTCTTTAACCTTGTTGATTATATTTTTAATAGACATAGTATCTGCTCCTCCTAATGTTGAAATATCATGCAATACATCTTGAAGAGATACGCGCAAGCGGCTGGGATGTTGATGTTTAATCAGTATTGCTTAACCTTTTAAGCACAAGTTCATCTCAACAGGAGCAGGTGCGTATACTTTTAACGTGTGTAAATACGAAATCAAAACCCGAGCAAAATAACTATGGGAAAAGACAAACAAAACATGCAAAGCGAGGACGGGCAGGAGCAAGGGGGGATGGGTATGCGCGGGGTTACCCGGCCTATGGCTGAGAAACAAATGCGGAAGCACCACCAGAAAATGCAGGGCCATAACGACAACGGGGACCATAAAGACATGAAAATGGACCCGGAGATGCGCAAAAAAATGCTGCACATGCACCACCAGCAAACGCTCTGGGTGTATTGGCTGATCATGCTTTTAGGCGCCTGGGTCCTGATTTCCCCGCTGAGCTTTGACTACAGCATTGGCACGGTGCAGCCTTCGGGCGGGCGGGAAGTATGGCTCACGATGCAGCAGCGCATCTCGTTCATGAAGTGGAGCGACATCATCAGCGGTGCGTTGCTGATCTTCTTTGGCTGGCGCGGCCTGACGCCGAACCGGCCCGTCAGCCTCTGGATCTGTTGCTTTGTCGGCATCTGGCTTACCATGGCGCCGCTGCTCTTCTGGGCCCCTACGGCTGTCGCCTACCTCAACGATACCATGGTGGGAGCCCTGATAATTGGCCTGACCATTCTGATTCCGGGCATGCCGAACATGATCATGTACATGGAAATGGGGCCGAAAGTGCCGCCGGGGTGGTCCTACAACCCCTCCAGTTGGCCACAGCGCTGGATTATGATCGTGCTTGGCTTCGTGGGCTGGGTGGTGTCGCGCTACCTGGCCGCCTTTCAGCTCGGTTACATTGACTCGGTGTGGGACCCTTTTTTCGGGAGCCAGAGTGAGCAGGTGCTGAACTCCAGCATGTCGCACTCGCTGCCGGTTTCGGACGCAGGCCTGGGCGCTATTGCCTACACCATTGAGTTCCTGATGGGTTGGATGGGCAGCCCCGCCCGCTGGCGCACCATGCCCTGGATGGTGGCCGTGTTCGGTATCGTGGTGATCCCGCTGGGGCTGGTGCACATCTTCCTGGTGATCTCGCAACCGGTGGTGGTGGGGGCATGGTGCACCTTCTGCCTGTTGGCTGCCGCTATCATGCTGCCAATGATCCCGCTGGAGGTGGACGAGGTAATTGCCATGGTACAGTTCATGAAAAAGAAGATGAACAAAGGCGAAGGCTTCTGGAAGCTTTTCTGGAAGGGCGGCACCATAGAGGGTGGCGAAAAAGAGGAGCACGCCACAGAGGTGATGCGCCTGCCCGAGCAACCGGGTAAAGTGTTCGCGGCCTCCATATGGGGCATGAGCTTCCCGTGGACGCTGGTGGTGTCCACGCTGCTGGGCATTGCGCTGGTGTTCGCGCCGGGCGTGTTTGGCGTGCCGATCAAAGACACGGTAGCCGATGTGTTTCACCTGTCGGGCTCGCTGATGGTGGTGGTGTCGGTGATTTGCATGGGAGAGCCCATGCGCATCGGGCGTTACCTGAATGTTTTGCTGGGGCTGGCAGTGGCGGTGGCTCCCTGGTTCCTCGGCGGCCCCACGGCTCTGCACATCACCGGTGTGGTGCTAGGCCTGGCCGTGGCCGCCCTGGCTTTCCCGCTTGGACCAAAAACGCAACGCTATGCAGGCTGGGATGAGTACATCAAGTAAATTGAAAGTGGGAGAGGGGCTGCTGACGGATGAGCAGATGGAGCAGCAGGTGCGCCAGGTGCTGTACGAGAACATGATACAGGGGCACAACGGGGGCTACACCTTTCACTACACGAAGCCTTCGCCCGGCACATACCCCTTCCAGTACTTCTGGGACACCTGCTTCCATGTATTTATACTTACGGCCCTGGGCGACCACGACATGGCGAAGAAGCACATCCGGAGCCTGTTTCTGCTGCAGGAGCCTGACGGGTTTGTGGGGCATATTATTTACTGGAAGCGGCCGTTCCCGGCACGGGCTACGGATGTGTTCCAGCTGAGGCCAAAATCCCTGCTCCGGCTCACACAGCCTCACATGACTGCCCTGGTGCAGCCGCCGCTGGTGGCTGAGGCGGTGCAGCGCATCTACCGCTGCTCCCACGACACCGCCTACGTGCGGGAAGTGCTCCCGAAGCTGAAGGCGTACTACGACTGGCTCCACCGCAACCGCGACTTTGAGGGGGAGGGGCTGCTGTCTATTATCTCGCCCTACGAATCCGGCATGGACTGGAAGGCAAGCTTTGACCCGGTGCTGGGCTTTCGGAAGGGCAGGGGCGACTGGCGGCTTTTCCTGAAGGTGATGTGGCTGGAGATGGGCAACTTCCGGCGGGGCTATAATCTGGAGCGCCTCTACGAGCAGGATAACTTTATCGTGAAGGACGTAGCTTTCAACACCATCTATGCCCAGAACCTGCAGGCGCTGGCAGAACTGTGCGAAGCAGTGGGCGACCCGGAGGCGGGCAAGTATAAAAAGCGGTCGGACCAGTGCTGCGAGAGCATTCTCAAGTACATGTACAACGAAGCCGACGCCGCTTTCTATGACCTGGCGGGGCAGCGGATGGAGCAGCTGCGCACTGCCACGGCTACTATCTTCTTCCCGGTGGTGCTGCCCAACATTCCCAGGCGCATCAGCGAGGCCGTGCTGCAGCGCCACCTGCTGCACAAAGACGGCTTCAGCGTGCCTTACCCCATTCCGTCGCTCTCCGTAAGGGAGCCTGCGTTTTACCCGGGCGAGTCCGTCTACATCTGGCGCGGCCCGACGTGGGTGGTCTTTAACTGGTTTATGCACCGCTACCTGTTGCACAAGGGCTACCCGGAGGAGGCCGACAAGCTGCTGGCAAGCGTTAGAAAGCTGATCTCGCAAAGCGGCTTCCGGGAGTACTATGATCCCTTTACCGGCCAGGGCCACGGTGCCCAGGGATTCACCTGGTCTGGTTTGGTGCTGGATATGATCAAAGGCAGCAGGGGCTACAAATAAACCCGCCGCAGCTGCCGAACGGGAAGGCCGGGTAAAACGGCTTAAGTGTGGACGCGGTTTGGTGTTATGCTTTGATAATCAACCTTAAAAGGGTGGTCTCGTTAAATAAAAGGGAAAGCAAAGTATAAAGACTGAACCGAACTTAACGACATCAAGCTATGGGAGAATTTATTTTAGGATTTGGCATTTTCGGAATCATACTAAGCCTGATCATCTTTATTGTATACCTGTGGAGTATCTTTTGGGCGTACAAAGACGCCGAGCGCCGCGGTAAGCCGGGCTGGCTTGTCGCCCTGGTGGTTGCTTTCCTGGCATGGCCGGTCGGCTTACTGCTCTGGATACTGGTACGGCCCAACGACAGGCAGTACTATCAACAGCATTAAAACAGAAGTATAGAAGAACTGTAATTACCTGAGGAGCCTGCCTGTGCCGTTGCGCATGGGCAGGCTTATTTTTTATTGATCAGGTAGGCACCGATAATCAAGGCCACGGCGCCCGCCAGGCGCGTGAGCGTAATAGGGCTTTGCTTGAGGCCCAGCAGGCCGAAGTGGTCATACACCAGGGCAATAATGAGCTGGCCGGCAATGACCAGGGCCAGCAGGTTGGCAATGCTCAGGCGCTGCACCGAAACAATCACCGACATGATAAAGAAGGCACCGAGCACGCCTCCCAAGAACTTGTACCATTCAACGCCTGACACCTGGCTAAGGGAGGGCATCTCTTGCCTGGTGATCAGGATAAGGGACGCCAGCAGAAGGGTACCTATGCTAAAGGAGATAAAGGCTGCTACAAGGGGGCTGCCGACCGAAGCCCTTAACTGCCCGTTGATGGCGGTTTGGGTGGCAACGGCTGCCCCGGCGAAAAAAGGTAAAAGTATAACCCAGTTAAAGTTAAGCTGTGGCATGGTGAACGCGTGTAGTTTGCTGAGGCCGTAAGCGGTGCTTCCTGTGTGGTGCTGCCAACGGCTTAAACCCAAATTTACGAATCCATGCCCACAGTTTATACTTTGTGCCTGTAAAAGCTGCCTTACTCGCTGAAAGAGGGGAAAAGCGTCATGCCCCCGTCCACGTAGATGGTAGAGCCCGTTATGTAGTCGGCCTCGTCGGTAGCCAGCCATAGGGCTACTTTGGCAATGTCCTCGGGTTCGCCGATGCGGCCGTAGGGGATCTGGGCGAGCATCTTTTTCCTGCCTTCCTCACTTTCCCACTCTTTGCGGTTGATATCGGTTTTGATAGCGCCCGGAGAGATCGCGTTGACCCGGATTTTATACTTGGCCAGCTCCTGCGCCAGTGTTTTCATGAGCATTTGCAGGCCTCCCTTGGCGGCGGTGTAGTTCGCGCGACCGGCCCAGGGGATGATGTCGTGCACGGAGCTGATGAAAATAATATTGCCGGCGCAGGTTTTTTCCTCCTGCTTCACCTGGCGCTTCGCAAACTCCCGGGCGGCGGCCTGTGCGCAAAGGAAGTGCCCGGTCAGGTTGGTGTCGATCACCTTCTTCCACTCCTCCAGCGTCATCTCCAGAAAAGCCTGGTCCTGCTGCACGCCCGCGTTATTAACCAGGATGTCTACTGCGCCAAATTGTTCTTTTGCTGCTTCTATCAGTTCCTGTGCCTCTTCCGGTTTGGCCACATCGGCCTGCCGTATGATAGCCTCGCCGCCTGCCTTTTCAATCTGTTGCTGTGTTTGCCGGGCACCCGCCGCGTCGGAGTGGTAGTTGATCACAACCTTTGCGCCTGCCTGCCCCATGGCAATGGCAATGCCCTGGCCTATCCCGGAGCTGGCCCCTGTGACCACGGCCACTTTTCCTGCCAACCTGTCTGATGCTTTGTAAGTCATATTGATGTAGTTGAAGTTTTATGTTTAGTAAGGCTGGCTGTCGCCTCACACTCCAAAAGCCATTTGGTGGCGCCGTGGTCTGTGCCGTACCGGTACATGTGCCAATCGGCAAGGAGGCTCTTTTCCAGGGTTTCGAAAGTGGCCATCCAACGCGGCTCCTCCGGGCTCAGCATGCGGATGAGCAGTATCGTAAGGGTGGGGGAGCCTAGCATGCTGGCACCCCGGAGCCAGCATACCGCTGTGGGAGCTTAGGGTTAAAAAAGCCACCGGCCCGTTACAACAGGGTGCAGCGGGCCGGTGGCTTTTAAAGGTTATACTTCTGCAAGAAACTCGGGTTCTTGCCTGGGTACCTGCAGGTGCTGTAGCATAATATCAAACACATCCACTGCCTGCACCTCCTGCGGCAGCTCGGGCCTATACTTGGTCAGCAGAAGCGGCCATTCGTTCTTATCTTCGGGAACGCGGCCGTGGGAGCCCTTTACCAGGGTGGCATCCAGCGGAATAATATCCAGCACGGTGCGGAAGCCCAGTTTTTTGCGCAGCAGCTTTCCGGCGACCAGCGGCATCGGGAATTTTATCTTCGGGTCGATAAACATTTCCACCGGGTCGAAGCCGGGCTTTTTATGAATGTCTACCATGCGGGCGTAGTCCGGGGCCTTTTTATCGTCCAGCCAGAAGTAGTAGGTAAACCAGGCATGGGGCTTAGCGACCACCACCAGCTCGCCGCAGCGTTCGTGCGCCAGCCGGTACTTGTACCGCTCCTTGCCCTCCAGCACCTCTTCCACACCCGCTGTCTGCTGTAGCAGCTGTTTCACCTCTGCCGTTTTAGCTTTGTCTTTTACATAAACATGGGCCACCTGGTGGTCGGCCACGGCGAAGGCTTCGCTCATGGCCATGTCCAGCAGCTCGGTGCCCCGCTCCACCCGCACGTTCAGGTAGCCTTTCTCGCGCAGCACACGGTTCAGGTGCACCGGCTGGTTCACATCCGAAATACCGTACTCCGACAGCACCATTACCTGAGCGCCCCGGGCTTCGTAAAACGAAATCAGCTCGCCGGCTACGGTGTCTATCTCCTGCAGGTCCTTGGCTATGCGCGGGTCAGACGGGCCGAGGCGCTGCAGGTTGTAGTCCAGGTGCGGCAGGTAGATCAGCGTGAGCGTGGGGTTGTACAGGTTGTCTGTGATGATACTCGCGTCGGCGATCCACTTGCTCGACTTTATGGAGGTGTTTGGCCCCCAGTAGTTAAACAGCGGAAAAGTGCCCAGCTGCGCCTGCAGCGTATCGCGCAGGTCGGCGGGTTGGGTGTAGCAGTCAGGGAGCTTCCGGCCGTCGGCCAGGTACTGCGGGCGCGGCGTCAGGGTGTAGTCGGCGGTGGTGTTCATATTGTACCACCAGCCCATGTTGGCCACGGTAAAAGTAGGGTCGACGGCCTTGGCCAGTTCCCACACCTTCGGCGCCTGCACCAGCTTGTTCGACTGGCGCCACAGCTTTATCTCGTCCTCCTCTCTAAAGTACCAGCCGTTGGCCACAATGCCGTGCTCCTCGGGCCACTTGCCGGTGAGGTACGTGGACTGGGCCGTGCAGGTAACAGCCGGAAGTACGGGTTTTATACTTGTTTGCTGCGCCGTTGCAGCCCATTTAGCCAGGTTGGGGGTATGTTTACCGATTAGGGATTTCGTGAGCCCTACGATGTTCAGAACTACCGTTTTCTGCATTATGAGTTTTGTTGATATGTTCGATTACCCACTCCAGCTCGCGCCGGATGGATAGGGAAAGGTCTTTTTTGAGGTCTTCCGGGAGAACGTCCCAGGTGTAGGTCTCCACCTCCAGGTGCTGTGTTACGTTGTTTTGCTGTAGCAGCCGCAGCACTTCCGCCACATCCTCCTGCGTAGACTGCAACTCGTTGTACTCCTGCGTAAACAGCGGCACGTGGAAGTGCGTGCGCCACTCCACGGCGTTGGGCTTGCGGATGTGCTGCAGTGCGAAGGTCAGGTCCGGGTACTGCGTCAGGTTGCCTTCGTTGTCCTTTTCCACCACCTGGTGCAGGTAGGTCGATTCGGCAAAGGTGGCCATGGTTTCGGCTATCTCGCCGCGTGTTTCCACATCCTCCGGCAGCCTGGTTTTGAGGGCGGCGCTGAGCTGTATCTTCCCGATCCGGATGCCCGCGTGCCGCAGCTTGGCAAAGGCCTCTGCCGGCTTCTCGTAGGCCAGGGCGAAATGGCACACGTCGTAGCAAAGCTGCAGGTGCGTGTACAGGGCCTCCCGGGCTTCATCCTTTGTCAGGGGCAGCTCTTCCTGTTCCTGCAGCTTCTGCAGGCCCATCGGCAGCAGCCACTCCTGGTAAAAGTTGATCACCTCATTGGAGTTCTCCAGCAGCCCGTCCGGCTCCGGCTCCAGGTCGAGGTGTATGGTTTTGCCCGTGCGCTGCTTTAGCTTCAGGAGCTCTTCCACCAGCTGCACCAGGTGCTTGGCAGACTGTGCGTAAACGGACTTCTTTTTCTGGTCATCCTCCTCCAGCAGCCAGGGCTTGTAGGAGAGGGGAGAGGTGGAGATGCCGCCTTCCATGCCCTCGGGCAGCAGCTCTGCCAGCACCTTCGCCAGGCGAACCGTGTAGCCCAGGCGGTCGGCCGTGGTCCAGTCGGGCTGGTGCACCTTGTCCTTTACCTCCTGATGATGGAAACCGCCGTAGGGGAAACCATTCATGGTGAACACGTACAGATCCTGCTCCTGCAGCCAGCCTTTCAGCTTTGGCAGGCGGTCCCCTTCTAGTAGCTCCTCGCTGGCCTTGTGCGAAAGGCGCAGGCCAATGCCGAAGGGTTTGTCGGGGGAGAGTTCTTTTTTAAGCGGAGGCAAGTATGTTTTCAGGTTTTGGTACACCTCGCTCCAGCTTTCGCCGGGGTGGATGTTGGTACAGTACGTCAGGTGATAGCCTTGGTCCAGGTACATTTTTATCAGGTTAGGTGAGAAAATTGCAGCAGGTTTATACTTCAAACCAACTGCCCCGTCTGTGCTTATACTTGCGAAAGCGGCTGAGGTTGACGTTTTTTCTGTAGAAGGGCAATGGCCTGTTGCACAAGGTGCTCATCTACGTGGTGAACCTCTTCGCCCACCCCGATCTGGCGCAGCAGCATAATGGTCAGCTCGCCGCCCAGGTGCTCCCGGAATTCCCGCAGGCCCTGTATCACGGCCAGCTGCCCGTCCGGGGTTTGCTGTGCCAGCTCCGGGGTAAAAAGCTCAAAGCCCAGCTCCTGCAGCAGGTCCAGCACATCGTCCTGCTCGGCTTCGGTCAGGAGGCCCTGGAGCTGCGAGTAAACCACATCCAGCGCAATGCCGATGGCGACGGCTTCCCCGTGGCGCAGGCTGTACTTGCTGAGCTGCTCCAGCTTGTGTGCCGCCCAGTGGCCAAAGTCCAGCGGACGGGAGGAGCCCAGCTCAAAGGGGTCCGGGCCGCCGATGTGCTCCACGTGCAGTTCTGCGCAGCGGTGGATGAGCTGCTGCATGGCCTCCATGTCGCGCTGCGCCAGCTTTCCGGCATCCTGCTTGATGCGTTGGTAAAAGGCCGCATCCTTGATAAGGGCTACCTTTACAGCCTCCGAAATCCCGGACCGCCAGTCGCGGTCTTCCAGCGTCAGCAGAAAGTTGCTGTCGTTGATTACGGCAAAAGGGGGCGCGAACGTGCCGAGGAAGTTTTTCTTGCCAAAGGCGTTAATGCCGTTCTTTACGCCTACGCCGGAGTCGTTCTGCGACAGCACGGTACTGGGAACGCGTATGTGGCGGATGCCGCGGTGTGCAATGGCGGCGGCAAAGCCTGCCAGGTCTAGCACGGCCCCTCCGCCGATCGCGATCAGGTAGGAGTGGCGGCACACGCCGAATTTGTTGATAGAGGAAAGTATGGCTTGCAGGTGCTCCTTGCTGTTCTTGGCCTCCTCGCCGCCCGGCAACACAAGCGGTGCCGCCACCTGCTGCAGTGCATCGGGGTGCGCCAAGGTGTAATGGTGGATGTGCTCAAGCAGTTGCGGGTGCGCTTCGGCCACGCCGCTGTCGACCACAAACATTACTTTGCGTGGGCCGGAAGCCCTGTCCTGTGCCAGCACATCGGCCAGCACCTGGTTCGAAGGGGCAAAGAGGTTCTCTGTGAAGTATACCCCATACCGAAATGGTACTGCAAAATTCTGTTCAATCGTCTTCATATCCGGGGCATGTTAAAGGTGAATGGGTGAATGAGTATGTATTGTTGAAACGGGCTGGACGTATGGCGTCCAGCGCCTGATCAGGTTACGGCAAAGCTCTTGGCGATATAAATGGATACGGGTAAAAGCAGTAAAACGATCAGCCCGTACTGCCAGCCGGCAAAACCGGCGGCGATGCTGGCGTTCATCACGATCAGGGCCAGAATACCGGCTTTCACGGCTTTGATGATAAGCTTTGGCTCCCGGGCCGGCAAGGCTTTGAGAAGCGGCGGGAAAATAAGGAAGGCGAACAGCAACAGGAAGGGCAGGCTGTACAGCAGGTTAAACTGTGGCAACAGCGCCAGGCTGATGATACCCGCAAAGACCAGCGCGTACATGGCGACGGCTCCTTTGAGGGCTGCCGTGTTGCCACCGTGCACCTCACCGCGGCTTACCATGGTGATGGCTGCAATGTAAACGATAGGAATCAAGGCGATAAACCACAGATCCTCTATGGCGGCGGGGATGGCGCTCACGCCCAGCAGCAGGTTGCCGCCCCGGCAGGCGCCCATGTTTATCGGCCCCAGAAACGTGTGGTGCTTGCCCTTCCAGTCGTAGAGCAGGGCAAGCAGCGCTACGGCCAGGGCTATGGCCGCACTGGCCACCGACACCTGCCACGCAGCCAGGACGCCGCCAACCAGCAGGACCAGGCCAAGTATGGAGGCACCTGCCAGGCTGGCCCGCCCGCTCGGGATAGGCCGCTCTGGCCGCTCCACGCGGTCAAGCTCGGCATCAAACACATCGTTAAACACTACGCCGCCCCCGTACAGGCCGATGGTGGCCAGCACTAGCCAGCCGAGCAGGTACAGGTTAGCCGCCTCAAATCCGTTTTCCCACAGGCTAAGCGACAGCAAGGCGCCTGAGGCCGCGTAACCTAGCATAATATCTGCAATGGCGGTTACAATGTTGGCCGGGCGCATCAGCCGCAGGTATGCTCCAACTTTCGTCATGCTTAGCGTACTATGTTAGATTCCAGTGTGCCGTCGGTGGTTACGTCGCCTACCACAGGCGTTTGACCACCACGTAGAACGGAGTTGTCCGAGAACTTCTCGCGCTGGTCTACCTGGCTTCCCTGTAGCCAGTCTGACTCATGCATCTGGCCGCTTTTACCAAAGGAGTCGAGTGCATTTTGGTAACAAACTTTACGCACATCTTCTAAGCTGATACCGCGCTCCAGCATCAAAGATGCCGTTTTTGGCACCGAAAGCGGATCGCTTACGCCCCAATCGGCAGATGAGTTTACGATGATACGCTCAGAGCCGTACTGCTTCACAATCTCAACCATGCGCTCATTGCCCATTTTAGAATTAGGGTAGATGGTAAAGGCAGCCCAGAAGCCTCTGTCCAGCACGTCTTTCACCGTTTCTTCGTTGTTATGGTCAATCACCACCATGTCGGGGGCGATGCCGTGCTCCAGGCACACTTCCATGCTCTTGATGGTACCGGCTTTCTTGTCGCGGTGCGGGGTGTGCACCTGCACGGGCAGGTTTACTTCCTTGGCGAGCTCCAGCTGCGCCCTGAAGTACTTGTCTTCGATAGGTGTCTGGTCGTCATAGCCGATCTCGCCTACGCCTACCACGCCTTCTTTGCAGACAAACAGCGGCAACAGCTCCATTACCTGCTCGGCCAGCGGCTCGTTGTTAGCTTCCTTGGAGTTAAGGCCGATGGTGCAGTAGTGTTTAATGCCGAACTGGCTTGCCCGGAAGCGCTCCCAGCCCACCAGGCTGCTGAAGTAGTCTTTAAAGGAGCCGGGCTCGGTGCGGGGCTGGCCCAGCCAGAAAGCCGGCTCTATGATGGCCACAATGCCTGCCTGGCGCATGCGCGCGTAATCGTCGGTAGTGCGGGAGGTCATGTGGATGTGCGGGTCGATCAGCATCAGGTTCTGCGTATTCATAAGGGATGGGGTTAAGGTTGGGTGAAGTGTATGTTACGGAAGCAGCGGAACGGCTTTTGCCACCGTTCTGCCGCCGGTTAAAGGTCTTGTGTTTACTGCTTTGGGGTGGCGGCTAGTTAGCGGCAAGCGCTTTGTCGCCGATCAGGCTCCAGCTGATTTCCCCGTTTTCGACGCGGGACTTTAGCTGGGGGTGTGCGTTCAGGAGCTCCCTGGCGGGGGTGCAGCTGCTTTCGGCACAGGCCAGAGCTGCCGCCTCCTGCTCCAGCTCGTTTGGCTGGGAGAAGAGCTTTTTGATATCCTCTAGTATGGCCTCGTCTATAAAAGGACCCACTGGGCGCCACAGCTCCGGCGATACCGGCCTGCCGGCGGCCCAGCGCTCGTGGGCGTAGTCCGACAGGATGCGGGCCAACTTGGCGTTGCTGCGCTTTTCGATGCCGTAGATGCGGAAAACGGGCTTGCCCACAAACAGCGTCTTCAGCACCATGTTGTTCCAGGCGTCCTCGTGCATGTAGTCAGCAGGGTAGGGGTTGTCCAGGGCCACCGCCTCGAACACGTCGCCCATGTTGGTGCGGAAGCCCTCGGCGGCCCTGCTCCGGAACAGCTCCGGGTGCGGCAGTAGCGGGAGGGCAGCGTACAGCGCCACCAACTCGCCCATGTCGGCGGTGTTGAACAGCGTCTCGATGGTATCACGGAAGGCCTCGCCATCCTGGTAAGGCTGCGAAAGTATCAGAAGCGTGCGTGCGGTTTGGGCGGCGTTCCAGCGGCTTGGGTTAAACCCGGGCCGGATCAGGTTAGCCATTTCTATTTCGTGTTGCGAGAGGTGCAGCGGCTCTCGTCCTACAAAGCGGGGGGCGGCGCTAAAGGCCAGGTACAGGTCTTTAGGGGTAGCGCCTTCGGCATCGATGAGCTCCATTTTCTTTGTGAGCCATTCCTGCCCCTGTGTGGTGGTGCTGCGCTCCAGCAGCTCTTTCAGAAATGTTTTGGTTGCGTAGATGTCTGCCTGATACACAGTTGAAAAGGGTTAGGGTCGTAAGACAATCTGGCGGCTTTCTTGTTCCTGGCCTAGCGTTGACCGGCCGAGCGCGCAAATGCCCGTGGCCGGAGAGTATGAACTTATTGCAGGAACAGCTATATAGCCATTAAACTATTACTACCTGATTTTTTACGGCCACAGAAGAAGAAGGTTTATGCCTGGGCTGCTCTTCTAAGGCCTGTGCTGCTGGTGCCCTGCCCGTGCCACCGGACTTCTCCCTCTGTTGCTGGCAGATACGGGAGGGAGGTACCTTTATATTATTGCGTAAAAAAGTGGGTTGAATTTTAAATAGGACTGTTTGCAAAAGGTGTTTTAACACTGATTACCTAGTTAACAGTGTTACAATACTGTTACTAAAACATAAAATTGTATCAAGCTGGCAACCTTTTGTTTCCTGGCAAAGTATAGCCTTACAACTGCACTTCTGCAGTAATTATACATTGATATTTCGTGAAGGATAGTTACCTCAAATATAGGAGTAATGTGTTAGGGTCTTCTTTAGCATCATTCACCCTCCTTTTTTGGTTGTTCACGTACAAATGAAGATTGGTTGTGTTATTCTGTTTTAGTATTGAACTATATCGCCTCGGTTGATGTGTATCCTGTAGAAGCTTGAAAGAATTATGAAAGAACTGGAAAGAATAGAAAACGGACTAAAGAAAAGTAAAACGCTGTTGTACAAACCTAACGGCAATGGCTTGGCCTGTTCCTTTGTGAATGGCGGCCTGGTAGTGGATTCTTTTGTGATTGAAGACAACGTAATTGCCGAGGCCCTGGCCAGAAAAGGAGTGAACGGCGTAGTGGAGGGTACTAACTTTAGCATGCTGAGAAACAACTACGACTGGTTCTCCCTGCACGTCAAATCTAAAAAGCTATACGAGACACTAAAGTAACAAAGCTTGAAACAAGCAAAAAGGCAGCTCCCCGGCTGCCTTTTTTAGTTTTATACCCTTGCCTTTGCCGGCTTCGGCTCACAGAGCATATCGCGCAGGCGGGCAAACAGCTTTAGCGAAACCTGGAAAATCGGACTCAGGATAAAGGTGTAGAAGAAGGTAACGATAAATACCGGCCCGCCTAGCAGGTACCCGATCACCAGCACCACGCACTCCACCACAATACGCGCCTTGCTCACCGAAAAGCCTGTCCGGTCAGAGATCGTAAGCATAAAGCCGTCCCGGGGGCCAGCGCCGATGCCTCCTGCCACATACAAGCCTCCTCCAATGCCCACAATCAAAATCCCAAGCAGTAACAAGAGGTAGTCCAGCCCGGTATGGGTCGCGTCTGGCAACACATCCAGCCACAGGAAAAAGTCAAGTATAGGGCCGATAAGCAGGGCGTTTAGGAATGTCCCGATGTTGATGTACTTTCTGCTGATAAACAGGGAGACCAGGATCAGGGCCAGTCCGATAAAGACGCTCCAGGTGCCAATGCTAAAGCCAAACCGTTGGGAGAACGCCACATTCAGTACATCCCACGGGTGCAGGCCTAGATATTTAACTTTTACAGAGATGGCGATGCCAAGCCCAAAGCATACGAGGCCCATAAAAAAGAAGGCATAGCGGATGAGCCAGTTGCGGGTAGTGTCGCCTTTGAAAATGTTTAGTTGCATAGCAGGAGTCTGTTCTGTTGCAAGGTTAGTTAAAACCTCCCGTTCTTCCATTATGTTTTGTTAGAAGGGTTTGTGTTATTAGCATTCAAAGTGCAGTTGTTAACTGCCCTACTTCCTTTTTAGCTCCGATGGCGCAAATCTTCAGACATGTGTCTTACTGTAATGTCGAGTTTGCAACTCGACTGGCTTGAAAAGCCATACTTACAGTTGATGCTTGAAACAGCTTCTCTGGCGCAAGCGTCCGCTTGTGCCTTAGACTGCCCCTGCTTTGACTTCTTTCCCGCTGCTACCAGCTTGCAGCCAACTTGCTCTTATGCCGCAAGTCTTTAGACTTGTGTGCTTTTATAGTGTTAAGTTTGTAACTCAACTGGCTCGCAGAGCCATAGTTGCATAGCTTTAGCCAAACCTGCTTCAGCTTATACTTCCACAGCCACTGCTTAATGCATCTTCAGCCAAGCTGTATTTTCTAGCTTCCGTTCATCCTCCAGTTCCCCAAATACCAAATGTTTTACTTTATACTTTGGAGCGCTCAAGCCCGCGAGGGCTCGTCCTGGGGGTAGGGGCCCTCGATAAGGGCATCGCGCTGCTTTCCTTTCCTGCCCTCGTGCCTCGGGCTGCCTCGCTCACGCTCGTCACCGGAAACTCTCGAGGCGCTCAACCCAAGGACTGGAAACATTCCGATAGCTACTGACTGCTACAGCTTCTTATAAGTACAGGACCTTTTGTAGGGACAGGTCGCGACCTGTCCGCACGATACCGCTCGCAGGAGCTGCGCACGCTGCCAGCCCTAAAAATATGCTGCAGGTAAACAAACGGCCTCACCTGTGCAGGTGAGGCCGTTGCCAATTGGTAGTAGGTAGAACTAGGTAGTGTGTCTTTTTTATTGAACCCCGCCTGCTGCTCCGTTGCCGTCCCCTTGTTTGGTGTCGTCGTTGCGGATGCTGCGTTTACGGCGTGGTGCCTTTTGTTTCTCCATCTTACCGAAGCGGTAGTCGAAGGTAACACGGGCGCCGCGGTTATAGTTGTTGATGTGTATTTTCTGCGTGTAGCCGATCGCCTCTACATCGTTGTTCATCTTCATGCTCTTGCGGAAGGGGTTGTCCAAACCTAAGCTGATGCCGCCTTTGCCCTCAAACAGTTCCTTCTTGATCGCTAAAGTATGATAGGAGAAAGAGGAGAACCTGCCTTGCAACTGTACCCTTCTGGAGTTAAAGCCACCGTTGAACTGTGCGCTTAAGCCTTTGCCAAAATCATAAGAAGAGTTAGCGTTGATGTTGTACATCCAACCGCTGTTGTTATACTTGGTGCTCTTCAGGTCAACATAATAGATGTTCGAGCTACCACTGATGTTCCAGGCTTTTACAGGTTTAACCGAACCGAAGAGGCTCATGCCGTAGGTCTTGTTCTTAGCCACGTTGGCAAAGGTCAGCACCGTTGTGTTTCCTTCTACATCAGGCACCGTTTCGATGGCGTTATCCGTCTGGCGCATGTAAAGAGAGGCGCTGATGGAGGACGTTTTGAAATAGGTGCTGTAGCCTAACTCGTAAAGGTCAGTTAGCTCCGCATCAAGGTCTGGGTTACCGCGTACTACTGTGCCTGGTGCCTGCACCTGGTCAAAAGGGTTCAGGTAGAACAACGACGGACGCTGAATACGTTGGGTGAAATTCGCTTTTACCGTGTGCTTTTCTTTGATGGTGTAAGAGAGCGCTACACTTGGAATGATGTTATCATAACTATCTGAGAACTTCCTTATTGCCGTTATAAGGTTGGCGTCGATTTCGGTGTATTCATAGCGGCCACCAAGCTTCACGTTTAGCTTTTTGCTTAGGGTGAAGCCATAGGTTAAGTATGAGGCGTAAACATCCTGGCCGTACTCAAACTTCTCCCGCCTTGTTTCTTCTTCCCCTTTCTCTATGTCACGGTAGATGCCATCGCTGTCCACGTCCCTGAAAATGCTTTTTGCACCTATCTCTAAAGTTGTTTTGTTTTCAAACGGGTGCACATAGTCCACCTGAAACGTCAGCTCGTCATTACCACCGTCGTTTTGGTTACGCTGTAAGTAGTACGGCGCTTCGCCGGCGTTAAAGCGATCCTGGTAGTTGCGGGTATCGGTGTTGGTTGTGGCGTACTGCGAAAGGATGGCGAGCTCCTGACCCGGCTTCTCAAAAGTATGTACAAAGTCGAGGTTTATGTCAGTGCCCTGGCGCTTGTTGCGGTTCTCGATATCAGTGTTATAAACTTCTTCAGGCTGCAACACGCCTCCTTCGGTTAAGGTCTGGCTTTGGTCGTTCTGCATCTTAAACTCGCCCCCGTTACGGCGAATACTACCCGAAAGGCTGTTCTTGGCAGAAATCTCATAGTCAAACCCAAGTTGCCCGTTCATAAAAGCACCACGGATTTCGGTATCACCAAACTGGTTGCGTATGGTTCTTGTCTCGATTGGTTCGGCAAAGACAGTGGTGTTAGACATGTTGCCGTGGTTGTAGAACATGAACGTGCTGGCGCTGGCGTTAATGCCAAGCTTGCCTTTGCGCACATTCAGGCTGGCGTTGCCGTTGCTGGAGCGGGTGCCACCTGTAAGCGCCACAGAGCCGTTTACACCTTGCAGGCCGCTGTCTTTTTTGGTGATGATGTTAATGATACCAGCTGTACCTTCCGCGTCATACTTGGCAGATGGGCTTGTGATTACCTCTACTGACTTGATCATGTCGGCTGGGATCTGCTTGAGTGCATCAGCCACGCTACCCGCCATGATAGAAGAAGGCTTGTTGTTGATTAGCACCCGCACGTTAGCGCTACCACGCAGCTGTACGTTACCGTCTGTATCCACGCTGAGCGAAGGCACTTTCTGCAGTACATCGGCAGCACTGCCGCCAGCGTTGGTAATGTCTTTTTCCGCATTGTAGACGGTGCGGTCTATCTTCTCTTCTACCAGTGGCTTTTCGCCTGTAATTACTACTTCGCTCAGTTTCTTTGTATCAGCGCCAAGAGCAACTGTTCCTACGTTTACTTCAGCATTATCAGAGGCTACGGTCACATTCTCTACCGCCTGCAACTGGTAGCCCAGGAAAGAAACATTTAGTTTATACTTGCCAGCGGCTACTTTCTGTAAGGTAAAGCGGCCTTTATCATCGGCCATGGTGCCATCTATAGGCTTGCCGGTGCTGAGGTTAATAAGCGCTACGGTAGCAAACTCAATAGGCTGCTTCGTATCGGCATCCAGCACAGTACCGCTGATTTTAGCGTTGCCTTTCGGCGCGGTGGTGCCCGGAATGGCTGCTTGCTGCTGCTGCTGTGGGCGTGCCTGCTGGGGAGCCTGTGCCAGTACTGCTGTGGTACCTAGGCCCAGCAATAATACAAGTAGATTTTTCTTCATAGTTTCGTGTAGAAAACGGTGCTCTTGCGTAGGTTTATACTTGGTGATTCGGTTTGTCCGGACGATTCGCACATCTTTATGTAACAAAGTAAAGCTGCTTTTTCGAGTTGATAAAACAGTTTAGACCAATAGAGGTCATTTCTATATGAATAGCTGCTGTAAACCGATTAGCTGTTGGTAGGCCAAAGCAGAAGGTTGGTCGGATATGGCAGCAGGAGAGGTGAGTAGCATACAGAGCCGAAGCATGCGGAAGTGCGCCTGCTTTGCTTAAATGGGCATTTTACCAGTTGTTGATTGTCTTATTCTTAAAAAATATGCTGCTTCTGTATCTTTTTAATTTTTGTTAAGTACATTTGCAGCGAATACTGTTGCACACCGCAAGAGAATTTATAGACGAAGAGGCGAGAGAACAGGCTCCGCGACCCTCTGGCAACCATCCGCTTCGGAAAGGTGCCACATCCTGCCCGACAAAGGGAAAATATAAATTTAGAAAACCATGAACACGACAATTTACATCTCAGCATCCGGAAGCGTATCTCTTCAAAACAGCCTGGCTTCCTCTATTGCCACCGCTTCTGCCGCGATGTGTTGTTGCTGTTGTACCTGCTAAGGAACCCTCTCTTTTTTCGGGCCTGAACTTGATCTATTTGCCACCAAGGCAAACTGCCCGCTTTTCACAAGTTTTATTTGAGCACTGATACTGCGGTAAGGCCAGCTATGCTTTTGCCAGCTGCTTTTCAGTGTTCCACAGCAGATAGTATGCGTACAGCAGCCACTACTTCCGTTTTATACTTCCGCCACTCCTTTGCTGCAGCACCTATTGCTGCACAAGCTACCGCTATGTGCCTTGCCCTTGCCTGCTGTTGCTGTATGCAGCAGTTGTTAGGCATGCGCGCCTGTTAGGTAAATCTATACTTATACAACCCTTTGTAGCGCAGCCAACATAGGCCGCGCCCGAAACTCCTATACCATATTGTACCACCAGGTCGCTTAGGCGGCAACTTATACTTTACCAGCATGCAAAGCTTCAGAACAGAAATAGAAAACCCCATAGTCGAAAAAGACATCATCGAACTGGAGAAAAAGATACGCCTTTACCGCGAAGGAAAGCTCCAGGAAGATAAGTTTAAGAGCCTTCGCCTGGCGCGTGGCGTATATGGCCAACGCCAGTTAGGCGTGCAGATGGTGCGCATCAAACTGCCTTTCGGAAAGCTGACCACGCAGCAACTGACGCGCATTGCCGATATCTCAGATGAGTACTCAACAGGTAACCTGCACCTGACTACGCGGCAGGATATCCAGATTCACTTCGTGAGTCTGGATAGAACACCCGTGCTTTGGGCGAAACTGGAGCAGGACGATATTACCTTGCGAGAGGCCTGCGGTAACACCGTACGTAATGTAACGGCCTCACCGGAGGCTGGTATTGACCCGAACGAGCCCTTCGACGTGTCGCCTTATGCGGATGCTACTTTCCGATACTTCCTGCGCAACCCAATTTGCCAGGACATGGGGCGTAAGTTTAAAATGTCGTTCTCGTCCAGCGACTCCGATACGGCGATGTCTTACATGCATGATCTGGGCTTTATCCCAAAGCTTAAGGACGGAGAGCGCGGCTTTAAAGTGATGATTGGCGGTGGATTAGGCGCTCAGCCTGCACTGGCACATACAGCATTTGAGTTTCTGCCAGAGAACAAGGTGATTCCGCTTATAGAAGGCGTGCTACGTATTTTTGACCGCTACGGAGAGCGCAACAACCGCAACAAAGCCAGGTTTAAATACCTGATTGCTAAGCTGGGTCTGGATGAGGTGATGCGCCTGGTGAATGAGGAATACAAGGCCCTGAAGTCGCATGTATATGAGATTGACAAAAGTATAGAATTCAACCCTGCACCTCCGGCAGCTAAGGAGATTCCTGACTTCGTTGTAGAGGATACAGATAAGTATAACAAGTGGCTAAAGACGAATGTGTTCAGCCAAAAACAGGAAGGATTCTACGGTATCTATATCAAAGTGCAAATTGGAGACATCAGCAGCACTACAGCCAGAAAGCTAGTGCCATTGGTACGAGAGTTTGCAGCCGATGAGATACGTGTTACGCAGGGCCAGAACCTGTTGCTGAAGTACGTGCGTGCAGAGGCGCTGCCATACTTCTTTGCTCAGCTAGATGAATTGGGCCTTGCAGAGCCCGGCTTCAACAGCGTTGCTGATATTACCACCTGCCCGGGTACCGACACCTGCAACTTAGGAATCTCGAATAGTACGAATATCACCAAAGTGCTGGAGCAGGTGATTGTGCAGGAGTACCCGGAGATGCTCTTTAACACCGACATCAAAATAAAGATAAGCGGTTGTATGAACTCCTGTGGCCAGCATGGCATGGCGAACCTAGGTTTTCATGGCTCCTCGCTCAAGAGCGGAAAAAGCGTGGTTCCGGCGCTGCAGGTGCTGTTAGGCGGCGGCACCGTGAACAATGGTGAAGGCCGTATTGCGCAAAAGTTGTTAAAAGTGCCTAGCAAACGAGGACCCGAAGTGCTGCGCTATGTGCTGAACGACTACCAGGCAAAGAAGCAGGAAGGTGAACACTTCAATGCTTACTACGACCGCAACGGCAAAGACTATTTTTACCAGTTACTAAAGCCGCTTACCGACCTTACCACCTTAACACCAGAAGATTTTATAGACTGGGGCCATCAGGATGATTTTCAGCCTGCCATTGGTGTGGGGGAGTGTGCCGGTGTGATGATTGACCTGGTAGCTACGCTGTTGTATGAGGCTGATGAGAAACTGGAATGGGCCGGAGAAGCGATGGAAGGCAAGCGATTCGCGGATGCCATTTACTACGGCTATGCAGCCTTCATCAGCACAGCAAAAGCCCTGCTGCTAGACAAAAATGTGAGCACCAATACGCAGAACAGCATCATGGAGGAGTTCGACAAAAACTTTGTAGAGACAGGCATCTTCAGCTTTGGAGCAGACTTCAAGAGCAAGGTGCTGCAGATCAATCAAAACCAACCAAGCGAGGCTTTTGCAAAAGATTACCTAAACCAGGCCCTGCTGTTTCTACAGGAAGCAACTCGCTATCGCCAGGAAAAAGTTGTGAATGTGTGAATGAGTGTATGAGCGAATCTTCAGGAAAGTAGCAAACCCTGATTTTTCATCATCTACATTCACTCAATCACACATTCACTCATTCAAAATTAAAAAAACATGGCATCAAGAAGAAAAGAGATAAGAGCTATAGCTGCGGGTGCGCAGCAGACAGGGCTAGCAAAGTATAAACTACCGAGGCTAACACTGGTAGGCGCAGGCCCCGGAGATGAAGACTTGATCACGCTGAAAGGTGTAAAAGCGCTGCAGCAGGCCGATGTGGTGCTGTATGATGCGCTGGTAAACCCGGAGTTACTACAATATGCACCAGCCCATGCCCCTAAAATATTTGTAGGCAAGCGTGCCGGAGCACATTACTTAAAGCAGGATGAAATAAACAACCTGATCGTGGACTCTGCCTTCTCACATGGGCATGTGGTGCGCCTGAAAGGAGGCGACTCCTTTGTGTTTGGCCGGGGCTACGAAGAGTTGGCTTATGCCGATAAGTTTAACATCCAGACGGAGGTGGTGCCGGGTATTTCCAGTTCTATTGCGGTGCCGGAGCTGCAGCAGATACCGCTTACCATACGTGGCGTGAACGAGAGCTTTTGGGTGATTACAGGCACAACCAGCTCTGGGGAAATCTCATCGGACGTAAGTTTGGCTGCTCAATCCAGCGCTACCGTTATAATTCTGATGGGAGTAAGTAAATTGCAGCAAATTTCAGAAATCTATACAGCCGCCGGTAAGGCAGATATGCCTGTTGCAGTAATCCAGAATGGCTCATTGCCTAACGAGAAAATTGCGTTGGGCAATGTGCATAATATTATGGAGCGGGTGGAGGCCAAAAATGTTGGCGCGCCTGCAATCATTGTGATCGGCGAGGTAGTTAACTATCACCCGGCGCTGCGCTATACCCTTGCTTTGCAAAAGCAGCAGGAATTGGTAGCTGTATAAGTATAACAACAGAAGCAATTATTCATGGATAATCTCCAGGACGATAATATTACCCTTTCTCCCGCGGCACCAGTGGCAGTAGAAGCTGCCAACCCTTTGTTCCCTGTTTTCCTGAAGCTGGAGGAACTGCATACGCTGGTAGTTGGCGGTGGGGCAGTGGGTTTGGAAAAACTCTCAGCTATACTTGCCAACAGCCCTAAGGCGCAGGTACGATTGGTTGCGCCAGAGATTCATGTTGATATTTGGGCCTTGGTGGCAAAGCACCCGCAGGTAGAGCTGGTGGTGCGCGAGTTTCAGGAAAATGACTTGGCAGATAAGGACATTGTGCTGATTGCCACAGATGATCATGTGCTGAACAAGGCCATTCGTGATCTGGCAAAGTCAAGGAAAATCTTGACGAATGTGGCTGATACGCCGCAGCAGTGCGATTTCTACCTCGGCTCCGTGGTGCAAAAGGGGAGCCTGAAGTTCGGCATCTCTACTAACGGTAAATCTCCGACAGTGGCCAAAAGAGTAAAAGAGGTGCTGCATGAGGCTTTCCCGGAGGAAATAGACCAAGTACTCGGTAAAATGGGTAAGATCAGGGCGCAACTTAACGGTGACTTTGCGGAAAAGGTAAAGCAACTAAATACACTCACAGAGGGGCTGGTAAGGCCGGTGCCAAAGAAAAAGGCTAGGTTCAGCCTGACTTCTGTGCTGGTAACGCTTTTCGCAGCCATTGCCCTGATGATAACAGGGCACCTGCTTTTTACTTACATTCCGCTGCAAAGCATTGGTAATGCAGCCATGGATGTAGCAGGGCAGATAGACTCAGACATACTTGTGTTTATACTGGCCGGTTTTGTAGCGCAGCTTATAGATGGCGCACTAGGTATGGCTTATGGCGTAAGTGCCACTACTTTCCTGCTGAGTTTTGGCGTGAGCCCGGTGGCGGCAAGTGCCAGCGTACATGCCTCCGAGATTTTTACTTCGGGCGTGTCTGGCTGGATGCACCTGAAGTTTGGGAATGTAAACAGTAAGCTCTTCAAAAACATCGTTTTACCGGGTGTGCTGGGCGCTATACTTGGTGCTTACCTGCTGTTCAGTTTTGAAGAGTACCTGTTTATTATCAAGCCAATTGTGGCACTTTATACTTTAGTGCTAGGTATCCTGATTCTGAGAAAGGTGCTGCGCAAAAAGGTAAAGAAACAGCCTGTAAAGCGCTTAGGATTCTTGGCTACAGCAGGTGGCTTCCTGGATGCCATTGGCGGTGGTGGCTGGGGACCGATTGTGTCGTCTACGCTTATTGCCAAAGGCCGAAACCCGATGTATACTATTGGCTCTGTTAACTTAGCGGAGTTCTTTGTGTCTATTGCCAGCTCGGCCACTTTTGTAGCATTTGCAGGCATTTCGCACTGGCAGGTTATACTTGGCCTTATACTGGGGGGCTCTATTTCTGCTCCTATTGGGGCGAGGCTTGCGCGTAAACTTCCGGTTAAAACCATGATGATCATTGTAGGTATTGTGGTGATAATCGTCAGTTTAAGACTGATCGTGATGGCGCTACCGTTTTAATTTTGAATTAGAAATTAAAAATTAGAAATGAGCAGAATCAAGAAGTATAAAAACGGGAGACTGAAAGTCTTGTGTCTTGCTACTTGATACTTGTGTCTAAATTATAAAACTATGGAAAAAGAAACCGGAGCGATTCGCCTCCAGGCGGAGCGGTCCCACTACCGAGAGCACTCTGTACCTTTATACTTAACTTCCAGCTTTGTTTTTGAGGATGCGGAGCAGGCCCGTGCAGTGTTTGCGGAGGAAGAGCAGGGGCAGGTGTACTCGCGCTACGCCAACCCTAATGTAGACGAACTGCTCCAGAAAATGTGCTACCTCGAGAAAGCAGAAGATGGCTTTGCCTTTGCCTCAGGCATGGGGGCTATTTTCGGCAGCTTAGGTGCGCTCTTGCAGTCCGGTGACCACGTGCTTGCCTGTCGCTCATTATTTGGGTCTACGCATCAACTGCTGACCAACATCTTTCCGAAGTGGGGGATATCGTATAGCTACGCCGATGCCAGCAAGCCAGAAGAGTGGGAGAACCTGATCACGCCTGCCACCAAGCTTATACTTATCGAAACGCCTTCTAACCCGGGGCTTGAGCTAATTGATATGGAGTGGCTGGGCGAGCTGAAGCGCAAGCGTAACCTGTTGCTTATAGTAGATAATTGCTTTGCCACACCTGTGCTGCAAAACCCCACAGATTTTGGCGCTGACCTGGTGCTGCACTCTGCCACGAAGTATATTGATGGACAAGGGCGTGTGCTTGGAGGAATAGCAGTAGGTACAAAAGAGCTGATTGCGCAGATCCGATACTTTGCCCGCCATACTGGCCCGGCTATGTCGCCGTTCAATGCCTGGGTGCTGTCTAAAAGCCTTGAAACGCTGCAACTCCGGGTAGAGAAGCATTGTGAAAATGCCCTAAAACTGGCAGAAGCTTTAGAAGGCAACCCAGCGCTGGAAAAGGTGAATTATCCGTTTCTGCCATCTTTCCCGCAGTATGAGCTGGCCAAAAAACAAATGCGCCAGGGTGGGGGAATTGTAACCTTAGAAGTGAAAGGAGGCTACGATGCTGCCAAGCGTTTTATTGATAACCTGAAGATGGCCAGTATAAGCGCTAACCTCGGAGACACCAGAACGATTGTGACACACCCAGCCTCAACCACACACTCCAAACTGAAAGAAGAAGAACGTGCAGCCACAGGTATCACCCCTGGCTTGGTACGTGTATCTGTTGGCCTGGAAAGTATAGAGGATATTATCGAAGACGTTACACAAGCATTGGAAGCAGTTTAGAAACCCTACTGCAAGATTTCATCTTGTGGTTATTATAAATAAAGCTTTCAGCTTTCGTAACGAGGCTTTTGCTTTAGCAGATATAAGTATAAACTTACATTTACAATAATGGCTGCTGTAGTTTGCAGCCATACTAGCACATAAAACATGGAAGTTAATTTAACGCGAGTAGATCAAGATTTTCACTTTGCTGCAACAGGTGCATCTGGGGTAGAAATAAACATAGATGGTTCACCGGAAATTGGTGGTCACAATGCAGGTGCCCGTCCTATGGAGCTGCTTTTAATGGGCCTTGGCGGTTGCAGCGCCATCGACATCATCCAGATTCTGAAGAAGAAGCGCCAGCAGATAGATTCCTTTAAAATCAACGTAAAGGCGGAGCGTACTCCAGGTGAGGTGCCTTCGCTTTTCAAAGAGATCCACATACATTTCATACTTGGCGGACCATTGGAAGAAGCTAAAGTACAGCAGGCTATTCAACTATCAATGGACAAGTATTGCTCGGTGGCAGCCATACTTTACAAAACAGCTACTATCAACTACAGCTTTGAGCTGGTAAAGTAGTTTGTCTGAATCAGGATTTGCAGGATGAATAGATGGACAGGATTCGGTAATGTACGTGTGGCATGGCATTGTGCCATTTGTGTATGCTTTCGCCAGTTAGAAGCTAGCTAAATTCATAGCCAAGTATGCCGCAAGTTTAGCGGTAGCGCAACTTGTGGCTTGGTGTGAGGCCAGTTTGTAACTGGCGTTACTCAAGCTTTAATTTCGCCAGTTACAAACTGGCTGCCAGACGTAACCACTAGTTACCGCTTCGCTCAAACTAGCGGCATCTCATAAAACATAAAAGCCGCTGCAAGTATAAACTGCAGCGGCTTTTATGCTTAAAATTACTTTCTACCTAGAACTCTATCTCAGAAACCATACCGGCACCTACAGTGGCAAACGAAGTTTCGTCAACCAATATAAAACCACCGTTTGAACGGTTATCCTCATATTTATCGAGCAGGAGCGGAGAGGCTGTTTTAATCTGCACACGGCAAATATCATTCAGCTGTATCTGGTCTACATCCTCCAGGTGGTCCAGGGTGTTGATGTCAATTTTGTAGTCGATGTTGCGTACCACGCAGCGGGTTTCGGTGGAGTTGTGGCGGAGCAACAGTTTAGCACCTGGTTTCAGGGCTTTGTTGTGCATCCAGCATACGGTGGCCTCAAACTCCTGCGCTACCTCCAGGTTTTCAGCTGCTTTAACTATGATGTCACCACGGCTAATATCTACTTCATCCTCAAGCTGAAGAACAACAGACATAGGGGCAAACGCCTCTTCCAGCACTTTGCCACCTAACTCTACAGACTTAACGGTAGTTGTCTGGCCTGAAGGCTGCACCGTTACTTTATCGCCAGCCTTATAAGTACCGCTTATCACTTTACCAGCATAGCCACGGTAGTCGTGATGCTCTGCCGTGAGTGGGCGAATAACGTATTGTACCGGGAAACGGGAGTCATCTAAGTTGAAATCCTGTGAAACTGGCACCTGCTCCAGGTGCTCCAGCAGACTTGGCCCCTGATACCACGGCATAGTCAGCTCAGAACCCTCTACAATGTTATCGCCTTTCAGGGCGCTAACAGGTATAAAGGTGATGTCTTTGGCGTTCAGCTTCTTGGCAAACTGCTTATAATCAGCTATAATCTGATTATACACCTGCTCGTCATAACCTACCAAGTCCATCTTATTGATGCAGATAACCAAATGCGGAATACCTAGCAGGGAAGAGATAATAGAATGGCGACGCGTCTGCTCCTGTACTCCTTTGCGGGCATCTACAAGTATGATAGACAAGTTTGAGTTGGATGCACCTGTAACCATGTTGCGGGTATACTGAATGTGACCCGGCGCATCGGCAATGATAAACTTACGCTTTTCGGTAGAGAAGTACTTATAAGCTACATCAATGGTGATGCCCTGCTCGCGCTCTGCCTTCAGACCATCCGTTAACAAGGAAAGGTCAACCTGCCCGTCTTCGTTCAGGCGGCCAGAGCTTTCGATGGCTTCCAGTTGGTCGGCAAAAATCTGTTTTGTATCGTACAGCAGGCGACCTATCAGGGTGCTCTTTCCATCGTCTACGCTGCCTGCGGTAATAAATCTTAGTATATCCATCTTAAAAGTATCCTCCTTTTTTGCGGTCTTCCATTGCTGTTTCAGACAGCTTATCATCGATACGGGTCGCGCCACGCTCACTTATTTTAGACTCCAGAATCTCCGCGATTACGCCGTCTATATCATGTGCGATTGACTCTACAGCAGCTGTACAGGTCATATCGCCCACCGTGCGGAAACGTACCTGCTTTCTCACTACCACATCGTCCGGCTCCTGATAAATAAAGTCAGACCATGCCATCAGCTTCCCATCACGCACCAGACACTCGCGCTCGTGAGTATAGTAGATGTTCGGCAGCTCAATACCTTCACGTTTGATGTAGTTCCACACGTCTAGCTCCGTCCAGTTTGAGATCGGGAACACGCGTACGTTTTCACCTTTTGTGATGCGGCCGTTGTAGATGTTCCAAAGCTCCGGGCGCTGACGTTTCGGGTCCCACTGGCCAAACTCGTCACGAACAGAGAAGATACGCTCTTTGGCGCGGGCTTTTTCTTCGTCGCGGCGGGCACCACCAATGCAGGCATCAAAGCCAAACTCTTCGATAGTTTCTAATAGGGTATGTGTTTGCAGCGCATTGCGGCTGGCGTAGCGACCTTTAGGTTCCGATAAACTCTTGCGTTTGATGGTGTCTTCCACGTTGCGCACGATCAGCTTTTCGCCCAGGCGCTCTGCTAATTCATCGCGGTAGCGAATAGCCTCTGGGAAGTTATGGCCGGTATCGATGTGCACCAGCGGGAACGGGAATTTACCCGGTCTAAAGGCTTTCTCAGCCAGGCGTACCAGTGTGATAGAATCTTTGCCGCCCGAAAAGAGCAGGGCTGGCTTTTCAAACTGCCCCGCTACCTCGCGCATAATGTGGATAGCTTCTGCCTCCAACTGGTCGAGGTAATCCAGATATCTCTTTGTCATAATTTGTATTTAATTCTGAATTATGAATGCTGAATTATGAATTGGAGCAAGAAGCCTATGCCTTTTATCCATTCACAAAACACATTCATAATTCATGATTTCTAATTTATAATTAGCTATCGTGCGTGCAAGCCGCATTCTTTTTTGGAGTTGTCTTCCCACCACCAGCGGCCGGCTCTAAAGTCTTCACCTTCAGCGATGGCACGGGTACAAGGGGCGCAGCCTATGCTTACAAAGCCTTTGTCGTGCAGCGGGTTGTATGGGATGTTTAGCGTTTTTACAGCAGCCTTTACATCCTCCAGCGACCAGTCCAGCAATGGGTTATACTTAATCAGTTGGTGGCCTTCGTCCCATTCCAGCAGCTGCAGGTCCTGGCGTGCACCTGATTGATCGGCACGAATACCCGTCACCCAGATGTTCACTCCTTGCAGGGCGCGGTTCAGTGGCTCCACCTTACGGATGTAGCAGCACTGTTTTCTGTCGTCGATGGAGTTGTAGAAGCTCATAGGGCCTTTTTCGTTTACCAACTGCTCTACCGCCTCATGCTTCGGGAAGTATACTTCTATCTTTTTGCCGTAGTGGTTGTTGGTTTTGTGCAGCAGGGTATAGCTCTCGTTAAAGAGGCGACCTGTATCCAGCGTGAACACACGTATCGGCAGGTTATTCTCGAAAATGAAATGCGTAATGACTTGGTCTTCTATACCAAGGCTGGAGGAAAAGGCAATATTGCCATTGAATTCCTGTGCCAGACGCTGCAATCCCTCCTCAGCCGAAAGTCCGGTAAGGGAGGCGCGCAGGCTGTCCAGCTTCGCCAGCAATTCTTGTGATAAATCCATGGGATATACTTTAATCTCTTGAAAACTAAATTGGTAACTGACGTCCCATTCATGGCTATAACTATGCCAATCCACCACAGGAGGAGCAGGCACCGGTATTTCTGCTGTGCTCTAAGAGTGGCAGCAGGCTCCTGCGGGAGCTTTTTTAAAACCGTAATGGGACTGGTGAGAGGAGCTTTAGCAGCTGGAACAACAACAGCAACAACAGATCTGCTTTGCGCGCGCAGTTGTTGGGGCAGAGGCAGCAAGGGCTGTGGCGTAGCCATAACCTGCTGGGGTAAGTGTTGCTGATGTAAGGTTGTAGGTTTGCATTGCTTTATCAATTTATATGCCCCGGCCCGGCCGGGATAGGATTTGGCACCTTACCGTACCGGAGGTTGCCAGAGGGTCGCGGAGCCTAGTCTCTCGCCTCTTCTTTATAAATTTATTACAGACGTTACGTCCATTGGTGATACTCCTACAAAATTACGGCTTTTTCTGAGATGTGTAACCCTTTGTGTAAAATATTGTGAAACAGCGGTGAAGATAAGGGCCACAGGGCAGAAATAACAGGTGCCTGGGTCAGCGGAAGTGGCGTGGTAAAAGCTGTATGAGGGCTGTATTTGCTGCGTTACACTCCCGGGCCGCAGGCGGTCAGGCCGCCAGCTGGGTTACATACTTTACGAGCGAGCGCTTGGCGATGGGCAACAGCGACTGCTCCACCGGAATCGGCAGCTTGGCCACAGCCAAAAACGTAGCCGGGTTGGGCAGCTCCTGGCGCTCTCTTATCAGTTGCACTTTGAGGTGCTCGTGTGTCTGGGCCAGGCTGCGCCGCACTGTTTGCAGGTGCCGCGTGTTAATGCCCCGGTACTTTTCGTAGGTATTCTCAAACACCGTGATGTGGTAGGCATACACCTGCGTTTCCTTGCCGGGGTAAGTGTCCAGAAAGAGGTAGCCCTCGTTGTGGTACATGGGGGTAATACCGACCGGGCTGATCTCCAGGTGGCGCTCCACAAACTCATAGAGTTCTTTGCCTTCCCCCAGCGCCTGGCTGAACAGCGGCGTGGCGTATTGTATGATTTCCTCTATCTGCTCCATCGTTTCGTCGTCCTGCACGATTTTCTCATACACCAGCTCCAGCTTTTCAAAGTCGGCACGGCTGATGCGCTGCGGAAACGACTCGTACACCAGGCGCTTGTGCTCCTTTACCTGTTGCAGGTTGCGGTAGTGCATGATCAGGTCCGAGAAAATAGGGTAGAGGCGCTGCTTGCCAAACTCTGATTTGGCTGCCTGCAGGTAAGCCAGCAGCAGGTACTTTTTATACTCAAAATCCAGAAGCCCTTCGGTGAGCCAGTTGACAGGTAGGGTGTTCATAGGCCATCAACTTAAGTAGTTTGTACTTGTGCTATTAAACGGAAAAGGGGCAGGAGAAGGTTGGGCAGCGGTAAACGATTGGAGCGGCAGCGCCTGCGGTGGGAGCAAAGCACCGGTAGCCCGGCCGGCTTACCTAAAGCCGAACAGCAGCGGGAAGAGAAACACCACAACGACTACCCAGGCACCGTAAACGGGAGCGTACGCAGCAATAGCCCTTCCTACAGCAGCTGTGTCAGCCTTTCTGGTCACGCTTCTGTAGAGGCCAAAGGTTACCAGCAGCAGGTTTGCCAGGATCAGGATGTTGCCTCCCAACACAGCCAGCCTGTTGGGCGTAAAGCCCCACTCCGCTATCCGGAACAGGATGGCAGACAGCGCGATGCTGTTTACAAGTATGGTTACTACTGACAAAAGCAAAAGCACCCAGGCCGCCGTGGTGTTGCGCGCTGCCCTGGAGTTTTCTGCCACCGAAAAGAAAACAATAGCCATTACCCCGATCAGCAGCAAGTTAAAGAGGAGCAGGAACTCGCGGTCGTTGTAGGGGTCTTTGCCGGAGTACACGATGGCGCCCAGGTAAACCACAAGCATGGCCAGCACTAGCGGCCCAAAGATCCTGGCAATAACAGGGGAGACCTTGTTTACCAGCTGCGGGTTGGTCTGCGTCAGGTAAGTGCCCACGATAGGGGCCCCGGCCAGCCCGAAAATGCCGACGTACTGAAAGTATAGCTCCTCAATCTGAAAACCGATCAGCGAGAATAGCCCGATCGTGAGCCCTGTCATTATTCCTCCGGCAATCAGAATAAGCGTCGTCATGACCAGCAGATCGCCGTTGTACCGCAAGTAGTCGAGCCGTTTGTCGTAGCTGTTGAGGTCTTGGCCTGCATAGGCAGCGCCTAAAAGCACCCACAGCAACAGGAGCAGGTGGATGCACGCCAGCAGCAGTGTATCGCTCTCGGTGGATGCAGGAAGGGCGTTTATGTAGATCAGCGAAAGCAACATCACTCCGCCGAGCACGGCAATGCGCTGGGGTGGCAGGTTATTCTTCCAGGCAAAGTAGGCCGCCAGGAGCGGAAGAAAGATAAAGCCTGCGTTTCTAGGGTAAAAGAACGCTTCGCTGACATGGAACAGGGCCGGTATTTTAGCGATAAAGCCTGCCGTTAAAGCCGCAGCCACAACCAGCAACAGTTCTGTGGTGGAGCCCCAGTTAATCTCGTCTGATTCGTACTGTAGCCTTTCGTTCCAGCAATCGGCAAGGGTGTTGCCTTTCAGCTCCGGGTACACCATACTGAAGGCTCGCTTAAAGGGGGCTTTGTTGCTTCTGTACAACTTTTCGAGCTGCCCGGGGTCGTTGAGGTGGATTAAGATCTCTTCTTTCATGGCTGTTTTTTATCTGGAGGAAGAATGCTTTTGATTCTGTGGTGTTTACACAACTTGTAGGTGCCCTAAGGCGATTTCTGCCGCCACAGCAGTACTGGCCGGTCAGTCAATCATGTCTCCAAGGTCACTAACGCCCAGCGTAAACAGGATAAGGATTACGCCCAAGATGACTTTTACCAGGGGCGGTATCGAAAAGCCGAGTCTGTTCCGGAGCAGTGCGCTTGCCGGAGGAGCGTAAAGGGAGGAAAGCAGCAGGTAAACAACTCCCGGAACAGGATGCACCAGCGTCAGTTGCAGTAAGCCGGTTACAAAAACCGCTAGGGCAAACACCCAACTGGCAACGTACGATACTACGGCGGCGCCTTTCATTGCATTGCAGCTTAACTTCCCGCGAAAGGCGACCCGAATATGCCCACGGCAAGCTCCGCCCAGACCAGGAAGAGGACGATTAGAGCAGCTGCAATGATGGCGATCCTGTAGTTTGCACTCTTGACCTTCCGCAGGACCAATTCACACAGGAGACCGGTGCCGAGCAGCAGGGCACCAGCAACTATAAAATCAAACAGCGTCCAGACCACTTCATCGGTGAACTGTATGGCTGTGAATGGAATCAGCAACAGGAGCGCTACTGCGAGCACAATGCCTGTAAGTCGTTTGTTTTGCGTAACCATAATCTTTCTTTTTTTGATGAAGTTTGAATCGTGTGTTTTGTGCTTTAGGGGCTACAAATAGCCGTTGCTATAGTGTGCTAATCAGTAGCTTACCTGCGTTTACCACTGCCCAGGCAAGCCACGGCCATACTTGTTCCAGGAGCTCTCTCTTTGCCACACGCTACCTTCCGTGGTTCCATTTCTACCCACATAGGGGCAAGATGCTGAAGTGTAGGTGTTTGCGTGGATTTGGGATGTTAGTCCCACATCGTGCCGTTTAAGCCTAGAACAACGCCCAGCCACAGCACGACGAAGTATACCAGCAGGCTTAACGTATAAGCCAATGCCGTTCTCCAGCCGCCCTGGCACCGCAGGTGGTCCATGTTGTAGTAGAAGAGGCCACCCAATGCCCCCGCCAGCGGGACCACCAGTAGCGGTTTAACCATCCAGAACGTTGGCCACTCTGGCTCAGGCTCTCCAGCCCCTATCAGGAAAAACGCGATCAGAAGTAGCCCTGCCGCTGCGCCCTGCAGCATGCGCCTGCCTACTGAGGCCGGGTGGACCGGCTGGTGTTGAGGTTCGTTGTGCTGTGCCATAACTGTATTGTTTTTAGTGTAGCATTTGTTTTTGCAAGGTATTTTTAAAAGTACTTTGAGTTTCAAAGTATAGGCGTAAAAAAATATCAGCTGTCTTTCCTGTTGCTCAAAATAAGCTGCTCCAGCGCATCTAAGTGGCTGTTAAAAGCCTCGCGTCCAGCCTCGGTAGCATGGTAAGTCGTGTTAGGCTTGCGGCCCACGAACTGCTTTTCTACACGCAGGTACGCTGCTTCCTCCAGGGCACGCAAGTGGCTGGCCAGGTTGCCGTCCGTTAGCTGCAGCGTTTCCTTCAGGGTGTTGAAGTCGGCTTTGTCCTCCACCATCAGCACCGACATAATGCCTAGCCGCGCCCTGCTCTCAAAGGCCTTATTTATATTGTCTAAGTAATCTTTCACGTATCCTCTAGCGCTCGTATTTGAAGTATACTAACGCTCCATACACTATGTGCAGCGCTCCGAACCCAATGGTCCAGGCCACGAAGCCATAGGCAACAAAGTAGCTTGCCAGCAACCCAAGGGCAATCTCACAGAGGCCCAGGTACCGAATATCGCTCAAAGTGTACTTGCTGGCATTAAGCAAGGCACAACCGTAGAAAATCAGCATGACCGGGGCTACCAGGTACAGCAGGTTGTGGTAAATCAGTATGGCGCAAAAAAAGCCGCCTGCGGCCAACGGAATAAACAGGTTTATGAGCATCCGCTCAGTTTTGCTGTCCCAGACACGGTGGCTGTTCTTTCTGGCGTTGCGTGCGGTAAAGTACGTCGCCAGGCAAAGGGCAAGTATAAACACCAGTGCCGCCACCGCAACCAAAAACACCACAGCCTCCCTGGTCAGGCTGCGGCCAAGCGTTTGGCTGTAGTCTATGTTGTGCGTTACCAGGTACCACTTAACAGTCGCAGCCCCTAAAAGCGCCGAAACCCCGGCTGCTACCCCCGAAAGCCCGCTAAGCGAGATAAAGCGGGAAGAGCGATCCATAATGTTGCGGATCTCGTGCAGGGTGGCTAGCTGGTCTTGCTGGTGGTTCATGATAAAGTACTTTGTGTTTCAAAGTTAATAGAGGTTTACGTAAAGTCAAGAAATAAGTATAAGATATTTTAACGATGCAGGGAAGCGGG
Source organism: Pontibacter actiniarum (assembly GCF_003585765.1). Taxonomy (NCBI): domain Bacteria; kingdom Pseudomonadati; phylum Bacteroidota; class Cytophagia; order Cytophagales; family Hymenobacteraceae; genus Pontibacter; species Pontibacter actiniarum. The sequence goes on from NZ_CP021235.1 coordinate 601,699, forward strand.
CGCAGACAGGTTGTCGGCCTTTCCGCACCCGGCTTAACCAAAGGCCACGCCATACGTTAATAAAGCAGGAAACAGAGAGGGGTGCAATGTGCAATCCTTCTTTTTTATTTAAACAGTAACCAGATAAACGATGAACTATACAGAGAACTTTGAAGGCATAAAGCTAGACGTACAGGCCGTTGACATAGACATTTCCGACGCCATACAGCAGAGCGTGCGCGACTCGATTTCTAAAATAAAGCGCCACGCCAAAAAGATCGACTCGGTGGATGTGTACTTTAAAGAGGAAGCCAGCCAGTCTACCAATCAGAAAAGCGTGCACATGCGTGTCGGGGTGCCCGGTAACGATGTATTCGCACAGGACTCGGGCGACAACTGGTACGAGCTGCTGAAAAACGTGGAGGAGAAGCTTAAGCGCCAGCTGGAGAAAAAATAAAACCCGGCTAGCGCACACTTCAGGAGCCCGCTGCACTTCAGGTATAACCTGCTAGTGCAGCGGGCTCTGCGTTAAGCTGCCGCAGGTTTTACTGGCGTGGGCAAGCTGCCGGCGAGTTTGGCTGCCGCAACACTTTTGCCCGCCATGAGTTATACCTATCACCTTATACTTCCCAACCGCATACAAGAGCAGAACATGACCCACACGTACTTTAAAAACAAAGCCGTGCTCATTACCGGAGGAGCCCAGGGCATAGGCCTGGGTATGGCGCAGCGTTTCGCCGAGGCCGGAGCCAACGTTATCATCGCAGACCAGGACAAAGAGGCCGGAGAGCAGGCCGTGCAGCGCCTGGAGCGGCAGAAGCTGGAGGTAACGTTCATCGCCTGCGACGTAAGCCAGGAGCAGGAAGTGAAGGCCCTGATGCAGCAGGTGGGGGAGCGGCACCAGGTGCTGCACGCGCTCCTCAACAACGCTGGCATAGCCGATCCGTTCGTGGGGCCTTTGCAGGAGCTGGATATGGCCGTGTTCGACAGGGTGCTGGCCGTGAACCTGCGCGGCCCTTTGCTCTGTGCCAAGCATGCCCTGCCGCTGCTGCAGCAGGCGGAGCATCCGGCTATCCTGAACATTTCCAGCACGCGCGCCTTTATGTCGGAACCCAACACCTTCCCGTACTCAGCCTCCAAAGGTGGCCTGGAGGCGCTCACGCACGCTTTGGCGGTAAGCCTCACACAGGAGCGGGTGCGGGTAAACGCCATTGCCCCCGGCTGGATAGAAACCGGCGAGTGGCAGAAGGAAAGCGAACAGTATCAACCAAACCATTCCAAAGAGGACAAAGAGCAGCACCCGGTGGGGCGCGTGGGCGTGCCGCAGGATATTGCCGAGGCCGCCTTGTTCCTTTGCTCCGACAAGGCTGGCTTTATCACAGGGCAGAGCCTGACCATCGATGGCGGCATGACTGTGAAAATGATTTATAAGTAGAAGTATGAATTATGAAGTATGAAGTATGAAGTATGAAGTATGAATTGGCAGATTTGGGCAATCTTTTCTTGATGTACGGGGAAAGCCAAGGGAGTCAGCCGTTTCTGCTTCTTAAGCACACATTTTCATTCATTCTCTCCGAGTTCAATTACTGGGTTTTTTAAAACTCCCCAACAACCCAAGGCTGCTAAAAGCGGTAAACAGTAGGCGGAACAACACATTGCCTATGGATAACCTGCCTGCTGATATCTCGCTGCTGTACGTCACCAACCCCATGTGCGCGTGGTGTTATGGGTTTACACCGGTGGTGCGCCGTTTGCGGGCGCTTTGGCAGGGGCGGCTCCATGTGCAGGTGCTGTTCGGGGAGCTGCAGGCACACGTGAAAGAGCCTTTGCAGCACGAGCAGAAGGAGCAGGTAGCCCTCAGCTGGCACCGGGTACAGGAGCGCACGTACCTGCCCTTTGATTACCGCTTTTTTATACAGCGCAGCTTCGTATTTAACACAGAACCGGCTTGCCGGGCCATGCTGTGCGTGCGGCTGCTGCGCCCGGTGCTAACACTGGAGGTGCTGCGGGCCATGCACTCGGCCTTTTTCGTGGATAACCAGGACCTGAAGGACCCGGACGTGCTGGTGCGCCTGGTGCGGTTGTTTGGCATCCCCGAAAATCTTTTCCTTACCCTGTTTGAGTCGGAGGAGATTGCGCAGCAACTGGAGGATGAGTTCGCTTTTGTAGACAGCATTGGGGCCTCCACCTACCCCAGCACCTACCTCAACACCAGCGAGGGGCCGCAGCGCCTCTCCGCCGGCTACGTCAGCCTGAACGAGCTGGAGCAGCGCATGCTGCAGCTCCTGTAGTCAGGTGCCCAACTCCTTTTTTTGTATTGATACTCTTCTATATAGGGCTTTTGCAGCATCAGCAACAACCCCGGAGCCAGTTTGCCCGTATATTAGAATTCTAGTATATTTAGGTGTTACTGAGTTTACTCCTACGAGCGATATCCAAACCTATATGAGAAGCAGAACAACAACAAACCAAGTAGACGAGTATGTCGAAAAACTATCTCCTGAGAAGCAACTGCTGGCACAGGAGGTTCGCAGAATCATCAACGGCTCCGTGGCCCACCTGGAGGAGTGCGTGCGCTGGGACTGTGCCTGTTATTTCTTCTACGGCCCAATATGCTATTTCGCGTCTTCGCGCAGCGGCATCCACTTCGGTTTTTTCCGTGGCAAAGAGCTTTCTGACCCGCACCGCCGCCTGGTAAGCCGCAATGGCCAGTACCCGCACATCAAAGTCCGCTCTTTAGAAGACATCGACGAAGCTTATTTTGCTGATCTGGTACGCGAGGCGGTACAGCTGAACCAGAACTAACATCATATCTTGCTCTGGTGGGTGCACTCTTCCCCAGGGCTTTCAAGTTCCATGGTTACGTGCTGTATGTCCATGTCGGACATGGCCGTGCGTACCCGCTTTTTCAGTTCCTTTGCCTGCTGCATCGGCAGCTCCTCCTTCACCACGGCATGCATCGACAGCACGTTGTAGGTGCCGTCCAGCGTCCAGATGTGCAGGTCGTGCACCGACCTGATGTCGTCTATACTTTCGAGCCTGGCTTCCACGTCCTGGGTGTTAATATGGGGAGGGGAGGCCTGCAGCAGGATCGTCATGGTTTCGCGCAGGTTACGCACCACATTGTAAAGCACGTACAGCGTGATGCACACCGACAGTAGCGGGTCAATCCAGGGCACGTCGAAAAAGTAAAGGATAACACCGCCTATCAGCACGGCCACCCAGCCCAGCACGTCCTCCATCAGGTGCAGCCTCACCACGCGCTCGTTTAGCGAGGCGCCCCCTTGCAGGCGCAGCACCGCTGCCCCGTTGGCTATAATGCCCAACACGGCAAAGCCCATCATGCCGGGTGCGTTTACCTCCTGCGGGTCCCAGATGCGCGGCACCGCCTCCGAAAGTATAAAGAATGAGCCAACCAGCAGCACTACCGAGTTGATGACTGCCCCAAGCAGCGAAAACCGCTTATAGCCGAAAGTGAACTTCTTGTTGCGCCCGCGCTTGGAGAGCTTTTCAAAGTACCAGGCCAGGCCCAGCGAAAGGGAGTCGCCGAGGTCGTGCAGGGCATCCGACAGGATAGCGACACTGTTTATCCAGAGGCCGCCAAAAATTTCCAGTATGGTGAAGGCGAGGTTCAGGAAGAAAGCCACTTTGATGTTATCGCTGGCGCCGTGGTGATGGTGCCCGTGCCCGCCCTGGTGGTTGTGGTGTGCGTGTGCCATAGTGTATGAAACGGAAAAGGATACAGTTAGATACCTGCCGGATTAGCCGGCGACCGTTGGTGTTTAGTGCTTACGTTGTACATTTGTGTGCAGCTGCAACCGTAAGCTTGCCCGTAAAGGTACAATATCCCCGTAGCCCATGAAAATACTGCTGATCGAAGACGAGCCAAAGGTAGCCTCCTTTATAAAAAAGGGGCTGGAGGAGCAAACGTATGAGGTGGAACAGGCCTATGACGGCACTTTCGGCATAAAGCTGGCGCTGCAGCATGAGTACGACCTGATCATCCTGGACATCATCCTGCCCAACATGAGCGGCCTGGATGTGTGCCGCGAGATACGGAGGCACAACAAGACCGTTTCTGTCCTCATGCTGACGGCGCTGGGCACGACCGACGACAAGATTATCGGGCTGGATGCCGGTGCCGATGACTACCTGACCAAGCCTTTCGAGTTCAAGGAACTACTGGCCCGCATCCGGGCTTTGTCGCGCCGCACCAGCGAGGGCGCCACCGGAGAAAAAATCCGTATTGCCGACCTGGAGATGGACGTGGCGAAGAAAACAGTGACCCGTGGCGGTAAGCCCGTCAACCTCACGGCACGGGAGTTCTCGCTGCTGCACTACCTGCTGCGGAACCAGGGGCGCGTTGTGTCGCGCGTGGATATAACCGAGCAGGTCTGGGAAACTTCCTTCGACACGGGCAGCAACGTGATTGACGTGTACATCAACTTCCTCCGTAAAAAGATAGACAAGGCGCACGACACCAAGCTGATCCATACCTTGGTGGGCATGGGCTACGTGCTAAAAGAACAGGACAACGCATGAAGATCCGCTCTAAGTTAACCCTGCAGTTTGCCAGCATCATGACTGTGATCCTGGTCCTGTTCTCGTTGGTGGTGTATTACTTTACATCCCTCTACCGCCAGGACGATTTTTATATGCGGATTTTCCGGCGGGCGCAGGTGGCCGCCCAGCATATTCTGGAAGCAGATGAGGTAAGCAAGCAGCAGCGGGAGCAGAACCAGATCAACTTCTACCACGAGCTGCCCTACGAGGCCGTGCGGATATACCGCACCAATGGCGAACTGCTTTTCTCTAAGGGGAAGGGGAACCTGGGCGTTACACAGGCGGAACTGGATAAGATAGCCCAGCGTGGCTCTGTGGAGTATGAGCAGGGGGTGCGGCAGGTAGTGGGCATTCGCTACAAGGATAACCAGGGCGATTTTATTGTGCTGGCATCCAGCGTGGATGCGTACAGCCTGCGGAAGCTGCAGCACCTGAAAATTATCCTGATTGTGGGTTTTCTGGGCTCCATGGGTGTGGTGCTGGTGGCCGGCTGGGTATTTTCCAAACAGGCAATGCGCCCCATTACCAAAGTGGTGAGCGAGGTGGAGAAGATCAGCGCCAACGACCTGCACCTGCGCCTGAGCAACGCCGACGGCAAAGACGAGGTATCGCACCTGGCCCAAACCTTTAACAAGATGCTCGACCGCCTGGAGCTGGCTTTTGAGATGCAGAGCACCTTTGTGTCCAACGCCTCGCATGAGCTGCGCACGCCGCTCACCGCCATGATCGGGGAGCTGGAGGTGGCGCTGATGAAGTCGCGGGAGCCCGAGGAGTACCGGCGGGTGCTGCAAAGCACGCTGGAGGATGCGCGCCTGCTGACAGAGCTCTCGAACGGCCTCCTGCAAATAGCCCAGGCCAGCCTGGACCCCTCCAAGATAAAGCTCGCTTACCTGCGGTTCGATGAGCTCGTGTGGATGGCCCGGGAGCAGGTGCTTAAACGCCAGCCTAACGCCCGCATTGATATTGACTTCGCCAATTTTCCGGAGGATGAGGACCGGCTGGTGGTGCGGGGCAACGAGGCCCTGCTGCTGATCGCTGTGGTAAACGTGCTGGAGAACGCCCTGAAGTTCTCGCCGAACGGGCAGGTGGCCACCGGCCAGATAGACGTGCAGGACCACGAGGTGCTGCTACGCGTGCAGGACCGGGGCCTGGGTATCTCGCAGGAGGACCTGAAGCATGTTTTCGTGCCTTTTTTCCGGGCGGAGAACGTGCGCAACATTACCGGGCACGGCATTGGCCTGCCCCTTACGGAGCGTATCCTGAAGCTGCACAAAGGCGCGATCTGCGTGCACTCCCAGATCAACAAAGGCACGGAGGTGACCATTACCCTGCGGCAGGCGTACGCCACAATCCCTACCTTTCCCAGACTTTAATCTCATTTTAATGTCGTTTTAATTCGGTCTTAATCCTGTGTTAGTAGGTTTGCACAGTCAAACTGGAGGTGGCTTTGTTTCAGCTGGATAAGCTGCCCGAAAGGCCTCCGCAGACACCTTCACACAGATTAGATTGAATTGGAACATGAAAGAAGAAACAAATAACTTCGGCTACCTCTCCAACCTCAGCAAGGACATTCCGTCGGGCTTGGTTGTGTTTTTCGTAGCCCTCCCCCTGTGCCTGGGTATTTCCCTGGCTTCTGGCGCGCCGCTGCTGTCCGGGGTGATTACAGGCATTGTAGGCGGCGTGGTCGTGGCCTGGCTCAGTGGCTCTCAGCTGGCCGTTAGTGGCCCTGCCGCTGGCCTTACGGTTATCGTACTGAACGGTATCGAGACGCTCGGCTCTTTTGAGCTGTTCCTGCTGGCCGTGCTGATTGCCGGTATCCTGCAGCTGGGGCTGGGCTTTATGAAGGCCGGTGTCATTGGCTTATACTTCCCCTCGTCCGTTATCAAGGGCATGCTGGCCGCTATCGGCCTTATCCTGATCCTGAAGCAGATACCGCACTTTGTGGGAGCTGATGAGGACTTTTTCGGCGAAATGATGTTTTTCCAGCCGGACGGGCGCAACACCTTCTCTGAAATTGGCTACGCGTTTTCTAAAATCCAGCTGGGCGCCCTGATCGTGGGGATTGTTTCATTGGCTGTGATCTTGCTGTGGGATAACCCGAAGGTGAAGAGCAACAAGTACCTGAAGCTTATACCGGGCGCGCTGCTGGCCGTTGTGCTGGCAATCATCCTGAATGTGGTGTTTAACAACTACGTGCCGGCACTTGCCATCGCAGACAGCCACCTGGTAAACCTGCCGGTGCTGGAGAGCTTCAGTGATATCAAATCTGAGGTCGCGTTTATGGACTTAAGCGGCCTGACGAACCCCTCGCTGTACATTGTAGCCTTTACCATTGCCATCGTAGCCAGCCTGGAGACCTTGCTGAGCATTGAGGCGATCGACAAGCTGGACCCGCACAAGCGCCGCAGCGACACAAACCGTGAGCTGAAGGCGCAGGGCGTAGGTAACATTGTGGCCTCGCTGCTGGGTGGCCTGCCTATGACGGCTGTAATCGTGCGTGGCTCCACCAACGTGGCCGCAGGTGCCCAAACTCGGGTGTCCAGCTTTGTGCACGGTGTTTTCCTGGCGCTGTCGGTGTTCCTGCTGGCAAACTTAATGAACCTGATCCCGCTTTCTGCCCTGGCTGCCGTGCTGTTGGTGGTAGGCTTTAAGCTAACCAAACCGGCCCTTTACAAAACGCAGTTTAAGCTGGGCCTAGACCAGTTCATTCCTTTCGTGGTGACGGTGCTGGCCATACTTTTCACCGACCTGCTGATCGGTATCTGTGTGGGCCTTGCCGTGGGTGTGTTCTACATCCTGAAAGCCAATTACAAGTCGCCTTACTTCTACCACAAAGAAGAGCATCGCGACAGAGACATTATCCGCATTAAGCTGAGCGAACACGTGTCGTTCCTGAACAAGGCCAGCATCATACTTACCCTGGATCACCTGCCGCACGACAGCCATGTGATCATTGACGGCGAGAACTCTGCCTTCATAGACTATGACGTAGTGGAGGCGATTCAGGAGTTTAAGAAAACGGCGCACGAGCGCAACATTCAGGTAGAGCTCATCAACATTCAGGACGTGGCCGTGCTGGACATGCACTAGGCCCGCCCGAAGCTAAAGACTAAACAAAAGACCGAAAATCTGTAGTATAAATGGAAAAAATATTCGAGAACAATAAAAAGTGGGTAGCTGAGAAGCTTGCCCAGGACAGCGATTACTTTGCAAAGCTTGCCAAAGGGCAGGAGCCGCGTTACCTGTTTATCGGGTGCTCCGACAGCCGCGTGCCGGCCGGCGAGATTACCGGGCATGGCCCCGGCGAGATGTTCGTGCACCGGAACATTGCCAACCTGGTGGTGCACTCAGATGTGAACCTGCTGTCGGTACTGCAGTATGCGGTAGAGGTGCTTAAGGTGAAGGACATCATCGTTTGCGGCCACTACGGCTGCGGCGGTGTAGCGGCGGCGGCCAGCAACAAGCAGTTCGGCCTGATCGATAACTGGCTGCGCAACATTAAAGACGTGATGCGCCTGCACACCCAGGAGCTGACAAGCATTGACGATGAAGAGCAGCGCCTGCGCCGCCTTGTGGAACTGAACGTGATGGAGCAGGTGCACAACCTGGCCAAGACCTCCATTATTCAGAACGCCATGCATTCGGACAACCCTCCGAAGCTGCACGGCCTGGTGTATGATATCAGAGAAGGGTTGCTACGCGACCTGCAGGTGAATGAAGAGCAGTTTGAGCAGTTTGAGCACATTTACAACGTGACTGACAAAGCCACCGCCAAAGCATAAGCCTTCTGTTTAAGTTTAGTTTGTAAAGGAGCCCCTGCATGTGCAGGGGCTCCTTTTTTTATGCCTGCACTACCAGCCGGTGGTGTAGCTCAATGTCAGCTGGAACGAGGTGTTGCGGCGCTCTTTGCCTTCAAACGCTCCTTCGTCATCTATGTCCTTCAGGCCGCCGTTGTAGCGCAGCCCTAGCCCAATGCCGTTGCTGGCGCGGTAGCCCAGGCCGGCGGCATAGCCGAAATCAATAGGGTAGGGGTTGTCGGTTACGTCTACTTCGGTAGTGGTGGTGGAGCTGGAGCGCGATACTTCCACAATCTCCTTCCCCTTGAGCAGGAAAGACACCTGAGGGCCCAGCTCAAAGTACAGGCCGCTCATCTGCACGCTGAGCAGCACCGGGATGTCGAGGTAGTTGAGGCGGGTTTTGGCCTCTGTTTCGGTGCCGTTGCTGCTGAACTCGCGCTTGGCCCCCTTGGAGGTAAACAACACCTCGGTCTGTACGCCGATCAGGTCGTTCAGCCCCTGGCGCGCCGTTACACCTACGGTGTAGCCCGGGCGGTAGTCGTAGTCGTTGGCGGCATCGCCTTTAAAATTGGTGTAGTTCAGGCCGGCTTTCACGCCAACGCTCTGGGCACTGGCTGCTCCTGCCATCAGGGCGAGGCCCAGCCCTAAGATCAACTTCTTCATGTTAAAGTCTAAAATTTGCTTCGCTGTAAGTGGAAACAGCCACAGTTAGGGCCGATCCTGGTCGCAAAAGTATAAAAAGCTGCTTATATAGCTAACTGTTAACGCAAAAAGCCCTGCTGCAAACGCAGCAGGGCTTTCCTGTGGAGTTACATCCACTATCCTAAGGTAAGATTACCGGCGGTAACCGTCTGAAAACGGCTGCCTGCGGGGTTCTCTACCATTCATAGTCTCTTCTCGAAGACGATCCGTAAGAGTAGGGAGGTCCGCTATAGGTGTTTCTGTAGCTAGATGTACTCCCATATCTGTCCCGGTTGCCGGAAGTGTAGTTATAGTCGCGGTCGCTGTCGCGGTTTTGCATCTCATCTCTTCTTCTGCGGCGCTCAGCGTCGTCGTCTCCGAACCAGGATTTAACCTCGTCGCCGGCACGGTCCCAGAAGCCGCGGTCATGGTCACCTCTGCTGCCGCCTCTGTTTCCACGGTCGTAGTCAGAGCCGTAGCGGTTCGATGAGCCATAGTTGTTGCCGCTGGTTCTGTAGCCCATCTCGTCTCTGTCGTAGCGGTCGTTGTAGTCAGAGCCGTAGTTGCTGGTTGTGTAGCCAGTGCCATAGGTGCCGCTTCCGTAGTTGCCGCTGTAGTTAGAGCCCGCTCCGTACGTGCCTGAGCCGTAGCTTGATGAGCTGGAGCCGTAGCCTGAGTTATAGTTGTTGCGGTCTCTGTCGTAGTTAGACGAGCCGTAGTTGGATGAACCATAGCCGGACGAGCCGTAGCTGTTATAGCGGTCACGGTCACGCATGTTGCCCCTGTTGTTGCGGTCGTCATCGTCGTTGAACCATGACTTTACCTCGTTCTTGGAGCGGTCCCACATGTTGCTGTCGTTATCGCGGTCACGGTCACGGTTGTAGTCGGAGCCGTAGTTAGACCCATAGTTGGATGAGCCATAGCTTGATCCGGCTGAGCGGCCGTAGCTTGATGTGTTGCCGTAGCCTGAGTTTGAGTAGGCGTCGATGCCGGAGCCTACGCCTGTATTGCGGTTACCGTAGCCGCTTGCGCTGGAGCTGCCAAAGCCCCTGTCGTGGCGGTCGGTCAGGTCGTAATCACTTGAATAATAGTTTCTGGCAGATCCCCTTGTCTGAGACCTGTCGTTGTCATTGTACGGGTTGTAGCCCGAGTTCTCATAGCTTCTCATAGTGTAGTTCTATTTTAGTTTAAAGATGTTTTTAAAGAACGTGTGCCGCTGGCAAAGTAAAATACCAGCAACGTTTTTTTTTACGGCTCTTAAAGGGATATGTTATATTTTGCCGCCTTCCGGGAGGCTGTAGGCAAGGTGCTGCCGGCGCTTGTTACATTATCTGGCGCACCCGCCTGGCAAAGCCCTTAAGCACGATTGTACCGCGAGGGGGAGGGGGTGATGTGTAAATTGCACTTTTATCTATCGGTATATTTATAGTTAAACATGTATATGTGGTGTTACTGTGGCTAAGATATTGTTTTTTAGTAATATAAAGAATGGTTTTGAACTGGCTCTGTACAGCGGGGATGAAAGTAAAATTGTAAATATTTTGGCAAGTATAGTTGCATTGTGAAAATTGGTTTTTAATTTTGCAACGTGCTGCTGCATAGAAGGCAGCTGTGGTAGCCGGCCAGTTAGTGTATGGCGCTGGCTTCCAGATAGTGACGACTTTAGCCAATTATTATGAAATTGAAAACAATGCTGGCCTCTATGGTAGCCGTTTGTATGCTGACGGCATGTGAGGATCTATTCGAGAACGGGAGCCTGAAACCAGATGGCTCTACCCCAAGCTTAACTGTAAACAACCCAAGCAAGAATCAGTCTGTTTCAGCCGCCACTGGCTTGCGCGTCAACATCACGGCTGTTGATAAAGACAAGTTCCAGGACATCGAGTTTACCCTTGAGGGCCAGAATGCGGAGAAGTCAGTTCTTAACTTTAAGAAGTTCCCCCAGAAGAACGTGGTAGAATTCGATACTACGGTGAACGTAACGGGCATCGCGCCGGGCGTTTATACTTTAAAAGTGAGCGCAACCGACAAACGTACGAATGTTAGCATTCAGGAAGTGCTGGTTAACGTAAAATAGCTTCTGCCGGATAAACACAAAGAGGCGGCTGTGGATGACACAGCCGCCTCTTTGTGTTTATATGCTTTTGGTTGTCGCCGGTGGCACACCAGGTGCAGCACGTCTTGTAAAGCCAGCGGGGACTAGAACTGGTAAACTACCTGCCACTGCTCGTTCAGAGAAAGGGCTGCATCAAAAGGCTCTCCCGTCTTCTGTGAGGTAAAGCCCTTGATCTTGGGGGTTTTCCCTTTGAGCAGCAGCGCCGCGATTTGCTTCTCTGTCAGCTGCTTTCCGCCCATCTCGAAGGGAACCACAAACTGGCAGCCTTCCCGGAACCTGCTGCACCCGTAGGCGGCTTTGCCCTTCAGCAGCTTGCCTTGCTTGCAGCGCGGGCACTGTTCAAACGGGTCCTTGGCAGGCGCTTTCTCCACCTGCTCTACTACCAGCTGCCTGTTGCTGTCCAGTTTCAGAACGCCGTCATAGCTTTCGCCCTGCTCGTTTTTGAAGCCTTTGATGGTCGGTGTTTTTCCTTTGCTCAGCAGGGCCTGCACTTGCTTTTCCGTCAGTTCTTTGCCGTACTGCTCAATCGGGATCAGGAAACGGCAGCCTTCCTTGTAGCGGATGCAGCCAAAGGCTTTCGAGCCCTTTAAAATGTGGCCCTCTTTGCAGGCGGGGCAGGAGCCAAGGCCTTTGGCAGGGCCTGCGGCGTCTGCCTTTTCGGCTGGCTTGGAGGCGGCAGCCGGCTTTTTGCCTTTTGCCGCTGGCTTTTTCTCATCCTGCTGCGGCTCAATCGTTACGGTGGCGCGGTCGTACTTCACCTCCTGCACCAGGTTCATTACAAACTCCTGCAGCTCCTGCAGAAAAGCCTCTGCCTTAAACTCGCCTCCTTCAATCTGCCGCAGTTTGCGCTCCCACTGGCCCGTCATCTCCGCCGATTTCAGCGTCTCGTTCCGGATCACACCGATCAGGTCGATGCCCATCTGCGTGGGCACGATCTTTTTCTTGTCCTTCCGGATGTACTGGCGCTTAAAGAGCGTTTCGATGATGGCTGCGCGGGTAGAGGGGCGGCCGATGCCGTTCTCCTTCAGGGCGTCCTTCAGTTCCTCGTCCTCCACCTGCTTGCCGGCTGTCTCCATGGCGCGCAGGAGCGTGGCTTCGGTGTACTCCTTGGGCGGGTTGGTCATCTTTTTCTCCAGCAGCGGCTCGTGCGGGCCATGCTCCCCCTTTTCAAAGTGCGGGAGCACGCCGGCGGCCTCCTCTTCCTCTTTCGCGTCTTTGCCTGTAGGCTCTGATTTAACATCCTCTGCGCCGTAAATCACGCGCCAGCCCGGGTCCAGGATCTGCTTGCCCCGCACCTTAAACGTATAGCCAGCCGATTCTGCCATAACGGTGGTGTTGCTCACGATACAGTCGGGGTAGAAGGCTGCAATAAAACGGCGCGTGATGATGTCGTACACATCCGCCTCGCGGCCGTACAGCCCGCCTGCCGCCGCACCCGTCGGGATAATGGCGTGGTGATCGGTAACTTTGTTGTTGTTGAAGACCTTCTTGGTCTTGCGGATCTTGTTTTGCAGCAGTGGCGCCACCTCCTGGCTATAGTTGCTCAGGCCCTGCAGAATGCCCGGGATCTTCGGGTAAATATCGTCCGGCAGGAAAGTGGTGTCCACGCGCGGATAGGAGACCACCTTCTTCTCGTACAGGCTCTGCACCGTTTTAAGCGTTTCGTCGGCGGAGAGGCTGAGTTTGTTGTTGCACTCGATCTGCAGCGAGGTCAGGTCGAACAGCTTGGGCGGTGCCTCTGTTCCTTTTTTTGTTTCTACGTCCGTAATGGTGAGCTCCGCCTCCCGGATGGCCTCCATAATCTTCAGGGCCTCTTCTTCCTTCTGAAAGCGCCCGTTGGTACTCGAGAAGGTCGTGTCGCGGTACAGGGTTTTGAGCTCCCAGAACGGCTGCGGCACAAAGTTGGCGATCTCGTGGTGGCGGTTCACCAGCATGGCCAGCGTGGGCGTTTGCACGCGCCCGATGGAGAGCGTCTGGCGGCTGCCGTTGGCATACTTCAGCGTAAAAAGGCGGGTAGCGTTAAGGCCCAGCAGCCAGTCGCCGATGGCGCGGCTCTTGCCAGCCTGGTACAGCGAGTCGAACTCAGCGCCTTCGCGCAGTTTGGCAAAGCCCTGGCGGATGGCCTCTTCTGTGAGTGAGGAGATCCAGAGGCGCTTGAAGGGCTTTCTATACTTGGCCTCGGTTAAGACCCAGCGCTGTATCACTTCCCCCTCTTGGCCGGCGTCCCCGCAGTTGATAACCTCCTCGGCCTTGTCGAGCAGCTGTTTGATGATTTTAAACTGCTTTTGCACGCCGCTGTCTTTCATGAGCTTAATGCCATACTTCTCGGGCAGCATCGGCAGGTCATACAGGCTCCAGCGCTTCCACTCCGGGCGGTAATCGTCTGGCTCGCGCAACGTGCAGAAGTGCCCGAAGGTCCAGGTAACCTGGTAGCCGTTGCCCTCATAGTAGCCATCTTTCTTTGCTTTGGCGCCAATCACCATGGCTATCTCACGGGCTACACTTGGTTTCTCAGCAATGCAAACTTTCAAGGCAGTGGGGTTAATGTAGTTTCTACAGAGAACAAATTTAACGCTTTTACGGCTGATCTGCGAATAAAATCTGCACATATACCTGTCTTGCCCCTGCCTAAAAACATAAGCCTCAGTGCCTTGTTGTGTATTAGAATCTGACAATGGGGCTTAGGCTTACAGGTGGTATGGCTTATTCTTATGGCTATAAAATTATATTTAAATAACTAAAAGTATGAATAAGGAAGCTATCGGCGCCGGGGCCGCAACATTAAGGGCACCGGTATGGTAAAATTGAATACAAATGAGAAATACATGCATGATGCTGACAAAGATAAAAAGGTATAGCCGTGTGCTGCTGCTCACGGTTATATGGGGTTCGCTGGCGCTGCTGCACCAGGCTTGCGAGGAGTTTGAGTACAGCCCCTATGAGATAAGGCTGGACGATGACGAAAAGAACATCAACCAGCGCAACCTGGAGAAGATAAAAGCCCTGAACATAGCCCCAACCGATACCTTCCGGTTTGTGCTCACGGCTGACGCGCAGGGATTTTACGAGGAGAATGAAAAGCTGGTGGCGCACATTAACCGCCGCGACGACATCGACTTCGTGCTGCTCGGCGGCGACCTGACCGACTTCGGGCTGGTAAAGGAGTTTAAGCTGGTACATGAGGATTTTAAGACCCTGAATGTGCCATACGTGGCTGTGGTGGGCAACCACGACGCCATCAACAACGGCAAAGAGGCGTTTACAGCCATGTACGGCGACTACGACATCAGTTTTGCGGTAGGTAACTCAAAGTTTATTCTACTCAACACCAATTACCTGGAGTTCGACAAGCAGGTGCCAAACCTGAACTGGCTGGAGGAGGAACTGAAAGCCGCGGCGGACTATGAAAACGTTTTTGTCGTGTCGCACATTCCCCCAACCAACACCGAGTTCGGGGAGGAGAACCAGGAGCGGTACGCTAACCTGCTGAAGCAGTACAACGCCACATTCTCACTGCACGGGCACAACCACAGCTACAAGTATCATTTTCCTTTTGGCGAAGAGTTACCGGTGCTGGAGACAGCAGCCACGGAGAAGCTGGAATACGTGGTTTTTACGGTGGCTGGCGACAACGTGAGCTTTAAGCGCGTTTTAATTTAGCAAATCAACTCATGACGATAAGACTACTTTTAGGTTTAGTGTGCCTCCTTAGCCTGCCGCTGCAAACGATGGCGCAGGGCGATAGCACTTCCACCGCGCGCAAATGGTACGCCCCCGATGGCGTAACCCTGCAGTTTGCGGGTAACGTGGGCATGTTTGCGGCAGGGCCGAGCTACAGCTTTCTCAATGATAAGATCAACGCGGAGCTGCTGTATGGCGTGGTGCCTAAGTTTGAGGCCGAGGAGGTGCTGCACCTGCTCACGGTACGCAGCATTTTTAAGCCAGTTAACCGCATACAGCTGAGCAATCAGCTGCAGGTAACGCCTGTTCGCTTGAACCTCGGCCTGAGCTACTACTTCCGCGATCAGTTCTCCACATCCTGGGACAGCTCGTATCCCAAGAACTACTACTGGTGGACGAGCAGCCTGCGGATAACCGGGGGGATAGGGGCCGAAATGAACTACAGCCTCCGGAACAGCAGTACTGTAAAGGAGCTGAGCCTGTACGGGGAGCTAAGCACGTACGACCTGATCGTTACCTCTGCCATAAAGGACCCGACCCTCACCGCCTGGGACATTCTCAGTTTTGCCATTGGCGTGCGTGCGGGTTTTTAGCAAAAGCGGTATCTTTGGCCTGTAACAAACAGGAAATCAGATGCAGCCGATAGGGAAAACCATTGTTGTCGTGGGGGTTATACTTGTCGTGATCGGCCTGGTGGTTTGGCTGGCGGGTGATAAGTTCAGCTGGTTTGGCCACCTGCCCGGCGACATCCGGGTAGAGAAGAAGAACATGCGCTTCTATGCGCCTATCACCAGCATGATTCTGCTGAGCCTCCTGCTCTCGCTGGTTATGTGGGTGCTGCGGAAGTTCTTTTAGCCGCAGGCCTTTTCCTGCTTTGGCCGTACTTGCGTAACTTGCCGCCGCCAAAGTATAAACTCTGACGGAAGTTGCGCTTCGCCAGGATATTAATGCCACACTGGTGCTGCTGCTTTGGCTGTTCTTCTAAGCTAAGCCATGTTCTTTGTACTTTCCAAAACGCTTGATTTTCTGTTGATGCCCCTGGTGTGGTTGCTGCTGCTGCTGTGCCTGGCCCTGTTTCTGAAGTCTGCCAAGTGGCGGCGTATCAGTTTGGGGAGTGCCCTGGCGTTGCTGCTGCTGCTTTCCAACCCGTTTCTCTCGAACTTGGCCTGGTATGCGTGGGAGGCGCGTGCTGTGCCAGTTAGTGAGGTGGGCAAGTATGATGTAGCAGTGGTGCTCACGGGGGTAACCTCCTACTTCCCCGACATCCCGGACCGGGTGCACACCCGCAAAGGCGCCGACCGTTTGCTGCACACGCTGCAGCTGTACCGCCTGGGTAAGGTAAGCAAGATCGTGATCACCGGCGGGAAAGGCTTTCTGAAGGACGACATGGTGCCGGAGGCAGAGCAGCTCAAGCGCATCCTGCTTCTGGCTGGCGTGCCGGAAACGGATATCATTACAGAGCCGCGCGCGGTAAACACCCGGGAAAACGCCCTGTTTACGGCAGCGCTGCTGCGGCAACACCCGGAGTGGCAAAAAGTGCTGCTGGTGACCTCTGCCTTTCACATGCGCCGTGCAAGCGGCTGCTTCAAAAAAGCCGGCGTCAGCTTCGATAGCTACCCTGCCGACTTCTCCGCTTCAGTTCCTGCGCTTACCCCGGAAGCCACCATCGTGCCCAACGCCGTAGCCTTTGAGAACTGGCAGCACCTGATCCATGAGGTTGCCGGCTATGTGGTGTACAAGGTGCTGGGCTATTGCTGATCAAAACGTGGGAATCTGGTAATTTCTAAGACAAGGGGTGATGCTCTCCCGGCGTAAGCACCCGCTTGCGCCCCAACTGATTGCTGTTACTGTTACTGGCGCAAGTCTTCAGACTTGTGTCTTACTATAGTGTCGAGTTTGCAACTCGACTGGCTTGCAAAGCCATACTTACAGTTGATGCTTGAAACAGCTTCTCTGGCGCAAGCGTCCGCTTGTGCCTTCGACTGCCTCCGCTTTTATCTTTTGCTTTCCCTTCTTACACTTCCATACCCCCGGACGAAACTTATACTTCAGCATAAGTAACGACCGGTTTCCTTCTCCGGCCACGGAGGGACAGACCCGACACAACACAACAGAAAGTCCCGCCCACCTACTACTCCTATAAACCCTGTAGATCGGAGGCGTTTTATACTTTGCGAATCAAAAAAGCAAAGCACGATCTTCTCATCCGTTTCGGGCAACAAGGTAAAAAAAGAGGATTTGCCATCTAACGCGTATTTCCCGCAGAGCAGGTAAAAGCACAGAAAAAAGGCCCCATACTTACCGCTGTGTATGGAGCCTTTTTTCTGTGCACTACTACAGTAGCTTAGTCAATCCAAATGCTTTTCTGGTTCACAAACTCGCGGATGCCCAGGTAAGACAGCTCACGGCCATAACCCGACTTTTTGATGCCGCCAAAAGGGATCTCGGGGGAGGAGGCGACCAGTGCATTGACAAACATGGCACCTGTTTCCACCTTTCTGGCCACCCGGAGGCCGCGCTCCTTGTCCTGTGTCCAGACAGCGCCGCCCAGGCCGAAGCGGGAGTCGTTTGCCACTTTAATGGCCTCCTCTTCGTCTTTTACCACCATGACAGCAGCTACCGGGCCGAACATCTCTTCTTCGTAGGCTGGCATCCCCGGCTTCACGTTCTTTAGGATCATCGGGCGGAAGTACGCACTGCCTTTGCCCTCGCGGCCGCCATCCAGCACCACCTCGGCTCCTTGCCTGATCGATTCCTGCACCTGCTTCTCCAACTCCTCTGCCAGGTCGGCACGTGCCAGCGGGCCGTAGTCAATCTCTTCTTTCAGCGGGTCGCCGGTTTTAAGGGACTGCATTTTGGTCTTGAACTTCTGCAGGAACGCATCGGCAACGCTTTCCACCACAATAAAGCGTTTGGCGGCAATGCAGCTCTGGCCCACGTTAATCATCCTCGACTTGGAGGCCACCTCTGTTGCCTTGTCCAGGTCGGCATCGTCCAGCACGATAAAGGCATCGCTGCCCCCCAGCTCCAGCACCGTCTTCTTGATTTCCTGCCCGGCCTTCTCGGCCACCTTCGAGCCTGCTGTCTCGCTACCGGTCAGGGTAACGGCTTTCACGTGCGGGTGCTCAATTACAGCGTTCACTTCCTTGGAGCCGATCAGCAGCGTCTGGAACACGTTGTCGGGGAAGCCCGCTTTCTGTACGATTTCCTCGATGGCCAATGCGCACTGCGGCACGTTAGAGGCATGTTTCAGCAGCCCTACGTTACCGGCCATCAGCGCAGGGGCCAGAAAGCGGTACACCTGCCAAAAGGGGAAGTTCCATGGCATCACGGCCAGTACCACTCCCAGCGGCTCAAAGGAAATTAAGCTGCGCGAGGCTTTGGAGTCGATCTCTTCGTCTGCCATAAAGTCGGCGGCATGCTCGGCGTAGTAGCGGCAGGCCAGCGCGCATTTTTTAACCTCGGCCATGGCGTCTTTCACGGGCTTGCCCATCTCCAGCGAGATGATGCGGCCGTATTTTTCCGCCTCCGCCTCCAGGATATCTGCCTGCCTGTGCATATGCCTGGCGCGCTCCTCGAAGCTTACGCCGCGCCAGCTCTGGAAGGCTTTCTCGGCAGCCGCTATTTTCTGTTGTACCTCTTCGGGTGTGTGGGGAGTAAAGGTTTTTACCACTTCGCCTGTGGCAGGGTTCACGGTTTCTATAGCCATAGTTCTTTCTCTTTTTCGGGATGTAAATATACGCAAAGCCCTCTATAGGGGCTGAATACTCCTGTTTAACGTGTGCAGAGGCCACAGGAGCAACAATTTCTTCGTTTAAAAGTTAAAGATGTAATTGTATAGAATATCCTTAATTTTGAGCAGACGCTAAAAGGTGTCTGCACTGCAAGCTGTTATATCGTTGTCAACCCAGAAACCACACACCATAACAGAGGAAGAACTTGTTGCCAGGCTCAGGTCCGGCGACACCAAGGCCGTGTCGCTCCTCTACGACATGTACAGCGCTACGCTTTTCGGGGTGGTGCTGCAGATCGTGAAGGTGGAGGAGACCGCTGAAGATGTGCTGCAGGAGGCTTTCGTGAAAATCTGGAACTCCTTCCAAAGTTATGATGCCTCCAAGGGGCGCCTGTTCACCTGGATGATCAACATCTGTAGAAATCTGGCCATTGATAAAATCCGCTCCAAACAGCACCGCGTAAGTTTACAGACCAGGGAGATTCCTGCCTCGCCGCGCGCCGATATGGGGGCCGATAACTTTAAGCCGGAGCACATTGGGCTGCGCGAAATTACGGAGACCCTGAGCCCGGAGCAGAAGCAGATAATCGACCTGATGTACTTTGAGGGGATGACACAGAGCGAGATTGCAGAAGAGTACCAGATACCGCTGGGAACTGTAAAGACGAGGGCGCGCAGTGCAATTAGAACGTTAGTGAAACTGTTTAAGGGACGTGCTCAATAAAGAAGAATACATAACGTCCGGAATTCTGGAGCTCTACGCAACGGGTGCTCTTACGCCGCAGGAGAGGCAGCAGGTGGAGCAAGCCGCCGCCGCCTCGGATGAGGTGCGTGCCGCGCTGGAGGAGGCCCAGCTAGCCCTGGAAGGCTACGCGCAGACCTACGCTGTGCAGCCGGGGCAGGCTCTGAAAAGCCGCATTATGCAGCAGATAGAGGATCAGGCGCTGGAGAAAGCAGCGTTGGAGGCCCGGCCGCTGTACCCCGCGGAGCAGGAGGCGTCTCCCTACAAATGGATGTTTGCCGCCAGCATTACCCTTTTCCTGATCTCCGGCATCCTGAGCTTTTACTTCTACAGCCAATGGCAGCAGGCCGAAGACCGCCTGGCGCTGGCAGTGGCGCAGGAGCAGCAAATGGCTCAGAACTTTAGCACTGTGTCGCAGCGGGTAGAGCAGCAGGAGCTGTTGTTGCGCATGCTGCGCGATGAGAGCTATAAACCTGTGAAACTGCAGGGAGTGGAGGCACACCCGGAGGCGACCATGATGGTTTACTGGAACCCGGACCAACAGAAGGTATACGTGGACGCTGGGCAGCTTCCCGCACCTCCTGCCGGTAAGCAGTACCAGCTGTGGGCCCTGGCAGGCGGCCAGCCCGTTGACGCGGGCATGCTACAGGTAAACAGGCAGCCGGGCCTGCAGCAGATGAAGCCGGTTGGGGCCGCACAGGCCTTCGCCGTTACCCTGGAGCCGGAAGGCGGCAGCGCGAGCCCAACGCTGGAGCAGCTCTACGTGATGGGGGAGGTGCAGTCCTGAGTAACGCACAGCTAACCAAATCCTTTTCTACCGTTTTGAAAAAACTCCTGCTCTTAGCTACGTGCTGCTGGATGCTGTTGCTACAGGCCTGTGGGCAAACCACAGACAAAGCCTATGCGCTGATGCTGAAGGGGCTCTACAAGAACTCACTCCCATTTGTGAAGCCGGCGGTGCTGCAAAAAATGCTGCAGGCGGCAGAGAAGCCCCTGCTGCTGGACACGCGGCAGGCGGAGGAGTACAAGGTAAGCCATTTGCCGGGAGCCCGGTTTGTCGATTACGAAACGTTTAAAGTGGCTCAGCTGGCGGATGTGCCCCATGATACCCCCATCGTGCTGTACTGTGCCGTGGGCTACCGCAGTGAGCGGGTAGGAGAACAGTTAAAGGCAGCCGGCTATACGAGCGTACAAAACCTCTACGGCGGCATATTCGAATGGGTGAACCAGGGATACCCCGTTTATAGCCAGAAAGGCAAAACGGTAAAAGTGCATGCATACTCCAGAGCCTGGGGCGTGTGGCTCCGGAAAGGAGAGAAAGTATATGGACAAGAGTAAACTATTGCTGCTTTTCGTGCGCAACCCGGAGCTGGGCAAGGTAAAAACCAGGCTGGCCGCTACCGTTGGGCCCGAAAAAGCACTGCAGGTGTACATACGCCTGCTGGAGCACACACGCGAGGTAACCCGGCAGCTGCCGGTGCACAAGCTTGTGTACTACACCGACGAGGTAAAGCCGGATGATCTCTGGCCAAACGAAACCTATGAGAAGCGGGTGCAGCCAGGCGGCGACCTGGGCGTGAAAATGCAGGCTGCCTTTGCCAGCGCCTTCGAAGAGGGCTATTCCTCCGTTGTGATCATCGGGAGCGACTGCCTGCAGCTGACCAGCGATATTATAGCGGATGCCTACCAGAAGCTAGCGAGCCATGAGGTTGTGGTAGGCCCGGCACTCGACGGGGGCTACTACCTGCTGGGCATGAACCGCCTGTACCCGCAACTGTTCCAGAACAAGCGCTGGAGCACGGCGCATGTCTTCCCCGATACTGTTCAGGATCTGCAGGACCTGGACCTGCCTTACGCCCTGCTGCCCCGGCTCTCTGATGTAGACCATGCCGAGGACCTGGATGAAGATTGGCTGGCGTAGAAATTGTTTAAGGTTATTTGCCGCCACTATTGCGCCTGCTCAGTGGTACATGTTCTCATAAAAAGTGAAGGAAAGCAGGTACAGCGGGCGAAATACGTTAAACAGTATAGCGCCCATAATGGTATATGTACCGAGCAGGATACGCCGCTTTTGCATGTGCGGCCAGGCCTATCGCTTCAGCAGCAGCCAGGAGCGCATCATAATCAAGAGACGAATAGAACTCATGTCCATTAAAATAGAGCAGGATACACTTACTTTTCTGGCCGAACTGGCCGAGCATAACACCCGCGAGTGGTTTGGCGAGCATAAAGCCCGCTACGATAAGGCCCGTAAAAACTACATCTCCTTTTTGGATGAGCTGTTACTGGAAATGCAGCACTTTGAGCCCGCCGCGCGCGGACAGCAGGGCAAAGAGCTGGTCTTCCGGATATACCGCGACGTACGCTTCTCTAATGATAAACGGCCGTACAAGGATCACTTTGGAGCCTACATCGCAGAGGGAGGCCGTAAATCTATCCTTCCGGGCTATTACCTGCACCTGGCGGGCAACAATAACTCGTTTCTGGCAGGAGGCCTGTGGTACCCGCCGGCAGAGCAGCTAAAGGCGGTGCGGCAGGAAATTGACTATAGCCTGGAGGAGTTTAAGGGCATTGTGGAGTCAGAGGCGTTTGTGAAACGCTTCGGAGGCATTCAGGGCGATCAGCTGAAAACCACGCCCAAGGGCTATGACAAGGAAAACCCGGCCATCCACTACCTGCGTTTTAAAGGCTGGAACGGTGTAATGCCGTTACCAGACGAGACAGTGCTGCGCCCTGACTTCATGCAGGTGGTGCTGGACGGCTTTCAGGCGCTTAAGCCTCTGAACGATTTCCTGATGGCCCCGCTGCTGGATGTGGGAGGAGATGAATAGCTTAATTTAATAATTGGTTGCCGGGCTTGCCGGTGCGGGAGCTAACCTGAAGACCGTGTGCCGTTAAGGCAGCCCGCGCTCCTGTATGTGCGGTTACTTGCTGCTTAGCCGGCTGTAGATAAAGTCAACGGCATTCCGTACAAGCTGCCCGTTCTGATGGTTGGACAGCACTACAATGGCCATGTCCTGCGCCTCACTGTACCGCATCAGAACGGAGTTGCCAAAGGTGTCGCCGTCTTTTTGGTAAAAGTCTTTCCCTATGTCCCAGCCCAGGCCTACTTTTCTGTCTCTGTCTTCGTAGTACATGAGCCGGGTAAGTTGTACAGCCTCGCCAAACGCATCCGAGGAAATGTGGGCTTTCAGGTACTTTATCAGGTCCACCGCGTTTGACTTTAAGCCTCCTGCGGGGTTTGCAGCATCTATGATCATATAAACCTGGGGCTCGCCGTCTTCATTGTAAAGCCCGGCCACGTTTGCACCCACAGGCACTTCAAGCGAGGTATACTGCATGTGGAGCGGGTTTAGAATGGTGCTCTCCACAAGGTCTTCATACTTCATTTTTGTTTTTCTTTCAAGGATGTCTCCCAAGAGGGAGTAGGCGTAGTTATTGTACTGGTACTGACGGTAGCCGGTGAGCGAGTCCGTGCGCAGGAGTATGCGGTACAAATAGTCTTTGTCGACAAACCGAAAAGGGTTGACGGGGTCTCTCTTAAGCAAGTCTGCAAAGTACTTGTCGTTACTCAGGTTGGGGAGCCCGGACTGATGTGAGGCCAGGTCTGTCAGCTTTACCTTGTTAGAAAGGGGGCACGGAAGCGCTACTTTTGATGGCAGGTAGTTATCGATGAAGTCGTGCATCCCCATTTCCTGCGCTATAATAGCACGGGCCAGCAGCAGGGCCGTGAATGTTTTGGTCGCAGAACCAATCTCGAATAGCGTGGCACTGTCCAGCGGTGCTGCCCCGCCCTTTGTCCTCGAACCGAAAGTGTGGTAACTGGTTTTGCCCTGCTGGTAAATACCTATCACCAGGCCTACTTCAGGGTGCGTCTGTTTTATGCCATTTTGCCCATATAGCAGAGAATCAACAACCTGCTTGTGCTGCTGCCCGAAAGCATAGGAGGTTAAGATAACAAGTAAACTCGTCAACAGTTTTCTCATGGTTTATCCTGGATTATGTGCCGGTTAAGTGTTCTTTTATCAGTTAACGTTTCCGAATAGGAGGTGCGCGAGGCGCAGCCAAAGCGACAAGGTCTGTAGCTGGGGCTGGGGCTTAAAAATAGACTTTTGAGGAGGTTAAGGGTTTTATCTCTTTGAAAGAACCTCTTGTACCTACTGTGTCGGACAACACCCCTCTACGTAGCCGTTCGGGAGCTAAGGGAGCGGTTACTATAAATATAGTAATTTTATTTTAGACGGCAGCCTCGTTGAGGTTCGCGTGCCGGCGGCGCTGGCGGTAGAGGTACAGCTCGACCAGCAACCAGAGGAACACAATGAAATACTCCAGTGTGACCAGGGCCAGGTCTTCGCGGTAACTGCTGGTGCGGTAGGCAGCGTAGGTAAGTATGGCGAGCCCAGACCAGGTAACAGCGAAGCGGAAGTGGCTCATCGCAGTCAGGGCAAGCAGGGTAGTCAGGTACCAGGGGTGCACGGTAGTGGCCAGCAGGAGGTAAACAGTTAAAGCTGCCGCCATATAACCGGCCAGGCGGCGGATGGAGCCCAGCCTCTTCACCGTGGCCATCCCCAGGATAGCTGCCAGTGCAACCAATGACAGGGCAGGCCCAAGAAGGGCAATAAGGTTGTAGCCTGCAAACCGGAAGCCCAGCCAGCGCAACAGGTAGTATATGCTGGCGTTAAACTCAAATTTCTGGAAGTACAGGTTTATACTATCGAAGATGTGCAGCAGCACCTGCGGGCTCATGAGCGGGTAAAACTGTAGCACCAGCGTCAGCAAAACGACCAGGCTATACACCGCAAACGGTAGCGGCCCCAACTTGCGCAGCAGAAAAGGCAGAAACATCAGGGGCAACAGCTTGGTGCCTACCGCCAGCCCCAAGGCAACGGCGGAGAGCACTATCCGGTGGTAGTAAAGCTGGTAAAGGGCCAGGAGCAGGAAAAAGATCATCAGGGCCTCAAAGTGCAGGTTGCCTGTCAGCTCCAGGATAACGAGCGGGTTTAAGGCGTAGAGCAGCACATATTTCTCGGGCAGCACCATCTTGCGGAGCATGCGCCGGAGCAGCAGTATACTTCCTGTTTCGGCCAAGAGCAGTACAAGGCGCATCACCACTATGCTACCGAGGGTGCTGGCAGGCGAGAGCTTTACCGCGAGCCAGAACACCGCCTGCGACAACGGCGGGTACACGCTGTAGTAGGCCGGGGAGTTTAGCTGCTGGTACAGCTCGCGGGTTAGCCCCGGCACCTGGGGCGCCTCCGGCGTCAGGAAGTACTGCGGCAGGTGCAGGTAAGGGCTTAGCCCCGCCGCCAGCAGCCTCCCATCCCAGATAAACCGAACGTAGTCGTCAGACAGCGCAGGCACCGAGAAAAGGAAAACCAGCCTGAACAGGATGGCTGCCGCCAAACCGTGCCACAGCTTCAGCCGCTGCTGGCTGACGTACAGGTAGGCGGCAAACACAAAGGCGTACAGCAACACCAGCTGCGTAAAACCGGTGCGCGGCGTGGCATAGGCCAGCACAGCGTACGCCACCGCCGACAGCCCCAGTGCCAGGTAGCTGGTGGCGTGGCTGCTGCTACGAGGAAGCAGCTTGTCGGGGGCTGGCTTGTTCTTCACCGGTTTGTCTTTAGGGCTTACAGGTACTTAAATATAGTCAGGATGATTTTATATCCCGCCATGACAGTGCCTTTTACGGTGCCGGAAACTTTAGATGTACCGATGCGCTTGCGGTAGGTGACCGGCATCTCGGTGTAGCTCACTTTTTTTCGGGCTGCTTTTGCCTGCATCTCTACCGTCCAGCCGTAAGTGCGGTCGCGCATGCCCAGTGCCAGCAGCGTATCCAGCCGGATTGCGCGGAAGGGGCCCAAATCTGTGAAGCGGGCACCGTAGAGTAGCCGCAGGAGGGAGGTGGCCAGCCAGTTGCCGAAGATTTGCTGTGGCAGCATGGCCCCGGCCTCCCGCTGGCCCAGGGCCCGGGAGCCTATCACCATCTCGGCTTCGCCCTGCACCACAGGCTGCACCAGCTGTACCATCTCCTCCGGATAATCTGAATAGTCTCCGTCCAGAAAAACAAGGATGTCCGGGCGGGTAGCGGCAGGCTTGGCGGCGGCGTAGGCAATGCCCTTCAGGCAGGCGTTGCCATAGCCGGGGCGGGGCTCGTGCAATACGGTAGCCCCGGCGGCGGCGGCGGTTTCGGCGGTGCGGTCTGTGGAGTTGTTGTTTACCACGATCACATCAGCGGCAAAGCCGGCGGGGATGTCGTGCAGTACGTGGGCAATGGATTTTTCTTCGTTGTAAGCGGGTATGATAACGTTTATTCTGGTCATAGGAGCAATACGTGCGGCAAAGATGTCTAAAATCCTCAACACAAACCATTAACTGCGGTTTTCTTTGGTGGTTTGCACGGTAAGGCATTAACTTTGCGGGATAACTTATTGCCAAATGGCAGGTTATAAAGTAGATACAAACAACACAACAACATGAAAGAGGAAGCCATAAAGGTTGGTGACAAAGCACCGGATTTTGAGCTGGAGCGCCAGGATGGAGGGTTCTTCCGCCTGTATGAGACGCTGCGGGAGAAGAATGTTGTGCTATATTTCTATCCTAAAGACAGCACGCCCGGGTGTACAAAGCAGGCCTGCGAGTTCCGCGACCAGTATGAAGTGTTCGAGCAGCAGGGCGCGGAGGTTGTAGGTGTCAGCTCCGATAGCGTGGAGTCGCACCAGCGGTTTGAGCAAGTGTACAAACTCCCCTTCACGCTGATTAGCGATAAAGGCGGGAGTATCCGAAAGCTGTTCGGGGTGCCTAAGAAGCTTGGCCTGCTCCCGGGGCGGGTAACCTACATTATTGACCGGGAAGGAATCGTGCGCTATGTGTTTAACTCCATGTCTAAGCCGCTGGAGCACGTAAGCACCGCACTGGAGGTGCTGCGCGAAATCAACAGCGAAGCGCATCATCACAAAGTATAAAGTATAAAAAAGGCTGCCACGTTTTGTTGGCAGCCTTTCTTATTTGACAGACAGGCCAGTGCTAGCGCACCTCGATCAACTCTAGTTTTCGGCCGTTGTTAAACTCCACGTACAGGAAGCCGTCTGACTTGTTAAAGTAGACATTCTTTACATCCGTGTCTTTGGTGCCTTCGCCTTCAAGCACGTACACACCGGTGTATGTCTTGCCGTTCACTTCTTTTTCCTGTGTGGCAGCAGCTGTGTCTATACTCCAGGTGGCCTGTGTGCCAACGCCGATCCGCACAAGCAGTGAGTCTGGTTTTGAGAGTATCAGGGTGCCGAGGTAAGGTTGCCTCTGGTCTGCTGCCTCCCGGGTGTCTTCCATGATGTTGGCTATCTGTGTGTTGAGCTTTTCAATACACTCGTCGCTCACGTTGTAGCCGTCGCCGGGGGTACTCTGAGCATAGATGCCTGTGCGAACGTACCAAACTGTATCGGCGTTTTCGTCTTTGAAAACAGCAGTATCACCGCTAGAGTACACCAGCCACTCGGTGTCGGCTACCGTAGGTTCTGTAATGGTGGCGCTGCCGCAGTCCTCACAGCCCACCAGAAAAGCGGAGGCGAAAAGCAGGGAGAATAGGGATGTAATGGTCGTCTTCATTAGAAGGTTAAAATGTAATAGTGTATACAGGGGCTTTCGCTAATTTTCGCTTGCGCTATTTACCTGACCCCTTTGCGCCTGGAAGGGTTGCATGGTGGCCTCAGCGTTTTTAAACCAACGAACCACCTCCGGAAAGTGGTCGTGCTGCGCGTCAGGGTGTGTCAGAATGTTGATGTGGTCGTAGTCGTGCCGCTGGCCGTTGGCTTTGCTCAGTACTTTAAACTCACTGTGGCTGCTGCCGGTCTCCTGCATCAGTTTCTCCACATCCACGGGGTGGCCCAGCACATCGTCTTTTGCGCCGGTGAGGTAGAGCGTGGGCGGCAGCTGCATGCGCTGAAGGGCGGCGGCATAGTCATACTTGTCGTGCCAGTTGAGCCACCTGCGCTGCACCACCCACTGGTGCGTTTGCCGGTGCGTGTGCTTTGTTTCGCTGTCGGAGCCCATCTTCAACTGCTTGGCGTACAGGGCACCCGTGGCTGCCACGGTGGCTTTGGCAAACCAGTTCCACATCACATCCACCATCAGAAACTTTTTAGGGCTCCAGATACTGATGCGGCGCTTGCTGGCAAAGAAAGCCATTGCCTGCACCTGCACAGGTACGGCGGGGCGGGCCAGGTAGGCCAGCATCAGCACACCGCCCCAGGAGTGGGCTCCCCAGTACTGCGGCACGTCTCCCTTCAGTTCCTGTATCTTGCTGATAAAGGCCGGAAAGTCTTCGGTAAGCGTGTGGTCTAGCCCAAACGCTGATTTGCCCGAAATAGCTGGCCGGCTCTGGCCACGGCCGCGCAGGTCAGCCACAAACACATCATAGCCCTGCTGAGCCAGGTAGGGAGCAAACCCCTTGCCTGACTTAGAGTAGAAAATGTGGCCATTCTCGATAGAGCCATGCACCAGGAACACCGGTGGGCCCTGCTGCTCCCGGCTAAAGCGCCTCAGGTGCAGCGTATCAGTGGCTGTAACAGGTATAAAGATAGACTCTTGTGTAACTTCGGTTTGTTTTGCCATACGGGGGTGGAGTGCCTACAGAAAAAGCAGCGGACGCAAAAAAGCCAGCAACTGCCAAACAAGCTACAATATACTCATTTTTCAGCTGCTGGCTTCTTCCTCAGTCACAGTTTTAGTTCGACTGGCTGCGAACGGGCACAGGCTGCGGCTTCATTTTAGGGCGTAGCAACAGCCAGGCCAGAGCGCCAAGCGTTGTGCCGGAGAAGAAGGTCAACCCGGTGATCAGCCAGCCGTTGAGCCCGCGTAGCTCCGCATCATAGTATATGTAAGTCAATATCAGCCCTAACAGCACCAGGTAAAGCAGGATTACCGTCAGGAAGAGTAAGTTGGTTATATTTATTGTTATCAGTTCCATAAGTCGTTTTATAAGTAGTACACAATTAGAGCCTTACAAGGGGCTCCCTCTTATATTTAACCCTGTTTATGGTGCTAATGTTTGTAACTATAAAAAGAAAGGGATTGGATTATTAGCCTTTAGGCAAGGCGGATATTGTATTCTGTGGAAGAGCAGAGGCAAAAGGAGGAAGGCCCCTGTTGGACAGCTCCTGCTGCCTTAGCCACACAATGGGGCAGCCTCAGGGCAGCAGAGGCGTGTACCGCCAGCTGTAGGCAAGGCCACTGAAGCCACCGATGTGCTGGTAAAGCAGGCTATACTATACCCTGCAACAGGACTCTGAGGAAGCTATCGTTTGTGCTGCTGTAGCTGGCGCAGCATTATTTCGGTGAGGTAACTGCCGCTGTACGGTCCAAAGAAGTTCATGCTCCGCGTTTCGTACTCATCCAGGTTATAGTATTTATCCGGCGTGATATAGCCGATATAGCCGCCGTTAAAGCTGGTAACAACCGCCTGCTGCCCCTGCGCCTGGGCCTGCTGCTCCAACTGCGCGACAAACTCACCGGAGTAGTCGGCGGGGGCGCCGAGCAGCACCACGTTGCCCACCTGCAGGCTGGTGACATAAGCGGGATGCTCACCAAACAGGCCATTGAACAGAAAGGGAGCTAAACGGATGCCTTTGCTGATGCGCCACTGCGGGTCTGGCAGCTCGAGCGGCACGCGTCCGTAGCCCAGGGTGCTGACATACTGTGTCGGCACATGGATGAGCTCCTCGCGCAGCAGCTTCGCCAGTTGGCCGCCCACTTTCTGGGTGCTCTCGTAGGTGTCGCCATCGAGGTACACCGCACTGTGGCTGCCCACGGCACCCGCTGAAAAAGAGGTAAAGCCCACCCGCTCCTCCAGTTCATCCACCAGCACGCCCGGGTAATCCCGGGACAGCTCCGGTGCATCGGAGGGAAGGATGGTGGGGTGCGCCGCGAAAACGGAGAGCACGGCCGTGGTGCCGTCGGGGCGCTCAAACTTCAGGAAGCGCAGCTTTGTATCTCGGCTGCTCAGGCGGTCGTTGTAGAAGGGGTTGTCCTCGTCTTTGAGCAGGCGGTTGCGCACCAGGCTGGCGGCGCTGGTGCTGCCGTAGCCTATTTTGGTGGGCTGCAAGTTTTGGCGGGCCAGCTGTATACTTTGCACAACCTGGGTTGCCAGCTTCTCCACCAGTTCCTCATCATACTTACCCGACATGAATTTTATGCCCAGCTTTTTACCCCAGCCGCCGAAGCTGGTGTGGCTATGGGTGGCGGTCAGGTATACTTGCTCAGGCTGCAGGCCAAGTTTGGGGTACATTTTCTCCAGTTCCTGCAGTACCTCCATCGGCACGATCAGCAGGTCCAGGGCCACATAGTAGGCTTCGGTTTTCCCGTTGCTGAAGGCAAAGGTGCGTGCCCACGTAGAGTCGTGCACCTCTTCGTACTCCATGCCAAGGCGCTTGCCGTAGCCTGCCAGCGGGGTGCCTGTAGGCGGTGTGATATTTACTTTTGCCCACCCCACCTGCACGGTGTCGCCGTGGCTCACAACGGCAGGGCTTTCGCTCAGGTCGTCGATGGTTTCCTCGTAATAGTCCGTTTCCCGGTACGGGGTGCGGTCCAGGGGGCGCACCACGCAGGCGGTGAGCAGCAGTAAGAACAGCACCACCGCGGAGTAGGTGTAGCGGCGTGTGGATTTCTTTGTGTTGACGTTCATGGGGTGTTTAGCTTAAGCAGGGCTGCCGCCTGGCTTGGCTGAGGCTGCTGCAAAGCTAGGGGCATTTCATCAAAAATCCTGCCTTAGTTTTTCATGGCCTCCATAGCGGCGTACAGGCTGTTTTTGTCAGTGCCCGGTTTGCCAAAGAGCTGGCGCACGTCGTCTGCCGCCGGGTACTCAAACACCTCCAGGTCAAAATAGCGCACCGCTGCCAGCAGATGGTCGAAAATGTCGGCCATAATCAGCTCGTACTTCTCCCAGCGCACTTCGTTGGTAAACACGTAAAGCTCAATCGGCATGCCGGTGGTGGTAGGCTCCAGTTGCCGCACCATCATGGTCATGTGCTTGTGCGTGAACTCGTGCTGTTGGATGTAGGCATCAATGTACCTCCTGAAGACGCCGATGTTAGTCAGGCTGCGGCCGTTTATGAGCAGGTGCTTGTCCACGTGCTTTGCCTTGTTGTAGGCGGCTATCTCCTGTTGGCGCTCCTGCAGGTATTCGCTCACCAGCCCTATCTTGCTCAGCCGCTGCACATCCTCCTCCGAAAGGTACTTTATACTTGAGATCTTGATGTGGATGGAGCGCTTGATGCGCCTGCCGCCTGCTGCCTGCATGCCGCGCCAGTTTATAAAGGAGTCGGATATAAGGTAGTAGGTGGGGATGGTGGTGATGGTCATGTCAAAGTTCTGCACCTTCACGGTGGTCAGGTTTATCTCCACAACCGTACCGTCCGCGCCGTACTTTTCCATGGTAATCCAGTCGCCGATGCGCACCATATCGTTGGTGGAAACCTGTATGCTGGCCACAAAGCCAAGTATGGTGTCTTTAAAAACGAGCAGGAGTATGGCAGAGGCCGCACCCATGGCGGTGATAAAGGCCCACACCGACTTGCCCGTTAGCAGCGAGAATATAAGCAGCCCCCCTACAAAGTATAAAAAGATGGTGAGTACCTGCACAAAGCTATCCACGGGCTTGTCCTTAAACAGCGCCGTCGTCTTCATAAAGTCCCGGCAGGTGCGCAGCAGGGCCTGGAGCGTCCAGATCGACAGGAGCACAATGTAGGCGTCTACGAGCGTCCGCAGGGGCTTTATCCACGCCTCGAAATCTGCAAATACAATGGGCAGGGCCTGCACCACAATTACCAGCGGCACCGCCTGGGCGATAAGGCTGAAGACCCTGTTCTGGATCAGGTAATCGTCGAACTGGGTGGAGGTTTTGGCGGCGAAGCGGTGCGCCGTGCCTCTTAAAGCCGTTCGCGTGGCTATTTTGGAAGTATACAGCAGCAGCAGCAGCAGGGCAAGCAACAACAGCATGTTTACATACACGGCCACGTTGAGGGGCATGCCCATGTCCGTCAGGTACGCCGTTGTCCAGTGGCCGATGCGGGAGAAATGGTTTGCAGTTTCCATGGTACAAGGTTAAAGGTTGGCAATGGATTGCCCTGCAAAGGTAGCAAAATTGTAGGGGAGGGGGAGCGCAACTTTCCCTTGTTTACCAGGAAGCAGGTGAGCCGGTGGAGTTTACAGGTGTTCGCGCCGCGGCAGGCCTCCCTTCATGCCGCCAGCGGCAAGGGCAGCATACTGCAAGTGTCGCCTTTCCCGCGTACCTGTACAGCCGTTTGCCGCCTTTTCACCAGATTATGTTTTCAGGTTAAGCAATAAGGCTTAAATTTGACGTTTCTACAGTCCTGAACTAACGTTAAAAACCGGAGCAAAGGCAGTGGTGGCAGGAGGAGCAAGGGAAAAAGCCTTTACATGCTGCATTTACCCTCCCGCCCGTTGCCGCCGCGCAGAACCAGACTATTGTCTTATATCAATATATGGAACCTAATTTAGAACACCTTTTAAAGATAGCCTCCGAGCTGTCCATCACCATTAAGCAGGTAGAGGCCACTGCCCGCCTGCTCGACGAGGGGGCTACCGTGCCGTTTATCTCCCGCTACCGCAAAGAGGCCACCGGCTCGCTGGATGAGGTGCAGATTGCCGGCGTGCGCGACAGGCTGGAGCAGCTGCGCGAGCTGGACAAGCGCCGCGAAAGCATTCTGAAGTCTATCCGCGACCAGGAGAAGCTGACGCCGGAGCTGGAGGCCCAGATCATGGCCGCCGAAACCATGGCCGCGCTGGAGGATATCTACCTGCCGTACAAGCCAAAGCGCCGCACCCGTGCCACTATCGCCCGCGAAAAAGGCCTGGAGCCGTTGGCAGAGCGCCTTTTCCAGCAGGAGAGCTTTGATGTGGAGGCAGAGGCAAGCAACTTTATCTCGGAGGAGAAAGAGGTGAAGGATGTGAACGAGGCCCTTTCCGGCGCCCGCGACATTATGGCCGAGTGGATGAACGAGAATGCCGAGGCACGTGCCGCCATCCGCCAGATCTTCGAGAAACAGGGCGTGTTCAAGAGCCGCGTAATGATGGGCAAGGAAGAGGAAGGCCAGAAGTTCAAAGACTATTTCGAGTGGGAGGAGCCGATTGAGAAAGCGCCTTCGCACCGCATCCTGGCCATGCGCCGCGGCGAAACGGAAATGGTGCTGATGCTGACGGCGCAGCCCGACGAAGAAGCCGCGCTGGCGAAGCTGGAGGATATGTTTGTCCAGGGCAGCAATGCTGCCTCAGAGCAAGTACGCCTGGCTGCCAGAGACTGCTACAAGCGCCTGCTAAAACTGAGCATGGAGACCGAGGTTCGCCTGAGCTCCAAGAAGCGTGCGGATGAAGAAGCCATCCGTGTTTTTGCCGATAACCTGCGCCAGCTGCTGCTATCTTCCCCGCTAGGCCAGAAAACAGTGCTGGCCCTGGACCCCGGGTTCAGAACGGGCTGTAAGCTGGTGGTGCTGGACAAGCAGGGCAAGCTGCTGCACAACGAAACGATTTACCCGCACACGGGCCAGGGCAAAGCCATGGAGGCCGCCCAGAACGTGAAATACCTGGTGGACCGCTTTGAGGTGGAGGCCCTCGCCATTGGCAACGGCACCGCCAGCCGCGAAACAGAGGCTTTTGTAAAAGGCCTGAACCTGCCTAAAACGGTGCAGGTAGTGATGGTGAACGAGAGCGGTGCCTCTATCTACTCTGCCTCTGAGGTAGCCCGCGAGGAGTTCCCGGACCAGGACGTAACCGTGCGCGGGGCAGTTTCGATTGGTCGCCGCCTGATGGACCCGCTGGCTGAACTGGTGAAGATCGACCCAAAAAGCATCGGCGTGGGCCAGTATCAGCACGATGTGGACCAGTCGGCGCTGAAGCACTCTCTGGATGACGTGGTGATGAGCTGCGTGAACGCAGTAGGTGTGGAGGTAAACACAGCCAGCAAGCAACTGCTGACCTATGTATCTGGTCTTGGCCCTGCCCTGGCACAGAACATTGTGGAGTACCGCAACCAGAACGGGCCGTTCAAAACACGTACAGAGCTGAAAAAAGTGGCCCGCCTGGGTGATAAAGCCTTTGAGCAGGCCGCTGGCTTCCTCCGCATCCGCGATGCGAAGAACCCACTCGATGCCTCTGCCGTGCACCCGGAAAGTTACCCGATCGTGGAGCAGATGGCCAAAGACCTGGGCGTAACGGTGCAGGACCTGATCAAGAGCGACGAGCTGCGCAAAAAGATCAACCTTAAAAACTATGTAACCGATACCGTTGGTCTGCCGACGTTGCAGGACATCATCAGCGAACTAGCAAAGCCGGGCCGTGACCCGCGCGAAACGTTTGAGGCGTTCAGCTTTACAGAGGGCGTAAATGAGATCAAGGACCTGCGTGCGGGCATGAAGCTGCCGGGCATCGTAACCAACATCACCGCCTTTGGCGCCTTCGTGGATATCGGCGTGCACCAGGATGGCCTGGTACACGTGAGCCACCTGTCGGACCGTTTTGTGAGCAACCCGCACGAAGTGGTGAAGGTAGGGCAGAAGGTAGAGGTAACAGTGCTGGAGGTGGATGAGGCACGTAAGCGCATTTCCCTAAGTATGAAAGGTGACCCTGCCGCGGCCAAGCCAGCCGGAGGTGGCAGCCGGGGCAATAACAGCAACAAGGGCGGCCGCAAGGAGCGCGAAGAAGAACCGATGGATGATTTCCAGGCGAAACTTGCCAAATTAAAAGGCATGTTTAAATAACCTGTCTGATACTCTTAAAAGCAGAAGGCCCGGCTATACTTTAGCCGGGCCTTCTGCTTTTAAGAGCTTGGCCTTACAGCCGTACCAGCCGTAGCACGTAGCTTTTATCCTGAAGCGCCAGCCGAACGAAGTAGGTGCCCTGGCCATACTTGCGCAGGTCTAGCTGCGTGTCCTGCTGGAGCGCCTGTATGGTGGTGCTGAACACCGTTGCTCCCAGCACATTGCTGACGGTCAGCGTCACGTTTACCGGCTGCGGCGGCAGGTGTAGCTGGTACAGGCCGGTCTGGCTCGGGTTAGGGTAAGCCCTAATGCTGCCCGGCGCCAGTTCATCGCCGGCTGCAAGCGGCTCAGCCAGCTGCACTTCCAGTGTTTGCCTCGTAATCACGGCGCTGTCGCTGCTGGCGTAGAGGGTAACCGTGTAGCTTCCCCCGCGCTGATAGGTGTGGCTCGGAGACTGCTCGTTACTGGTGCTGCCGTCGCCAAAGGTCCAGTAAAAGAGAGTGGCGTCCGGTGTGCTGTTGGTGAATACCACAGTGAGGCTATCGGTTTCTACATCAAGTACGATGTCCGGGGCGGCGTCAGTGGCCGGTAGGTTCACCAGGTTGGGCTCATAGAGAGGCGGGGTAGGCACGCCCTGCTGAAAGAAGATGCTTTCCTGGAGATGGTTTCGTTCTGTTGTGAGCAGGCCCCAGGGCTGCTGGCCTTCCACGGCGGTACCGGGGTAGTTCCAGTAGGTTTGCATCAGGCTCAGGCCTGCCACATCTTTGGTTTCCTCCACATTGTACGGGTGTACCAGGCCGAAGGCGTGGCCCAGGCTGTGGCCCATTACACCGTGGGGCACGCAGGGGTAGGCGCCCTCGCCAGTGCCACCGGGGCAGTTGGCGTTGAAGGCCGGTATGTTTTCAATCGCGGCCATGGCCACGCCACAGGCCCCACCGCAGCCAGGGGCCCCCAGCATCAGCCCGTCCTGCTCCTGGCTTTTTACCCACACGCTGGCCACGGTGCCGTTTTCAAAAACGGGCTCACCCTGCTCCTGCATCTCCGTTAGTAGCAGGTTCCACCAGTCTGCGGCATAGTAGTCTGTCTGGTGCCTGCTGTTGTAAACGATCACTGTGTCGGGGCTGGCAAAGGTGTAGGTAACGCCGCCGGTGTTGGCCCGGAACCAGGCCTGCAGCTCACGGCTGATTTTCTTTACCGCCTCATACTCCTCCTGACTGTAGGTGGCGTCTTTCGGAACCACGTAGTAAACGGCCACCTTGCCGGCGTCAGCAGCCTCCCTGGTTCGAATTGTACTGTATTGCTGCAGTTTGGTAGCGGGATAGATGGCCTGCCTTGTGCACGCCGCCTGTGCGTATGCTGCCTGGGCAAAGGCTGTTCCGGAGATTAGAAATAGGATAAAACGATAGAAAAGGCCTTTCATGAAGGGATACTGTGTGATTGTACGTTGTTTTGTTTTCTGTTGGTGTTGTAACGGTAACTAGCCGTAAGTTAGCACATTACGGAGCATGTTTGCCACTGGTGTACGATAAACTTAGTGAAGGGGCTTGAAAAAGAATCAGACAGCATTTCCTTTTATAAATATACAGGTTCTGCTATAGGTGCAATGTTGTTTATATATAGTAGCTTTGCTATAAATTAAACTTAACCTATGAAAAGCAAATTTTTACTGACTGTTGCGGCAGCCTTGGGGCTGACTTTTGCGGCCGAGGCACAAACTGTGACTATTGGTCCGCGTGTGGGTGTTAACATAGCCACACAGCGCCTGGGGGGCGATGCAAGTGATGATGACAAGGAGGCGGTGAGCGAACTACTGAAGTACAACACCGGTGCTCAGTTTGGCGCGGTTGTCAACGTTGGTATCGACGACATGTTCTCGCTGCAGCCCGAGCTACTCTATGTGCAAAAAGGCTATAAGGTGAATGCCTTTGACTTTGAAGATGACTTCTTCTCTGAAGAGTCGGCTCCGGACGTAAAGGTGAAGTACAGCTATCTGGAGGTTCCGATCCTGGCGAAAGTAACGGTGGGTGAAGGCCCGCTGAAAGGCTTTGCGACAGCTGGCCCAACACTGGGGTATCTGATGAGCGGGAAAGTGAAAGCAGATGAAGAAACGGAGGATTTAGAGGTAGGAGAAGGCTTCAATCGCTTTGAACTGGGTGCAAGCGTTGGCGTTGGCCTGAGCTACAATGTAGGTCCGGGCGCTCTAAACTTGGACGTGCGCTATGGGCATGGGTTCAGCGGTATTATTGAGGATGATACTGACGGGAACCTGAAAAACAGAGGCTTTGGCATTTCTTTAGCATACCTGTTTGGCGTAAAATAACCTTTTCTTTTACCTGTACTCAAGGCGGCTCCTGCATCAGCGGGAGCCGCCTTTGCTTTTGCACTGAAACAGAGCTGCCTTTCACTCCCGCGGGAGCTACTCCTTACCATAGGGCACTGTGTGAAGTTTGGTGATGGTGCGTTAAGTTGTTTGTATATAGATAATTGAGGGGCTTCTCGTGCTGTAAATTATAGCCGATGTAATATATTTTGCTTTTTATATATAAGTTATATATTTGCACTGTAATCTTTAACGAATTTAAAATTATAGTCTATGAAAACATTCTTACTCTCTTTAGCTTTCGCAACAATGGTTGCAGGTGCGGCTGTGGCTCAAAATCAAGCTGTGGCGTCGCAAGGCCCGGGAAAATTGAAATTGGGCGCCGGTTTGGTGTATGGCTCTAAGTCGGGCATGGACGACGATGGCTCTGAAAAGGGCGGCGTTGGCATTAACGTAGGCGGTGAGTACTTCTTTACAGAGCAGATCAGCGCAGCACCGAGCTTTACCTACTTCTTTAAGTCTGAGGCAGAAGCTTATGGCACCACGGCAAGCGTACGCGCAAGCTCTCTTAACCTGGATGGCCGTTATTACTTTGCTAACAACAACGGCTTGGCATTCTACGGCTTAGCTGGTATTGCTGTGGGCTTTGCCAAGGTGGAGATGGATGTAGAGGGATATGGGGCTATTTCTGAGTCCGACAACAAAGTGGGCGTTAACGTTGGAGCCGGCCTTATTTACCCGCTGCAAGACAACCTGGACCTTGTGGCCCAGATCAAGTACAACACACCGCTTGAGCAGCTTGCCGTACAGGTGGGCATTGCTTTCCCGATCAACTAACACCGCTAAGACGAAGACGCCCCCAGGCCCTGTGAGGCCGGGGCATCTTTCAGGCTCAATATTTCAGAGGCGGCTCCTGCACTAGCGGGAGCCGCCTTTTTGCGTTATAATTCAGTAGGCTTGCCACTTTATTTAGTTGTGCACACAACGGCCTGTGTAAATCGCCACGTATCCATGAAGAAACTTTAGCTTATGGATACATACAACCAAAACATGTCGGAAACGCTGCACACGGAGCACATTGCACCGCCTGCCAGTGGCTCCAGCCATATAAACGTGGGGAGAAACGAACGTATTGCCTCCTTGGTCGGCGGTGCGTTACTCACTTTTTACGGAATGCGGAAGCCCGGTGCGGCAGGCCTGGCCATGGCCGCAGCGGGGGGGGCATTACTTTACAGGGGCGCCACCGGCTACTGCCCCGTTAACAGTGCCGCCGGCCGCGACACCGCAGGCAGCAAAGACATCTCGATAGAGATCACCCGCAGCCTCACCATCCGGAGGCCGCGCCAGGAGGTGTACCAGTTCTGGCGCCAGCTGGAGAACCTGCCGCAGTTTATGAACCACCTGAAGGAGGTGCGGCAGCTCGGCCCCAAACGCTCCCACTGGGTCGCTAAAATCCCTAAAGGCATCGGCACCGTGGCCTGGGACGCAGACATTGTGCAGGAAGAGGAGAATAACCTGCTGGCCTGGCGCTCGCTGCCCGGCTCCAGTGTGGACAACGCAGGGGAAGTACGGTTTATGGATGCTCCCGCCGACAGAGGCACCGTGATACAGGCCACCATCTCTTACCGCCCGCCCGCCGGAGATGTGGGAGGCGGAATCGCCAAGCTGCTCAACCCGGTCTTTAAGCAGATGGTGCTCAACGACCTGCACCGGTTTAAGCAGCTGATGGAGGCAGGGGAGGTTGCCACCGTTGAGGGGCAGCCGTCAGGCCGAAGCTGAAGGCACTCAAAATCTTTTATCGGACTTAAAGAAAACAAACTATGAAAGCACTTTGCTGGAACGGCGTGAACGACCTGCGCGTGGAGCGGGTACCGGACCCATCTATACTTAACCCGCAGGATGCCATTGTGCGGGTGATCATGTCGTCGGTGTGCGGCTCTGACCTGCACCTGCTCGACGGGTACGTCCCGTCTATGAAGGCCGGGGACATAATCGGGCATGAGTTTATCGGGGAAGTGGTAGAGGTTGGAGCAGGCGTGAAGAAGCTGAAAAAAGGCGACCGTGTGGTGGTAGGCTCCATTATTGGCTGTGGCGGCTGTGAGTTCTGCCAGACAGACCAGTGGTCCTTGTGCGATAACTCCAACCCCAACCCGGAGATAACAGAGAAAGCCTACGGTTACCCCACAGCCGGGATCTTTGGCTACTCCCACGCATTCGGAGGCTACGCCGGTAGCCACGCGGAACTGGTGCGGGTACCGTTCGCCGAGACAGGCTCCTTCAAGCTGCCGGAGGGGCTGCCGGATGAGTCGCTGGTTTTTGTGAGTGATGCCTTTCCGACGGGGTTTATGGCTGCCGACATGTGCGGCATTGCACCCGGTGACACCGTGGCCGTATGGGGCGCAGGCGGTGTGGGCCAGATGGCCATACAGAGCGCCTACCTCCTGGGCGCAGGGCGCGTTATTGCCATCGACCGGTTTAAAGACCGCTTGGAAAAGGCAAAGACGCACGGAAAGGCCGAAGTGCTGAATTACGAGGAAGTGGATGTGCTGGAGGCGCTGAAGGAGATGACAGGAGGCCGTGGGCCGGACCGCTGCATTGATGCCGTTGGGATGGAGGCGCACACAACAGGTATAGAGCAGTACTACGACAAAGCCAAGCAGACGCTGCGTATGCAAACCGGGCGGCCGGCTGTGCTGCGCCAGGCGATAATGGCGTGCCGCAAAGGAGGCACGGTTTCCATTGTGGGGGTGTACGGGGGGCTGCTGGATAAATTCCCGATGGGGGCGGCCATGAACAAGGCGCTCACCTTCAGGATGGGCCAGATGTTTGCGCAAAAGTACATCCCGCAGCTACTGGAGGTAGTGGCGGAGGGCCGGGTAGACCCTAGCTACCTGCTTACCCACAAATGGACGCTGGACCAGGGGCCCGAGGGCTACAAAATGTTTAAGGAGAAGACCGACAACTGTATGCGGGTTGTGTTCACCCCGTGATAGCGGTGCCGGTACTGATACGGGAGCCGCAGCCAAGCCTTTGGTTGCGGCTTTTGCTTTATTGCCGTACAGCCCCTGTGCCAGCAGGGGAGTGTCAGGGAGTGGAAATAGCGTGTGCTGGTAATTATAAGCCTATGCAGGGCAAGTGCCGGAGCGATGCAGCTGCTGCCCAGCAGGGGGGAAGCCCGGTGGGCGCAGCGCAGTTGCTAAAAGCAGGTATCTGTTTCTGTGTCGGTAAACCAAACAAGGGCATCCTGTGCATGAGCGAAAAACTGCATCTCGAAGGAAAACAGGTCGCTGGCCTTGTTCATCATGTCCTCCAGGATCAGCTTGGTGTGCAGGTCGTCCGGCTCAACAAAGGCCATTTTCCTGACGCAGGACGCGGCAGCCAGGCGCGGGGCAATCACATCACTTGTCCAGATTTGATCAGCGGGTGTGACAATGCCGCCTGCCTTGGCATTAACGAGCCAGTGCAGCAGCTTTGAGTTGATGGCTGTCTCAGCGGCCGCAGTCATCCCCGCACGGTAAATAGCAGAGGGTACGTTGCCCTTTGGCTGGATCGTAAGCACCCGAAGCGCAGGAGTTACATAGACGTTCAGCTTGGGCGCACGGTAGATGGCCTGCTGCGTTTGTTCTATTGCGTTCATATCCAGGTTCTTTAACTGAATGTAAAGTACAAAGTTTAGCGTACAGAAGCAAAGGGGCAGCCAACTGCCTGCCTTTAGGCGCGGCCCCTCCATCGGTAAAACAGTATGGAGCGGCAGCAACAGCTTGCCCAGGCTTCCCGGCGGGCGGTTCTTAAATTCTGATCGGCCTATATTTTGGCAAAGTACTTGCTTTGATACTAGCCGCTGCGGCTCCTGCGTTTAAATGGTGTAGCTGCATCATTATCAATATATTATATATGCCATATTACAAGAAACTTACTTTTGCGCTGGGGGTAGCGCTGGCTCCTTTGTTTGGGCAAGTGGCTGTAGCTGCCACCACGGCTGTGCCAGCTGCCACCAGAGCCACTACCGCCGGGGCCCGCGATATCGTGCAGGAAATCATTCAGGTAGTGGGGCTGAAGCCTCGTTTTGAGTTGCGTGCCGCCGAAATTGACAACGCTGCTGCCGTGGTCTATAACGGCAAGCGCTATATTCTCTACAATGAGCGCTTCCTTGCTTCTATCAACAATGCCGTGCACACCGACTGGGCCGGCGTAAGTATACTTGCCCACGAAATCGGCCATCACCTGAACGGGCATACCCTGAGCAGAAGCGGCAGCAACCCTGCCGACGAACTGGAGGCCGACGAGTTCTCCGGGTTTGTGCTACGTAAGATGGGGGCAAGCCTGGCTGAGGCGCAAGCCGCCATTAACCTGCTCTCCGAAGACGAGACCTCATCCACGCATCCGGGCAGAAACTATCGCCTGGCCTCTGTCAGCAAAGGCTGGCGCAGCGCCAATGAGCAGTTGCTGGCAAGTGCGCAGGGGCCGCAGCCGGACCAGCGCGCCATTGCCTCCCGCCCGGCACAGCAGCCGCAGCGCTCGGCCACAGTATCGCGCAGCAGCAGTAGCCTGGGTAGCCGCGCCGTGCTTTCGCGGGTGGTGTTCAGCAAGGCGCCGCAGGAGCAGTTTTACCTGACCCCCCGCCTGAACCTGGTGCACCTGACGGAGGATGGGCCGAAAGTAATCGGGAGGCTGGCCAAAACCGGCAACCCGGACTACCCTTACTATTTCGAGAGCGAGTACCTGAAAACGGTGTTTGTCAACAGCAAGGGCATTCTGGTCAACAGGCAGGGCCAGCGGGTAGGGCACCTCTCCTAGGGCAGGCAAAGGCCACACTAATTAACAGTGTGGCCTTTGCTTATATTTGATATCTTGCAGTCTGTAGCCACTAAACCTGTAAAGCCATGAAAATCTCTACACTGCCCGCGTTGCTGCTGGCAACGGCGGCCCTGCTCATGTCCTCCTGCGACGACGAAGGTTACTGCCTTTCAGGAGAGGGCGACGTGGAGTCGCGTACGCTGGCGCTGCCCGCCTTAAGCGGGGTGGCAGTAAGCGGCGATACGAAAGTCTACGTTAGCCGGGGCAATGAGCAGCGTGTGGAGGTGCGCGGGCAGGCCAATGTTCTGGATGAGTTGGAAACCGATGTGGACAACGGTGTGTGGGACATTGAGTTTGAGCGTTGCCTGCGAAAGCATGAGGCCGTGGAGGTGTACCTTACCGTACCTTCCCTAAACAAGGCCAGCGTAGGGGGCTCCGGCACGCTGGAGCTGGAGGATGTGTTTGAGAGCCGCGAGTTCGATGCGAGCGTTTCCGGCTCGGGAAATGTACTGCTGCGGCTGGCAGCCGAGACCCTGACGGCACATATCAGCGGCTCTGGCACAATTCGTGCAGCAGGCGTGGCAGAGCGGCAGGATATAAACATCTCTGGCTCGGGCAACTACAAAGGGTTTGACCTGGGTTCCCGTGTGGCAGAGGTAGGCATATCCGGCTCAGGGGAGACAGAGGTAAAGGTAGAGGAGCGCCTGGATGTGGAGATCAGCGGGAGCGGCCGCGTATACTATGTGGGCGACCCTCACGTTAGCTCAAGCATCTCCGGCTCCGGAAAAGTGATTAGGAAGTAACCATAAGTATGAGAAATAAGATTGGAAAGTACGCCTTACTGCTGGCACTGCTTGTGTTCAGCTTTGCGTGTAGCACAAAGAATGATTTAGAGGCTTTTAAGGAAGCGGAGTATAGCCTGAAGAGCATAGACCAGGTAGAGCTCAACGGGGTAGACCTGCTCAAGAAGAAAGGGCCACAGGACTTTTCGTTCAATGATGCGGCCGTGCTGTATACAGCCTTCTCGGAGAACAAGCTCAACGCCGTGTCTACTATCGGCCTGGATGTGGTGCTGCCGGAAGGAAGCCAGGAGCGCACCATGACGGTAACGCAGCTGAAGTGGCAACTGCTTGTGGGCGACCAGCATACCCTGAGTGGGGTGGTGAGCGAGCCGGTGGAGCTGAAGAACGGCTACAACAGCATTACCGTTAGTTCGCCGCTTGCCTTTGCGGATGACGGCAATGGCCGCCCGGACCTGAACAAGCTGCTGCGGCTGGCCACGCTGCTTCACCAGGGCGAAGCGAACCGGCCCAAGGTAACGCTCCAGATCAAGCCCACCATTGCTACCTCCGTGGGGCCGTTTGAGCTACCGACCTACATCAAGATAAAAGAATAGCATTTAGCATAAAAAGAAAGCCAGGCACACTGCCTGGCTTTCTTTTTATGGAACCAATTGCCCTCTGGGATGCTTTTAGCATAGTAAATCTTACAGGCCGTGCCCGACGTGGCACGCTCCTTGCAAGTTTTCTTTTATCATTGATGTATCATTTTTAGAGGTGTTTTTAACGATGAACTTGGAGCAAGAAGTTTTGAAAGACAAAAACCTGATGGAGCTGACCGCAACAGTAAAAGCGCACATGCAACTTGGCTGGAAACCAAAAGGGAAAATCATGGAGCATAAAGGCGGCTTTGCGCTGGAGATGGAGCGGCCGCTGGAGGTGCGCTGGCTGCGCCCTATCGGGCTTCGCAGCTGGGTGGCATGGCCAAAGTATAAATAAGAAGCAAAGGTATTCCTGATACAGTGAGAAGAGCTGCAGGGCAAGCCGCGGGAGACCGGGCTTTGCCCTGCAGCTCTTTCCGTTTTGCTGCTTTTCCCGGTGCGTGTTTCGAAGGCATTTGGCGGCTACGGCCATCTGTGCTATCTTACAGTATAATTCCTGACGATGAAGAAAACGCCCTTGTTCGCTATCCTGCTGGCCGCCCCGCTTCTGGGCATGGCCCAACGTACCCCTTTAGATGCCGCCAGCCTGCTGCAGGACGTACAGGTGCTCTCCGCCGACTCCATGCAAGGGCGCTTAAGCGGCTCAGAGGGCAGTGCCATGGCGCAGGCGTATCTGCTG
This sequence comes from Pontibacter actiniarum, assembly GCF_003585765.1. Taxonomy (NCBI): domain Bacteria; kingdom Pseudomonadati; phylum Bacteroidota; class Cytophagia; order Cytophagales; family Hymenobacteraceae; genus Pontibacter; species Pontibacter actiniarum. The sequence continues at coordinate 644,996 of NZ_CP021235.1, forward strand.
CAGCGTTTTCAGCAGGTTGGCCTGCTGCCGTTTAACGGAGACTACAAACAGCTTTTCGAGATTGACACGCAGCGGGCGCAGGTGCCGCAGGCCGTGAACCTGATCGGCTACATCCCGGGCAAGTTAGATAAAGCCATTGTGGTGACAGCCCATTACGACCATGTGGGCCAGCGCGGCGGCGAGATCTATAACGGCGCCGACGATAACGCTTCCGGTGTGGGGGCCTTGCTGGCCGCCGCCGCTTACTTTAAAGAACACCCGCCCAGGCACACACTGATCTTTGCGGCACTCGACGGGGAGGAGCTGGGGCTGCAGGGGGCCAGGGCTTTTCTTGACAACCCGCCGGTGCCGCTGCAGAACATACTGCTCAACGTGAACATGGATATGCTCAGCATCAACGGCAAGGGAGAGCTCTATGCCAGCGGTGCGTACCATTATCCCCAGCTCAGGCCGTTGCTTGAGAAGGTGAAACCACGCAGGCAGGCCAGGCTGGTGCTGGGCCACGACCGCCCCGAGCAAGGCCACGACGACTGGACCGGCCAGTCAGACCACTTCATGTTTCACAAAAAGGGCATCCCCTACGTGTACTTTGGGGTAGAGGACCATCCGCATTACCATCAGCCCACCGACGAGTTCGAACATGTGAACACTGCCTTCTACCCGGATGCGGCCGCCCTCGTGTTGGACTTCCTGAAGGTGATGGATACCAAGCTGGCGAAGATATCGTTGCAGTAGTATGGCCCTGCGCCTCTAAGCCCGCTGTGTAAGCCGCCCTTTTCCCGGCCTGCAGGCAGCGGGAGAGGCGCTGCCAGAGCCGGGTTGATTGTACCAGCTGCAGCAGCGGATCAGGTTTAAATATGGGATAATTTTACTATTCTAATATTCTGATGCAATTATTGTCTAAGCACCATCTTTATCCCCGGTAAACCGTAAAGAGGGGTGGGCCGGAAGCCTCTCCCGCTGTGCGTACAGCCGGATGCCTGGCACACTGTGTTATACTGCTACCTACTTGCAGGCGGATCTTATCATTTGTAAAGTACCATAACACCTTGGATCAACTAAACCATCATTTTTTAAACCTGTCTTGGCTATGAACAGGAACCTGTGCTGCTTAACGCTTCTGCTTTCTATACTTATGCTGTTCCCGCTGGACACACAGGCGCAGTACAACTACAGAAGCAGAAGGAACAACACCAGCGAGCGCGAAACAGGCAGCATCGTGGTGCTGCTGGGTGCCGGTATAGCGGCTGTTAAGAGCGATATCTGCGGCAGTTGGGGCTGTAATGAGTTCGGACCTGCCGTAAGTGTGGGGGCGCTGTACAAGCTCACCACCAACCTGGGTATAAGCGGCACCGTGGACTATGTGAAGTTAGGTGCCACCGAGAAAGACCCGCGCCGCCCGCGCAACGTTTCCTTTGAGTCTGAAGTGATTGAGGTGAGCGGCACGGTTGTGCTGAACCTGCTGGACAGCTACGCCGGCTCCGGGAACTACCGCTCCAGCCGCAAGCGCTTTGTCGTGCCCTACGTTCGGGCGGGGGTTGGGGCCGTGTACTACACACCGACTTCTTTTCCGGGCCAGAGCAGCCTTGATGACTCCCAGACAACCTACGACCCCGAACGTAAGTATCCCGCCGTTGCGGCTGTTATTCCGTTTGGCGGCGGCCTCCGCTTCCGCATCAACAATGAGTTTAGCATTGCCCCGGAGCTGATCTACCACATCACCACCACCGATTACCTCGACAACATTGGCCCGCGTATCGGTAACCCCGGAAACAAGGATCACTACGGAGTGGCCATCGTGAAGCTGCAGTACACGCCGGTGCTCAAAAACAAAATATTCTCTAAAAAGCCACAGGGGCGGTAAGTATACTTAACCCCGCTTTTTCTGCTGCCGTACAGGTAAGGGCAGGCGCTTTTACAGTGCCTGCCCTTATTTTTAAACCACAGACAGATGAAAGCAAATAACAAGAATACCTTCTGGTGGATGGCTGCCGGCACAGGCGCGCTGCTCGCGGCAAGAGCTGTGCGCCGGAAGTTAAACGCCTATGACTTTAACGGCAAAGTAGTCCTGATAACGGGCGGCTCCAGGGGCCTGGGGTTGGTAATGGCCAGGCAGTTGGCGCAGGAAGGGGCGCGGCTGGTGCTTTGCGCCCGTGATAAGGATGAACTGGAGAACGCGCGGATGGAACTGGCCGGTAAGGGTGCTAATGTGCTGGTGCAAAAGTGCGACGTAACAGACCAGCAGCAGGTACAGGATGTTGTGACGAATGTGCTGAACGAGTTTGGCCCTATCGACGTGCTGATAAACAACGCCGGCATTATTCATGCAGGCCCCGTTACGGAGATGACGGTGCAGGAGTTCGACGAGGCGATCAAAACACACTACTGGGGACCTGTACACACCATTCTGGCCGTGCTGCCAAGTATGAAGGCGCGCGGCGAAGGGCGTATTCTCAACGTGTCGTCGATAGGCGGCAAGATAAGCGTGCCGCACCTGGTGCCTTACAGTGCAAGCAAGTTTGCGCTGGTGGGCCTGTCTGAGGGGTTGCGGGCGGAGCTGGACAAGTATAACATCATTGTAACCACCGCCACTCCGGGTCTCATTCAGACAGGTAGCCCCCGCCACGCCATCGTTAAAGGGCATCACAAGGAAGAGTACGCCCTCTTCAAGCTCATGGACTCAAGCCCGCTGACTTCCATGAGTGCTGAGGCTACAGCCAAAAAGATACTGGATGGCCTGCGCCATGGCGACACCCAGGTCACCACCACCATCCCTGCCAAACTGGGAGCCTTGTTGCACGGCCTGTCGCCTTCCTTTGTAACCAGCGTTTTCGGCCTGGTGAACAAAGTGTTGCCGGGTGAGGGCGGCATAGGGAAGGAGCGGGTCAGGGGCTACGAGAGCGAGTCCAGGTTGTCGCAGTCGGGGCTGACGGAGCGTACACAGAAAGCGGCAGAGAAAAACAACGAGTAACAGTTTATACTGACAGCACTACGGCCGTAGCAGGACTTTTTATACTTTTACGCAAGCCTGCTACAGGGGCCAAACACACACTACATGAAAATCAAGAACAGAGAGAAAGCCTACAACGGCTACTTTAAAATCTATAAACTAACGGTGGAGCAGGAGGGGGAAACCTTCACCCGCGAGCAGTTTGATCGCGGCCATGCCGTGGCCGCCCTGGTGTTCGACACGGAAAGGCAGGAGTACGTGCTGACGAAGCAATTTCGCATTGGCTCTGAATCGGAGCTGGTGGAAATTGTGGCGGGCATGGTAGACGAGGGGGAAGAGCCCGAGACAAGTATAAAGCGGGAGATAGAAGAGGAAATCGGCTACCACGTGGATAAGCTGGAGCTCCTGCATACGTTCTATTCCTCGCCGGGCGGCTCCACGGAGCACGTGCAGCTGTATTATGCCGAGGTATCGCACCAGCAGCACAGCGGCGGCGGCAACAGCCACGAGCATGAGCACATCCAGATCGTCCGGCTATCGGCAGAGGAGCTGGAGGCACTTGTCTCTCAGGATGCCAAAACAATTGTGGCGCAGCAGTGGGCGCGGCTCAGGAGGCTAAGCAGGTAGTACCGCCCCCGGCACTGTCTCATAGTAGAAGGAAAGTATGGCCGAAGCTGCTTCAGCCATACTTTTCACTCCTTACTTCTTTGTGTTCTGCAGCATGTCCTTTGTGTCGGCACTGCCTTCCAAAGCCAGGTACTCGGCCTGCAGGCTGCGGATTTTAAGGTTGTCGGCCGTGCGGATCTCATTCTCCAACTGGCGGCGGCGCTGGTTCAGCTGGCTGTACACATGGTCTACATAGTCCCAATCGTCCTGGGTCCAGTTTCGGCGCTTGGCGCGCACCGTGCCCATAAACGTGAGGTAGGCCTCGCGCAGTTGGGAAGCGCTGACTTGGCTGAGGTCGCTGTACTCGCGTAGCAGCTGCTCCTGCCACTGTGCGATTTTCCGCTGTTCCAGGGGTTGTTGCTGGCGCCGCTCCTGGCGCTCCTCCCACCTTTGGTAGCGGCCCTGCAGGTCACGGTACTCCTGCTGTGACTTTTCGGAGAGGCTGTCGAAGTTTTGCTCCAGCTCGGCGTTGCGGCGGCGAAGCTCTTCACGCACCTTTGGCCACTCCTGGCGAATGGCGGTATCTCCTTTGTCCGCCTGCTGGTTAAGCCAGCCCCTGAACTCCTCCAGCTCCTGCTCTGCCGATTCTCCGGTTCTTATCACCACGGCGGTATCTTCCTCTTCGCTCAGGTTGGCGGCGGTTTCTTCATTGCCCTCCACTTGGCGCCCTCCGTCGCAGCGCCAGAAGATGACAGCCAGGCATAGCAGGAGGCTGTATTTCAGTGTTCGTTTAAGCCTTATCATAAAGCATCATCGTTAGTAAATTACATTTCTGCTCTAGTTACGCAATTGCGTGTATCAGGATGCTTCAGGGCCCGGCCAGAAACGGTTTGTCCATACTTATGCCGTCGCCGTAGGCAAAGAAGCGGTTTACCGTTACCGGTAGCTCGCCCCGTGCCGGAATCCGCCCGAATATCAGTTTTGCCGCCGCCGCCTGCGCATGAAAGTGCGGCTGGTAGCCCAGCAACAGCACCCGGCTTTGCTCGATATCCGGAAACTGGTTGAGCGCGTAGGCATTGTCGAACAGGGTGATGGCGGCCTTTTTAGAAGTTGCCAGCTTCTGTACGAGCTCCGTGGCACCCGTGGAGTAGCCGAGGTTGTTGCTAGGCCTGATGCTGGGGCCGTAGAGGGCAACCAGTACCACATCATACTTCTTCAGTTTCTTCCAGAGCTTCCGCGTTTCATTTTCCCTGGCTTTGCGCGAGATGTAGAAATCTGTGGTGCGGGCGCCGAGCTGCTTTACCTGCCGCTGAAAAACCGTAGGCTGCTTTGCCCCGATGGAAACCGTGGCGATGGTGAGGTGCTGCGACTGGCGCAGGGGCAGCATTCTTTTTTTGTTGTTGAGCAGGGTGAGTGCGGCCTCAGCCAGCGCCTTGTTCGTGCTGTCGGCCCTTGCCGGGTTCAGGTCTTCCACCAAGTTCTCTAGGGGCACCGGCTTATACTTATCCAGGCCCAGCCACTGCTTGGCCGTCAGTACGCGCTTGCACCGGCGGTCTATCTCCTCCTGCGTCAGGTACCCCTGGGCTATGGCCGCCTTCACTGCGCGAATGGCCTTGGGCACGCTGTTAAGGCGCTCCAGCACATCGTTGCCGGCCATCAGCGCACGCGCCTCGGCCTCCCCGGGGTCAAAGTACTTCGTAACCCCTTTCATGACCATGGCATCCGTAAAAATAAGCCCTTTGTAGCCCAGCTGTTGCTTCAGCAGGCCCGTCACGATTGGCTCCGACAGGGTGGAGGGAAGGTTGCGGGTGGAGTCTAACTGGGGGATGTGCATGTGCGCCACCATGATGCCGCCCACCCCGTGCGTTATCAGTTCCTTAAAGGGGTAGAGCTCCAGTGAGTCGAGGCGCTGCCGGCCAAAAGGGATAACAGGCAGGTCGTGGTGCGAGTCCACGTCGGTGTCGCCGTGGCCCGGGAAATGCTTTGCCACAGCCATGATACCGCCATGCTGCATGCCCTGCATGTAGGCCAGGCTCTTGGCGGTTACGTCCAGCCTGTCCTCCCCAAAGGCACGGTAACCGATAATCGGGTTGCTGGGGTTGTTGTTGATGTCCGCCACGGGGGCAAAGTTGATGTGCATGCCCAGGCGCTTGAACTCCTCGGCGACCTCTGCCCCCATTTGGTAGATCAGCCCGTTGTCGGCCACGGCACCCAGCATCTGCTGCGAGGGGTAGTGAACGGCAGAGTCCAGGCGCATGCCCACGCCTGTCTCGGCATCCATGGCAATCCAGAGGGGTACTTTAGAGGCAGCCTGGTAGCTGTTGGTTAACCTTGCCTGCCGCACCGGACCTCCCTGGAAAAAGATCAGGCCGCCCACTTTGTACTCTTTGACCAGCCGCATCACATCGGCTTCATACGCCGGCCCCTGATCCGAGAAGGCCTCTACGATAATTAGCTGCGCGATGCGCTCTTCAGGCGTCAGTGTATTGAAAACGGAGTCTACCCAGTAGGAGGGTTCGTTCTCCAGCGCGTCGATAATGGTGGCAGGGCGCTCATACGGCACACGCTCCACCGGAAAAAACTGCTGCTGTTGGCCAGCGTAAGTCTTGCGCTGTGCATCAGATCCTTCGCAGGCGTACAGCAGCAGCGCCAACAGGGGCAGGAGCCACATCGGGTAAGGTTTAAGTGTTGCAGAGTGAGGTTTGTTCCGTTGCATTGTTTTGTTATAACGCCACCTGTCTTATATCCTTGCCTGGCAGAGGGGGCAGTTTGATAGTAGCAGGGCCGGTACGGGCAAAATGGCCGTGCACCGCCAGCCCATGCTTTACGTTAGAATGTGCTGGTTAGATAAAGGATATCGAGCCTGTTTTTGTTCATTTGAGTTATATTTAGGAAAATCATCTTAGTGCTATGCCCTTTTTTACTCCCAGAGACCACACGTACACCTTAGAGGAAGGTGGTCCGCACTTCGGCTACAGCTTTTTGCCGGGCCTGCTGTTTGTGGCGCTCATGTGGCTTATCAGCCTGCTCAGCTACCTGACCGATGCCAACTTGGCTTTTCTGGGGGTGATGCCACGCCAGTTTCTAGGGCTGATCGGTGTTTTTTTCGGGCCGCTGATCCATGGCGATCTGCTGCACCTGCTCTCCAACACGTTTCCGGTAGCGCTGCTTTCCGGGTTTATCCTGTACCTGCACCGCAAGGTGGCGGTACGGGTGATGGTGCTGGTGTACCTGCTTAGCGGGCTGCTGACGTGGCTTATCGGGCGGCAGGCGTACCACATTGGCGCAAGCGGCGTGGTGTACGGCCTGGCGGGTTTTCTGCTGTTCAACGGTTTTCTGCGGCAGAACCGTGGCGCTATGGCGGTATCGCTGGCGGTGCTGTTCCTCTACAGCGGCCTGTTCTACGGGCTCTTCCCGAACGAGGAGCGGGTGTCGTGGGAGGGGCATGTGGCGGGCCTGGTGGCGGGGCTGGTGGCGGCCATTGTCTACGGCGAGGGCAACCCAAAGCCGCTGCACCGGCCTCTGGAGCCGGGCGTGGTACAGCGCCATGTAAGCAGCACGATCGGCCCGAATTACCAGCACCTGTATATCAGCTACAGCGTGCAGCCCCACAGCCCCACAGCCAGTTATTCCTATACCTATGATCCCGCCGTGACTTTCGCGACAAAGCCAACAAAGCACCGTTCTATTGCGTCTAAAGAGAAGAAATAGTACAACTAGAGCATATGAGCGAGAAGCAAAAAGATACAAAAGAGCACCATCGCCGGGTAAAAGAGGGGCAAAAGCACATGGACCCCGAAAAGCTTGACCGCAGCCGGCATCACGCGGGGCAGCCGGATGGTGAAAAAAAGGGCGACGAACAGGGAGAAACGAAGGAGAGCAAGGTTCCGCTGATCATTACGGGCCTGCTTATTGCCGCCATTGTAGCGTCATACTTTGTCTTCCCCGGCTTTCAGCAGGAGGTAAACAATGGCTGGGATGTGCTGACGAGCGGTGATGAGAAGCGCATCTCGGAATGGGTGAGCCAGTTTGGGTTCTGGGGGCCGTTCTTCATTGTGCTGGCCATGGTGGCGCAGATGTTCCTGCTCGTGATCAACGTGGTGGCCCTGATGCTGGTGGCTATTATTGCCTACGGTTCTTTCTGGGGCTCTCTGATTGCGATCGGAGCCGTGGTGGTGGCTTCCTCTATCGGCTACTGGATCGGGCACGGCGTTGGGGAGGCCGGCGTCAGAAAGCTGATCGGGGAGAAGTCGGAGCGGAAGATTACCGACTTCGTGAACAACTACGGCGTCTGGGCGGTGATCATTGCGCGGATTTCGCCCTTCCTGTCCAATGACGCGGTAAGCTTTGTGGCCGGTCTGGCCAAGATGGGCTACTTTAAGTTTATTGCCGCCACCCTGGCAGGCATCGTGCCCCTCACCATTCTGCTGGCCTGGCTCGGCGAGAATAACCAGCGCCTGAAGACCGGGCTCATCTGGGTGTCCGCGGTGAGTTTGGCCGCCTTTATCGGCTACATCGTGTATGATAAGTACATCAAGAAGAAATAAGTATCCCGCCTAAACACAAGAGCCAGCCAAACCGCTGGCTCTTGTGTTTTTTGTACTTCGCGTTTCTACGGCAGTCCACGGCGGCACCTTCCTTCCTGCAAAAAGGTATAAAACAGCGGCTTAACCTACGCCAGCCCTACTTCTGGCTGCACCTGCGCCTACTCCCTTTCCCGATTGACTACAGCCCCCGGCGGTACGGCAGGCGGCCCCTAAACGAGGTAGAGCAGAGGTGTACCTGGCTGTGCAGGTGCGGGGAGAAACAGCGGCGGCGGGTGTCGGCGGCGGGTAGAAAAACAGGCGTTCAAAGTATGAAATCAGGTATATAACTATGATGATATAAATGTGTTTTATAACTATTTTGTTGTGTAGCGGTATTTTACAATAAATGGCGCTTAGCATGAATAATGCAACTTCGCAAAACCATTCCGGTGAACTGCCGTTTAAGCGGGTTATTATTTTTTAAATCGATGTTTCACGAAATGGATTGCTCATGTTTAGGATTAAACTGCTTGCAGCCGTGCTCTCAATTGTAGTTGCGCTAGCTGAAGAAAATTCCTTGTTAAAGGCTGAGTCCCCCGCTCCGAAGATCGAAGAGAAGCCCCTGAGTTGGCCACCCGAAGAACCTGCCAACAACACATACCCAGTTTCAGAATCCTCCACAACCCCCACGCTTACTGTTAAAGCGTCTGTATACCACCCGGAGCCAGGCCAAACCGACTCCACACCCTACATCACGGCTGACGGTTCCCGCATTAACAAACACAACCCCAAAAAGCACCGCTGGATCGCCGTTTCCCGTGACTTGCACAGCAAGTGGGGCGGCAGCATTGAGTTCGGAGACTCCCTGTGGGTAACCGGCATCTCTGAGGAGCTAGATGGCCTGTATGTGGTGCGCGATGTGATGAACCGGCGCATGCACAAGCAGATAGACATTTTGGTGGGCAGGAAGGACAGGGTCATGGGCCTCTGGAAGAACGTGCAGATAGCCAAGCTGGACTAGGACGCGCCTAACGAAGTAGCTCCGTAGCCGTACCCTAAGCAGAAAAGCGCAGCGCCGGCCGCTGCGCAAACTTCTACAGGATACCAATGGGGGAACGAAATCTGCGTAAGGGGGCTGAAAAGCGGCTACTGCAGCGGGAGCGCTACGAACTGCTGAACACGCTGCAGGATGCCCTGGAGCTGCCGATGGTGGTGCTGGGGTTAATCTGGCTTGTGCTGCTGGTAGTAGAGCTTATCTGGTCGCTGAACCCGGTGCTGCAGCTTGTGAGCAACGTTATCTGGGGGGTGTTTATACTTGACTTCATCATCAAGTTTATACTTGCCCCGCACAAGCTGCCATTCCTGCGCCACAACGTGCTGACGACAATTTCGCTGGCGGTGCCGGCCCTGCGCCTGTTTCGCATCACCCGTGCCTTTCGGCTGGTAAGCTCTGTGCGGGCCGCACGGGGGCTGCGGCTGGTAAAGGTGATCGGCTCCATAAACCGCGGCATGCGCAGCCTGGGGCAGGCCATGAAGCGGCGCGCCTTCGGCTATGTGCTGGCCCTGACGCTGGTGGTGACCACAGCCGGGGCCGCCGGCATGTACGCCCTCGAGAGCGAGTATGGCATTAAAAGCTACGGCGATGCCCTGTGGTGGACGGTGATGCTTCTCACCTCTATTGGCAGTGACTATTTTCCGGTGACGCCGGAGGGACGGATCTTGTGCCTGCTGCTGGCCATGTATGGTTTTGCCGTGTTCGGGTACTTTACGGCCACTCTTGCCACCTTCTTTATCGACCGCGATGCGGCCAGTGAAGAGGCGGAGGTGGCAGGCGCCAAGCAGGTGCGGTCGCTGGAGAAGGAAATAAAGCTGCTGCGCTCGGAGCTGCAGGCAGTGCTGCAGCAAAAGGCCTCTCCGGAAGCCCCGCCCAAAGGTAAACCCCCCGAAGTATAGGCATAACTTTGGCGCGTGCGGGATAATCGCTATTTTAGGTCATCTGAAAACAAATCAAACCCGGAGATGATCACATACCAAGAAGCGAAAGACCTACTGCACAGCATGACCAAGGGCGACAGTTTGCTGCGCCACGCCCGCACCGTGGAGCTTGTGATGCGCGCCTATGCCGAGAGGCTGGGGCAGAGCGGGGAGCAGTGGGGCATAACCGGCCTGCTGCACGATGCCGACTATGAAGCCTACCCGGACCAGCACCCGAACGTGATTGTGGGCCAACTGCGCGAGCGGGGGGAGGAGGAGATGGCACATGCCATTTCTGCCCATTACACCAAATGGGGCGTGCCCTACAACACCCTGCTGGACAAGGGCCTGCTGGCCTGCGATGAGCTCACCGGTTTTGTAGTGGCCTGCGCCCAGGTAAGGCCGACAAGGCTGCAGGGGCTGGAGGCAAAGTCCGTTATCAAGAAACTGGGCCAAAAGAGCTTTGCCGCTTCCGTAGACCGGGAGGAGGTAAAGCTAGGGGCCGAGCTGTTCGGCGTAGACCTGAAGGAGCACATCAGCTTTATTATAGCGGTACTGCAGCAGCACCAGCAGGAGTTGCAACTGGAGCCGCAGGAAACACAGGTGTAAGCTTTGATACGACTTGCCTGCGCAGGGGCAGCTATCGGGAAGGTAGCTGCCCCTGCTTTTTTACATCGAGTAGTCGCCGAGGATCTCGAAGGCTTCTTTGTCGTCGCGTGCCTCTACCACCTCGTTTATCACGTACTGGATTTCCTGCTCCGTCCATTTTTCTTTCTCTGCGGCCTTTACAAACATATCCAGAGCGGCAAAGCGTGAGCCTTGGGCAGGCAGTTTGGCGTTAACTTTCTTTCTGATGCGCATAGTGTGGCTTTTTGCCGCAATTTACGAATACTGTGGCAACTTCTTTTGCTCCCTGGCAAGCGCTGGCAGCACATCCGGCATCTGCTTACCGGCTTTTGCCCTTGCCTGGGCTGCCGGCCGCTTAACCCTTTGGGCAAACGGACGTTGAAAGAGGCTACAGTTAGGGCGGTAAAACCATGCTGCAACTATGGAAAAAGAATTATTTACGTTTGAGGACTTAGAGAAGCTGGATGACCTGACCATCATGCACTACGCCATCCCGGTGATTGTGCTTTCGGTGGTGGGGGAGTGGCTTTACGGCGTTTACAGGAAGAGAAGCTCCTATCACAGAACAGAGTTCTTCTCGGCCCTGACGATCGGGGCTGTGAACACTGTGCTGAGCGGCGTGCTGAAAGTATGGATGCTGAGCCTCGCCCTGGTTATTTACAACGCAGTGCCCTGGGCGATACCAAGAGGGTGGTGGACCTTCGTGATCTGTTTTGTGGCCATTGACTTCTGCCGCTACTGGGCGCACCGGGTGGCGCATGAGCAGCGCTTCTGGTGGGCAACGCACGTTACGCACCACTCGTCGGAGCGCATGAACTTCTCCGTCTCCTTCCGTACCGGCTGGACGCAGCACATCAAGTTTGTGTTCTTCCTGCCCGTGCCGTTGCTTGGCATCGACCCCTTTACTTTTTTTATCTGCCACCAGGTGGCGGTGCTGTACCAGTTCTTTGTGCATACAGAGCTGGTGCGGAAGCTGCCAAAGCCGGTGGAGTACATCTTTGTTACGCCCTCGCACCACCGCGTGCACCATGGCTCCAACCCTGGCTACATCGACAAAAACTACGGCTCCACGTTCATCATCTGGGACAGGATGTTTGGCACTTTCGAGCCGGAGCGGGAGCAGGTAAAGTATGGCCTCACCAAGCCGGTTACCTCCTTTAACCCGGTGTACCTCGTTTTCCATGAGTGGGTGGATATCTGGCAGGACATCAGGCACGCGGCGTCTTTGAAAGAGGCCTTTCTGATCCTGTTTAAGCCTCCCGGTGCCGTGGTAACGGCCCACCAGCGGCAGAAGCTGCAACAGGAGCAGCCGGCACAGGTGCAGCAGGAAAACCCCGTGCAGGAGGCGGGGCTGTACACGGCCAACACTGCCGGTGCCACCTAGCAAAGCCGCCGGGTACTATAAAATGGGTATTCTAAAACGAAAACGCATGGCCTTGGCCATGCGTTTGATGCTTAGTAGCTCTCCTGCTGCAGAATGCTCTGCTGCCGGGCGGCCGGGTTGCTCTGTGCCTCGCGGGGCACGCCCATCTTCTCCTCGCGCCGCTGCTGGTACTGCTGAAACTGCGTTGGCGTCAGCACATCCTTTAGCTGCGAGAGGCGCGTCTGGCTGATGATTTCCATCTGGTGGACGAGCTTCTTGGGGTTGTTTTTATACTTGGCCTTGGCGTCTTCGGCGTGCTGCAGGCTGCTGAGGTTAATGGTGTACACCTTCTGGGTTTGCTGCGCATTCAGGCGCAGGTTCTTTGCAAACGAGGCAGTAATGGCCTCGGCGCGCTGCTCCAGCGAAGGTTCGGCCTTGGCTGCCTGTGTCTGCTGCCTGTCGGCGGGCCCCTGGGCAAAAGTAGCCGTGGTGGCAGCTGCTAAAAGTATGGCGAAGGCTAATCTTTTCATGTCTCTTGGTTTTATTTCCTGAGGTATCAGGCAATTATTGTTCCTGTTTTGAACCGGCTCCTAAAACAAAGCCCGGCGGGCTATAGTTCGGCTAGCTCTCGTTGTAGAAGTAAACTTTGTAGAAGTGCATGTTGCGCTCCTTGTCGAAGCCCCGCTCCACGTACTGCTCGCTTTGCTCCGGGTTGTAGCCGCTGAACTTGATTTCAATCTGGGTGTCCAGCTTAATGAAATTGCGGAACTTGCGCTTCATGTTGCGCACCGTGTTCTTGTTGATGGCAAAATCCGTGAAGCCCTCAATGTCGCGCTCTTCGGCAAAGGCCTGGCTGTAGTTCATAAAGCGCTCCTTCGTTTCCGGCTCGTCGATCACGCTGCTGGTAAACTCCTCCAGGTCAAAGGTCTCGCTCTTCGAGAAGTAGTCTACGGAGCGGCTGATAAAATCGACCTGCGCCTTTTTGCTATCGGTGCGGGCGTATACTTCCTCCGAAAAATCCTTGCACAGGTTCAGAACGGTTTTGGTGCTGTAGTTAGTGTCCTGCAGCTCGGTAACGTTCAGGAAGTGCTCCTTCCAGAAAACAGCGTCCTGGCTGTTGGCGTCCACCAGCTTTACCCTGAACCCGTCCTCGGCCTCGGTGTTGAAGATCATGCAGCCTTTGTCCACGCTCTTCAGGTTCACCCCAAAGTGGTAGTTCACGTTCAGGTCCTCGGCCTCATCCTGGAAGGTCAGAAAGGTATCCTTGTTCTCTGATTTAAAGATGCCGATCGCCTCCACGAACTCCTCCTCCATCAGGCAACCCTCAAAATGCACCACATACAGCTCCCCGCTCTTTACCTTCGGGTGGTCTGACTGTTCATAGAGGTGGTTGAGGATGTGCACGGAGTACTCGTGGAAGTTATGGGGCTCCTTAAAGATAAGGGCCGAATAGGCGAACATCTCGTTCAGGGCGATGTCAGAGGTGTGGGTGAAGCGGAAAAACTCCTCCTGCTTAAACGGCGACAGGAAGTAGTTTACCAACAGGTCATACAGCTGCTCATCGCGCAGGTCCACCAGCTCCTGTGAGGCCACTACGCCCTCCTCCTTCGATTTATTTCCGACCCGGTGCACGGCCAGCCTCTTCAGGCGCACCTGTGTTCTATCCTTCATCTGTGTATTGGCTTCGGTTGAGGGGCAAAGCTACTAATTTACCCGCTCATTGCCGCTGCCCTTTGCCTGCCTACTTGCTGTAAAGGTTGCTTCAGAAATGTTTTGCAGCCTGTGGTTAAATTTTATACTGCTGATTTTTAATATGTTGTAAAATAGTTTGCTCGCTAAGTCAGAAAAAAGTTCCACTTCTGGCACGGTTTTTCCATTCAGCCATTGCAAGCAGCGCAGCTTACACAAAAGGAGACGAACATTACTCAAAATTTACTACTACCATGCAAAAGATATTCATACTTATAGCTGCGGCCATCGGTTTGGCAACAGCCTCTGTAAATGCCCAGCAGCGCCCTGTGCGCTCCGGAAACCAAACCAGCTACAGCAGCAGCACACCCGGCCAGGTGCGGTTTGGCATCAAGGCCGGTGTAAACCTGGCTGACTGGGACGGCGAAACCATGAAAAGCGTACAGGACCTGGTCGATATGACAAACGGCTCGGTGAGCCAGGAGATGCGCACCGGCTTCCATGTGGGCGGGTATGTAAACATCCCCGTGGCGCCGGGCTTTGAGATCGAGCCAGGGCTGCTCTACTCCCAGAAAGGCACCGTGCTGAAGGGAAAAGTGCCGATTGAGGCGGTGGACTTTCTGAACACCAACGTAACCATCACAAACAAGGCAGAATACATAGACCTGCCCGTGCTGGCTAAAGTATACGTAGGCGAGGGCTTCCATATTTTTGCAGGTCCGCAGGTGTCGTACCTGGTGTCTAACAAGGTGTCGGCTGAGGCGGGGGCCCTGGGCTTTAAAGCCCTGAACCAGGAGTGGGACATGAAAAACGGCTTCCGCGATATTGATTTCGCCGTGACAGGCGGCCTGGGGTACAAGTTTGCCAACGGCTTTAACGTCAGCGCCGGCTACGACTACGGCGTTAGCCCTATAGACGATAACGGCAGCTTCGATACTTACAACAGGGTTGTGAAAGCCTCTGTAGGCTTCACGTTCTAATAGTGTAGAGTTTAGTGATTTGGTGATTTACAAGGCCCGCTGCATTGGCAACGGGCCTCTTTGTTTTAGAGAGGCCGCAAAAACAAAACCCCGCGCAGGTGAAGCAGCGGGGTTTTGTTTTTTGGCTAACGTAGCTAACTATGACTTCTTGTAAGGGAATTTTTTGGAAGAGTTCTTCATCAGGGCGTTAGACAGCGACTGGCGGCTGCTGAACACGCTGCCGGAAGCCTCGTAGTCATACTTCCACATCAGATCGCCAGCTTGGGCCTCGTGAATGGTGATGGAGGTGTTAACGGAGTTGGTAGGGCCCCAGGCACCAACCAGCAGGCCAACGGCCACAGCCGCACCGTCGGACATCGGCTTGGACATCACTGCGTTACCGGAAACCACGGCATCCACGCCAAGTATTTGGCAGATCTTCTCTTTAGAGGCCAACTTCAGGTCATCGTACGTAATGCCTGCTTCGCTCAGGAGCGCGTTTGTCTTGGCCACGTCCTGGAAAGAAACGCTGTAGCGGTTTTTGCTCATCTCACGCAGGAAATAGCCGTACACATCGTTCTGCATGCCATACCCGTAGTCGCGCTGCTGGTCCTGCATCATCTCGGCAGTTACGCCCTTCGGCAGCTTTCTCGACTCAATGGTTACGTCGAAAGGCATGATGGCAAGCACCTTGTGGTTTTGCTTTACCTGGCTGAAAGAGGCTGCCTGGTAGATCTGCGGTCCGCAGCTGTTGAGCGAAAGGCAAAGCACAAGGGCAGCAGAAAAGTAGAATTTCTTCATGGCTAAAAGTTTGTTTTATTTTTATGATTAAAAGGCTTTAAATATAGCAGAACAGGAATGTGAAATTCTAATGTTGTTGTAACAGCGAGGTAAATATTTTTGATTTTTCTTATAGGCTATTGGCCGGTAGGGGCATGAAAACAAATCCCTCTAAAAGCTGTATGCATACTTGTACAAACAACTAAAACATGAAAAAGAACCTTTTACTGCTGTTGTGCCTCCTGCTGCTAGTCTGCAAGGCGCAGGCGCAGCAGGTACCGGAGAAGCTGAACGCCACGCTGGAGGGCTACAATTACCCTTACGAAGTGAAGTACTTTGATGCGGAGGTGGAGGGGCAAACCTACAAAATGGCCTACATGGATGTGGCGCCAGCCGGCAAAGTGCAGAACCCACAGGCGGTCATGCTCCTGCACGGCAAGAACTTCCTGGGGGCTTACTGGCAGCAAACCATCAGGTTTCTGTCCGAAAACGGCTTTCGGGTAATTGTGCCGGACCAGGTAGGCTTTGGCAAGTCGGCGAAGCCGGAGGTATACTACAGCTTTCACCAGCTGGCGCAGAACACGCGGGAGCTGCTGCAGCAGTTGGGCGTGCAGCAGGTAGCGGTGGTGGGCCACTCAATGGGCGGTATGCTGGCTACGCGCTTCGCGCTGCTCTACCCGGAGATGACTACAAAACTGGTGCTGGAAAACCCTATCGGGCTGGAGGACTACCGCCTTTTTGTACCTTACAAAACGCTGGATGCGCTGTACCAGTCAGAGCTGAAGCGCACGCCGCAGTCTATCCGCGATTATCACCAGACCTACTACACCTCCTGGAAGCCTGCCTATGATGAATGGGTGCAGGTGCCGGCGGCGCAGATCAGCCACCCGGACTACCCGAAAGTGGCCAAAGCATCTGCCCTGACCTACGCCATGATCTATCAGCAGCCGGTGGTGTACGAGTTTGACCAGCTACAGGTGCCCACGCTGCTGGTGATAGGGCAGGAGGACAGGACCATCGTCGGGAAAGGCTATATAAAGGACAAGCAGAAGCTGCAGGAGCACGGGCAGTACCCGCAACTAGGAAAGCGTACAGCCGAGGCCATACCAAACGCCAGGCTTGTTGAGCTGGAGGGTGTGGGGCATATACCGCACCTGACGGCTACTGAAAAGTTTCACAAGGCCCTGCTGCAGTTCCTGAAGTAGCCGCAGCGACAAGGGCAAAGGCTGTTACGGGCCTAGTGATGGTGGTGGTGATCGTGGTCGCTTGGTTTGCTGTTAAAGTTGGCTACGGTGCCGAGCGTAAAGAAAACAGCCCAGCACAGGTACAGGGCATTGTAGTTGTCCACTGCTTTGCCCAGGAAGAGCATGATCAGGTTGGCCACAATGGTCATGACCAAGCCTGTAGCAGCCACAAACTGGTAGGAGTTCATCTCCCTGGGGTCGTATATTTTAGATAGTTTCATGTGCGGTTATATGCATTTCGTTCTCCACGCTGAACACTGCTAAAGCAAGAGAGGTGCCATTGTGGTATACTTTGTGGCAAAGATAACAGAATGGTGCGGTTGTTGGTTCTCTGTACCCGCAGTTGCCTGGTGGTAGGCCTGCCTATACTTTATACTTCTATGAAACACACGATGCTGTACCTGCTCGCTTTGGTTGCGGGCCTTGCTGTTTTACTTTCGGGCCCGGAGGCGACCGCCGCACAGGCCGATTTCTATACTTCTTACACCGATCTGCTGCAGCGCCACGTGCGGCAGGGGCAGGTAAACTACAAGAGCCTGAGCCAAGACAGGGCAGCGCTGCAGCGGCTGGTTGCGCAGGTAAAGAGCTACGGGCTAAAGGGGGCATCGGCCTCCGAAAAGAAAGCCTTTTACCTGAACGCCTATAACCTGCTGGTGTTGCAGCAGGTGCTGGAGCAGTACCCGCTCAAGTCGGTGATGGACGTCAAGGGCTTTTTTGACCAGAAGAAGCATACGGTTGCAGGCCAGCCCATGACGCTGAACGAGTTGGAGAAGCAGAAGCTGCTACAGCCTTACCAGGACGCCCGCATTCACTTTGCCCTCGTGTGCGCCGCCAAATCCTGTCCGCCGCTGCGCAACGAGGCGTTTACCCCGCAGCAGGTGGAGCAGCAGCTGCAGGAGCAGGCCGAGCAGGCCCTGCGGAGCAACAGCTTCATTAAGGTGCAGCCCTCGAAAAAGCAGGTGCTGGTGTCGGAGATCTTTAACTGGTACAAAAGCGATTTCCTGCGGGAGGCGCCAAGTATAGCTGCCTACATCAACCGCTTTCGCGCAAAGCCGCTGCCGGCAGGCTACAGCCTCGGTTACTACACCTATGACTGGCAACTGAACGATACGCCGTAGCGGTTGGCGTTGGTTGGTTTATTATGTAAAGCTATCGGGGCGGTTACTGAACATGTGCACTGGGCAAGCGTATACAAAACAGTAACTAAATCAACTGAAAGCGATGAGTAAAGAAGAAGATAAAAGAAAGGCCTCCGAAACAGAGGAGAAAAACGTGAATAGCAACTATAGCGACCGTGTGGCACCGGGCAACCGCCCAGACCCGTCTGCAAAGCGCAACATGGGCCCGGAGGGGTTCACGGAGCGGCCGGGCCAGAAAGACAAGCTGAAAAACCTGCACATCGGGGGCAACGAAACCACCGGCTATGGAGCCAACGACCCTAAAAGCCGCGAGTCCTTCGCGCAAGGGCCAGGCTTTGAGTACGAAGGCAGTGATACCGGTATGGACGATGACGTTGCCGGAATACGCCGGGGCGACCAACCGCTGGGGGATGATGAAGAAAAGCCCGACAACGCAGATTACGGCCGCAGATAGGCACTGAAGACATCCTATAAAACACCGCAGGGGGAGCTAGTTAGCTCCCCCTGCGGTGTTTTATAGGATGTACCTTTCGATGAAGGCCGACGGGTAGCAGGCCTTCATCATCTCGGCAAGTATCGTTGCGGGTTAATACCCTTCGCCGGCGGCTACGAACTGTGCCTTTGGCATTTCCTGCTTGTAGTGGGCATACAGCTGCTTCTGGTCCGGCTTCAGGAAGGTTACGATCTTCTGGTCATAGACCTGCGCGAGTTCCTGCAGCTTCTGTTCCAGCAGAGGGAGGTTGTCGCTGTAGGTGCGCGTCAGCTCGTCGGTTTTGGCCATGCGCTCGCGGTTAAGGGCTTTCAGTTTAATGTATTCAAATTCATTCAGCCGCAGTTCAGCGGTCATTTTACGGGTGAGCTCGGTGCAGCGCGCTTCAGCCTCTGGGTTAAGCGTGAAAACTGACTGGGCAAACAGAGGGGTGCCAAACAGGAAGAAGGTGAACGTAACTAGTAAAAACTTTTTCATGAGGGTATAAGCTAGGGTTAAACAGTAAGATTTACCTTCAAACAAGTTCTATATAGGCATATAGCCTTTTTGAAGTCTCTCTAGCTTACGGACCTTATTCTCTTATAGTTGTAAAATATATAGGTAAAAAATATATTTAGTTTTGCTCTGTTAAATTAAAACCTGTTATATTTATATATTAAGATATATCATACTTGTTGTTTTGTTGTACGAAGCACTAGCCAAAACGGGTGGGGGGATGGCACAAAAAAAGCCACTGCAATGCAGTAGCCGTCACTTTCTGGAGAGGGGGCAGAACTCACCTCATGTAATCTTCCCGAATGATGTTCAGTATTTCGCTGGACAGGGGCTTTGAGAAAAAGTCTTTTACCTCGAGCATGTTCTTCGCCGTGATAATGTCCTTTCTATCAACCGCAGAAGACAGCATAAACAGGCAGCAGCGCTGGGTCAGGGATTCCGGTAGCTTCCGGTACTCCTCAATAAACTGCCACCCGTCCATGCCGGGCATGTTAATATCCAGGAATATAAGCTCCGGAAAGTCCTGTGGAGCAGCGCTCCTTGCCTCTTTCAGGTAATTCAGGGCATCTTCCGCCCACTCAAAGCTGATGACCTGCTTCGCGAAGTTCTCACTCTTGATGATGGTTTCGCAGACAAAGTTGTTTATCTGGTCGTCATCAATCAGCATTACTTTATTTAGGGTGCTCATGGTATTGTAACTGTGTGAAGTATACCCGGAAGGTGGTGCCGAGATTCGGCTGGCTTTCCACTTCCACCTTTCCACCAAGTAGTTCTGTCTGTGTTTTTACTAAATGCAGTCCTATTCCCTTTCCCTCGATCTTCGGGTGGAAGCGCTTATACAGTCCAAACACCTTATCGCGCTGCCTCTCAAGGTCTATGCCGAGGCCGTTGTCCTGTATTTGTAGGCAAAGGTAGCCATTTACCCTGTAAGTTGTAACATCTACACGGGGTTTTCGCTCGGGGTGTCTGTACTTTATGGCGTTGCATACCAGGTTGAACATGATGCTGCTCGCAAAGCTCTTTACCGTTACAACGCTGGGCGCATCCTCAAAAGAGCAGGAAACACTGGCGCCGCTTTGTGCTATTTCTTTTTCGAGGGCCACGCAAACCTCTTCCAGTAGATGGTGAAAGTCTACCTGCTCCTGTACGGCCTCTGCCTGGCTGCGCACGGTGAGCAGCTCGTTCAGGTCACGGATGGTGGTGTCGAGCAGCTGCGCCGATTTCACGAGGTTATCCACCACCCGCCCGTTGACGGGCGCATGAGGGTTCTCCTGGTCATAAATGGAGGCCAGGCCCAGCATGTTGGCAATGGGCGTGCGCAGGTTATGCGACACGATATAGGCAAACTGCTGCAGGTTCTGGTTCTGCTTTACCAACTGCTCGGTCAGCTGTTGCTTCTTCTGCTCAGCCTCTTTGTACTGTGTCATGTCGGAGGCAGAACCGTCGACCCGCACCAGCTGGCCGTTGGCGTCGAGCATGGGGGAGATACGCAGTAACAGCCACTTGGTCTGACCGTCGCGGGTGGTGATGCACACCTCCTGGTTCGTTTTAACGCCGGCCTTAAGCTTAGGCACCACTAGCTGGAGCAGCGCCTCTTTGTCTGCGTCGTGCACCATGCTGAGCCAATGGTTGTCGTTTTCGAGTAACTCCTGCTCTGTAAAGCCGGTTATCTCGCGGCATTTTGGGCTGAGGTAGTTTAGCTTCAGGGTACCATCGGCTGAGAAAATGATCTCCGGAATGTTACCGATAGTTGACTGGAGCAGGTTCTTCGTTTCTATTACCTCCCGTTCGGAGCGTTTCCGGTCCGTGATATCCTGTGTTGTGCCTGCCACTTTCACAGGCTTGCCCTCCTCATCACACACGACTTCCCCAATTTGAGCCAGGTACTTGACCTGTCCGCTCTCCGTCACGATTCTATGCTCCGAAATCAGGTCGCTGCGGGTAGCCAGGGCCTGCTGGTACTGTTCGAGCACACGCGCTCTGTCGTCGGGGTAAAAGCGGGCGGCAATGTTCCTAAACGTGGGGGTAAAGGTTTTGTAAGGCAGCTCATAGATGTCGTACAAGTTACGGGAGATCGTTAGCATATCCTTTGCCAGGTCGTACTCCCAGCTGCCGAGCTTGGCTATCTGCTGCGCCTTTGCGAGCTGCGCCTCATTCTTCTTTATTACCTCAATGGCCTTTTTTTGCTCTGAGCGGTCGTGGATGCTCAGCGTGACCCCAATCACCTTTTCTGTGCTGTCAAAAACAGGCTTAAAGGCTATTTCATACCAGTAGTCCCCGCTGCCCTGCTCGTAGAGCACTGCCTGGCCCTGCATGGCGGTAAGGTGATTCTCGAAGAACTGCTGCTGCTGCGCCTGGTCCACGAAAGAGAGCAGGTCCTGGCCTTTGCGGAGCGGCTTAAGCAGGTGCTTTTTTACCTCCTCTTCGGCCGCCTTGTTAAAGGCAACGAGTTCCCTTTTCTTGTTGAGCAGGTAGATGGATTGGGATGAGCTGTCCAGGAGCGTGCGCAGGTTCGCCTCACTTGCCACCAGTTGGGCCTGGGCCTCTTTCTGGCTGGTGATATCGATGAGCGTACCGTTAGACAACACGCTTCCGTCCGGCTTCAGGGTGGGCAAGCCGTGCCCGCGTATCCACTTCCACTTGCACTGCTTGGGGTGCCACACCCTGAACTCCGCTAACCAGGGGGTGAGGTCACGGGTGGAGATCTCCGTGGCATGTGCAATCGCCTTCTGGTCATCCGGGTGAACCGGGGCGAAGAGCCTGTCGGCGTCCTGGTAGGCTTCCTCAGCCGTGACACCGTAAAGCTCAAAAACACCATCGCTGATAAAAGGGTAGGACTCCCTTCCTTCCGTGTCAACCAGGAACTGGTACACGGCTCCCGGAATGCTGGAGCTGACTTCGCGTAACTGCTGCTCGTTTTTCTCCAGCTTGGCCATCGTTTCCTCCCGCTCCTGCACGTTAACCGACACCACCAGCCTGGGGTAACTATCAGCCCGTTCAGGCAAAGCGTGTGACTTCAGCTCCACTTTAAAGGTAGAGCCGTCCTTGCGCATGTGCACAAAGTCGTAACTGGTGGCATCAGCCGCCTTGTCGATGTGCAGCATACGCCGTTGGATCTTTTCCTTTTCTCCATCCGGCCTGATATCCAGGATCGACATCGCCAGGAACTCCTCCCGGTTATAGCCGTACTCCTTTATTGCCGCCTCGTTCACCTCCATAAACTTAAGCGAGTGCTGGTCATACACCCACATCGGAACGGGGTTTCTGTCAAACAGCCTGCGGTACGCCTGCTGGCTGTCCAGAAGGGCTTGCTGTAGCTCCTGCCGCTCCAGCACCTCTGCATTGAGCAGCTCGTTTTCCAGCCTCAGCCGCCTGAACACCCTGCTCAGCATGTAGGCAGCACCCACCGCAGCACCCACCGCCAGGATTAGCAAAAAAGAGTAAGAGTCCACGATGGAGGAGGAGGCCTGTATCGCTTCCTTTGTCCTTTTTTGGGATGACTCGGTAGCCTCGTTGCTCAGACGGATGAGCAGTGTCTGCTGTTTGCTGTAGAAAGGAGCCAGGTACGCGCCCGTGTACGCCTGTGCCTCCTGGGTGCGGTTGCTTTCGCTTAGCTCAAGCAGGCTGTCTACGTGGCTATAGTAACTGCTGCGCTCCTGCGCCAGCTCCCGGAGCAGGGCTTTCCGCTCCTTCTGCTGCAGCAGTGTCTCAAGCTTGTCTACAATGGCTCTGTTATCTTCGTGCGACTGCTCAAGCTGCTGACGCACGGCTTTTTTCAAGGCGCGGTCGCGGGTGTAAACATGCTCCCGCACGAGGTTCTGAGAGAGTTCTTTATTGCTGAAAAGCTCGTTCACCAGCTCCAGCCTCTTGTACGCCTGCTGCAGTTTTATACTGTACTCCTGCTGCACCTGGTTAGCCTTAATATAGGAAAACAGGCAAACGGAGAACAGCAGGACAACCAGGCTCACAAAGGATATCCCTATAAACTGGATCGTGCGCCGGCGGCTAGCATCGCTTTCTATCTTTCTTGTTCGCTCCATCTTCAGCAAAGCTATCGTAAGTAAACAGGTGCTCTATGGTAATAAAGACAATACCTGTATTAGTTTAGTGCAATAGTTAATTGTGTGTTTTTAAGATGTTAAATATAGGGAAAAATAATTTTTTCACAAAGGGAAATGCTTTTAGCAACTCTACTTGTGTTAAATGCGTGAAAATAAGGGTGGTAAGTACAGGTTATGTTTCTTGTTTATTTTTTAAAATATGAATTTTATAATAAAAAGACAAAATAATATTAGATAGAGGGATGCCTTTGCCATAGGTGATAACTATGTAACCCTATTCGGGAATTGTGTAACAGATTGGCGCAAAGGTGGGCGTATCTTTGTTATGAAATAAAGCATTGAAGAAATGGCGACTATAGCTGATAAAACACTAACCAAGGTCACCTACCCGGTGGAGGGAATGACCTGTGCCTCCTGCGCCAACAGCATTGAAAGTATGCTCCGCTCGCGTGAGGGCGTGGAGGAGGCAAATGTAAACTTTGCAGGCAAAACCGTGCAGGTGGCGTACCATGAGGGGCAGGTAACGCCTGCCCAGCTGCGTGAGACTGTGCAGGAGATAGGCTTTGATATCCTGATAGAGCAGAAAACGCAGGAAGAGCTGGAGGAGCGGCAGGCGAAGGCGCTGGCCGGGCTGAAGCGGAAAACTATCGTGGCGGGCGTGCTGGCCCTGCCGGTGTTCGTCCTGGGCATGTTCTTTCACGATACCTTTAGCTGGGGCAACTGGGCGATGCTGGTATTAACCGCTCCGGTGCTGCTGTGGGCGGGGCAGCGCTTCTTTACAGGTGCCTGGGCCCAGGCAAAGCACTTTCGGGCGAACATGGATACACTGGTGGCGCTCAGCACGGGCATCGCCTTTATTTTCAGTGTGTTTAACACGGTGTACCCGGAGTTCTTTTTGAGCAGGGGCCTGATGCCGCACGTGTACTACGAGGCAGTGGCCGTGATCATCGCCTTTATACTTTTAGGTAAGTACCTGGAGGAGGGGGCAAAAGACCGTAGCTCCTCCGCCATCAAGAAGCTGATGGGCCTGCAGCCTAAAACGGTGCGGGTGCTGCGAAACGAAACGGAGCTGGAGATAAAGATCGAGGAAGTACAGGTGGGAGACCGCGTGGTGCTTTTACCCGGCGAGCGCATCCCGGTGGACGGGGAGGTAGCCGCTGGTACGACCTACGTCGACGAAAGCATGCTCAGCGGTGAGCCGCTGCCGGTGCAGAAAAAGCCGGGCGATATGCTCTATGCCGGCACCATCAACCAAAAAGGCAGTCTGCAGCTCATCGCGCAGAAAACGGGCGGCGAAACCATGCTGGCGCACATTATTAAGCTGGTGCAGGAGGCGCAGGGGAGCAAGGCACCGGTGCAGAAACTGGTGGACAGGATTGCCGGCATCTTTGTGCCGGTGGTGCTGGGCATCGCCATACTTACTTTTGCAGCCTGGCTCGTGCTGGGTGGCGAGGCTTACCTGACGGAGGCGCTGCTATCTACTATCTCGGTGCTGGTGATTGCCTGCCCCTGTGCCTTGGGACTCGCCACGCCAACGGCTATAATGGTAGGCGTGGGCCGGGGGGCAGAAAACGGTATCCTGATCAAAGACGCGGAGAGCCTGGAGCACGCCCACAAGGTAAATGCGGTTATACTTGATAAAACCGGAACCATCACGCTGGGCAAGCCCTCTGTTACCGATGTGGTGTGGGCGCAGGACACAGTGATGCAGCAGCGGCTGGAAACACTGTTCTTCTCCATGGAGGCGCAGTCGGAGCACCCGATCGCGCAGGCCATCTACACGTTCTACAAAGAGCAGGGGCAGAAGGCCCTGCAGCCCGCCTACTTTAACAGCCTGACAGGCCTGGGGATTGAGGCGGAGTACGACGGGAAGCGTTATTTTGCCGGTAACGAGAAGCTGCTGCAGCAGCAGGGCGTGGAGCTGCCGGCACACCTGCTGCAGGCGGCAAGGCAGCTGCAGGAGGACGCCAAGACGGTTATCTTCTTTGCCGATGCCCAACAGGCCCTCGCTGTGTTTGCCGTAAGCGACCCTATTAAACCCGCCGCCGCCGAAGGCATCAAGGCCATGCACGAGGCCGGTCTGGAAATATACATGCTGACCGGCGACAACAGGCAAACTGCCGAGGCTGTGGCAAGGCAGGTAGGCGTGGAGCATTTCCAGGCCGAGCTGCTGCCAAACGACAAGGCTGAGTTTGTGAAAAAGCTGCAAGCCGAAGGCAAGGTAGTGGCCATGGTGGGAGACGGTATCAACGATGCACAGGCCCTGGCCACCGCGGACGTAAGTATAGCCATGGGGCAGGGGACAGACGTTGCCATGGATGTGGCGGGCATTACCCTCATGCGCTCAGACCTGACGCAGGTGGCTAAGGCTGTTCGGCTATCGCGGGCAACGGTGCAGACAATCCGCCAGAACTTGTTCTGGGCCTTCTTCTACAACGTGATCTGTATTCCGGTGGCTGCAGGCGTCCTGTTCCCGTTCACAGGCTTTCTGCTGAACCCGATGATTGCGGGTGCCGCCATGGCCCTGAGCTCGGTATCGGTCGTAACGAACAGCCTGCGCCTGCGTGTCAAGAAAGTATAAAGTGTGATTAATATGTTAAATAAATAAAACTGAAAAGCAAATGGAAACCTATAAATTCAAAACCAACATCAACTGTGGAAGCTGTGTGAAAGCCGTAACACCTCACCTGAATAAGCTGGAGGGCGTGCAGGAGTGGAAAGTGGATACCGATAACCCGAACAAGGTACTGGAGGTAAAAGCCGACACCGCCGATGCCCAAACGATCCGGAGCACCGTGGAGAAGGCAGGCTTTAAAGCGGAGCAGCTCTAAAAGCACAAGTATAAGTATAGGAGTAATTAAAGGATGGGCTTGCTGAGGTATTCTCAGTGAGCCCATTTTGCTTTTTGCAGTTGCTGCAGCCGTAGCTGGCGGCGCAGCTGTTGCCTCGCAAGCAGGTCCAGGCTGGCAAAGGACAGGCTGTACAGGAAAAGCCCTAACGACTCCCGGGCCTCCTCTATGTTTTTGATGTTGCCGCTGCCGATGCTGATCCCCTCGAAAAGCGCGGGCCACATGTACACTCCTCCCAGGGCATACAATACGGCCCCTACCCACAGGACAGTGCGGGGCGCCCGGTTAAAAGCCGACAGGAAACATAGCAGGGCTGCCACTCCATACAGGAGCATCCACACCAGCGGGTCCGGGTCGTTGTACTGTACCGCCACAAAAGACAGGAAGGCAATGCCTAAAAAGATAGCCAGGGATTTTTTCAGTACCATATACGATGCATTTATACATGGCCGTACTGTGGTTGCTGCTAAAAAGTTGTGCCTGTGGCAAGCCGCAAAAAAAGAAAAGGACAGCTAAAATAGCTGCCCCGTTTCTACTCTCAAACTAAACCATTATTAATATTACCAAGCCCATTCCGGGCATATAACCTTTCTTGTGTTACGGAGCTTAAAGCCGAGCACCACCTCGTGGCTTCCGGCATTCGCCTGGCCCAGCGGCGATGTGCTGGCATCGTAGGAGTAGGCCAGGTCAAACAGGTGGTTGATGTTAATGCCGGCCATAGCCGCCACGGATTCTTCGTGCCGGTAAGTAACGCCCGCCCAGAGCCTGTTGGCGTAAAGCACTTTCACAGTGGCGTCTACCGAGGCCGGGCTTGGCTGCGCCATCTTGACCATCATGGAGGGGACCACCGAAATATAAGGAGACACATCAAAGCGGTAGCCGCTTGTCAGGAAGTAGTGCTGCTGCAGGGAGCCGTCGTTGTCGTCCGGGGTGTTGGCTTCCACAAACTTTCGTTTGCTCGGCACCAGCTGCGCACCCGACACACCGGCGTAGAAATTGCGGGAGTAGAGCCAGAGGCCCAGGCTGAGGTCGAACTTGGTCTCATTGGCCCGCCCGTCGTAAATGGCCGGGTCGTTGATGCTGTTCTTGGCCAGCTTCACCCGGGCCGGGTCCAGGCTGTACTGGATGAGGCCCGGCTGTACGCCGGCAGCAATGCGCAGCGTGCGCGACAGAGGCTGGTGGTAGGCGTAACTGGCTGAGATGCTTCCGCGCTTCAGAGGCCCCGTCTCCGTAGACATCGCCATCAGCCCCAAACCGTGGTGCGGGCGCACGCGGCGGTACACGTTCTGCTTTGTGCTCGCCTCCTTTGCCACGTTGCCAGTGCGACCGCCATTGTAGGAGCTGGAGCTCTTATGGATCGGCATGTGCAGTGTGGCGTAGTACGACTGCGGCGCACCCTCCAGGCCGGACCACTGCTGGCGCGTACCAAGCTTCAGGTCTCCATAGTCCTCGATGCCGGTAATGGCCGGGTTGGCCAGGTAGTTATTTAACGAATACTGCGTGTACTGCGGCCGCTGCTGCGCCATGGCACTGCCTGCCACGGCAAAAAGCATGAAGCCAAGGGCTAAAAGTCTGTTCATAGGGGGCGGTTATTTAACGATGGTTATGCTGCCGGTCAGCGGCTTTTCATTTGTATCTAATTTGATGACATAGTAGTAGGTTGCCATGGGCAGCGGCTTGCCGTTCTGGCTGCCGTCCCAAGGAGCCTGGTACCCGTCTGAGCTGAACACCATGTTGCCCCACTGGTTAAAGATCTGGACTTTGCAGTTGGTGTACTTGTCGATATTCTCAATCTCCCAGGTGTCGTTAATGCCGTCCTGGTTCGGAGTGAACGTGTTCGGGATATCCACAAACGGCAGTACACGCACCACCACCTCATCGCTGAAAGTACAGCCGCCCTCTGTTGTGGCTGTCACGGTGTAGACGGTCGTCTTATCCGGAGTAACGGTAGGGTTGGAAATGTTGGGGTTGTTCATCCCCTCAGCCGGCGACCAGGTATAAGTCAGGCCTCCGCTGGCTTCCAGCTGTGCGCTTCTGCCTTTTACCACCGTTACATCAGGGCCCGCGCTTAGCTTGGGCTCCGTTACCGTCACCGTCACCGCCTGCCGTTCGCTGGCACAGTTCTGCGCCACCTCCTGCACGTAGTAAGTGGTGGTGTACTGGAGCACAGGCGTTGTAAACGAATTTTCTGTTGCCACCGGGTTGCCGCCTGCCGCACTTGCGAACCACTCCAGCCTGCCGCCTTTCCCGGTGGCTGTAAGTGTTGTGCTGAGGCCGGCACATATGTTGGCTCCCTGTGCCACAGGCTTCTCTGGCAGTGGTGTTACCCTTACCTCTACGGCATTGCTCGTAAGGGAGCCGCAGGAGGCCGAGGTCACCACGCGTCTGAACCAGGTGTTGTCCGTTAGCGGGTATGGCGTGTAGTCCTTTCTGTTGTTCTGGCCCGGTGCTGGCTTGTAAATGCCGTCGCGGGTGCCGCTGAACTCCCACAGGAATGCCGGAGTGCCGCTGCCGCCTTCCGGCTCGGAGCCGCTGAGCGTGGCCGGAGCCTCTCCATAGCACACCACCTGCGTGCTGGATAAAACAACGTTATTGCTCAGCTCAGGCTTTACGGTTACAAGTACAGGGTTGCTGATGTCTGTGTAAGCACCGGAGGTGACGATACGGCGGAACCAGGTGTTTTGGCTTACCGGCCCCGGCTGGAAACTCTGTGCATCGTTTGGCGCACCGTCCAGTCCCTGGGCGGTTACGAAACCTGTTTTGTCGCCCTTCGTGCTGCTTTCCCAGCGGTAATTGAAGTTACCCTCACCGCCTTTCGGAAGCTCCCCCTCCAGCGTTGCCGGTACACTGCCGGTACAGATGGTTTGGTCCGATTTCACCACGTTGTTGGCAATCTCGGCAATCACTGTGATCACCACCTCATTGGAAATAGCCTCACATCCGCCGGATATCACCACGCGGCGATACCAGGTGTCGGTGTACAGTCCCGTCGGGAACACGTACTCCGCACTCTCGTTGGCACCCTGTGCCGGCTGAAAGTCCTGGCCATTGGTGCGGGACTCCCAGCGGTAGCTGTACTTGCCGTTGCCGCCAGCCAGTGGCGTTGTGTTCAGGCCGGTAAGCTTGGCCGGCTTTGTGCCAGCATAAATGCTCTGCGAGGCCTTGATGTTGTAGTTCTGGATTGGGCTGTTTACCGTTACCTTCACAGCAGGGGAGTAGCTGATGCACCCACCGGACGTAACTTTACGGCGGAAAAGGGTGGTTTTGCTGAGTGGCCCCGGCTGGTAGCTGCCGTCTGCGCGGGTATTGTTGCCCGCCGCCGGCATAAAGTCCGTGTCTCCTTCCGACTTGTACTCCCAGGTGTACGCATACTTGCCAGCCTCACCGCCGGAAGTAGGCGTCAGGCTGCTCAGCAGGGTTGGCGTGCCGCCCTGGCACACTTCCTGGTCTCCCGTGATCAGGTTCAGCAGTTTTGGGTTTACCGTAACTGTCACCGGGTCGCTGGTGCTCACGTTGCAGGTGCCTGACATCACGATCCTGCGGAAAGTAGTTGTTTGCGTGAGGTTATTGGCTGTCCAGTCTTTGGTGCTGTTGCCGCGGCTGTCCGGTATCTCCCGGTACTCTCCACCAGCCACCCTGGACTCCCAGTAGTAAGTATAGGTGCCGGGGCCGTTGCCGCCTTGCGGCGCCTCTCCGGTTAGTGTAGCGTTATCGCCCTCGCATACAGTTTGGTTGCCGCGAATACTATTCTTGCTGATCGCAGGCGCTACCGTTACCATCAGTATGTTGCTGACGCTTTCGTCGCAGGAGCCAGACTTAACTACGCGTTTGTACCAGGTGTTGCCATCAAGCGGGGCCTCAGGCTGATAGTTCGGCGTATTGCTGTTTTTGATCTCTTCGAAGGTGGTGTTGTCGGTGCTCACGTACCAGGTGTAAGTATAAGGCGCGGTGCCGCCTACCAGCACTCCCTTGATCTCACCCGGCACCTGACCCGCACAGATAGCCGGAACAGGCGAAAGCTGGTTTTTGGTGATGGCAGGGATCACCTCTACCCTGATTGGGTCGGAGGCCAGCTCGCAGCCGTCGGAATAGACAGTACGCTTAAACCAGGTCGGCTTAGCCAGTCCCGCTTTTAAGTTGTAGGCGTTGGCGGTCGCTCCTGTAACAGCGGTGAACGTAACGCCATCCGTGCTGCTCGCCCACTGGTACGTAAAGGTTGTTGGGCCCCCGCCGCCGTTGGGTTCAGAGCCGGTCAGGGTAAAGGGCTTGCCTTCGCATACCGGTCCTGCGGCATCCAACGTATTGTTGCCGAGCACCGGGTTAACGGTTACACGGGCTTCTGCACGAGGGCCGGCGCAATTTCCTACCACGGCCTCTGCATAAAAAACGGTGCTCTCGATTACCTGCGGCTCGTATACTTTGCCGCCATTGGTTACCAGTATATTGCCATGCTTGTCATACCAGTTGTAGGTACCGGCTGTGCCTTGTGCTACCAGTGTGGCTTTGCCGGCTCCACAGATGATAACAGGAGCCACAACAGGGGCCGCAATCTCCGGTCGCACCACCACGGTTACTTTCGTGCGGGGGCTGGCGCATTGGTTTTCGGCCACGTGTTCTGCAAAGAAGGTAGTGGTTTGCTTTAGCTGCCCTGTTTCAAAGCTAGTGCCTGCCGCTGTCGTGCCGATCAGGGTGCCGCCCTGCGGCTGCGTATACCAGTTTACTTTGCCTGCCTGGATTTTGGTGGCGAGCGTGGTGCTGGTGTTATAGCAAATGTCTTTTACACCGGTTACCACTGGCGCAGTCGGAAGCGGCTTCACAGTTACCTGCGTCTGGTCGGTGGTAAAGCAGGTGCCGGTATAGTAGGTGTATGTTAAAGTATAGGTGCCAACCTCTGCCGGTGTAAAGGTGCCATCTTCGGTCAGGTGCCGCGAACCGCTCCATTTACCTCCTGCCGGGCTAGCCCCCAGCACGAAGGAGCCGTCGTTCAGGCAACGCTCGATTTCTTTTTCTGCCACCGTAGCCTGTGCCACATCCGTCACAACAACCGTCATCTGGTCGGAGTTGGAGCAGCCTTTGGCATCGGTGTAAGTATAGGTAAGCACATAATTCCCTTTGCCGTTCGGGATAAAGCTGCCCTCCGCACTTACCTGCTCTCCGCTCCAGACACCACCAGCCGGGCTGCCCTTCAACTGCAAAGGGGTAGGGTCATCACAAACAGATAGGTCCGGCCCGGCATTTACCTCCGGCAAGGGGTTTACGGTTACGGTTACCGAAGTCGTGCTGCTGCAACCGGTGGCACTGTTATAGCCTGTAACGGTGTAGGTGATGGTGGCAGCGGGGCTTGCTTCTACACTGGCGCCTTCCGTGGCACTCAGGCCATCTGCCGGGGCCCAGGTATAGGTGTCAGCGCCTGTGGCTGCCAGCGTAGCCACGCCTTGCCCCACACAAATCTCGCTGGCACTGGCGCTTACTGCTACTATTGGTAGCGGGTTTACTTCCACGGTAAAAGTGGTGGTATTGGTACAGCCGGTCGCGGCGTTGGTGCCGGTAAGGGTGTAGGTGGTTGTCTCGGTTGGATTGGCAACCACTTTGGCTCCCTTAGTGGTGTTCAGGCCGGTGGCCGGTGCCCAGGTATAGGTATCGGCGCCCTCCACAGTCAGGGTGGTGCTGCCGCCGATACAGAGCGCCGGTTCGGTAGAAGTTACCTTCAGCTCTGGCAGCGGGTTGATGACAACCTGCTGCGTGGCCGCCTCAGAGCTGCCGCACTCATTTGTGGCCACCACGCTGACCGTATAAGTGCCTGCCTCGGTAAAGTGTATGCTTGGGTAGGCCGAGCCTGCGTCGGTTCCGTTCTCAAACGTAGTTGCACCCGGGCCCGAAACAGACCAGGCGTACTGGCTGATGGTACCCAGTTGGGCATCGTAAGTTGGTGCGTGCGCAGCGTTCTCGGCTGTAAAGGCAAGGGTTTGCGGCCCGCAGTACACCTGCGGTGCCGGCAGCTTTACCTGCGGCTTTGCTTTTATGGTGATGGTCGTCTCCTTCAGCGTGGTTTGGCAGCTGTTGCTGGCTGTCAGGGAAATGGTGTAGGTGCCGGACTTGTTAAACTGGAAGGCGGCATCTCTGGATGTTGACTTGGTACCCTGTGTAAACTCCCACCCCTCGGCCGGGCTTACCCGCCAGGTATAGTTGGCTGTTGGGCCGGTGGAGGTATTGTTGGCCGCGAAAACGGCCGATGCGCATGTATCGTCGCCGCTGAGGGTGAAATCAGCAACCGGCGGCTCTTCAATCACGATGACCTTGTTCACTGTACTTGATGTACATTTTGTGTTAAGTCCCGTAGGGGTGGCCGTCATAACGATACTGTAGGTGCCCGGCTGCGTAAATTTAACCGATGGGCTTTTGGTCTTGCTGGTGCCGGAGGTATACTCCCAGCCCTGTGCCGGGGAGATCTCCCAGTCTACGATATAGCTACCGGCGTTGGTGCCGGCATTGGCGTTTGCGTTAAA
Organism: Pontibacter actiniarum; assembly: GCF_003585765.1. Lineage (NCBI taxonomy): Bacteria > Pseudomonadati > Bacteroidota > Cytophagia > Cytophagales > Hymenobacteraceae > Pontibacter > Pontibacter actiniarum. The sequence continues at coordinate 677,254 of NZ_CP021235.1, forward strand.
GCCTTCAATGGTCTTGTCCGTTAGTTTGATAGGCGTGTTTAAGCAGGCTTTGCCGATGGCGAAGTCGGCAATAGGACCTTTGGATACCTTTATGCCTCCCACGGTGGCGGGAGTGGTGCCGCAGGGGTTGGTGGCAGTGGCTGTCAGGGTGAAAGCACGCCCTGGCTTGCTCATCGAGGATTCTGTAAATGTGTGCTCAATGGTTGCAGGCAGGTTGGCATGCGAGAACACCATCGGGGCTGACCCGTCGTCGAACTGGAAAGTATAAACCGTTTGCGGGGAGTTGTTTTTTACGATCTCCTTATCAATGTCAAAGATAAAGGTGGCAGGGGCACAGTCGTTTGTGTTACCGCGGCTGGAGATGCCCAGGCTGGGGTTACTGCCTATGAACACACGCTCCTCGTGCGTGCCTTTGCACCCATGTGCGTCATACGCCGTTACGCGCAAGCTAAAAGAGCCTCCTGACCTATAGGTGTGGGTGGCTGTCTCAAACTCCGGTCCCAGGGTGGTTGTGTTGCCGTCGCCCCAGTTTATCTCATAGCGGGTGTTGGTTTCCTTGGTGACAGAGGCATTCTCTATGGTGAGCTCAAACGTGGCTACATTTCCGGCATAGCTACAGGAGGTAAAGAAGCTGATGGGGTCCACCACGGTGGCGTCCGGGCCGTCCGTCACCGTAACCTCCTCGGAGGTGCCTTCGCAGCCATCCTCCTGTTTCGTGGTGACAGTGTAGCTGCCCTCTTTGGTAACGGCGATGCTTTGTGTAGTGGCTCCGGTAGACCACAGGTAAGTGGCAGCAGGGCTGGCAGTAAGGTTTACCTGACCGGTGCTGCAGAGGTCACCGGAGGTTGTTACGGTAGGGGCGCATGGTTGGGAAGAGGCATAGCTTGAGAAGGCACTCCACAGCTGCAGCAGGAGCAGGCAGGAGAAGCCTTTGGCAAATTGGCGCATATACTTTGGCTGTAAATCTACTTTATAAGTTTAGCTTTTAAGTTCACGTTCTGGTTGTAATGCTCAGCCAGTAGCTGTTCTGTCGGCCGCCGGGCAGCCTTGGGTTGCCCGGCGGAAATACAGGGCAAAATATTTATGGCAGCTGGCACGGCTACTAAAGCTGAAGCTGCTATAGACAGGTTAATTGAATTTAGGGGTAGTAAAGTTCAAAAGGGGAGAGATATTTCTGAACTTTTTTAAATATAACGAAACCAATTTTTAATTACTTGCGTAGCAGCGTCCTCTCGTTTGTTTTCGTTGCGCCTGTTTCACAGCGCCTCTATGCTGTATCTGAAGGTGTCATCCATGTTTTGGCAGCCGGAGGAGTACAAGTGGCAGCTTTCTGTTTACCCTGTACCTTGGCTGAACCTGTCCTTAGGGTGCCGCGTACCCGGTGTTTCACCCTTTCTATATAGGTAATCTGGGTTTTACTCCTTGTATAACTTTGGTGGCATTCCCGGGGTGAGGTAATTATACTATGGGTGGTGTGTTATTGTACAATTTTGTTGTTTTAAAAACTAGCCGCACCCTGTTCTAAAATGGCTTTAGGGTAACCGACACACACATCTGGGTAAATAGGCATGCCCGCACAGGCAAGATAGAATGAATTATATATATATAGTTATAAAAGAAGCTTTGCGCCGGATTATGCGTTGGAAGAGCCAAATTGTACTTCTGAAGCAGGTTTTTATTCAAATAGAGCAATTATAGTATATATAAACATTGTGTTTTTGATATATTATTTAATTACTTTTTTTCAATGGAACTTAGTAAAATCATAAACCTTACCATTTGTAAGCCGTATTTTCCCCTATAACAGAAGAACGACACGAGGGCGGTTAAGCTGAACCGCCGGAGGTTGTTCGCAAGGCAACGGCTTCAAGAAAAAAGCAAAAGTTTAACGAAGCTTAACAACTGGTGTAGATGTCTTAACGCGCTAGGTCTGCTACAGCGGCAGCATGTGAAGAGAACCAGAGGGCAGTGCAGAAAAAGACACGAAGGGTTATTATATGATTAAATAAGTACAAGACCAAGATGAATAAATATAGACACTATTACAGTTTTAACAGAGTTCTTCTGTTAATCCTGGACGTTACGCTTATCGCATTCGCGTTCAAGTTCTCCAACCTAATCCGCTACGGCAGCCTGGACCTTGATTACCAGTACAACGTCTTCTTCGTGTTGTTTGCGCTGGTGTGGTGGATCGTCTCTGGCTTCTCAAACTTTGTTTTCAGGGTTGACGGCCTTTTCACCATGGACAAGCGGCTTGCCAACCTGATTAACGTCTTTATCATGCATGCCTTTATCCTGGCAAGCTGTATCGTGGTCTTTAACCTGGAAGAACTCTCCCGCCTGCTGCTGCTGTACACGTACCTGTCCACGGCCTTGCTGATTGGCTTTAGCCGGTTGCTGTTGCAGCAGGTGTACCGCTACTGCACCAATTCTGGGATGGCGCACACCCGCTACGTGATCGTGGGCACCGGATCTGCCGCCAGAGCCTTGCACCAGACAATGAGCAACAACGACGAGTTCGGAACCAAGTTCATGGGCTTCTTCGACGATGAAGTGGATGAAAACAACCCGTATAACAGCCAGGTGTGCGGCACCATGGAGGACCTGAAGGAGTACTGCCTGCAGCACAGCATTGATGAAATCTACTATACCAAGCCGCTGAATGACAAAGCGCAGATCGACGAGCTGACTCAGTTCGCAGAAGACAACTTTGTGTACCTGCGCATCGTGCCGGATTTCAGCGCCATTGTGCAGAAAGAGGTTAACATGTACTTCTACCACAACATCCCGATGATCAGCGTGCGTAACGAGCCGTTAGAGATGGCCTCCAACCGTGTCGTGAAACGGGCGTTCGATGTGCTGTTCTCGCTGGTTGTGATCCTGCTGGTCTTCCCGATCCTCTTCCCGATCATCGCGCTGGCTATTAAGCTGGAGTCCAAGGGGCCGGTTTTCTTTAAGCAGCTGCGCCCGGGCAAAAAGAACAGGCTGTTCGTGTGCTACAAGTTCCGCACCATGCGGGTGAATAACAACACCGAGCTGCAGGCCACCAAAAACGACCCAAGAATAACGCGGGTGGGGGCCTTTATGCGCAAAACCAACCTTGATGAGCTGCCTCAGTTCTTTAACGTGCTGCTAGGCGACATGTCAGTGGTAGGGCCGCGCCCGAACCTGGTGTCTCAGCTGGACCATTACTCAAAAGTTATATCCAAGTATAAAGTGCGTCACTTCGTGACGCCGGGCATCACGGGCTATGCCCAGGTGAGCGGCTTCCGCGGCGAAACCAAAGAGGTGCACCTGATGGAAAAGCGGGTGGAGTATGATGTGATGTACATGGCCAACTGGAGCTTTATGATGGATATGAAAATTATCTTCCTCACTGTCTGGAACATGGTAAAAGGAGAAAAGAATGCTTACTGATACACTACAAGAAAAAAAGGTGGCGGCCGAGCCACCCATCAAAGAGAAGCGCCAGCTCCTCAGCTCCCTTATCTCGGCAGGTACCTTTGAAGACTTCGTGAACCAGGTTTTCTGGCTAACAGATAATAAAGAGTCCTCCTACGTATGCTTTGCCAACGTGCACATGCTGATGGAGGCCCGCAATGACAAGGACTTTCAGGACCTTTTGAACAATGCCGACATCGCCTCACCGGATGGGGGGCCGTTGTCTAAACTGATGAAGCTGCTCTACGGCCAGCATCAGGACCGCGTGCCGGGCATGGACCTTATGCCGCGCCTGCTGCAGGAGGCCGCCGTGCGGGGCAAGTCCGTATACTTCTACGGGTCAACCGACGATGTGCTGGAGGCAGTTGTGGCCCAGGCCAAAAAGGACCTGCCGGATCTGCGCATAGCCGGGCACTACTCGCCGCCCTTCCGGAAGCTCACGCACATCGAGGACACCGCTATCACCAAGATGATCAACGACTCTGGTGCAGACCTTGTGTTTGTGGCGCTGGGGTGCCCGAAGCAGGAGCGTTGGATGGCAGACCACAAGGGGCAGGTGAAAGCCTGCATGCTGGGAGTGGGGCAGGCGTACATGACCTATGCCGGGCTGGAGAGGCGCTTGCCAAAGTGGGCCCGCGACCTGAGCCTGGAGTGGACCTACCGCCTGTGGCAGGAGCCGCGCCGCCTGTGGAAGCGCTACCTGGTGACAAACACGCTGTTTCTGTTTGAAGTGGCCAAGCTGATGCTGAGCAAGCGCAGCAACCGAAGGCTGCAACTCACTAAATAGTCATAAAGAAGTTCGGGAGGAAGAAAAGATGAGGTGGAGAACATTCACAGAGCACTA